>JBGVRS010000047.1:0-1713 GCA_045128635.1 Lachnospiraceae bacterium
AAGGGCCAAGCAATTTATGCCTTTTGATGCTCTCCGTGGCCTCAAAGAAGCCATCGCAGCCAAAGAAAAAATATCAACCCCCAAAAAGGAGTTAGCTGAAGATATGATTAGAGAGATAAACAGCATTCTGGTCGACCTGCGTAAAGGGCAGAATGTGACTGTGGTGTATTACAACGGCTATGAAGAAGAGTATCTTCAGCTCACCGGGTCAATTGAGAAGGTTGATGCTTATTGGAAGCTCCTTCAGATTGGAAATATAGCAATTGACTTTGATGAGATTTCCGAGATCCATACTGATTTTGAGTCGTTTCTGCCGCATATATACGAATAAAAAAGATATATCGACAGATTTCATCCTAATAACAGGTGAAAAAGGCGGGAAAAATCCGGGAAAATTCCGGGAAAAATCCGGGAAAAATCTGGGAAAAATCCGGGAAAAAAGTGGGAAAAAAAAGGGAACGACACGGGAAACAAAGTGTGTTATATTATTAGCATGAAAAGGTGGGTCCAGACGGAGCCACCTTATTTTTATGAAAAAAGGAGAATAGCACAATGGAATTATGTCCCAACTGCAGCGCCAGGCTTAAGGCTGGCGCTGCTTCTGTTTGTCCCAAATGTGGCAAGGCATTATCCGGTTCAAATAAGAAATCACCCGGAAAATATGCAAAAAAGAAAACAAAAAAGAAACCCAAAAAGCAGAAAAAACCGAAAGCAAAGAAAGACAAAACCGAGAACATCCCGGAAATCATGGGTGAAGCCGTTGATGATGGCTATGATGGATATTACAATGATGTCTTGCCTCCGGACACGGACCGCATCAATGAGGGGATGGATAAAGAACTGATCAAGAACATCTTGGTTATCAGTATCTGCGCTGCGGTAATAATTTTGATGTGTGTTGCACTTTTATATGTCCTTTGATCATTGCACTTTTCATGTTTCATCAGTGTAATTTAGCAAATGATCAAAATGGAGGTAACTAAAAATGAAATACATTTCTATGGGAGCAGTAACAAAACCTTCCACCGAACATATTGTCTATGTTTCTCACTGCGGTTTTGACTATACGTTAACCGGAGACCTGGCTTACATGTGGCTGAATGGGCGATTTGGGTTTGATGCATCCAGGAATCAGTTCCAAAACAATGCACTGAATCAGCTGGAAAGAATGGGGTTGGTGGTTATAACAGAAGATGTTCTGGAAGGGGAGTACCGGGCTCTGACAAAAGTACGGCTGGTTCCCGCAAAATCCAGAAATCCGTATAAGGGACTTTCCAGAAACGAGAAAACGGCACTGAAATGGATCACGGAAACCGGATTGATTCTTTCTATGGCAGAACTGGTTTATCTGATGGAACGGGATATCGAACCGGAAGAAAAATATCTGGGACAGGAAAACGTTCAGCGTTTGGTTGAACGCATCTATACCAAGGATACGATTTTCGATAATATCCTGGAAAATCAAATGGAGCGGGCCGAAAAACGAGACCAGGTTGTCAAACTGGTTCTGTCTCTTCTGAAGAAAAAGCGGATCGTTCTTTTGTAAGTGAGGTTCCTATGCTGAAATCATATAAGAATTTCCCGCCTATACTCCAAAAACAGATTCTGATGCGGTTAACTGGCTCTGTTTTAGGACTGTTCTGTGTCCTTGTCATACTGATTTCTCACAGTCAGTGGCAGCTGATATTTCCTGGCCTGGTGATCTCCCTGTCT
>JBGVRS010000048.1:0-15461 GCA_045128635.1 Lachnospiraceae bacterium
CAGTAACTTCCGTATCTTTAATCTCTCATGATGGAGAAGTAACTTTCTAGGAGTGTTTTTCATGGCAAAAATATTTTCTTTGATGTCTCGTCTTTATGACGAAGTCAAAAAAAATGGAATATCCAATACTTATTATAAAGTAAAAGAAAAACAAGCCAAAAATGAGGCGCAAAAAGGGTATGAAGAGGAACGCCGTCTGGCACTTCCAACAGTTGAAGAACTGGAAGCACAGAAGAAGCGTAACTTTGTAAAGGACATCACATTTAGTATTGTGGTTCCGACATACCATACGCCGGAAATATTTTTGAGACAAATGATAGAGTCTGTCCTTGGACAGACTTTTTGTCGTGTTGAACTTCTGTTGGCAGATGGCAGCAGTGATGACAGCGTAGAGAAAATCGTGGCTGAATATGCGGACAAAGATGCACGAGTAAAATATCAGCGTCTTTCTGAAAACAAGGGAATTTCAGAAAACACAAACGAAGGCTTGAAGATGGCGACAGGAGACTACATTGGCCTTCTGGATCATGATGATATCTTAGAACTCCATGCGTTATATGAAGTACGTATGGCAATCGCAAAGAATCCGGAAGCAGATGTAATCTACACAGACGAAGATAAGGTGTCCTTTGATCTGCAGCACTACTTTGAGCCGCATATCAAACCGGATTTTAACCCGGATTTACTGCGCAGTAACAATTATATCTGCCATTTTCTGGTGTTTAAGCGGGATCTGCTTGATCAGGTTGGAGGTTTTCGCCCGGAATATGATGGCGCTCAGGACTTCGATCTGGTGCTTCGTCTGACAGAAAAGGCAAAATCAGTTGTACATATTCCGCAGGTGCTTTATCACTGGAGAAGCCATGAAGCATCCACTGCAACCAATCCGATGAGTAAACTGTATGCTTATGAAGCCGGAAGAAGAGCCGTGGAATCCCATCTGGAAAGATGTGGAGAAGTCGGCACGGTAACAGATACAAGATTTTATGGGTTTTATCAGACAACTTATAAAGTGCCTGAAAAATTGTCAGATAAATTATTGTTTTTTAACTGTCAGGGAGAAGATCCTAAGAAAATATTAAACAATTTTTGCCCTGATATGCGTAGACAAAATACGGAAAATGTTATATATTATGATAATGGATTTAACAAAATTGTAATATTTTCCAAGGAAAAACAGTCGGAAGAAGAGGTGCTGATTTTTGCAGATGCAAAACTCTCTCAGATAAGTGAGGAAGGATTACAGCAGCTTGCAGTGAATGTTCTGCGAAAAGGAATCGGTCTGGCTGGTGGAAAAATATTATCAGATAAAGGCGAAGTGCTTTATGGAAGAATGGAGCCGGATTCGGATGGCAATCTTGTCCATGCGGATGCAGGACTCCAGAAAGGATTTACAGGATACTTCCATAAATCCATCTTACAGCAAAATACGGAAGGGGTATCTTACCGCTTGTTTGCTGTCAGAAAAGAGCTTTTTGAACAGTGGAATCCAGATACAACAGATGTCACAGAGGAAGAACTGATGATTCAGTTATGCTCTTTTGCGAAGAAATCAGGCTATCGCATTTCTTATGTACCGGGTGCGACGGCTACTTTGAAAAGGGAAGGATAAATGAGAAACGTCTCAATTGTAATCCCCAATTTTAATGGAAAACATTTTTTAGAAGATTGTTTAAAAGCAGTCTTTGCACAAGATATAGACAATATGGAAGTTATCGTGGTGGATAATGGTTCCACAGATGGCAGCCAGGAATATTTAGACACTTATCCGGGAGTTCGCGTTTTGAAATTGGACAAGAACTACGGATTTTGTGGTGCCGTAAATGCAGGAATTAAGGCGGCTGACAGTGAATATGTCATTTTGCTGAATAATGATACAGAAGTAGAGCCGGATTTTACAAAAGAACTTTTAACTGCCATCAAAGCAGATGAAAGAATTTTTTCCTGCTCATCAAAGATGGTGCAGTACCATGACAGAACCCGTATGGATGATGCCGGTGACTATTACTGTGCGCTTGGCTGGGCATTCGGAAGAGGAAAAGGCGGTGCAGTAGCGCACTATGACGAATCTGTAAATATTTTTGCATCCTGTGCCGGTGCGGCAATTTATCGTAAAAAAATGTTGGAATCGCTGGGGTATTTTGATGAAAAACATTTTGCATATTTAGAGGATATCGATGTGGGCTATCGCGCCAGAATCCATGGATATCGCAATGTGTATGCTCCAAAGGCGATCGTATATCATGTGGGAAGCGGTTTTTCCGGTTCTGCCCACAATGCTTTTAAAGTAAAGCTTTCATCCAGAAACAGTGTATATCTTGCTTATAAAAATATGCCGTTTCTGCAAATAATATTAAACAGCCCGTTCTTATTTGTAGGTTTTTTTGTGAAGTGGCTGTTCTTCCTGAAAAAAGGTCTTGGAAAAGAATATGTACAGGGCCTTCGCGAAGGTGTCAAACTTTGCAGGGAAGGGAAAAAGGTTGGATTTTTATGGAAAAATCTGCCGAATTACGTGAAGATTCAGCTGGAATTATGGCTGAATATGGCAAGAAGGTTAAAGAGAAGCTAGGTGGATAGTTATGATTAAGGATAATCAGAGACATTTTAATCGTCTGCACGTATTTATCGATGCGATTGCAACGATTGCATGTTATCTTTTGGCATGGGTTATTCGATTTCCGGTTTTAAAGGGGGATCCGGGTCTTACGTTTGTGGATTACTGCTGGATGCTTGTTCCGCTGGTTCCGTATACATTGTTTGTGTATTTTGCATTCAACTTGTATACGCCAAAGCGTGTTAAGGGAAGAAGGCTGGAAGCAGCAAATGTAACACAGGCCAACTTGGTTGTTTTAGTTACGATCATTGTCTGTTTACAGATTTTTAATAAAGAATTTCCGAAATTTACAGATGATTTTTCGCGAATGGTACTGTTCATTTTCTGTGGGTTAAACATTGCCGCAGGAATTGGAATTAGAAACTTTATTCGTTATGTACTCTGGAAAATTCGCAGAAGCGGATTTAATTTGAAACACATTCTGTTGGTTGGCTACAGCCGTGCAGCAGAGGAATACATCGACAGAATCAAAGGCAATCCTCAGTGGGGATATGAAGTCTGCGGAATTCTGGATGATAATGTAGAAGCCGGGGTAGAATATAAGGGAATCAAAGTCATCGGTGTCTGTGATGACCTGGCAAGTATTTTGCCGGCAAATGAATTAGATGAAATTGCCATTACCTTAGGCTTAAATGAATACTCGAAACTGGAACACATCGTAGCGGAATGTGAAAAATCCGGTGTGCATACAAAGTTTATTCCGGATTACAACAATATTATTCCGACGAAACCATATACAGAAGATTTGTTAGGGCTACCGGTGGTTAATATCCGCCATGTGCCGCTTTCAAATACATTTTATGCGCTGATCAAACGACTGGTAGATATCGGTGGGTCTTTATTTGCAATTGTTTTATTCTCGCCGATTATGTTGATTACGGCATTGCTGATTAAGCTGACATCACCGGGACCACTGATCTATAAGCAGGAGCGTGTAGGTCTTCATAACCAGACTTTCATGATGTACAAATTCCGTTCCATGGAAGTACAGGATCCTAAAAAAGAGAAGAAAGGCTGGACCGTAAAGAACGATCCGCGAGTTACCCCGATCGGTAAGATTATTCGAAAGACAAGTATTGATGAGCTGCCTCAGCTGTTCAATATTCTGAAAGGGGATATGAGTCTTGTAGGACCACGTCCGGAAAGACCGTTTTTTGTTGAGAAATTTAGAGAAGAAATACCAAGATATATGGTCAAACATCAGGTACGTCCGGGCTTGACCGGTTGGGCACAGGTCAATGGTTATCGTGGAGATACTTCAATTAGGAAACGTATTGAACACGACTTATATTACATTGAAAACTGGACCTTAGGCTTGGATTTCAAAATCATATTTTTAACCTTTTTTAAAGGGTTTATAAACAAAAATGCGTATTAGTAAGAGGAAGGAATAGAGAATGAGCAGAGAGCCAGAGACAAATAAGAAAAGAACATCTGGAACAAAGACATCCGGAAAGAAAACATCTGGAAAGAAGGGTTCCAGTAAAAGAGCAAAAAAACGTAAAAAAGCAAAAATGATCACATTTGCAATCGAAGCAGTAATCCTGATTGTTCTTTTGGTTGTTTTATATGTACTGAACCGTACAGAGCTTTTAAGTAAAGTTACTTATGATGATGAAGTGGTTCAGGATTCAGTAAATGAACTAACAGAAGAAACTTTAGAAGTCATGGAAGAATATACAAACATCGCTTTATTTGGTCTTGATACAAGACAGGCAGGTTCCCTTGGAAAGGGTAACCGAAGCGATACAATCATGGTTGCAAGTATCAACAACGATACAAAAGACGTAAAGATCGTGTCTATTTACCGTGACAGTTATTTGAACCTTGCAAATGATAAGTACAGAAAATGTAATGAAGCATATTCTGTAGGCGGTCCTGAACAGGCAGTTGCAATGCTGAACATGAACCTGGACTTAAAGATTGACCATTACATGTCTGTAGACTTCCTGGCAGTATCCGAAGTTGTAGACTTACTTGGCGGCATCGAAATCGATGTTGATGAATATGAAATCGAACATTTAAATAACTATACCGTTGAAACATCCAAGGTAACAGGAAAGAAAACACAGAAACTGACAAAGACCGGTCTTCAGACTTTAGACGGTGTACAGGCAACATCTTACTGCCGTATCCGTTACACAGCCGGCGATGACTTCAAACGTACAGAAAGACAGCGTGAAGTGTTAGAAACAATCGCAAAGAAAGCAAAAACAATGAGCGTTTCACAGTTGGATGAAATCGTTAAGAAAGTATTCCCGATGTGTGCAACAAACATGACTGTTGATCAGCTCTTAGCGATTGCAGCAAATGGATTATCTTACAATATCGTTGGAACAAGCGGATTCCCATTTGATGTGGTAACAGATTCTGTTGGTTCTGCAGGCTCTTGCGTAGTGCCTGTTGATATGGAAAATAACGTAAAACAGCTGCATACTTACCTGTTTGATGCAACAGACTATCAGCCATCTGAAACTGTCGTAAAAATCAGTGATAAGATTAAAAATGATACAGGTGTTTATTAATTTGAAATAAAACATAAATTGAGCGAGGGAATATTTCCTCGCTCATTGTGTAATTGAGGAAAAATATATTTATGAACAAAATTGTAGATGCAATTATTCCGGTATATCGTCCTGGAAATGAATTTAGAGAGCTTTTGAGAAGACTAAGTAATCAGAGTTATCCTCTGAATAAAATTATTCTGATGAATACCGGGGATGCACCATGGAGAGCGGAAATTGAAAAAGAATTTCCATTGTGCGAGATCCATCTTTTGAAAAAAGAGGATTTTGACCATGGCGGAACAAGACATGAGGCAACGACCTACTCTAAAGCGGATTATCTGTTGTTTCTGACACAGGATGCGCTGCCAAATAATGAGTTTTTGGTAGAAAAGCTTTTAGATGGTTTTGCACAGGATGAAAGGGTGAAGGCGGCTTACGGTCGTCAGCTTCCAAACAGCACCTGCCGCGAGATTGAAAAATATACAAGAAGCTTTAATTATCCGGCGGAATCCAGAGTAAAGTCAAAAGCAGATTTGGAAACTTTAGGTATTAAGACATTTTTCTGTTCTAACGTCTGTGCGATGTATGAGAAAAAGACTTACGATGCACAGGGTGGCTTTGTCAGAAGAACCATTTTTAATGAAGATATGATCTATGCCGGTGGTCTAATCAAAAATGACTATAAGATTGCTTATGTGGCAGATGCAGAGGTAATCCATTCTCATAATTACAATGCGATTGAACAGTTTCACAGAAACTTTGACCTGGCAGTTTCCCAGGTGGATCATCCGGAAGTATTTGCAGGAATCCGTTCCGAAAAAGAAGGGATTCGTCTGGTGATCAATACTGCGAAGCATCTTTTGAAAGTGAAAAAGCCGTGGCTGTTATTCCCACTGGTAACCACCAGCGCCGGAAAAATCATTGGATATAAGTTTGGACAGAATTATCGTAGACTTTCTGCTGATTTCATATTAAAATGTACTATGAACCCATCTTATTGGAGGAACGTAGATGAAAAAAACTAAAATGACAGCATTGCTTTTGGCAATGTGTTTTTGCATGTCCGCTTGCGGCACAGCTGTGGATACTTCAGAACAGCAGCAGACGCTAAAGCAGGAGGGTATGCAGCTACAGGCAGCAGGGGATTATAGCGGAGCGATTGCGAAATACGAAGAAGCGCTGAAGCTTTCCAATATGGAAGTTGGTGCTGAAGAAATCGATCTTGCTTACTATAAGGCATCTGCGCAGTATAGAAGTGGCGATCTGACAGGCGCCATTGATACATATTCCGCAGTTCTGGCAGTAAAAGAAGACGAAAACGGCTACCTTGGCAGAGGGCTGCTTTATGTGGCAGCAAAAGAAGCTGACAAGGCAGAGGCTGATTTAAATAAAGTGCTGAAAGAAACGGAAGATCCGTTGATCAAAGGCATTATTTACAATGTGGTAAATCAGACTGATAAGGCAAAAGAATATTTCGAAGAAGCCAAAAGCGAAGGAAATATGGATGCTGTTTTCTATCTGGCGAACATTTATGAAAAAGCCGGAGACCACAATTATGCAATGATTCTTCTGGAAGAATATATTGCAAGCGACAAAGCAAGTGCAGAAGGATTTTTAAGTGTAGGCAGACATTACTTTGACAATGAAGATTATGAATCTGCCCTGAAAACTCTGCAGGCAGGAATTGCGCTGGGAGAATCCGGTGTGCTGAAAAATCTTATGCAGGAAGAAATCGCCTGTCTTGAAAAAATGGGAGATTTTGCCGGTGCCAGAGAAAAGGCGGCAGAGTATCTGGAAAAATATCCTGATGATGCAATGATGCAAAAAGAATATGAATTTTTAAAATCAAGATAACATAAAGGAGAGATTAGTTATGATCAACAAACTGGTAGACAAAATTACAAAAACACATGCACCTATCGTAGTAGGACTTGACCCAATGTTAAACTACGTACCTGAACATGTTCAGAAAGCAGCTTTCGCTGAATACGGCGAAACATTAGAAGGTGCTGCAGAAGCTATCTGGCAGTTCAATAAAGAAATTATCGACAAAACATATGACTTAATTCCAGCAGTAAAACCACAGATCGCGATGTACGAACAGTTCGGTATTCCTGGAATGATCGCTTACGAAAAAACAGTAAGCTATGCACAGGAGAAAGACTTAGTAGTTATCGGCGATATCAAACGTGGTGATATCGGTTCTACATCTGCAGCTTACGCAGTAGGCCATCTTGGAAAAGTAAAAGTTGGAAGCAACACATTTGCAGGTTTCCATGAAGATTTCGCAACAGTAAACCCATACCTTGGTTCTGACGGTGTAAAACCTTTCATCGATGTATGTAAAGAAGAAAAGAAAGGTTTATTTATCCTTGTTAAAACATCTAACCCATCTTCAGGTGAATTCCAGGATCAGTTGATTGATGGCAAACCACTTTATGAATTAGTTGGTGAAAAAGTTGCTGCATGGGGCGAAGACCACATGGGTGACAAATACAGCTACATCGGAGCAGTTGTTGGCGCAACATATCCAGAAATGGGTAAAGTTCTCCGTAAAGTAATGCCAAAATCATTCATCTTAGTACCAGGTTATGGTGCACAGGGTGGACAGGGCAAAGATCTTGTACACTTCTTCGATGAAGACGGACTTGGCGCAATCGTTAACTCTTCTCGTGGTATCATTGCAGCTTACAAACAGGAAGCTTATGCTAAATTTGGTGCTGAAAACTTTGGTGATGCATCCAGAGCAGCAGTTGAAGCAATGATCGCGGACATCGATGGCGCATTAAACGCAGCGAAATAGGAGAATCTTATGGCAGACAATAGAAGAAAAGAAAATGCAGTAGTAATTTCTCAGGAAATGCTTGCTGATGGTATTTTCAGTATGTGGCTTCGCACAGAAGCAGCGCAGACTGCAGTGCCGGGACAGTTTATTTCCATGTATACAAATGATGGAACAAAACTTCTTCCTAGACCAATCAGTATCTGTGAAATTGACAAAGAAAATAGTGCATTACGTGTGGTTTACCGTGTAACAGGTGAAAACACAGGTACAAAGCAGTTTTCGGAAAGCAAGCCGGGAGATACAATTCCGGTAATCGGACTATTAGGAAACGGTTTCCCTCTGGACAAGGCAGAAGGTAAAAAAGCGTTTCTTATGGGTGGCGGTATCGGTGTACCACCAATCCTTGAACTTGCAAAACAGTTAAATTGCGAAAAACAGATTGTGATGGGTTACCGTGATGCGAACACATTTTTAAGCAAGCAGTTCGAAGAAAACGGAACAGTTTATGTTTCTACAGAAGACGGCAGCGTTGGAACAAAAGGAAATGTTATGGATGCAATCCGTGAAAATGGTTTGACAGCAGACATTATTTACGCTTGTGGTCCAACTCCAATGCTTCGTGCAATTAAAAATTATGCGGAAAGTAACGGTATCGAATGTTATATTTCTTTGGAAGAAAGAATGGCTTGCGGTATCGGCGCATGTCTCGCATGTGTATGCAAAACAAAAGAAAAAGATCATCATTCTAATGTACACAACAAACGTATCTGTAAAGATGGCCCTGTATTCTTATCTACGGAGGTGGAAATCTAATGAACATGAGCGTAAACATTGCAGGTGTTGAATGGAAAAATCCTGTAACAGTAGCTTCCGGAACTTTTGGTTCAGGTGCAGAATTTGAAGAATTCGTAGATTTAAACAAGCTTGGTGCGGTAACAACAAAGGGTGTTGCAAATGTACCTTGGGCTGGAAATGCAACTCCACGTGTGGCTGAAACATACGGCGGTATGATGAACGCCATTGGGCTTCAGAATCCTGGGATTGATCTTTTTTGTGAAAGAGATATTCCTTTCCTGAAAAAATACGATACAAAAATCATCGTAAATGTGTGCGGTCATGCACCGGAAGAATATTTTGAAGTTGTGGAACGACTTGCAGATGAACCAATTGACATGATGGAAATCAATATTTCCTGTCCAAACGTCAATGCAGGTTTCCTTGCATTTGGTCAGGATCCAAAGCAGGTAGAAGCATTAACAGCAGAAATTAAAAAACGTGCAAAACAGCCGGTCATCATGAAGCTGACACCAAATGTAACTGATATTACAGCCATTGCAAAGGCAGCAGAAGCTGGCGGTGCAGATGCAGTTTCCCTGATCAACACATTGACAGGTATGAAAATTGATGTAAATCGTCGCACATTTGCAGTTGCAAATAAGACAGCAGGTGTATCAGGCCCTGCAATTCATCCAATTGCGGTTCGTATGGTATACCAGGTTGCAAATGCAGTAAATATTCCAATCATTGGAATGGGCGGTATCGCAAGTGCAGAAGATGCAATTGAAATGATTCTTGCAGGTGCAAGTGCAGTAGCTGTTGGAACAGCAAACTTCTATAATCCGGCAATTACCATGGAAGTTGTAGACGGAATTGAAGCGTATATGAAAAAACATGGCTTTGAAACTGTAGCTGATATGGTTGGTATTGTAAAATAAAAATAGCATTTTTAATACCCTCTGGAAAACACCAGAGGGTATTTTTATGTTTTATAAAATCAGATATCCGACTGCAATGCCAAGTAATGCAGCAATGCAGATAATCAGAATCGGACTTTTCTTTTTCAATGCCAGATAAAGTGACAGTGCAAAAATAGCTGCCATCACATAGACAGAACCGCTGGTAAATACTGTCCGTCCAATAGAGATGACTGCAGTTCCAATTAACCCCACAACAGCAGGTTTTAACCCCGACATACAGCCTTTGACTACTTTGCTTGCTTTAAAGGCTTCATAGCATTTTGCCACGATTAGAATAATTGCAAAAGCAGGGAAAACCACACCGAACGTAGCGCAAATGGCGCCAAAGAGTCCGCCAACCTCTGCACCCACGTAAGTTGCCACATTCACTGCCAGAGGGCCTGGAGTACTCTCACTGACTGCAATAAAATTTACCAGCGAAGTGGCATCCATCCAGCCATGAGCTGCAACTTCTGCCTGAATCAGCGGAACCATCACATAGCCGCCGCCAAAGGTAAAGGCTCCAATTTTAAAAAATGTCCATAACAGTTCTAAATAGATCATTTCTTATCCCTCCTTGCCTGTAATGTTGAGGAGAGAAGTCCAATCATTGAACATCCAATGATAACCGGAAAAATGCTAAGATCAAACACAGCTACTGCGATAAATGCAATCGTCATAATGACATAGGAAACAAGCCCTTTCGGACATTGTTTATACATGGACCAGAGCGCTTTGATAACCAGTGCGAGTACTGCGGCACGGATGCCCATGAAAGCATATTGCACCGGTTTTAATTCCTGAAATTCACGAATAACATAAGAGAGCCCTAATATAATAAAAAAGGAGGGCAATACCACACCCATGGTCGCACAAAAGGCACCAAAAGTACCGGCAACGCGGTAACCTACAAAGGTTGCAGCATTGATGGCGATTGGTCCCGGAGTGGATTCTGCAATGGCGAGGATTTCCAGGACATCATCATTTGTAATCCATTGTTTTGTTTCAACAACTTCTTTCTGAATGAGAGGAATCATGGCATAGCCTCCACCAAAGGTGAAAGTGCCGATTTTTCCGAAGGTGAGAAAGAGGTCAAGAGCATTTTTGTTTAACATTTCCAGCCCTTTCTGTATTTTAGAAGTTTTATCAAATATTTGATGAAATCATATAAAAATGAGAATATAATGTCAATATAAGCAGGTACAAAAAATAGTATTTTCATATCTGTATACAGAAAAGGAGATTACGATGGAAAAAATCAAAGCAGTGAAAAAGGCCCGAATCGGTATTTATACCATGGGATTAAAAGCTTACTGGAATCAGTTCGCAGGTCTTCATGACAGATTATACTCCTGAAATTTCTGTGACAGATGAAAATACAGCGAATAGACCGGAAGCAATCAGAGCATGGCAGAAGATTGGTGAGTGGGTAGATGCTGCAAAGGTAAAAGCTGCATTACAATACTGCCGTTTTGGTTTTCTGGGAAATAATTATAATGGTATGCTCGAGACCGTCATAGAGGAAGAAGTAGCAGAAAAGCAAAAAGAAATCGAAGAATTTTTCATCATCAGTGATGATGTTTCTGCTGATCCGTTGGCAAAGAAACCAATACCGGAACAGTTAGACTGGTCTGCAAGGGTGGCGGTTGCGCAGGAAAAACTTGTCAAAGAATATAATTTAGACGGTCTTGCTTATTATTATCATGGAGCTCCGGGGGGGAGATTATGAAGCACTTCAGTCTGGATTTATTGTAGGACATTCTCTCTTGACAGCCAAAGGAATTCCTTGCGCCGGAGAAGGTGATTTAAAGACCTGTGTTGCTGGACATGACGGTCCATTCCATCTGGCGATTGCAAATGGAAAACCATTGCTTCGCGGCCTTGGGGTATATCATGGAAAACAAGGGACAGGCGTTTCTGTAGAAGCGAAAGTGCGTGCAGGAGATATTACAACACTTTGCTGTACACAGACAATTGATGGAAAAATGAAATTTATCATTACAGAAGCAGAATCTACCAATGCACAGATTATGACCATTGGAAATACGCAGACGCATGTAAAATTCAAGAAAGATCCTGATTCCTATATGGATGAATGGTTTGCGGAGTTTCCAACACATCATTTTGCGATGAGTGTGGGACATAATGCGTCATTGTTTGAAAAAGTAGCAGATGTTTTGGGGATTTTATCTGTAACGTTGGATAAATAGAGCAAGTAAATTATAGAGGGTAACGGGAGTGGAAAAGTTTAAAATTTTCCACTCCTATTTTGCGTTTAAGGGGGAGTGAAATAATATGAATTGCCCCTTGTGTTTTGTATTGTGCTATGCTAATATAAAATAGCAAATCGAACATTAGTTCGATTTATGAGGTGGAAGCGAGAGTGCAAATAAAAAGTTAAATGCAGAAGTTAATTAAAAAAAGGACTAGCCTATGGCTATACAGTTAAAGCTTTAAATCAACAGGTTAGTCGCAATAAGGAAAGATTTCCAGAAGATTTTATGTTTCAACTGACTAAGGATGAAGTGGATAGTTTGCGGTCACAATTTGTGACCGCAAATATTGAATCTAAGAGTCGTGCCCTACCACATGTATTCACAGAACAAGGAGTATATATGCTTACAACGGTGTTAAAAAAGGAGCTTGCTGTCCAACAAAGTATTGCTATTATGCGAGCATTTAAAGAAATGAGACATTATATCCAGCAAAATCCGCTATTTGTTACTAGAAGCGAAATAAATGTCATATCAGAGCATTTGTCATATTTAAAAGGGCATGTGGCAGCATTTGAACAGCGTATAGATAAACAAATTTCTGATATAAAGGATGAACTTCATACGCTAAGTGATAATTTCATCAACGAACAGAATTTGAAGGAGTTTATCATTTTCAAAGGACAAAAATTTGAGGCGGATATACTCTATATCGATATTTACAAAAAAGCTCAAAAGACCATAATGATTGTTGATGATTACGTATGTGAAAAAACTCTTCAATTGCTATCTCATAAACAAGAAAGTGTTGTAGTTATCCTTTTTACAAGAAATGCCTGTAATAAACAACAAAGATTAACTCCTGCTGTTGTAACTGATTTTAATGAAACATATCCCCAACTTTACTTAAAGCCAAATAATGAATGGCATGATCGCTGTATTTTTATCGATTATGGAACAGAAAATGAACAAGTATATCAGTGTGGAACATCCAGTA
Organism: Lachnospiraceae bacterium; assembly: GCA_045128635.1. GTDB lineage: Bacteria > Bacillota > Clostridia > Lachnospirales > Lachnospiraceae > HGM12587. The sequence continues at coordinate 12,853 of JBGVRS010000048.1, forward strand.
AGGATGCAGGATCTAAAGTCTGTTCAATTATAAAAATCGAAAAGACAAATATATATCATCCGATAATGGACGAAATGTTACAGCAGGAAGATTTAGTGTTATGAAAGAAATTACAAATCAAACATTTCAAATAGAACCACATATACAAACTATCCATACAAAAAGAGTCTCCATCGAGCTTCCCCTCATGGAAAAGCTGAAAATCCTCTCCGACGCAGCCAAATATGACGTAGCCTGCACATCCAGCGGTGTAGCAAAGAAAAATCCCGGCTCCGGCATCGGGAACTCCATTGAGGCAGGTATCTGCCACAGCTTTTCGGCAGATGGACGCTGTATTTCGTTATTGAAGATTCTCTTCACCAATGAATGCATCTATAACTGCAAATACTGTATTAACCGTGCATCCAATGATGTGGTGCGCACCAGTTTTACGCCGGAGGAAGTCTGTGAGCTGGTAATCGGTTTTTATCGAAGAAATTATATCGAAGGTCTGTTCCTTAGCTCCGGAATATTAAAAAGTCCGGATTATACTATGGAATTAATTTGCAAGACACTTAAGATGCTTCGGGAAGTTCATCATTTTCATGGATATATTCATGTGAAAGCGATTCCGGGGGCGGATGAGAGGCTGATTGAGCTTGCGGGATTTTATGCAGACCGTATGAGCGTGAATCTGGAACTGCCAACGGCAGAGAGTTTAAAGGCACTGGCGCCAAATAAATCCAGAAAAGCGATTCTGACACCTATGCGACAGGTTCAGCTTCGTAGGGAAGAAAATAAAAATGAACTGATGTTATACCGTGGAGCGCCGAAGTTTGTACCTGCGGGACAATCTACCCAGATGATCATCGGAGCGACGAGAGAGTCAGATTTGGAAATCGTATCTGTGGCGGAATCTCTGTATCAGAAATTTGACCTAAAGCGTGTGTTTTATTCGGCTTTTGTTAATGTAAATCAGGATAAGCAGCTTCCTGCAACCATGGATGGACCTCCACTTCTTAGGGAACACCGACTCTATCAGGCGGACTGGTTACTACGTTTTTATGAATTCGAAGCAAAGGAACTTCTCAGTGAAAAGAATCCGAATTTTAACGTTTATTTTGATCCAAAGTGTGATTGGGCGTTGCGACATCTGGAATGTTTCCCGGTAGAAGTAAACACTGCTGACTACCATACTCTTTTACGAGTTCCAGGAATCGGTAACAGATCAGCCCAGCGTATCGTAAAGGCACGCAAAACAGGTACGTTGGATTTTCCGGACTTAAAGCGCATCGGCGTGGTTCTAAAACGTGCCATTTATTTTATTACCTGTAAAGGGAAACAAATGTATCCTCTGAAAATCGAGGAAGATTTTATTACAAGACAATTATTAGGAGTAAAGGAGAAGCTGCCGGCGCATTTAACTGAAAATGTGACCTACAAACAGCTATCATTGTTCGATGACAATCTTTTTATGCAAGAACAGTCTGGACGGTATCATGACCGGTGTGTATGATGCGTACGCCAGCAGACTGGGATATGAGAATGTAAAACTACAAATGGAAGAAGAAATGGATCGGGAACTTTTTGCAGAGTATGTAGAAGTAGAACCGGATACGGAAAAGTCAGAAAAAGTCCTTCGGACCATTCGGCGAGAGCTTGGTCTGGAAGCCCACGAACGTATTTGTCAGGCGGCGGCCAGCTGGGATAAGCGAAAAGCCAATGCGATTTTCAAGACCATCGTTTTAGGGCTGCATTTGCCAAAGAAGCAGAATGTCATGAACTGTCAGACAAAGGATTACGTCTGTACGGTCATAGATCTTGCAAAAAAGACCTGGAATGAAGCCCATCGATTTATGGGGTTCGTGCGATTTACCGAGCTTGCAGGGGGAATTCTCTATGCGGATATTAAACCTGAGAATGAGGTACTGCCGTTTATTGCGCCTCATTTTGCCAACCGATATCCGGAGGAAAACTGGATCATTTACGATGAGAGAAGAGATAAGTTTGCCATTCACAGAGCTGGCAAGGGATGGATGATTCTTGAGGATATGAAGATTGCAGAAGAAGTGCGCAGTCAGTTGTCCATGGAAGAAGATGATTATCGTGCCATGTGGAAAGCGTTTACGAAAAGCATTTCCATAGAAGCGAGAAAGAATGAGAGTCTGCAAAAGCAGTTGTTGCCGTTAAAATTCCGTGATAAAATGACAGAGTTCAAGGAATAGAAAGGAACTTCAATCATGGAACGGGAACTGATTAAAATTTCAGTAAGAGAACTGGTGGAATTTATTTTGCGCTCCGGCGATATTGATAATCGTGTGGGTGGTAAAAAAGATGCAGAAAGCATGCTGGCAGGTGCCAGAATTCATCGAAAGATACAGCGAAGCATGGGGTCTGATTATCATGCAGAAGTGACATTAAAGCATCTGACTCCAATGGAGAAGTTTGATCTTCAGGTGGAAGGCCGTGCGGACGGCATTATCGATGGAAATCCCGTAACCATTGATGAGATTAAAGGAATTTATAAGAGTCTTGAATATTTAAAAGAACCGGTGCAGGTGCATCTGGCACAGGCGAAATGTTACGCCTATATTTATGGCATACAGAATGAAAAGAGTGAAATGAATGTC
>JBGVRS010000049.1:0-32684 GCA_045128635.1 Lachnospiraceae bacterium
TTTTGCTTCTTCAAGCTTTGTGTAATCAAGAAGTAATGTTTTGGCTCCTTCCAGAGAGGAATTTTTGATTACCGAGTATCGATTTCTTTCCAAATCAGGAAAAATACCGATTGTAATGGCAGATTCTAAATTTGAGTATGCGGAAAAAGCACCAGATAAATAGCAATGTTCCAAATCTGAAGATGAAATTCCTGCATATTCCAGTAAACAATCAACCATCGTATAGGCGGCAGCCTTTGTGTCCAGATATTGATCTATATCTAATTGTGAAAAATAGAGATCTTTTTCTGAACCGGATTCTTCTGCATACGCATAAATAACCACATATTGTTCTTCTTCCGGGTGCTGGATAATTCTGTTAGATGCAGTCGGTTCCAGTTTCCCGGCAATATTAATCCATCCATGAAGTCTCATTTGAGCAAGCAAATCGATAATCCCGCTTCCACAAATTCCTACAGGTTTTGCATCTGCAACCGTGGTATAAGATAATTCATTGTTTGAAATGGTTATATGATCAATAGCACCTGCAGAAGCCCGCATTCCATAACGGCTGATATAGCCTTCCAGTGCAGGACCTGCGGCGCCAGCGCCTGCGATCATCCAGTCTTTATTGCCAATCACAAGCTCTCCGTTAGTACCAATGTCAAAAAACATCTGTGTTTGGTCTTGTTTATGGATATCAAGGTGCAGTAACCCACTGATAATATCTCCACCAACATAATTAGACGCAGCCGGAATTGTATAGATCAGCCCTTGAAATTCCATGCCAAGTTCATTTCCCCATAAGAAGCCAGGAGCAGTGGTAACTGGTGAATAAGGAGCAGCAAACACTGTCCATGCATCTAATTCCATAAGAAAATGAATCATTGTGGTGTTTCCGGAGAGAACCATCAAAGGCAGTTTTAAAGCATCGATGCCTGTCTTTTCTGTTAAGCGCCTCATAATCTTATGGAATGTTGAAACAGTTACTTTTTGCAGCTCTTTCCGATGTTCTTCATTTTCCAGAGAATAGATAATACGGGTCAAAATGTCCGTTCCATACGGAATTTGTCCATTTTCTTCTTTTTCTTCCCAAATTACTTTCCCAGAGTTTAAATCAATCATTTGCATAATAATGGCTGTAGAACCATAATCAACCGCAAGGCCGTAAAGTACTTTTGTTGTATCCCCGGCTTCAACGTCTGTCACCACCCAGTCATATTCCCGGTGAACCAAAGTCACAGTAATATCAAATCCTGCATCACGGCAGAGCGGGTATAATTTTCTGACAGCTGATAATGGAAACTGTATATTTTCATATCCAATGGAATTCAAAGCCAATAAAATTCTCTGGTGATCACTGATTGGCAAATCCTCAGATGGCATTTTTAAACTTAAATATTCTTTTACAACAAAGTTGTTCATTGACAAATCTCCTTCGTTTTACATTACTATGTTAAATTTAACAGATTTCATCAATTTAACAGTGAGAAAGTCACTAAACAAGGGATTCTTTAAGAAATCTTAAAAAACAGCACGTCTTTATTATGGTAAAATATAGAAAATGGATGGATTGGAAGGACACTTTGTAATCAATAAGGTAATAAAGGAGTAGTCGATAAAGGGGGAGTCGTACAATTATGAAAAAATACATATTGATTTTAGTATCAATTCTATGCATTTTATCGTCTGTAGGATGTGGCGAAGGTAAAGAGACAATGGATATACAAGGCATTCTTGTAGATGGTGTTTTTTATGAAAAATCATATCAACCCATGCCAGCGGAAGTTGATGAAAGTGCAATTATAGGATATGTAGAGTCTTACACAGATACGATTCCGAAAAAAGACGGAGAATCAAACATCAGCAAAGATATAATCGGTGCTCCATACGCAAAGGTTGAAGGCGGTATTGCAATATTGTATGAGAACGAATGGTATCTATGCAAAGCAGAAACATCCGAAGAAACAGTAGAAGATATGGAACCAGGTGAAACATTGAATAGTTATGCTAATAACCTTCTTTCACGACTGGATACAGATAAGAACAAAAATGACAGTACATTAGATAGCGATGAGTTTTGGGAAAATGTAATAGAATTGATTTTCTATGATTTTGATGAGAATGTATATAAAACTTCTGACAATGAAAAATTGGAAAAAATTCAACAGATTTTTATGGAAATGAATTATGAAGAAATAGAAAATCCTTGGATAGAAGGATGGTATCAGTTTGAAATACAAACGAGTGAAACGGTGCATTCTTTAGGGATAACATCAGATATCATATCTTTTGATGGTAAATTTTATAAAGTAACAGATTCTGTAGAAAAAGAAATAAGTTCATTGTTAAGAAACAAATAAGGGAGAGAAACTATGAAAAAATACATATTAACAATAGTATCAATTCTATGCATTTTATCCTTTGTTGGCTGTGGAAAAAAAGAAAAATTCGAAATAGAAATTTTAGTACCAGCGGGAAGTACAGAAGCATTTGTATATTCGGATGAAGAGATTTGTCCAACTGGAAACAAAGTAAAAATATGGTCTGGTGCTGGTCTGGGTGATACAGAAGTGATTTTAAAACCAGTCAATAAGAACGTGGAAACTGGCTATGTGGCTGAGTATTTAACATACGGAATGCCAGTTGAATTTGACACATCTAATGTGAAAAATGAATGGTTCAAAATTGGTGTAGCAGTGCAAAATGATTCGGATAAAGGACCTGTTGCAGTATCGGTAGAAGTTGAAGGTGTCGAAGTAAGAATCCCAAACAAGGCAAGTCAAGACTTCTTTAATGCAGTTGTATTAGAAGTAAATGGTAATGAGATTTTAACAGAATGCACAGAATGTGAAAGTGGTTGGATATTTGAAGGATGTGAAGTGGCGTTTGACACAAATACGCTTTCAACAGAAGAAGTTCCAAACTTAGAGGTAGGGGATTTGATTAGAGTTGTTTATGTTGGCGGAACAAACGATAAAGAATCAGTGCACTTAGAACAGGTTGTTTCAATCTTCTGGATAGATGATAATGGTAAAATTGTAACAGCTCCAGCTAAAAAGAGCGTTCCAAAAATAGAAACATCAGACTTTGGAATTACTCTAACTGTAAAAAATGTAATATCGAAAGGCTTGACTTTAGTATGTGAACAAAGTGGTGGAGAATCAATCGGTGAATTATTCTCTGGAAGTTCTTACTCATTGTCAAGATACGTTGAAGGTAATTGGGAGACGATAGAATATCTTCCAAAAGATACAGAAGTTGCATGGACGGATGAAGCTTGGATTATACCATTGGAAGATACCGTAGAATGGGATGTCAACTGGGAATGGCTGTATGGTGAACTTGTACCTGGAAAGTATCGCATGTCAAAACCTGTCATGAATCTCGCTGAACCGGGGGATTTTACTACCGCTGTGCATTTTGTGGAATTTGACGTTGCAGAATAATTTCTTTTCATGAGGTAGATGGATGAAGAAAAAATACATAATCGTCTTTGTGATTATACTTACGGCAGTGGTCACACTTATAAGAAATAAGGATTCTAAACATATTACATATCCATTTGTTGAATCAGACATTGTACAAGTCGAAATGTATCATTATGAAGGCGTTCTGGCAGCGGAAGAGTGTAAAATTATTACTGGACGAGAAGATATTGTAGAATTATATAAGGAACTTCAAAACACTAAAGTCAGAGATAAGAAGAAAGAATCTGAGCCTATGACTGGTGGTTCTGTGACTAGATTTATTTTTGTATTGTCAGATGGAAAGGAATATGATTTAGAATATTATAATTCGGGAGGCATTCCGAGCTTATGCTCAAAAGCAGGAAATTTTGGATATCAAACTTCTGCTAATCTTGAGAAATACTGGATAAACCTTGATTATGAATTAGTAGAGATAGAACCAGAGGAATTGCCTATTGATGAGTACAATGAGAAATATGCAGCTAAGGATGAGCCTGAGGAAGAATATTATTTAGAAGATGATAGCATGTCGATGGCTGATGCTTACAAAGCAACATTATACAGAATTAGGAATACACATACATTTCCAGATGGAGTAAACTATGGGTATGATGAATTTTATGACATTAGTGAAAATCATTTTGCAATCTATGATGTAGATGCAGATGGAAAGAATGAACTGCTTATCAGCTATTGGACGACAAGCATGGCTGGTAATGCTTTTAAGATTTATGGATATGATGAAATTTCAGGTGATTTGCAGGAAGAGTTTTCTGAATATCTAGGGGTAACGTTTTATTCAAATGGTATGATTGAAGCTAAAAAATCACATAATCACGGGCTTGCAAGTATGTCTGAAGAGTTCTGGCCATATGCACTATATCAGTATGATAGTGAAAATGATTGCTATATTAAAACAGCAGATGTTGATGCATGGGAACAGGCATATCGTAGTGAATATGAAGGTATTGAATTCCCAAAAGAGGCGGATATAGATGGTGATGGACTTTTATATTACATTATGACAAATGATACTTATGAATATCAGAACCCAATGGATGCAGAAGCCTATGAAAAATGGAGAGATTCTTATTTAAAAGATACTGAGGTGATTCAAATCCCGCTTTTGAGATTAACGAAAGAAAACATTGAAAATATTACGGACAGTAGTATAAAGATTGAATATAGTGATGAAGAGCTGATAAAAATGGCTTATAACTATATAACAGAAGAAACTTCATGGAATCCTGAATATTACGAGGTTGAATTCTCTGCGGATACCTTTAGAATCTGGCTCTATGATATTATTTCAGATGAGGAAAGTAGTCATGGGGTAACAAGAGGAAGATTCGAAATTAACCGTAAAACAGGACTCGGGGAAGATTCCATTACATTTGAAAAAATAGATTTTAGTAAATACAAATAGTGGCTGAATGAAAATACAGGCTTGTAGGTACATTATACCTGCAAGCCTGTTGATAGTTATGTAGAAAATTCATGTGCTATAATTATTTGAGCATTTTTTTAACTTCCTCTTCACTGAGGTCAAGCTTTTGTGCTGCAGTGGAGATGGAAATAAGACCTTCTCGGAGTAATTCAAGTATTGTGTCGAGTTTTCCCTGAACAACACCTTGAGAAATACCCTGGGAGATACCTTGATTTAATAATTTTTTAGCATTGGTTTCAATGGTTGCACCTAACATAATATTTGAGACTCCTTTCTGCACTTTGGCATAATTTTTGGCGAGATAATTAATTACTGCAACAGACAATTCAGCGAGAATTCGCTTTGTGTATTCAGTAATTTCACCGGTGATGGATAATTTTTCTAACTTGTTTTGAATCAATTGATATTCTGCTTTGAGAATTTTTAATTGTTCTTCATTATCATTATACACTGAAAAAAGACTTTCATGTGTAAAGATATAGAATGGAATTAAAAATAATAGCTTTTTATGGAAAATTTCTTCTAAGGTGTAGCTGTGGATTTTAACAACTGCAACTTCGTAGTTCAATTTTCCGGCAGGTGTGTTAATAATTACACGTATTTTATCTGGTGTATTTTTTGTACATCGCAGATATAAAACAGCAGAATTAGGAAAATTTACAGTCAAAATATTTTCCTTTAATTCCCCTTGATCCAAGGCAATCTGAGCACCGTATTCGAACATTCGAATTAACATGCTGTTGTCAGCTGTACTTTGACATTCTATATGATATTTTTTGGGAATATCACCTAGGATTTCAAAACAAGTATCAGTGATTCGCTCAGAAAGATTACCATCCGTTTGATTAATAAAATGTTCATTTGGATGGAAAATAATTGGTGTTTCGCTTGAGAAGTGTTCTCCAAACACTTCGTTAACAAACGGAATGAGTAGATCAGGACAATCATTCACAAGTGTGCGAAACACAGTGTCATAGTTGTTGCTCACTAACATATACCTCCTATTTAGTGATAATTTGTTAGTGTGCTCCCCCCTACATATGATTACATAATTATTTTAGCATAAACGACATGATTAGACAAAAGATTTAAGAAAAAATTAAGTTTCTATTGAGAAAATGAAAAGCTTTCTGTATTACACTGGTGTAATGTAGGGGGCTTTTTATCATGGAGAGAAACAAAAGAAGAAAACGAAGACGAAGAAAAAGAATCATGAGATTTATTTTGCTTATGCTGTTAATCGTAACGATTTTACTAGCATTATTGATAGGGTTTTTCATTGTGAGACATTCCTATATAAATATTTATAATCAGGCAGATATTGTTCTTGATGCGGGACACGGTGGAAAAGATCCTGGAGCAAATAATAGTGATGCCATCGAAAAAGAAATTACACTGGAAATCGCCAGAATGGTCCAGGAAATTTTAGAAGAATCCGGTTATAAGGTGAAAATGATACGGGAGGAGGACCGTTTTATAGAACTTACAGAACGTCCTGAAATTGCAAATCGAAGAAATGCGAAAGTTTATGTAAGCATTCATTGTAATTCGTCAGAAGATGGTGAGGGGAAAGGAATCGAAACCTTTTTCACAGAACAAAAAGGAGACGCAGACAAAAAGCTGGCAGAGTTGATACAGAATGCAGTAATAGATTATACAGAAGCAGAGGATAGAGGTGTAAAAACAGCCGATTATACAGTTCTTGTAAGAACCACAATGCCAGCGGTGTTGATTGAAACAGGGTTTTTGACAAATTCTACGGAGTGTGAATTGCTAAAAGATAAGGAGTATCAAAAGAAACTGGCTGAGGGCATTGCAGAAGGGATAATATTGTATTTGAACTGAGTTCCTTCTCTCCTTTTTCTATGTAAAATTATGGAAAATCGGTGATATTGTCACGGAACAACCACATAAAATATCGTATGATAACCTCAACAAAAAACAAAACAACAACACATCCAGGAGGATTAAATATGTTAGATAAAAAAGTTGTAGAATTATTAAATCAGCAGATTAATAAAGAATTTTATTCGGCGTACCTTTACCTTGATTTTTCGAATTATTATTACGATAAAGGATTAGATGGTTTTGGCAATTGGTACAAAATTCAGGCACAGGAAGAAAGAGACCATGCAATGCTGTTTGTGCAGTATCTGCAGAACAATGGTGAAAAGATTGAGTTGGAAGCGATTGCAAAACCAGGAGTAGAACTGGTAAGTGCAAAAGCGGTTCTGGAAGAAGGGTTAAAACATGAGCAGTATGTAACAAGTCTTATCCACAATATTTATGATGCAGCATATTCGGTAAAAGATTTCCGTACGATGCAGTTTTTAGACTGGTTTGTAAAAGAGCAGGGCGAAGAAGAAACAAACGCAGATAGTTTAGTAAAAAAATTTGAGTTGTTCGGCGATGATCCAAAGAGTCTGTACATGCTTGATAACGAGCTTGGAGCACGCGTCTATGCAGCTCCATCCCTGGTACTTTAGTATGAATCCGGAAAAAGTGATTTGTCCCTGCTACAAAATTACCAAGGGTGATATTATTCATGCCATAGAGAATGGTGCAACTTCATTTAAAGAAGTAAAACAGGCAACCAAAGTTGGAAAGGCTTGTGGAAAATGTAAGGATAAAGCGAAAAAGTTTACAAAGAAAGTATTAATAGCAGAGGTGTAATGCCTCTGTTATTTTTGCTTAAAAGTATCTTATATGTTATAGTATACGTATAGTTTTCGAATATAAGTAGTGGAGGTTACGCATATGTTTGATGTGACTGCTTTAGGTGAGATTTTAATTGATTTTACTCCGTGTGGAAAGTCCGTAGCGGGTCAGAGAATTTTTGAACAGAATCCGGGAGGAGCACCGGCCAATGTGCTTACATGTTTAAGCAAATGTGGCAAAAAGACTGCATTTATCGGAAAAGTTGGAAAAGACATGCATGGAGCATTCTTAAAAAGTGTTTTAGAAGAAAATGATATTTGTACGGATGGACTTCTGGAAGATGAGAATGCGTTTACAACACTTGCATTTGTGGCATTGTCTGATTCCGGTGAAAGAAGTTTTTCCTTTGCGAGAAAACCAGGAGCGGATACTTGTCTGACAAAAGAGGAAATTAGAAAAGACCTGATTGCAAATAGCAAGGTGTTTCATATAGGGTCTCTTTCGCTTACATCAGAACCGGTGAAAAGTGCAACTTTTTATGCTTTAGAACTGGCAAAGGAATATGGATGTATCATTTCTTATGACCCCAATTACCGTGCACCTCTATGGGATAGCAGGGAAAAAGCGATTGAGGGAATGCGTTCGGTATTGTCCTATGTGGATGTGATGAAGCTTTCTGATGAAGAAACAGAACTTTTAACCGGTATCTCAGACCCGGAAATGGCAGCGAAAAAACTGTTAGAAAATGGTATCTCAATCGTTGCAGTTACATTAGGTGCAGATGGTGCACTGATTTGTACCAAAGAAGGATGTGAACACGTGAAAGGGTATCAGGTTCAAATGGTGGATACGACGGGCGCCGGAGATTCATTCTGGGGTGGCTTTTTAAGTCAGCTTTTAGAAAGCGGAAAGAAGCCTTGCGAAGTCTCGTTGAAAGAAGTCGCAGCGTTTGCTGATTATGGAAATGCAGTTGCCAGTCTTTGTGTGGAAAAGCGCGGGGCAATTCCAGCGATGCCGACAAAGGCAGAAGTTGAAAAACGGATGAAGGGTCTGTAGAATTTTGTGAGCGGGGGTGTAATGCCTCCGCTTTTTTGAGATTTAACACTTCCATTCTTTACCACGATAATGTATAATACCCTTTGTATGTCGGAGGAGAGATTATGGAAAACAAAAGATTATTAGGACATATTGCAGCCATCTTTACCATTATTGTATGGGGAACAACCTTCATTTCCACGAAAGTATTACTGACAGGCTTTCAACCGGTGGAAATTTTGTTTGTCCGCCTGCTTTTGGGATTGATGGCTCTTTTTATTGTATATCCGCATCCATTAAAAGGAGTAACGCTCAAGCAGGAGCTGACTTTTGCGGCGGCGGGACTTACCGGGATTACCATGTATTATCTGATGGAAAATATTGCACTGAACCTTACCATGGCATCGAATGTTGGTGTCATTGTGTCAGTATCTCCGTTTTTTACCGTGATTCTGGCCAGCATCTTCTTAAAAGAAGAGGGAAAAATGAGAGTTAATTTCTTCCTTGGGTTTGTAGTTGCAATGATTGGGATTGCCTTAATTAGTTTTAATGGGGCAAAATTACAGCTTAATCCAATCGGGGACTTCCTGTGTCTGGGGTGCGCGTTTGTTTGGGGATGCTATTCGATTCTTTCAAAAAAGATTGGAGAGTATGGTTATTCTGTTATCCAGACAACCAGAAAAATATTTATTTATGGAATTATATTCATGATTCCAACACTGTTTTTCTTTGATTTTCAACCGGATTTTAAGACACTGATGGAGCCTAAGTACTTATTAAATTATTTGTATTTAGGGTTATGTGCATCAGCTACCTGTTTTGTTTCATGGAATTATGCTGTGAAGGCGCTGGGCGCAGTGAAAACGAGCATTTATATTTATCTGATTCCTGTAATCACCATCGTGGCATCTGCATTGTTCTTGAAAGAACCGATTACATGGATGTCAGCGGCAGGAACGATTCTTGCAATTTTAGGACTGGTTCTTTCTGAGTATAAGGGGAAAAAGGATGAATAAAAACAAAAGTTTGCTTGAAAAGCCGACAATGGTTGTAATTGTGGCAGTGCTGTGCTGTCTGTTATGGGGGAGTGCATTTCCATGTATTAAATTAGGTTATCAGTTATTTGATATTCCATCAGGGGATAGCAGCTCACAGATTTTATTTGCAGGTATTCGCTTTACACTGGCAGGAATTCTGGTAATTTTGGCAGGTTCCATGATGCAGGGAAAACTTTTGAAACCGTCAAAGACAGCAATCCCGAAAGTATTGAAATTGTGCATGTTTCAGACAGTACTTCAATATATTTTCTTTTATATTGGGTTAGCACATATTACCGGTGTGAAAGGTTCTATTGTAAATGCAGTGAATGTATTCTTTACAATTTTAGTATCTTGTCTTTTGTTTAGATTGGAGAAACTGGATAGGCAGAAATTGATTGGATGTATCATTGGATTTGCAGGTGTGATTATCGTGAATCTGGGCGGTGAATTTGACATGAGTTTTACATTCCTTGGGGATGGATTTCTCATGATTTCTGCTTTTGCTTATGCGTTATCATCGGTTCTGATTAAAATTTATGGAAAAGATGAAAATCCGGTGATGCTTAGCGGCTATCAGTTCGCAGCAGGTGGTCTCATCATGATTTTAGCAGGTCTGGCTATGGGAGGAAGATTGAATGTTGTAACATTCCAAGGCATTTTACTTCTATTATATATGGCGTTTATTTCAGCAGGTGCTTATACCTTATGGAGCTTGTTGTTAAAATATAATCCGGTTTCAAAAGTTGCAGTTTTTGGCTTTTGTACACCGATCTTTGGTGTAATATTATCGGCGGTTATTTTAGGAGAGAGTACAAGTTTCCAGTTAAAGACATTGATTGCGTTAATGTTTGTATGTGTCGGAATTATTATCGTAAATTATAAGAAAAAACAGGAAAATTTTAGTCGTTGATTGGTTGACCGAAAACAAAAGTTTTGATATAATCAATTCATTGGTTTAAAGTGTTACAATTTAACGTGCTAAAATATAAAGAGATAGATGAGGAGAACATTATGATTATTACAGATTTTTTGGAGAGAAATGCCAGAGAATTTCCAAATGACATTGCGTTGGTGGAAATTAACCCTGAGATCAAAGAAGACAGAAGGGTTACCTGGAAAGAATACGAACTGATCGAGCCTACTCCAAAGACCAGCTACAGAAGAGAAATTACCTGGGGCGTTTTTAATGAAAAAGCGAACCGTTTTGCAAACCTTTTACTTCAGAGAGGTGTAAAAAAAGGTGATAAAGTAGCGATTCTGATGATGAATGGTCTGGAATGGCTTCCAATTTATTTTGGTATTTTAAAAACAGGTGCGTTGGCAGTACCATTAAACTTCCGTTATTCATCAGATGAAATTGAATACTGTGTGAATCTGGCAGAAGTTGATATTTTGGTATTCAGCAATCCATTTATCGGTCGTGTGGAAGAAATCGCAGACCGTATCAGCAAAGGTCGTCTTTTGATCTACGTTGGAGAAGGTTGTCCAAGCTTTGCAGATGATTACAATTCTTTATCAGCAAACTGCTCCAGCCAGTCGCCAATGGTTGCATTAACAGACGAAGATTATGCGGCAATTTATTTCTCTTCCGGAACCACAGGTTTCCCGAAGGCTATTTTACATAAACACAAAGCGTTGTTACATTCCTGCATGGTAGAACAAAATCACCATGGACAGACAAAAGATGATGTATTCCTTTGCATTCCACCGTTGTATCATACAGGTGCGAAAATGCATTGGTTTGGAAGCTTGATTTCCGGCGGGAAAGCAGTTCTCTTAAAAGGTACTGCACCGGAATTTATCTTAGAAGCAGCATCTAAGGAAAAATGTACCATCGTATGGCTCTTAGTTCCATGGGCACAGGATATGCTGGAAGCCATTGAAAGCGGAAGAGTAAATCTTGATGATTATGAATTAGATCAGTGGAGACTGATGCACATTGGAGCTCAGCCGGTTCCACAGAGTTTGATCAAAAAATGGAAGAGTATCTTCCCGAACCACCAGTACGATACAAACTACGGTCTGTCAGAATCTATTGGACCGGGCTGTGTACATTTAGGAGTGGAAAATATTCATAAGGTTGGTGCTATTGGTAAACCGGGCTTTGGATGGGAAGTTAAGATTGTAGATGAAAATAGAAATACCGTGGCAAAAGGCGAAGTTGGGGAACTTGCTGTTAAGGGACCTGGTGTCATGACATGCTATTACCGTGATGAAAAAGCGACCAACGAAGTTCTTGCAGACGGATGGTTATTTACAGGAGATATGGCACAGGAAGACGAAGATGGATTCATTTTCTTAGTAGACCGTAAGAAAGATGTTATCATCAGCGGTGGTGAAAACTTGTATCCGGTACAGATTGAAGACTTCATCCGTACAAATCCTAAAGTACATGATGTTGCAGTTATCGGTCTTCCACACAAACGTCTTGGTGAAATTGCAGCAGCAATCGTTCAGATCAAAGAAGGTGTCTTAATGAAACCAGAAGAACTGGATGAATTCTGTAAGGCATTACCAAGATACAAACGTCCGCACAAGATTATTTTTGCAGAGGTTCCACGTAACCCGACCGGAAAGATCGAAAAACCAAAGCTTCGTGAAAAATATGGTGCAGACAAACTGATTGCAGATCAGAATATGGGTTAGTCCTTTAAAAATAGAGAGGTAAGTGAAAAAATGAGTGAAGTGAAAATCATGCTTGGCAATGAAGCCATTGCCAGAGGTGCTTATGAGGCTGGCGTAAAAGTCTCAGCTGCTTATCCGGGAACTCCAAGTACGGAAATCAGCGAAAATATCGTAAAATATCCTGAAATTTATGCAGAATGGTCACCAAATGAAAAGGTAGCTATGGAAGTTGCAATCGGTGCATCTATCAGTGGTGTTCGTTCTATGGCATCCATGAAACATGTAGGTGTGAACGTAGCCTCTGACCCACTCTACACAGTATCTTACATTGGTGTAAATGGTGGTCTTGTATTAGTAGCAGCAGACGATCCAGGTCTTTATTCTTCTCAGAATGAGCAGGATACAAGATGTGTTGCAAGAGCAGCTATGGTACCAGTTTTAGAACCATCAGACTCTCAGGAAGCAAAAGATTTCGTAAAATATGCTTTTGACCTTTCTGAAAAATACGACACACCGGTGATCGTGCGTACAACTACACGTCTGGCACATTCTCAGGGACCTGTGACTTTAGAAGACAGATGCGAACCAATCGACGTTCCATATGAAAGAAATCCTGCAAAAACAGTTATGATGCCAGGAAATGCAAAAGGTCGTCATTTACATGTTGAAAAACGTTTAAATGAAATGATTGAAGATGGCTGCGATATGCCAATTAACAGAGTGGAAATGAACGATACAAAAATCGGTTTCATTACCAGTGGTATTCCATACCAGTATGTAAAAGAAGCATGTCCAAATGCCAGTGTATTAAAACTTGGTATGGTTCATCCACTTCCAAAGAAACTTATTGAAGACTTTGCATCAAAAGTAGAAACATTATACATTTTTGAAGAACTGGAACCGGTATTTGAAGAACAGATTAAATCTTGGGGAATCAAATGTATCGGTAAAGAAATCTTCACAGTACAGGGCGAATACAGTGCAAATATGATTCGCAAGGCTGTATTAAAAGAAGACTTAGAATTAAACGCAGCAGCAAAAGTTCCTGCAAGACCTCCAATTCTTTGCCCAGGTTGTCCACACAGAAGCGTTTATTCTGTATTAAATAAACTGAAAATTCATGCTGCAGGGGATATCGGATGCTATACCTTAGGCGCAGTTGCTCCACTGAGCGTTGTTGATACAACCATCTGTATGGGTGCAAGTATTTCTTCTCTCCATGGTATGGAAAAAGCAAAAGGCAAAGATTACATTAAGAACTGGGTAGCTGTTATTGGTGACTCTACATTTATGCACACAGGTGTGAACTCTCTGATGAACATGGTTTACAATCAGGGTACAGGTACTGTTATGATCTTAGATAACTCTACGACAGGTATGACAGGTCATCAGGATCACGCAGCAACCGGTAAGACTTTAATGGGTCAGGAAGTTCCTGCAATCAACATTTTTGAGCTTTGCAAAGCAATGGGTATCAAAAATGTAGTAGAAGTGAACGCATTTGATATTAAAGAACTGGAAAGAGTTGTAAAAGAAGAAGTAGCAAAAGATGAAGTGTCTGTTATCATCACAAAATCTCCATGCGTTCTTCTGAACAAAAAGAAAAATACAAAGGTTTGCAGACCAAATCCTGAAAAATGTAAGAAATGCGGCGCATGCTTACGCCCAGGCTGTCCTGCACTTACAAAGAATGAAGACGGAACAATTTCTATCGATGAAACAATGTGTAACGGCTGTGGTCTTTGCATGAATCTTTGTAAATTTGACGCAATCGAACTGGTGGAGGTTTAAGATATGGGAAATAATACAAAAAACATCATGATCGTAGGTGTTGGCGGACAGGGAACCCTGTTAACCAGCCGTATCTTAGGCGGTATCACTGTAGATGCAGGATATGACGTAAAACTTTCAGAAGTGCATGGTATGGCTCAGCGTGGCGGAAGTGTTGTAACATTTGTACGCTATGGTGAAAAAGTAGCGGAACCTATCGTTGAAGAAGGCCAGGCAGATGTTCTCATCGCATTTGAAAGACTGGAAGCACTCAGATATGCACATTTCTTGAAAAAAGACGGTGCAATCGTAGTAAATGACTGGAGAATCGATCCAATCACTGTTGTAACAGGAGTAGCAGAATATCCGGACAACATCATTGAAAACCTTGAAAAAGAACATAAAGTATATAAAATAAATGCGATGGAAGAAGCTTTGAAGCTTGGTAATTCCAAAGTATTTAACATCATTGTTTTAGGTATGGCAGCAAGACATATGGACTTCTCTAAAGAAGCATGGCTAAACGTGATTGAAAAAACTGTTCCACCAAAAACAATCGAAATTAATAAAAAAGCATTTTTACTCGGTTTTGAGGGCGAGTAGAGATAAATGTGAAGCTTTAGGAGGAAGGAAAAATGATTTGGAATGAGGCAAAAGAATGTATGAGCCGTGACGAGCTGCATAATCTGCAGAGTAAACGACTCGTCAAACAGGTAGATCGCGTATATCATAACGTGGAATACTACCGCAAAAAAATGCAGGCATTAGGTCTGGAACCGGGGGATATTGAAACCATCGATGATATCGTGAAACTGCCATTTACCACAAAGGCAGATTTAAGAGACAACTATCCTTTTGGAACATTTGCAGTTCCACAGTCTCAGATCGTGCGTGTTCATGCATCCAGTGGTACAACAGGAAAAGCAACGGTTGTTGGTTACACAAGAAAAGACATCGATATTTGGAAAGAATGTGTAACAAGAGCGTTTGCGCAGGCGGGTCTTACCAGAGACGATATTATTCAGGTAGCTTATGGATACGGTTTGTTTACAGGTGGTCTTGGTGCTCATTATGGTGCTGAAAACTTAGGTGCAACTGTAGTTCCAATGTCTACAGGTAATACAAAGAAACTGACAACTATGATGAAAGACTTTGGTGCAACAGCTATTGCTTGTACACCATCCTATCTGTTACATATTGCTGAAACATTAGAAGCAGAAGGTGATCTTGACAAGATTAAGTTAAAAGCTGCCATCTGTGGTGCAGAGCCATGGACAGAACAGATGCGTCTTCAGATTGAAGAAAAGCTTGGTATCAATGCGTTTGATATTTATGGACTTTCTGAAATCATGGGACCGGGTGTTGCATGTGACTGTATTTACCATAAAGGTCTTCACGTTTACGAAGATCATTTCTTACCGGAAATCATTGATCCAAATACATTAGCTCCTGTAGCAGAAAATGAAACCGGTGAACTTGTATTTACAACTCTTACAAAAGAAGGTATTCCTCTTATTCGTTACCGTACAAGAGACTTAACAAGCATCAGCTATGATAAATGTGAATGCGGCAGAACGCTGGCTCGTATCAGCAGATTCAAAGGACGTTCTGACGACATGCTCATTATCCGTGGTGTAAATGTATTCCCATCACAGGTAGAAGCTGCTCTTCTCGAAATGGGTGAAGCAACACCTTACTACATGCTCATCGTTGACCGTGTAAACAATCTGGATACTTTAGAAGTTCAGGTAGAAGTAGATGAAAAATTCTTCTCTGACCAGATTCGTGAACTTGAAAAACTGTCTAAGAAGATTGGTCATGTGATTCAGCAGGCAATTGGACTTTCAGCAAAAATCACATTGGTTGAACCAAGAACTATCGAACGAAGCATGGGTAAAGCAGTTCATGTTATTGACAAACGTAAGCTTGTATAGGAGGGTGCTATGTTTTTAAATCAGTTATCAGTATTTCTTGAAAACAGAGAAGGTCGTTTGGACCAGGTTCTCGGAACATTAAAAAATAATGGAATCAATATTATTTCTTTATCTTTGGCAGATACCAGTGATTACGGAATGCTTCGAATGATCGTTTCTGATTCAGAGGAAGCAAAAAAAGTGCTTAAAGAAGCAGGATTTTCTGCAATGCTGACACCGGTATTAGGAGTAGAACTGGCTCATAAAGCGGGCTCTCTTCAGAGCTGTCTTTCTGTGCTTAGCAAGGAAGGCATCAACATTGAATATATGTATGCCCTTGCAACAAGCGGAGAAGATGCAACTATCGTAATCAAAACTACAGATCTGGAAAAATCAGCAGATGTTTTAAAATCAGCAGGTGTGCTGCTGGTTGGAGCTTCAGAAGTTGAAGGATAAGTCATGATTATCGATTTTCATACACATATTTTTCCGGATGCGATTGCGCAAAAAAACATTCCCTTTTTAGAAAAGAGGTCTGGGATTACAGCGGCAACAGATGGAACTTTAAACGGACTGCTTCATTCTATGGAGCAGTCCGGTGTAGATTTATCCGTCATTATGCCCGTGGTGACCAAACCTTCTCAGTTTGACAGCATCAATGTATTCGCAAAAAATATCAATGAGCAGTCAAAAGGGAATGTATTGTCTTTTGGGGGCATTCATCCGGACTGCGAGAATTACAAAGAGAAACTGGAGTACATCAAATCTCTTGGACTTCCGGGAATTAAGCTTCATCCGGATTATCAGGGAGTATTTATTGATGATATTCGGTTTATGCGCATTATTGAATATGCAAATGAGCTGGGACTTATCATACTGACCCATGCAGGGATCGATATCGGACTTCCGGAGCCGGTACATTGTCCGCCGGATAAAATGCGTAAAGTCATTGATGTGATTCATCCGGAGAGAATGATTGTGGCTCATTTGGGCGGCTGGAAGCAGTGGGAGATGGTCTATGACTATCTTGCCGGTGAAAATATCTGGCTTGATACGGCATTTACCTTTGATTATATCTCTCAGGAGATGTTTTTAAAGATCTGGGAGAAGCATGATCATGAAAAAATCCTCTTTGCAACGGATTCTCCGTGGGGCAATGCGACAAAAAATATTGAGCAGGTAAAAGAACTTCCACTGACAGAAGAAGAAAAAGAAGCGATATTTTCGGGTAATGCAAAGAATCTGTTAAGATTAACATAATTAAAAATTATTTTTAGAAAACCCTTGCATTTTTTGCAGGGGTTTTGTATAATGAAGAAGCTTTAGGACTTTAAAGTGTAACGGTTTAAAGCGTAACGCTTTAAAGTGAATTGGTGAAGTAAAAAGTGAGGAAGAGATTATGATTACAAAAATTATTTTTCTGGTGATTTTCTTTGGAGTGATGATTGGTGTAGGTCTTTATTCCAGAAAACATGCAACAAACGTGAACGATTTCGTATTAGGTGGCAGAAGTGTAGGGCCTTGGCTGACTGCTTTTGCTTATGGTACTTCTTATTTTTCAGCAGTAGTGTTTGTAGGTTATGCCGGACAGTTTGGATATAAATATGGTCTTGCAGCAACATGGATCGGTATTGGGAATGCACTCATTGGTTCTTTGCTTGCCTGGGTAATCTTAGGAAGAAGAACAAGAGTTATGACAAAACATTTATCAGCAGCAACGATGCCGGATTACTTTGGAAAACGATTTGATTCCAATGCACTTAGAATCGCTGCATCCGTGATTTCCTTTGTATTCTTAATTCCGTATACAGCTTCTGTATATAATGGTCTTTCAAGACTGTTTGGAATGGCATTTGATATTCCTTACGCAGTATGTGTAGTTGTTATGGCAGCACTGACAGGCGTTTACGTCATCTTAGGTGGTTACATGGCAACAGCCATCAACGATTTCATTCAGGGAATTGTCATGTTATTTGGTATCGTAGCTGTTATCGTAGCAGTATTAAATGGACAGGGCGGTTTTTATCAGGCGATTGTAAGTCTTTCTGAAATCGAAAGTGATGTGGCTTTAACATTAGGCCAGAAGGGTGTATTTGCTTCTTTCTTCGGACCGGACTTGCCAAACCTCATTGGGGTAGTAATTTTAACATCCCTTGGAACATGGGGACTTCCACAGATGGTACATAAGTTTTATGCAATTAAAGATGAAAAAGCAATCCGCTATGGAACAATTATTTCCACATTCTTTGCAATTGTAGTAGCAGGTGGATGTTACTTCTTAGGTGGATTTGGACGATTATTTGATACACCAGCCATTCATGCGGCAGACGGAAGCGTTGTCTATGATGCAATTATTCCAACGATGCTGTCATCCCTTTCTGATATGCTGGTTGGTATCGTTATCGTATTGGTACTTTCAGCATCCATGTCAACCTTATCATCCTTGGTACTGACATCCAGCTCTACACTGACACTGGACTTTATCAAAGGAAATATCGTAAAAGATATGGATGATAAAAAACAGCTGCTTTGCATGAGAATCATGCTTGTATTCTTTATTGCGATCAGTGTTATCATTGCACTTGATCCACCAACCTTTATTGCACAGCTGATGGGTATTTCCTGGGGAGCGCTGGCAGGAGCATTCCTTGCACCATTTATGTACGGGCTGTACTGGAGAGGTGTTACAAAAGCTTCTGTTTGGGCAAGTTTCGCGTGTGGTGTACTTTTAACAGTTTCCAACATGTTCTTTAAATTCATTGCATCACCAATTAATGCAGGTGCAATTGCAATGGTTGCAGGAATGATCGTTGTTCCAATTGTAAGTTTGGTGACACCAAAGATGGATACTTCTCATGTAGATAAGGTTTTCGAATGTTTGGAAGAAAAAGTAGTAGTTAGCAAGAGAAAATCAATTGAAGAATAAAACAGATAAAAATTACCAGTGTTTTGCAGATTGACATAACTATACAGCCGTGATATTCTAAAGCACATCGTTTGGAAAGGAATTATTTATGGCATATATATGGATTAATCCGGTCACGGCAGGCATGTATGAGAAAGAAGAGTTAAATGTCTTTCTGCAGGAACATGGGTATAAGCGTTTTGAAACTTCCATCGACTGGCTTACGATTATAAAGGACAAATATTTAACAGCTGTAAAACAGTCAAAGTCCCCGGTAATTGATGTTCGCTGCCCGAAAGCAAAGGAATTGCTGGAAGGCATGGAATTGAAGTCGGAAGTGACATTTCCACAGATTTACCCGATTCTGATTCATTGTGCTCAGGAGGGGAGCGGAAGAAAAGAACTGCAAAATGAGACGAAAATCATTACGACTCCTTGTCAGGCACTGGCAGACATGGGAAACGGACTTCATTTTCCGGATACACATTTTATTTCCTGGAATCAGTTGTTAAAGATGCTTGGAAATGAGCCAAAGAGAAATCCGATACATCAAAGCCCGATTCCGCCGGGATATTTTAAGGAACTGGGAGTCAATGTGGTATCTGTTACCGGAGAAAAAGAAATACGAAGTTTTTTTGAAAAAGAAATTCCGGAAAATATACAGCTGATAGAATTGTTGTACTGTGAAGACGGATGTCACAATGGTGATGGTATCGTGGAAAATTCACGGCAATAAGAACATAAGACTTTTATTATGATGAATGTCATAGTAAAAGTCTTTTTTGCTTTTCGGCGCATTCAGAATATGATAAAATAAGAAGAACTTATCGGTAAGTTATGAGGAAGATAAATATGAAAAAGAAAGTAGTTGTATTAGGTGGAGGAACAGGTTCTTCCACATTGGTTCGAGGATTAAAAGAATTTCCGGTTGATTTAACTGCCATTGTATCCGTCTGTGATGATGGCAGCAGTACAGGTGTGTTGCGAGAAGAATTTGGAATTCCGGCAGTGGGCGATATTCGAAGAGTTCTGGTAGCATTATCAGAAACAGAACCCCTGGTTATGGAACTGTTCAATTATCGCTTTCATACCAAAAGTGACCTGGATGGACATACCGTAGGAAATCTGCTTTTAACAGCTTCCTCCGAAATTACAGGAAATTTATCGGATGGAATAGAAGCACTTAGCAAAGTCTTTAACCTGAAGGGAAAAGTAGTACCTTTGACCGAAGACAATGTGGTACTCATGGGTGAGATGGAGGATGGCTGCATCATTGAAGGTGAACACAACATTACTGCGAATAAAAAGCAGATCAAGCGTGTTTTTTATAAAGAGGAACCGGTGCCGACAAAAGAGGCAGTGAAAGCTATCGAGGATGCTGAATTGATTATTCTGAGTATGGGAAGTCTTTTTACCAGCATTATTCCAAATCTGATCTGTGATGAGATTCGACATGCCATTGACAGAAGTCAGGGGAAGGTAATGTATGTCTGCAATATGGTGACTCAGCCGGGAGAAACGGAAAAATTTACCGTATCCGATCATGTGAAATTACTGAATCAATACCTTGGAGAGCATAAGGTCGATGTTGTGATTGCAAACAGTGGAAAAATTGACGATTCCATGGCAAGACGATATGAATCATTAGAACAAAAAGACCCGGTTGTGCTGGATATGAAAGAAACCGAAAAGTTAGTAAAAAAGGTTGTTTGTGGGGACTATGTCACCATTAAAAATAATCTATTAAGACATAATGTGATGAAGCTGGGGCTTGATATTTTTGGATATCTGCTGGAGCAGAAGGCTTAGAAAGAGATAGAATGAAACACGTAATTATTGGAACTGCAGGTCATGTGGATCATGGAAAAACCTGCCTGATCAAAGCGTTGACAGGAATTGATACTGACCGATTGAAAGAAGAAAAGAAGCGCGGCATTACCATTGAACTGGGATTTGCCTATCTTGATCTGGAAAATGGTCAGCGTGTCGGAATTGTCGATGTTCCGGGACATGAAAAATTTGTAAGAAATATGCTGGCCGGTGCAGGCGGCATGGATCTTTGCATGCTGGTGGTGGCTGCGGATGAGGGAATTATGCCTCAGACTGTGGAGCATCTGGATATTTTGTCGATTCTTGGTATCAAAAACGGCGTGATTGTTATTACGAAAACAGACCTTGTAGAGCCTGAATTCGTGGAACTGGTAGCAGAGGATGTAAAAGAACTGGTGCAGGGAACATTCCTTGAAAATGCGCCAATTGTACCGGTGTCTGTATATAAAGAACAGGGACTGGATAAATTAAAACAAATCTTGCAGGAGCAGTGTGCTGCATTGCCGGAACGAGGGGATGCAGGTCATTTCAGACTGCCAATTGACCGTGTATTTACATTAAAGGGATTTGGAACCATTGTGACAGGTACTTTGATGGAAGGGAAGCTTAAAAAAGACCAGAATATTGTACTCTATCCGGAAAATGTTCCTGTGAAAGTCAGAAGCCTGCAGGTTCATTCTAAAGATGCGGAAACTGCATTGGCAGGGCAGCGTGTGGCAGTGAATGTGCCGGATCGCAAGAAAGAAGAAATCTTACGAGGAGATGTACTGGCGACTGCAGACAGTTTATATCCGACTATGATGGTGGATGTAAAACTGGAAGTATTAAAGCATACAGACAGAGTTATTAAGCATGGCAGTCGTGTACACATTTATCATGGAACGAAGGAACTGCTTGGAAAAGTGGCGCTGATGAATCAGGATGAGGTAAAGGCAGGAGAGTGCGCTTATGCACAGCTTCGTCTGGAAGAAAAGACTGTGCTTCGAAAAGGAGATCATTTTGTTCTGAGATTTTATTCGCCGGTGGAAACCATTGGCGGGGGCGTGGTATTAGATGCCTGCCCGAAAAAACATCGTAAAAATGATAAAAGTGCTTATTATACATTTGAAACCAAGGAACATGGAACTGAAAGCGAACGAATTGAACTGGCATATTTGGAGCATCAGGGAAGCTTTTATTCATTGAAAGCATTGGTGGATAAGTGTTCGCTGGAACGAAATCAGGTGAAAAACCTTGTAAAGAAGCTGACAGAAGCAGGAACGTTACATTTGTTTTATGATGAGGTCTACATTCATCAGGAAGAATTAAAGAATTACGAAAAACGTATGGCACAGTTTTTAGATGCCTTCCACAAAGAGTATCCTTTGAAAGAGGGCATGGGAATTGAGGAAGCCAGAAATAAGCTGGGACTTGGACAGAATCCGAAAGCTGTGGATGCTCTGTTGGAATTGTTCAAGAAAAATAAAGTAATCAAAGAAGAAAACGGCATCATCAGCAAATATCGCTTCAAGGTCGTGGTAAAAGAAGACGAAGATGCTATCATTCGCGAAATCATAGAGCAGTATCTGGCATTTGGATTTGCACCGCTGGCAACAGAACTGTATCTGAAAGAGCATTTCAAACAAAAGAAATTTAAGCCGATATTTACTTCACTTCTCAACAAAAAGGTTCTGATACGACTGGATGAACAGTATTGTCTTCATACAGCGCATTATGAGAAAGCAAAAGAAGTGTTTCGGGAAATCGCTACAGAAAAAACAGTGGTGGCATTGGGCGAATACCGTGAAAAACTGGGCTGCTCCAGACGTGTGGCAGTGCCGATATTAGAGCATTTTGACAAAACCGGTTTTACGAAAAAAACAGAGGAAGGAAGAGTCCTGAAATAACATGAATGCAAAGGAACTTTTTAGAAAACTGCCAAAGGTAGATATTTTACTAAAAGATAAGAAAATAGAGGCACTTTGTGAAGAATATGGTCGAGGATTCGTCGTAGACTGTATCAGAGCAGAGTTAGACCATGCAAGAGACCTGATTGCATCAGAAAATGTGGAAATGTCAGAAGAATATTTGGGAAATTTCCTTCAGCATGTGGAAAACCGTGTAAAAATGGAATCTGAATATCCGTTAAGAAAAGTCATTAACGCAACAGGCATTATTTTACATACTAATTTAGGAAGAGCACCTCTTGGGAAAATTCATCTGGATGCAGTAGCCCAGGCAATGTGTAATTATTCAAATCTTGAATATGACCTTGAAACTGGGAAACGTGGTAAAAGATGGATTCATTATGGGAATATGATTGCCAAAATCGCAGGAACGGAAGGCGCTATTGCAGTCAATAACAATGCAGCTTCTCTCACATTAATCTTTGGTGCTTTGGCAAAAGGGAAAGAAGTCATCGTATCCCGTGGCGAAGCCATTGAAATTGGCGGAAAATTCCGCATTCCGGAAGTGATTGAGCAGAGCGGTGCTATTTTACATGAAATTGGAACCACCAACAAAACGAGACTTTCTGATTATGAGGAAGCGATTAATGAAAATACAGGAGCATTGCTAAAGGTACATACAAGTAACTACAAGGTAGTTGGATTTACAGAAGAAGCAACTTTAGAACAGCTTGTGGAACTTGGCAAAAAGTACAATCTTCCGGTCATTATGGACCTTGGAAGCGGTGTATTGGTTGATCTGGAAAAATATGGTCTGGCTCATGAACCGACCGTACAGGAGCAGGTAAAAAAAGGCGCTGATCTGGTGTGTTTTTCAGGAGATAAGCTTCTTGGCGGACCACAGGCAGGCATCATTGTAGGAAAGAAGGCGTTTATTCAGAAACTGGAAACTTATCCGCTGATGAGAGCAATACGTCTGGATAAATGCGTCATTGCGGCACTTTCCGCTACATTTAGAGAATACATGGATGAAGAACGTGCCGTAAAGAATATTCCAATTCTTCATATGATTGCAAGACCATTAGAGGAATTAAAAGCACAGGCAGAAACTCTGGCAGATGGATTAAAAGAATGCAAAAAATGGGCAGAGATTCAGGTAGAAGAAAGTCAGTCCATGGTAGGAGGCGGCTCCTTACCGGGAGAAGAACTGGCAAGCTATGCAGTGACCATTCAGCCAAAAACCATGTCCCGTGAAAAACTGACTGAAAAAATGCGACATTTTTCAACACCGGTCATTGCTTAT
Organism: Lachnospiraceae bacterium; assembly: GCA_045128635.1. GTDB lineage: Bacteria > Bacillota > Clostridia > Lachnospirales > Lachnospiraceae > HGM12587. The sequence continues at coordinate 23,862 of JBGVRS010000049.1, forward strand.
ATCAAGGATGATAAGGTATGGCTGGACATGAGAACCGTGATGCCGGAAGAGATATCTCTGATACAGGGATATTTGAACGAAATAAATAGATAAAAATGTATCGATACAAGAAAATTTGTGCAAGATGTACAGATTTTCTTGTTTTATATTTAACAAAGTTTAATGGTTAGTCACACCTACTTTGTTGACTTTCTATCGGTAAAACTTTATTATAAAAGTGGAAATATATTGATATTATTAGACCATTATAATTTTCAATCATTAATATAGAAGGAGGGCGCAATGATTACACTGAAAATCAACAATCGAATTGTTGAAGTGGAAGAAGGCAGTACCATTTTACAGGCTGCAAAAAAACTTGGAATTTTCATTCCAACGTTCTGTTTTGATGATTTCGAGAGAATGCCAGCCAAACATTGCAGTAATTGCCATGAATATGGTGATTGCAAGATGTGTTCCTGCGAAGTAGAAGGCGAAGGAAGCCTGCTGACTGCATGTAACACAGAAGCAAAAGATGGCATGGTTGTGTGGACAGAATCACCGGAAGTTAAGAAGGCTCGTGTGAACATCTTAAACCGTATGATTGCTACACATCCATTAGACTGTGTCAATTGTAAAAAACTGGGTTCCTGCAAATTACAGAAATACTGTGAAATGTATGGCGTGAAAGACCCGGAATATGTAATCCCATATGAACAACGCGAAAAGGATTTATCCAACCGTTTCTATTTACAGGATCTGGATAAATGTATTCGTTGTGGAAAATGTGTGAGAACCTGCCGTGACCTGGTAGGTATCAACGCACTGAAAATGGTTCAGAAAGGAAATGTGGCATATGTAGTTCCAAACGGCGGAGACACCATGGCTGAAACAGCCTGTGTATCCTGCGGTAACTGCGTATCTGTATGTCCGGTAGGGGCACTGATGCCAAAATCCCAGCATGAATTTAGAGAATGGGAAGTTCAGAAGATTCAGACAACCTGTGCATACTGTGGTGTGGGATGTCAGATTGAATTTTCTGTAAAAGACGGAGTACTGGTAGATGCGAAACCAGCCAATGGTCCATCAAATCAGGGATTACTCTGCGTCAAAGGAAAATTTGCTTACGACTTTATTAACCATAAAGATCGTCTGAAAGTACCAATGGTACGTAAGAACGGAGTACTTGTAGAATCTACTTGGGAGGAAGCACTGGGAATCGTTGCTGAGAAGATTTTAGAAGTAAAAGAAGAGTATGGTCCGGACGCAATTGCCGGCTTCTCATCCGCACGTACTGTCAATGAAGATAACTATTTATTCCAGAAATTCCTCCGCGCAGCTGTAGGCACCAACAATGTCGATCACTGCGCTAGGCTCTGACATAGCTCCACAGTCGCCGGGCTTGCGACTACGTTAGGATCAGGAGCTATGACAAACTGCGTGACTGAGATTAAAGACGCAGACGTAATCTTCATTACGGGCTCTAACACATCTGAAGCACATCCTGTTATGGGTATGTATGTGCGTCAGGCAAAACAGATGGGCAAGAAAATTATTGTTGCCGATCCTGTCCGCATTCCACTTGCGGAAATCGCAGACATTTATCTGCAGATAAAACCAGGAACAAGTGTTGCACTTAGCAACGGTATGTTAAATATTATCTTTGCAGAAGGTCTGGAAGATAAAGAATACATAGAAAAACATACAGAAGGTATTGAAGAACTCAGAGAGTTTGTAAAATGCTACACACCGGAAAAGACAGAAGAAATTACCGGTGTTCCAAAAGAATTAATTATCGAAGCGGCTAGATTATATGCCAGAACACATCATTCCTACATTGCCTATGCGATGGGTATTACTCAGCATGTCAACGGTACAGATAACGTTATGAGTTTAAGCAACCTTGCGTTATGTACAGGAAACATTGGCAAGAAGGGAAGCGGTGTAAACCCACTTCGTGGACAGAACAACGTTCAGGGTGCCTGCGATATGGGTGCTCTGCCAACAGATTATCCTGGATACCAGAAGGTATTTGATCCGGCAGTTCAGGAAAAATTTGAAAAGGCATGGGGTGTCAAATTAAATCCTAATAAAGGTTATACCGTGACAGATACTATTCCAGCGATTCTGAATGATAGGGTAAAACTTTTATACATCATGGGTGAAAACCCGGCAGTTTCTGACCCGGATACAGCCCATGTAGAACACGCATTGGAAAAAGCATTCGTTGTTATGCAGGATATTTTCCTCAATGAAACAGCGAAGTTTGCAGACGTTGTATTCCCATCCACAGCATTTGCGGAAAAAGACGGTACATTCTCTAATACAGAACGTCGTGTACAGAGAGTACGTAAGATTGCAGCTGTGAAAGGTGAATGTCGTGATGACTGGTGGACACTGATGCAGATTATGAACCGTATCGGTTATCCATGTCACTATGACACAGTAGAAGACATTTTCAATGAACTTCGTACAGTAACTCCATCATACGCAGGAATTACTTATGAAAAGATCGAAAGAAATAACAATCAGGGCGTGCAGTGGCCATGTCCTACAGAAGACCATCCGGGAACACCAATCCTTCACGTGAATGGACCAATCAGAAAAGGCGGCGTTGGACTCCTTAAGACTCTGGAATGGAAACCATCACCGGAAGCAGATAATCCGGAATATCCAATTACCTTAACAACCTGTCGTATCCTGTATCACTATCATACAAGAACCCAGACTGACAGAACTCGTGCGGTACATTTTACAGCACCAAGAAAATGGCTGGAAATGGGACAGAGCGATGCTATGGAAATGAAGATTTCCGAAGGTGAATGGGTAAGAATTGCTTCCCCAAGAGGAGAAACTTACGCAGAAGTTCGTATCGTAGATACACTGCAGCCGGGCGTTGTATGGATGCCATTCCACTACGCAGGCGGAGCAAATCTTTTAACTGACGCACATCATTTGGATCCAATCAGTAAGATTCCTGGATACAAGCAGGTCGGCGTAAAGATTGAAAAGGTAAGTGCTGAAAAGGCAGCAGAATTAACTGCGGCAGCGAGGGCTGATGAAATTGATTACTACTTAAATGAAGAACCGGAGAACATTCGTTACAAAGAAGATGCAGTGGAAGCACTTCTTAATGGGAACGAATAACTCTGTACGAAAGGAATGAATGACTATGTATGAAGTATATGGTGGCGTGCAGAAAGATGAAATCCGGTTGATTATTGATGGTAAGAAAATTGTTTGTCCACCGGACTATTCCATCTTGGAAGCAGCAAAATCAGTGGGAATTGAAATCCCAACCTTATGTTATTTAAAAGGCTTAACACCAACCGGCGCATGCGGTGTTTGTGCAGTAGAAATTGAAAGGGACGGCGGTAATGTAATCCGCCGTGCCTGCAGATATCGTGCAAAAGACGGTATGGTAGTTTATACCAATACACCTGCAGTTCGTGCTTACAGAGAAGAACGAATCCGCGAAATCTTAGATAAGCATCCAAACGACTGTCTGACTTGTCCAAAGACAAACGGACACTGTCAGCTGCAGGAAGTTACACACCTTTTTGACATCAATCCACCGGTACGTAATGTTCCGGCTCGAGGTCTGGATGATTCCAGTCCGGCCATGATTCGTGATATGGATAAATGTATCGCTTGTGGCAGATGTGTCAATGTATGTAACGACGTTCAGAAAATCGGTATCTATGAAATGAAATATGATCCGGTGACTGGTGATCGTTACGTGAACACCAAGAAGGGTGTGAAATTATCCGAAACAGATTGTATCAACTGCGGTCAGTGTGCAAAGGTCTGCCCGGTTGCTGCGATTACAGAAAAAGGAAGCATTCGTAAAGTCATGGATGCTTTAGATGATCCAAAGACAACCGTTGTATGGCAGATGGCTCCTGCAATTCAGAATACGCTGGGAGAAGAATTTGGTCTTCCGGCAGGAACTGATGTGACAAAGAAAATCGCTTCCGCTATGAAGAGACTTGGCGGTTATGCCTATACAACAGACTTTAGTGCCGATCTTACGATTATGGAAGAAGGCACAGAATTTATCGGTCGTGTGACAAATGGTGGAGTCCTTCCAATGATGACTTCCTGCTGTCCGGGCTGGATCAAATACATGGAATACAATTATCCGGATCAGTTAGATCATTTATCATCTTGTAAGTCACCACAGCAGATGTTTGGTGCATTGGTGAAAAATTATCTGCCTGGAAAGATTGATGTTCCTGCAAAAGATATTTTCTGTGTATCCATCATGCCATGTGTAGCGAAAAAATACGAAATGGCAAGACCGGAAATGGAAAGTGAAAACGGACGTGACGTGGATGCAGTGCTTACCACAAGAGAAGCAGCAAGATTGTTCCGTTTGAAAAATATTGACCTTGCAAAACTTCCTGACGAAGAATTCGATTCCTTTATGGGTGAAGGCACAGGCGCAGCCCGTATCTTTGGAACAACCGGCGGTGTTATGGAAGCGGCAATCCGTACCGTAGCATGGAAATTGACTGGTGGCGAAATGGATAACATTGATTATGAAGCTGCCAGAGGATATAAAGGTGTCAAGGAAGCGACATTAAATATAGGTGGACTGGAAGTTAAAGTTGCAATCGTAAACGGCATTAAGAATGCAAAAGCTGTCATGGATGATGTGCGTGCGGGTAAATCTCCATATCATTTCATCGAAGTGATGGCATGTCCTGGCGGATGCTTAAATGGCGGTGGTGCACCACTCTTGAAGAATCCTGCTAAGGTAGCAGAACGTATGAAAAAAATGTACGAAAGCGATGCAAAAAATCCGGTTCGAAGATCTCACGAGAACAAAGAAGTAGAAATGCTTTATCAGGATTTCTTAAAAGAACCATGTGGTCATGTATCACACCATCTGCTGCATACCCATTATGTGGATCGCAGCGGTGAAGTAAAATAAACAATGATGATTAGATAAAGGGGGACGTTTCTCATGTATGAAGTATATGGCGGATTATTAAAAGAAGATATCGTCTGTACAATTAATGGAAAGAAAGTATGCTGTCCACCGGAATCCACAATCTTAGAAGCAGCAAGAGGTGCCGGAATTGATATTCCAACTCTCTGTTACTTAAAAGGTCTGACACCAACAGGTGCTTGTGGAATCTGTGCAGTTGAAATCGAAGAAGATGGAGAACGTATTATCAGAAGATCCTGCCGTGTTCGTGCAAAAGACGGTATGGTAATTCACACAAATACACCAGCGGTAATTGAATTTAGAAAGAATCAGTTAAGAGAAATCTTAAAGAAACATCCAAATGACTGTTTAACATGCAGCAAAACAGGCGGAAACTGCCAGTTACAGATTGTTTCCCAGATTTTACAGGAAAATCCTGTAGACCGTGTGATTCCAAAACGTGGTTTAGACGATTCCAGCCCGGCAATGGTTCGTGATATGGATAAATGTATTGCTTGCGGACGTTGTGTGACTGTATGTAACGAAGTACAGAAAATCGGAATTTACGAAATGAAATTCGATGAAGCAACAGGCGATCGTTACGTAAATACAAAGAAAAATGTGGGTCTTTCAGCAACTGCATGTATCAACTGTGGACAGTGTGTAAAGGTATGTCCGGTTGGTGCATTATCAGAAAAAGACGGTATCCATAAAGCAATGGCAGCATTAGATGATCCTGAAACAACTGTTGTATGGCAGATGGCTCCTGCAATCCAGAATACATTGGGTGAAGAATTCTGTATGGAACCAGGTACTGATGTAACAGGTAAGATTGCTGCAGCTATGAAGAGATTAGGCGGTTATGCTTATACTACAGATTTCTCTGCAGACCTTACGATCATGGAAGAAGGAACCGAATTCATCGATCGTGTTACAAACGGCGGAGTTCTTCCAATGATGACATCCTGCTGTCCAGGATGGATCAAATATATGGAATATAATTATCCGGATCAGTTAGACCACTTATCATCCTGCAAGTCTCCACAGCAGATGTTTGGAGCTCTTGTTAAGAACTTCTTACCGGAAAAGATTGGTGTGCCGGCAGAAAAGATTACTCAGATTTCTATCATGCCATGTGTGGCTAAAAAATACGAACATAACAGACCGGAAATGGAAAGCGAAAAAGGACGTGACGTAGATATCGTTCTGACTACAAGAGAAGCAGCGAAATTATTCAAGCTTCGCGGTATCAACTTAGCAACCATCCAGCCAGACTCCTTTGATGATTTCATGGGAGAAGGAACAGGTGCAGCACGTATTTTTGGTACAACCGGTGGTGTTATGGAGGCAGCGCTTCGTACAGTTGTATGGAAGCTGACTGGCGGTAAAGTAGACCAGATTGACTATCATGCGGCTCGTGGATACAGAGGTGTAAAAGAAGCTTCTGTGTGGATTGGTGACTTGGAAGTAAAAGTTGCCATCGTAAACGGTATTGGTAACGTGAAAGCTGTGATGGAAGATGTCCGTGCAGGAAAATCTCCATATCATTTCATCGAAGTGATGGCATGTCCAGGCGGCTGCTTAAACGGTGGTGGAGCTCCACTTCTTTCCGAACCTGTACAGGTAGCAGACCGTATGAACAAAATGTACGAAAGCGATGAAAAGAACCCAATCAGAAGATCTCATGAAAATGAACAGGTTCAGAAGCTTTACGAAGAATACTTAAAAGAACCATGTGGACACATTTCTCATCATTTACTGCATACCCATTATGTGGATCGTAGCGGTGAAGTGAAATAATTCCTGGAAAGGCAAGGTGAAAGTATGGCTTTTCTAATTACTGAACGTTGCGTTAAATGCGGCGCATGTGAATCCGAATGTCCAAATATGGCAATCGTTGAGGAAGAAAAGAAATTCAGCATTGATTATAAGAAATGCTTACAGTGCGGTAACTGCATTGATGTGTGCCCGAATAAGGCAATTGATGAGTTATAAGTAAAATGAAGAAGCCCCCTCACAGAAGTAATCTGTGAGGGGGTATTTTTAGTTTGCGCGCCATGGGCGCGCTCTAACGGGTGAAAGTCCCGAACACGCCCAGATAGTGGGAAGTGTATAGCCGAACAGCAAGGGTGTCCATCGTGAGGTGGAATCTGAAGGAAGCTGTAAGCAAACCTCTGGTCCGACGGACAGAAATCACATATAAGGCTAGGTTACGAGAGATAAGTTGGCTAGAAGCAACGAAGTCTAATAACTATCACATTTGTAGTAGCAGAGTAAATGTGGCGGATATATGGAGGGAAAGAGCGTGCACCTTAAGCGTGGAGGTCTCACAGAGGTTTCATTAGCCTAGTAACAACGAACTGTGAGAAGTCAGCAGAGCCCATAGTAGTGAAGAAGTTTCTGTAATGGAAATGGAGCAAAGGGGCGAACAATCAATTGGTTTTAGTAGAGTCTCGATTGCAGGAAAGACAACATTTGCCGTAATCAATCGGGTAAAAGGTGGTTAATTCGAGCGAGACGGAAAGGAACGAACGCATGGACACAAGTAGTCTAATGGAGCAGATATTAAGTAAAGACAATCTCAACACGGCATATCTGCAAGTCATACGCAACAAAGGTGCAGAGGGAGTGGACGGAATGAAGTACACAGAACTCAAGGAGCATCTTGAAAAGAACGGCGAAAACATCAAGGAACAGTTGAGGACGAGAAAGTATAAACCTCAACCAGTACGCAGAGTGGAGATACCAAAGCCGGACGGTGGTGTCAGAAACCTGGGAGTACCAACAGTAACAGACCGATTTGTACAACAAGCCATAGCACAGGTGCTAACACCAATCTATGAGAAACAGTTCCATGAACACAGTTATGGATTTAGACCGAATAGGTGTGCACAACAGGCAATCATCACAGCACTAGACATGATGAATGACGGCTATGATTGGATTGTAGACATTGACTTAGAGAAGTTCTTCGACACAGTGAACCATGACAAACTGATGACCTTAATCGGTAAAACAATCAAGGACGGAGATGTAATCTCAATCATTAGAAAGTTTCTTGTTAGTGGAATTATGGTAGATGACGAATACAAGGAATCCGTGATAGGAACACCACAAGGTGGAAACTTATCGCCCCTTCTCGCAAATATCATGCTGAATGAACTGGACAAGGAAATGGAACAAAGAGGACTGAACTTTGTAAGATACGCAGACGATTGTATCATTATGGTCGGAAGTGAAATGTCGGCAAAGAGAGTGATGAGAAACCTCACGAAGTTTATTGAAGAGAAACTGGGACTCAAGGTAAATATGACAAAGAGTAAGGTGGACAGACCAAGCGGTCTTAAGTACCTCGGATTTGGATTTTACTTTGATGCAAGAGCGCACCAGTTTAAGGCAAAACCACACGCAAGGTCAGTAGAGAAGTTCAAAGCAAGAATGAAACAACTCACAAGCAGAAGTTGGGGAGTAAGTAATTCTTATAAGGTGCAGAAACTTAATGAACTTATCAGAGGGTGGATAAACTACTTCAAGATTAGTAGCATGAAGACACTCTGTAGAGAAATGGATGCAAGAATCCGATATAGGCTTCGTATGTGTATTTGGAAACAATGGAAAACACCACAAAACAGAGCAAAGAACTTGATAAAACTTGGCGTGAACAAGAGATTAGCGTGGTCAATGGCTTACTATGGAGCTCATATAGCGCGAGTATGCCACGGTGGAGCCATGCATAACGCTATTACAAAAGAGAGACTAACCCAATTTGGATTAGTCTCCATGTTAGATTACTACACTGAAAGGTGTGTTACTTGTTAAGTTGATTGAACCGCCGTGTACCGAACGGTACGCACGGTGGTGTGAGAGGTCGAAAATTTCTCCTAATCGGAGGAATTTTCTCCTACTCGATT
>JBGVRS010000050.1:0-5183 GCA_045128635.1 Lachnospiraceae bacterium
TTATTCGTCCCAGTTATGGTATACAGCCTGAACATCATCATCATCATCTAAAAGATCTAATGTTTTGTTCAGATATTTAATATCGTTTTCATCTGTTAATGTTACATAGTTCTGTGGAATCATTGTAACTTCTGCAGATGCCATAGGAATTCCTTCTTTTTCTAATGCTTCACGTACTACTGAAAAATCATCCGGATCAGTTAATACTTCAAAGCTGTCTTCTTCTTCCGCAAAATCTTCTGCACCTGCATCTAATGCGATCATCATTAAATCATCTGCATCCATTTCGCATTCTTCTTTATCAATAATAATCTGTCCTTTTTTATCGAACATATAGGATACACAGCCTGAGTTACCCATGTTTCCGTTACCTTTTGTGAAAGCACTTCTTACATTGGAAGCTGTTCTGTTTTTATTGTCTGTTAACGCTTCAACGATAATTGCAATTCCGCTTGGACCATATCCTTCATATGTTACCTGTTCGTAATTTACAGAGTTTGCATCACCGGCAGCTTTTTTAATACCACGATCGATGGTATCGTTTGGCATGTTGTTTGCTTTTGCTTTTGCAATAATATCACGAAGTTTGCTGTTATTAGCTGGGTCCGGACCGCCTTCTTTTACAGCAACTGCAATTTCACGTCCGATAACTGTAAAGATTTTACCTTTCGCAGCATCATTTTTTTCTTTCTTATGTTTAATATTGGCAAATTTTGAATGTCCTGACATATTATTTATCCTCTTTTCCTTCGTTTTTTCTCTCCTGATTTCTACGCTTTTTGGCAGAAATATATGGCAAATATTATACTACTATTCATAGTCGATGACAAGAAATTTTTCAGTCCTATGTATTTAACTGCAGACTGACTTTCAATGCTTCATCGATTTTTCCTAATATATCGTCGTCCAGATGACAGATTTTATCCTTCAATCTGGATTTATCAATGGTTCGAAGCTGCTCCAACAAAATCACCGAATCCTTCACCATATGATATGCTACTGCATCAATGGCGATATGGGTCGGAAGTTTTGCTTTATTCATCCTAGAGGTAATTGCAGCACAGATGACCGTCGGACTATGTCGGTTTCCTACATCATTCTGAATGATCAGCACCGGACGAATACCGCCCTGTTCAGAACCAACCACCGGTCTTAAGTCTGCATAAAAGACATCTCCCCGCCTGATAATCACTTTTATTCTCACGCTCCTCAAAAGTTTTTACTTTATTTAGCGTAAGTATTCCCAATTATTTTTCAAAATAATCTCTGATTTCTTTAATCTTTCCGTCTTTATAATAGATTCTTGGAATACGGTTTCCAAGATCACAGACAAGCTCATAATTAAATCGTCCGCTTAAGTCTCCAAGTTCTTCTGCTGTGATGTTAAAATCTCCATCCTGACCAATCAGTGTCACCCGATCCCCTGTTTTCACCTCATCAGGAATCTCTGTAACATCTACCATCAGCTGATCCATGCAAACACGCCCTACAATCGGCACCTTGTACCCCTTAATCAGCACATATCCTTTATTAGAAAGACTTCTTGGATATCCATCTCCGTATCCAATCGGTATTGTAGCTATTTTTCTTTTTTTATCTGCAGTCCATGTACTCCCATAGCTGACACTCGTTCCAGCTTCCACTTCTTTTACATAGACCACATGGCTCTTCAGCGAAAGAATTGGTTTTAACTGTACCACATCTTTTTTCACTTCGTTGGATGGCCACAACCCATAAGAAATGATTCCTGCGCGAACCAGATTAAATTTCTGTTCAGAAAGTTCTATGATCCCCGCACTATTAGCACAATGCTTCAATGCAAATGTAACACCTGCATCTTCCATTGCTTTTACCATTATCTCAAATTTTTCTATCTGTTTTAATGTAAAATACTGATCCTCTGTATCCGCATTGGCAAAATGTGTAAATACCCCTTCCAGTTCAAGTAATGGAAGTTCCTTCATCAAAGCCGCATCTGCTGCTGCTTTTTCTGCATTCTGATAACCAATGCGTCCCATTCCGGTATCCAGTTTCACATGAACATACGCTTTTTTATTCTGCAGCACTGCTTCTTCAGATAATGCCTTTGCCATATCCAAAGAAAACACCGTCTGACGGATATTATACTTCACAATGTCCACATAACATTCCGGAAAAGTATATCCCAAAATTAAAATCGGTTTTTCAATCCCGGCCTTACGAAGCTCTACCGCCTCATCTACGGTTGCTGTTGCAAATCCCCATAAATATTCTCTGGATTCTATAAAACTGGCAATTGGTACAGCTCCGTGTCCGTAAGCATCCGTCTTTACCACTGCCATAATCTTGGTATCTGCCGGAAGGTTATTATTCATTTGATCAAAATTGAACAGCACTGCCTCTAAATCAATATCCGCATTCACTCTTCTATATTTTTTCATGCTTTTGTCACCTCTGTAATGCCGTCAAGCAAATCTCTTGCGGTCATACTGTATGCACTTTTTGCTGCGCTGGCAGCATCCCCAGCTCTGCCATGTAAATATACTCCAAGTTTTGCAGCCTCAAAAGTATCCATTCCCTGACCAATCAGGCTTCCTATGATGCCCGCAAGCACATCTCCGCTGCCTCCGGTAGCCATTCCGGAATTTCCACTTGTATTTACATATAAAAGCTCATTTTCTTTTGCAACCATAGTTCTGGCATCTTTTAGCACCAATGTTACCGGATAGTCTTTTACAAACTGCTCTGCCACTTCCAGCGGATTCCTCATGATCGATTTCTTTTCAACACCTAATAATCTTGCCATCTCCTGAATATGAGGTGTCAGAACAAGCGGCGCAGTGTGATCTAACAGACAGGTTTTACTTTCTGCCAAAAGATTAATACCATCTGCGTCGATTACAATCGGAACCTCACTTTTGCTGATCGCATATTTTAAAATTTTATCAGCATTTCTATCTGTTCCAAGTCCCGGACCAATGACGATCGCATCCGCCCAGTCCACGCATTGCTTTAACTGCTTTAAAGCCGGTCTGCTTCTGTCATATACTTCAATCAATACCTCCGGCAGCAGTGTCTGCATTGCAAACAGATTTTCCTGCGGTGTATATATTTTTACGAGTCCGGAACCCATATGGTATGCTGCAGCTGCTGCAAAATAAGCTGCACCACTAATCGTTGGGGAACCTGCAATCACAAGCACCTTTCCATAGGTTCCTTTATGTGAATTTTCTTTTCTCTTTGGAAGTTTTTCTAAATCTTTATCCGTATATGTAATCGTTTTACATTCTTCCACATATTCAACAGGAATTCCCATATCGGCAACAATGATTTCTCCGCAATATTCTTTTCCCGGATATAACATCATTCCCAGTTTTTCCGCAAAAAATGTTACGGTTGTTTCCGCATTTACAGCAATACCGCATATCTTACCGGTATCTGCACTAATCCCCGACGGAACATCAATTGCAAGAATCGGCGCTTTTACGGCATTCATCGTTTCTATTACTTCTGCTGCAATCCCTGTAATTTCACGATTACATCCAATGCCAACCAAAGCATCTACAATGACAGTATATTCTTCATATGCCGGATCTGTAACAAAATCTCCTGAAATCGCCTGATACATTTCCAATTGCTGCTTTGCATCTACAGTCAAACGGTCCAGTGCACCTGCAATACAGACATCCACCCGATGTCCTTTCATTTTCAGCATTCTTGCCACCGCCAGACCATCTCCGCCGTTATTTCCTGTACCGCAGGCAATCAGCACTCTATGAAGGTCATATTTCCCGCTTAACAGTTCTTCTGTCACTGCCATTGCAGCTCTTTCCATCAGAAGAAGCGATGGAATTTTATATTTTTCCATCGCTTGCTTCTCCCAGTTTTTCATTTCACGTCCACTTAATAAATATTTCATTTCCAGTTACTCTTTTTCGTAGCTTGAGAGATTATAGGAAAGTCTCATCAAACTGTCAAACAAATGAACATTTTCAACCACAACATCTTTTGGCACCACCAAATCCGTGTGTGCAAAGTTCCAGATTGCCTTAATTCCGCAAGCCACCAAAATGTCTGTCATCTCAGGTGCTGCTGCTTTCGGCAATGTCAGTGCTGCAATTTCAATATTTTCTTTCTTGACAAATTCACTCAGTTCACTGGTTGGATAAATTTTAATTCCTCTGATTTCTTTTCCGATCAAATTCGGATTTACGTCAAAGATTCCCTTAATCTTAAATCCGTTCTTTTCAAAGGATGCATAATTTGCCAATGCATGTCCCATGTTACCGCCGCCCACAACGATCATATTGTGTGCCTGATCAAGACCTAAAATTTTTCCAATTTCCTCGTGAAGGTATTTCACATTATATCCATATCCCTGCTGCCCAAATCCTCCAAAATGATTTAAATCCTGACGAATCTGAGATGCAGTCACTTTCATACGGCCGCTAAGCTCTCCTGATGAGATTCTCTCCATACCACTATCGAGTATCTCCCCCAAATATCGATAGTATCTAGGCAGTCTTTTGATAACTGCTTTGGAAATCTGTCGTTCTTCCATACCATTCCTCCTTGATTTCCAGTATATTTTTTATTATAATTGTTTGTTAAATTGATGTCAATTTTTTTATGCAAATAATAATACCAGGAGGTCACCTATGATACTGGCATGTCAGAACATAAATAAAGCATTTGGTTCCAGAGAATTGATTAAAAATGCTTCTTTTCACATTGAAGACCGTGAAAAAGCAGCCATTGTCGGAATCAATGGTGTGGGAAAATCCACACTTTTAAAGATTATCATGAAAGAAATTGATGCAGATTCCGGTGAAGTTGTCATTGCCAAAGGCAAAACCATCGGCTATTTGGCACAGCATCAGGATTTGGCCGGAGAAAATACCATTTTTGATGAACTTTTCCAGGTACGTCAGGAACTTCTTTCCATGGAACGCCGTATGCGCATTTTAGAACAGGAAATGAAATATGCCACCGGCGAATCGCTGGAAGAAAAAATGAAATCTTATGCAAATATTAGTCATGAATTTGAGTTACAGAACGGTTACGCATACAAAAGCGAAGTCATCGGCATCTTAAAAGGTCTTGGTTTTGAAGAATCAGAATTTGATAAACGAATCACTACTCTTTCCGGTGGTCAGAAAACCCGTGTTTCTTTAGGTAAATTATTGCTTACCAAACCAGATATC
>JBGVRS010000051.1:0-31412 GCA_045128635.1 Lachnospiraceae bacterium
TTTCTGGAGAAAAGAAAAACTGATGCTGGCATTTCTGCTGGAAAATAAAGAAATGAGGCATACGGTGAATACAATCGACATGCTGGAAAAGAAGCTGGGAAAAGAAATGTTTAGTGAAGTATTTCCATTGATTCTTACAGATAACGGAAGTGAATTTGCAGATCCGGAACTGTTTGAATATAGCAGGGATGGAAGTCGCAGAACTCGTTTGTATTATTGTGAGCCCCGTAAATCAGAGCAAAAAGGCGGAATAGAAAGAAACCATGAATATATCCGCTATTTATTGCCCAAAGGGACCTCATTTGATGAACTAACACAAGAAAAAGTGTGGCTGATGATAAATCATATCAACAGTACTGCAAGGCCAGGATTCAAAGGAAAGAGTCCGATTGAGCTGGCCATGCAAAACTTTAAAAACAATGCAGTGGAAAAACTGGGGTTAAAAGTCATCCCGCAGGATGAAGTGAATTTAACACCGGGACTACTCAAGTAAAAGCACTCAGGCAGGAGGATACGAAAAGCATAGTGTGTAAACCTATGGCCAGAAGTTACTCTTGCACCGTGATTTCTGGACAACTATTTCGTGCGCTCAAAATCCACTACATTTAAAAGAATTATAGCATGAAAAGGTCCATAAAACAGATAAAAAAACAAAGAAAAGAGCAAAACCAGAAGTTAGTGTTGCAGAAAAGATTCGGGAGGACTGTGACCAGAAGTTAGTTTTGCAATTAACTTTCTATGCCCATCCTTTGAAAAATGTGTAAGATTTTGTCGGCTAAATCGTATTAATTATATAGACAATAATCGACAATTACCACCTTTGCGGTGGCAACGAAGCAAAATTGGCTATGATATACTGACTTTAGAAAAAAGGAATGAGTGGACGAGAGATGAAGCAGACAGATCGCGGGCTTGAAAATACACACTTATCGGATGTGCAGGATTACTTGAAGGAACATGCGGACAGCATCATGAGGTCGGACAGACCGTTTAGCAAATACATGAGAGCGGTCATTCGCAAGAAGGGCTTGAAGCAGAGGGAAGTTTTTCTTTGGGCGGATATTCCGGAACGGTATGGATATAAGCTGATTTCCGAGGAGAAGCGGACAAGGCAGAGAGACGTGATTTTGAGAATCTGCTATGCGGCGGAGTTTACGCTGGAGGAGACACAGCGGGCGCTACGGATTTATGAAATGCCGCAGTTGTATGAGAAGATACCGCGGGATGTGGTGGTGATGGTATGTTTTGGGGACAGACCAGGGAGTGTGAATGATGTAAATGCTGTGCTGAAAGGGCATGGGATGGAAGAG
This sequence comes from Lachnospiraceae bacterium, assembly GCA_045128635.1. GTDB lineage: Bacteria > Bacillota > Clostridia > Lachnospirales > Lachnospiraceae > HGM12587. The sequence continues at coordinate 1,311 of JBGVRS010000051.1, forward strand.
TTGAGGAGCAGTGGCGTGCAAGAGTAAAAGGAGGTATTTGAAATGAAGAAGTTTTTAGGGAAAATGTTTGTTGGATTATTATGTATTGGAATGCTTGCATCCTGCGGTTCTGATGAAGAAGAGTCGCATATTGACGAAGATGCTGCCACGGAGATAGAACTAACTGAAGAAATAGAGGAAAGTGAAGAGAAGTCAGAAGAAGAACAGGTAAATATTGCGGAAATGGAAAGTGAAGAGGCTGAAAAGGAAGAAACAACAGATGCAGAGATGGTTGAAGAAGAGAATCAACCGTTAGAAGAGCCGGAAATTCCAATGGTGGAAGAAGTTGCAGAAGTACAAGAGCCGGAATATTCTTATACGGATTTAAACCAAACGATGTATGCATCACAGTCAGTAAATGTGAGAAGCCTGCCTGGTACAAATGGTAAAAGGGTAGGAGGATTATCTACAGCTCAGCCAGTTACGGTTACAGGAAAATGCAATGAAACAGGATGGTATAGAATTGAATATAACGGCGAAGAAGCATTTGTAAGTGACAGCTATTTGGTAAGTGAAAAACCTGTTCAGCAGGAGGTTGTGACACAATCATCAAGTTCATCCGGAAGTGGCTCGAGCGGTAGTTCGGTGACAGTTCCTAGTCATGAAGATACGGTAGGAAATCTGGTATGGGTACCGACAAAAGGTGGTAAGAAGTATCATAGCAGATCAGGGTGTAGTAATATGGAAGAACCAATGCAGGTGACGGTGGAACATGCATCTGCGTTGGGATATACACCATGTAAGAGATGTCATTAGAGCGTGCGGATGGACACATCCACTGTTTGTATGTCACGGCAGGTAATCTATGAGGAGAAAAAAAGCCTTGAAAATAAAGGATTTCTTGGATATAAGACTTGATTTTACGACAGCAAGGTCAAGTTATGATAGATGAATGTTTTAGAAAGTAACCATCAGAGAGTAGTGCACAAATTTCTGGTGGTTTTTTATTTTACAAGAAGATAGTACTTAGAATTAAAAATGCCGAAAACGGCAAAAATGTAATGGAAATAAAAGTATAAAATTTGAAATATTGCCGATGCTGTGATATATTGTAATAAAGTGTAGAGTTAGATTTGATTTATAACGGAGGAGAGCAGATGCGATACCTTTCAGTTACTGAAATAGCGAAAAAATGGAATGTGTCAGAGCGTAGCGTAAGAAATTATTGCGCTCAGGGACGTGTGAACGGTGCATTTCTTACAGGTAAGACTTGGAATATCCCTGAAAATGCAGAAAAACCGGAGCGTTCTAACAAGAAGAAAGAACAGCCGATTACCTTGTTGGATATTCTACAGGAGCAGAAAGCAAGTAAATATTCCGGTGGCATTTACCATAAGACACAGATTGATTTAACATACAACTCCAATCATATTGAGGGTAGCCGCCTGACTCATGATCAGACTAGATACATCTTCGAAACTAACACAATAGGTGTAGAAAATGAAGTACTGAATGTAGACGATGTAATTGAAACTGCGAATCATTTCCGTTGTATTGATATGATTATTGATAATGCAAAGGCAGCTCTAACAGAGAAGTTTATTAAAGAACTTCATCTGATTTTGAAGAACGGAACTAGTGATTCCAGAAAAGATTGGTTTGCTGTAGGTGATTATAAGAAGATGCCAAACGAAGTCGGTGGTATGGATACCGTGCTTCCGGAAGAAGTTGCCGATAAAATGAAAATCTTGCTGACAGAGTACAACGGAAAAGAAGAAAAGACTTTTGCGGATATTCTGGATTTCCATGTAAAGTTTGAACGGATCCATCCGTTCCAGGATGGTAATGGTCGTGTGGGTAGGCTGATTATGTTTAAAGAATGTCTGAAATATAATATTGTTCCATTCATAATCGAGGATAATCTGAAGATGTTCTATTACCGAGGATTGAAAGAATGGAATAATGAAAAAGGTTATCTGACGGATACTTGCCTGACGGCACAGGATAGATATAAAGCGTATTTGGATTACTTTAGGATTGCTTATTAAAAGTTTTTTCAAAAGTAAAAATATAACTTTGAGGTACACAACTATTAACTATTAGATAAGAGGTGTAGAAATGACAGGAGAAAAATTTACATTAATGCAATATTCGGTGCATGCTATATTAGGTCTAATTGATGCGGAAGATTTTGTTATACCTGAAATTCAGCGTCCGTTTGTATGGAAACGTAGCCAGGTTAGAGATTTAATTGACTCTTTATATAATGGATATCCTACCGGATATATTATTACTTGGAAGAATCCAGATGTAAAAACTAAAGATGGTGGTAAAGCGAACGGAAAAAAGGTTCTTATTGATGGTCAGCAGAGAGTAACAGCATTAATGGCGGCTATAGCAGGCAAAGAAGTTTTGGATGATGATTTCAATAAAGAGCGTATTAAAATTGCATTTAATCCTTTGACAGAAGATGAAACAAAGCGATTTGCTGTACAGGACGCATCACATTTGAAGGATAAAAAATGGATTCCAGACATTTCTGTTGTTTTTGAACCGGAATTTGATCCATTTGAATTTTCTATTAATTACTGTAAAGTGAATGAAGGAATTAAGCCTAATATTGTCAATAAAGCCATTACTGCATTAAAGGGTATCGCAAATCGTCAGATTGGTGTGATTGAATTAGACGCAACATTGGATATTGATGAAGTAACGGAGATTTTTATTCGCATTAACTCAAAGGGCACTGCGCTTAGTCAGTCAGATTTCGTTATGTCTAAAATGGCTGCAGACTCCGTACATAATGGTAGCATGATGAGAAAAACTGTTGATTATTTCTGCCATTTGGCTGTGAAACCAGATTTTTATTCTCATCTAGTTAATGATAAAGAATTTCAGCAATCAAAATATGCAGATAAAATCAAATGGCTGGCAAATGATTATGATGATATCTACGATCCGGATTATGGCGATATGTTAAGAGTATCTTTTATGCATCAGTTTAGACGTGGTAAGTTAGCTGATTTGGTAAGTTTGTTGTCAGGTAGAGACTTTGTTACTAAAGAATTTCGCGATGATATTGTAGAAGAATCTTACATGAAGTTAGATGATGGAATTATGAATTTCATTAATAAATATAATTTTTCACAGTTTGTTATGGCAATTAAGGGGGCTGGATTTGTTTCTAGTAAATTGCTTAATTCAAAAATGACGTTAGATTTCGCATATACATTATATCTTATGTTATTGGGTGACCCAGAAATTCCGAATGCACAGATTAAACGTTATGTACAGAAGTGGTTTGTAATTTCTACTCTGACATCTAGATACATTGGATCACCAGAAACTCAGATGGATAGAGATATGAGAAATATTGGTGGAAAAGGATTTTTAAAATTTCTTGAAGAAGTAGAAGCATCTACGTTATCAGATACATTCTGGACAATAACCCTTCCGCAGAATTTAGAAACTTCATCAATCAACAGTCCGGCATTTAATACATTTTTAGCGGCTCAGATTAATACAAATTGCAATTCTATGTTAATGAATGGGACTAAGATTTCAGATTTAATTACAATATCAGGAGATGTTCATCATATTTTTCCAAGAAGTTATCTGAAAAAGAATGGCGTTACAAATAAGACAAAATATAATCAGGTGGCAAACTATATTTATCTGGATACACAGGTAAATAAGGCCATTAGTGACGATGCTCCAGCCACGTATTTTGCAAAAGTGAAAGAGCAGTGTGAGACAAAAAATATTGTATTTGGAAATATTTCTAATGAAGAGTTGTTGAAGAAGAATTTAGAGGAAAACTGTATTCCACAAAATATTTTTGATATGACAGTTGGAGATTATGAGGGATTCTTGCAAGAACGTAGAAAGAAAATGGCAGGATTGATTCGTACTTATTATGAATGTTTATAAAAGTTGAATGTATGTTTTATAAACGATAAAAGATTAAGACTACACAGAATTGTGAGGAATAGATTATGGCAAAATACGCGCCTGGTATGCGAGCAATCATTCGTGACGAAGAGTGGATGATTAAAAAAATAACGACCAACAGTATGAATGTTGAGGCCTTGTATTGTGTAGGTATCTCACCATTAGTAAAGGATAAAGAAGCAATCTTTTTAGAAGATTTGGAAGAAATCAAGATTGTGAATCCTGCGAAAGTAAAACTTGTACCGGATAATTCTCCGTTTTTTAGAAGAGCGCAGCTCTTCATAGAAAGTCAGTGGAGACAGAGAATTCCAACAGATACAAACTTACATATTGGAAATAAGGCAGCAATGGATTTGATGCCTTATCAGCTTGAACCTGCACAGGTAGCACTTCGCAGACCAAGGCAGAGAATCCTGATTGCCGATACAGTAGGTCTTGGTAAAACTCTGGAAGCAGGTATTCTGATGTCTGAGCTAATAGCCAGAGGAAAAGGAAAAAGAATTTTGGTTGTTACTGTGAAGAGTATGATGACGCAGTTCCAAAAAGAAATGTGGAATCGTTTCACCATTCCTTTGGTACGCCTTGATTCTAGAATGATTCAAAAGATTAGAGCTAAATTACCGAGTAATTATAATCCGTTCTTCTATTATGATAAAACAATCGTGTCAGTAGATACATTAAAAAGAGACGTAGAATATCGTACACATCTTGAAAATGCTTATTGGGACATTATTGTAATCGATGAAGCGCAAAATGTTGCGGAACGTGGTGATCACCAGGCGCAAAGAGCACGACTTGCGAAGTTGCTTGCAGATCGTAGTGATACGATGATTATGCTTTCTGCAACTCCTCATGATGGTAGAGCGAAGAGTTTTGCATCTTTAATGAATATGCTTGATCCAACGGCAATAGCAAATCCGAATAAATATGGACCAGATGATATCAAAGGGCTTTGTATTCGTCGTTTTAAGAAAGATGTCAAGAATCAGGTTGCAGGTTCATTCCTAGAAAGAAATATTGCTTTGGAGCGTTGTCATGCAACGCCAAGGGAAGAGTATGCATTTGAAATCTTTAGTGAAATGAAGCTTCAGATGGATACCAATAAGAGAAAAGGAAGCGGACAGTTGTTTAAGACAAGTCTTGAAAAGTCACTTTTCTCAAGTCCTGCAGCATGTATTAAGAGTATCGATGCACGTTTGAATAAATTGACAAAGAAATATAATGAAGATGAAATAGATGATATTCGCCAGTTAGAAGAACTGAAAGATGCTTTGGTAAAAATTGAACCAAAAGATTTTTCGCGTTATCAAAAATTATTAACTCTCTTGAAGAGTAAAGAATACGGCTGGCAAGCAGGCGCATCAGATGATCGTATTGTGATCTTTACAGAAAGAATTGAAACAATGAAGTATTTGGCTGAGAATTTAAGAAAAGATCTCGATTTAAAAGCAAATTCTATCGTAGAAATTTCTGGTTCGATGAGTGATTCTGAACAGCAGGAAATTGTGGAAAACTTTGGACGTGAAGAGGCACCGGTGCGCGTTTTAGTGGCATCCGATGTTGCTTCTGAAGGCTTGAACTTACACTATCTGAGTCATAGAATGATTCATTTTGATATTCCATGGTCATTGATGGTATTCCAGCAAAGAAATGGACGTATCGACAGATATGGACAGAAGAAACAGCCAGATATTCGATATATGCTCATTGAAAGTGATAATAAACGCATTAAGGGTGATATGCGTATTATTGAAATCCTTATTACAAAAGAAAAACAAGCACTTGATAACATTGGGGATCCGGCACTTTTACTTGGTAAATTCTCAATCGAAGACGAAGAATTGGTGGTAATGGAAGCAATTGAAACCGGTGCGGATGTAAATTCATTTGAGAATATCTTTGATATGGGGGAAGATGAGTTCAATCCTTGGGAACTTTTAATGGCAGAAGTAGCGGATCCAGATGAAACTAAGCATGTTGAAGTGATCAACGAGGATACTATCTTTACAGATATTGAATACCTCGAAAAAGCTATTGCTTATTTGAATAGAACAGAGGCACAACCAGTAGAAAGACTTTCGACAGTATCTGGCTTGGATATTAAGATGACGGATGATCTTCGTAGAAGATTAAAAGCACTTGTTCCTGAAGAAGCACTTCCAGATGGAGATACACTTCGCCTCAGTGATGATAAAGAATTTGTTATGCAGGAAATGAAGCGAAGTATGCAGAACAATATGGCTGAAACTGCATGGCCTAAAACACAGTATTTGTGGTCTCTGCATCCGATCTTAACATGGGCGAATGATAAGAATAGCTTGCTCTTTAAACGAGGAGAGGCTCCACTTATTTCAGTTCCGCAGAAAATGAAAAATAGTGAAATTCTTTATATTGTAGCAGGAACAATTCCAAATGCTAAATCAACTCCGCTTGTAGATGAGTGGTTTGGATTGTTATATCAGGATGGAAAATTTGTAAAGAGTTGCGATATGAGAGAAGTTCTTTCAAAAACAGGTATTAGTGCAAGTGACATTCCTAATAGAGGAGACGTGACAGATTTGGCTTTTAATAATGCAACATCATTATTAAAAGATGTTATTGATCACGCAAAAGAACATTTGCATGGTCATTATTTGGATTATCAGAAGCGAATGAATCCGCTAATTAACGAAGAATTAGATAAGCTTGCAGAATTGGAAGGTAAGCATAAAGATTATCAACTTTCACTTTTCGAAAATGAACGTCGTAAAAATGAAGAAGAGAGAAAGATTGATGAATTATTTAACAGCTTTACAGAATGGGTAACAGATACATTGGAAATCAAAGACAATCCATATATTCGTGTTATCGCAGTGGCAATGGGAGGAAATTAATTATGAGTATGGATTTAACCGGAATTAAAAATCAAAACGAATACTATACCAATCATTATTTTTCTTCCATCTTTGAAGAAAATGCCAGTGCAACAATCTCTGCATGGAGAACTTCTGCAAAAGAATCTGAAGCGATAAAGACTCCTTGGGCAATGCTTCGTGAAAATGCAAAGCAATTTTATCCAATTCACGATAGATATATGCGTTCAAGATTTGATTTGCAGACATTACAAAATATTACTGTACTTGCGGACAAATATCTTGAAGCATTAGGTTATCCAGAAGCTAATCCGGAAAATATTCCAGTAGATGATGTGTTGACGGTTCCAGTTTATTTGGAAATGAATAGGTCTAATGGAGCACCTCTTTTATGGGTGATTCTTGGCGCAAATGCTGATCTAGATATGGGTATTCTTGAAAGTAAAGCAATTTTTACAGATAAGATTACAAATGGTGAAGCAACATCTGCAGTATACGCTGATATGCTTGTGGATATGACAAATGAAGAACTGGCAACAAAGATTCTCTTTGGTATGAATGAGCCGCCTAGGTTCCTTATTTTTATTGGTATGAATCAGATTGCTCTTATTGACCGTAACAAATGGAACGAGAAGAGATATTTGCAGTTTGAACTTGAAGATATTTTCTCTCGTAGAGAAGAAACAACACTTCAGGCCATGGCTGTTTTACTTCACAAAGACAGTTTATGTCCAGCAGAAGGTAATGCTCTTCTGGATGAATTAGATTCCAATTCCCAGAAGCATGCTGCAGGTGTATCGCAGGATTTAAAATATGCACTGAGAGAAAGTATTGAGCTTCTTGGAAATGAAGTGCTTTATGATATGGCGCATCGTCAGGGAATTGATTTGAATATGAATCCAGTAGATGCAGGGAAGCTTACTTTGGAATGTTTAAGATACATGTATCGTATGCTTTTCGTGTTGTTTATCGAAGCACGTCCAGAATTAGGATATGCTCCAATCAAGACACAGACTTATTTGACAGGATATTCCTTAGAAAGTCTTAGAGATATTGCTGATAATATTCGTGATGATATTGATGAAGTTGGAAGTGGATATTATCTTCATGAAACTTTGGCAAAATTATATGAATTAATTTATACAGGATACCCAGAAAAAGAAGAAGATATTTTAAAGTATTCAGCTGAAAAGAGCCTACATGATACATTTGTAATCTCTCCATTGAAAGCGCATATCTTTGATCCTGAATATACTTCACTTATTACAAATGCAAAACTGCGTAATAGTGTAATGCTTCGAATCATTGATTTGATGAGCTTGACTCGCTCAACTGGAAAGAAAAACAGTCGTAGAGGGCGTATTTCGTATGCAAATTTAGGAATCAACCAACTTGGTGCAGTATATGAAGCACTTCTTTCTTATCGTGGATTTATTGCAGAAGATGATCTTTATGAAGTTAAACGAGCTGGTGATAATTTCAATGAACTAGATGTTGGATATTTTATAAAAGAACATGAACTTGACCAGTACACTGAAGATGAACGTGTACGTTATTCTTCTGGAGAAAATGCGGGTAAGCTTCGTATGTATAAAAAGGGAAGTTTCATTTATCGATTGGCTGGACGTGAACGTGAGAAGTCAGCATCTTACTATACACCAGAGGTTTTAACGAAATGCTTGGTGAAATATGCATTAAAAGAACTTCTGGAAGATAAAACAGCAGATGATATTTTAAGTCTTACGATTTGTGAGCCGGCAATGGGAAGTGCGGCCTTCTTGAATGAGGCTATCAATCAGTTGGCAGAGGCTTATATCGATCGCAAACAGAAAGAACTTGGAGAAACTATCTCTTATGAAAAGCGATTTACAGAGCTTCAAAAAGTAAAAATGTATATTGCTGACCGTAATGTATACGGTGTCGATTTGAATTCAACGGCAGTAGAATTGGCGGAAGTATCCCTATGGTTGAATACTATTTTCGAGGGTGGATTTGTTCCTTGGTTTGGAACTCAGCTTGTAAATGGCAACTCTTTGATTGGTGCGAGACGTCAAGTGTATCGTGTAGATAATGCACAGGCTGTATCAAAAGGCATGCGTTGGTTTGAAATGGAACCAGAAAGATTACCTTTTGGAACTGCTAGAGCGGATAAAGGATATAAAGCAGGTCGAAAACAGATTTATCACTTCTTGCTTGGTGATCCTGGAATGTGCAACTATTCCGATAAGGTTATTAAGTCCCTTGAACCAGACAACATTAAAGAAATGGTGAAATGGAACAAAAAGTTTAATGAGCCGATTTCAGATGAAGACGTAAAAACAATGCTTCGTCTTTCTGCAGCGATTGATGAATTGTGGGAAAAACAGATTGAACTTCGTAGAGAAGTGGATGAGAAAACAAGAGATTCCTTATCTATCTATGGACATAAAGATGACGAAGAAACTTCTCATACTACAATTCGGCAGAAAGATAAAATCTTTAGCGAGTTATATAAGAGTGAGCATATGAGAAATGCTGGACCATATGCAAGACTCAAGTTTGCTATGGACTATTGGTGTTCTTTATGGTTCTGGCCAATTGATAAGGCCGAATTATTACCTACAAGAAGTGAGTTCTTGTTTGATATGTCTGTTATTTTGGAAGGAACAGCAGCCTCTGTGCAGGTTTCAAATGAAGCTAAAATGGGTCAGTTATCATTATTCCCAACAGAAATGGAGCAGTTAGTATTCGACTTCCAGGATACATACGGAATGGACAGTATTGTAGATATTCCAAAACTGCGTAAAGAAAATCCGAGACTCGATCTTGTAGCAAGAATTGCAGAGCAGAATAAGTTTATGCATTGGGAGTTAGAGTTTGCTGACATGTTTGCAGAACGTGGCGGATTTGACCTGATTGTTGGTAATCCACCGTGGGTTAAGATCACATGGGAGGAAAAAGCTGTTCTTTCTGATGAACAGCCAATGTTTGCGATAAGAAAATTATCTGCAGCTCAAACAACAAAAAGAAGAGATTTTGCTTTAAAGGATTTAAGGGCGAAAATACTTTATTTTAGAGAATATGAAACAATTTCTGCAGAACAGAATTATATAAATGCTGTACAAAATTATGCGGCATTAAGAGGACTTCAAGGGAATTTGTATGAATGTTTTCTACCACAGTCTTGGACTTATTGTAACAACAACGGTGTTTTTGCATTAATTCATCCAGAAAGTGTATTCAATGATTCTAAAGGGACTGAAATTCGAAAGGAACTTAATGCACGCATGCGTAAGCATTTTCGTTTTAGCAATGCTCTAAAATTATTTGCAGATGTTCACACGAGTCGAGAATACGGATTAAATGTTTATTCAAACAGAAAAACTATCGGCTTTGATCAAATAGTAAATTTATATGTAGCATCTACAGTTGATGAGTGTTACGAAAATATTGATAAAGCACCTGTTTATATACGAGATGCAAATGGAAAACGTAATTTAAAGGGTCAACGTAACAGAATTACCACTATAAAAAAAGACGAATTGAAACTATTTGCAAGAATTCTTGATGATAGTGAGGATTGGGCATCAGCAAGACTAATGAGTGTGTATGCAGAGGAATTGATAGATATTCTGGTACGATTTGACAAACAAGAAAAGAAGTTGATTGATTTAAAAAACAATCTATCAGTATCAATGTTGTGGGATGAGACTAATGCTCAAAAAGATGGCACGATAGAAAGAAACGTCCATTTTGGAAATCAAATAGATACGATTCTTTCGGGAGCGCATATTGGAACGGCCAACCCTCTCTTTAACTGTTCTAATCAGGGATGTAGTGGAAATAATGATAATACAAGCATAGATTTAACTTGCATTCCGCAGAAGTACCTTCAACGGAACAATTATTCTCCTGCATGCAATATGCATGAATATATTCTTAGATTACCGGAGACTCCTTGGGGAAACAAGTATACCGATAATTATAGAATTGTTGGTCGCAAGATGGTTGATATTGAAGGAGAGAGAACACTTATGACTGCATTATTACCGCCTCATGTTGGTCATACAAATGGAATAATCGGTTTTGCCTTTTCGGACCTCAAAGTGATGTCTGTTATGCTCGGAGCATTTTCTTCGCTACCATATGATTTTTTTATTAAAGTATGTGGAAAAGGAAATCTTCAATTGAATACGGCAGGAATGCTTCCTTTGATTGATCCAGAACATGAGCTGGCTTATGAAATTGTATGTCGTGCAGCTTTGTTAAATTGTTTGACGGAATATTATTCGGAATTTTGGGAAGACATTTATTCTGACTCATTTAATACTATTAGCTGGTCAAAAAAAGATGCTAGATTAGATAATCGAGTGTTTACAGGCTTGGATAAGAAATGGACATATGGTATTCCTGCAAGAAATGCTTTTGTAAGAAGACAGTTGATGGTAGAAATTGATGTTTTAGTTGCAATGGTTTTAGGCATGACGTTAGAACAACTGTTAGCAGCTTATCGTATTCAATTCCCGATTCTGCAGCAACATGAAAGGGATACATATTATGATGTTGATGGAAGTATTGCATATGCGAAAAATAACGCGCTAACAGGAGTTGGTGTTGACCGTAAAACGTTTGAGAATATTTTAATGGTGTTGCCAGAAGGAAAAGTATACCAAAATATTATTATGGATGATACTCTTCCTGGTGGCGTTATAGAACGTTTGATTAAATATAAGGCGCCATTTGATAGCTGTGATCGCGAAAAAGATTATGAGACTGCTTGGAATTTTTTTAAAGAAAAATATAGAAAATAGAAATATAAAGAATTATTTACAATGGTTTGGATTATGGTAATAATTGTTTGATTTCAAATGGGAGGATTTAATGAGAAAATATTTTTCAAAGTATTATAACAAGATATCGTATCCTATAGATTCTGCCAAAAGTAGAGGTTTAAGAAATGCTCAGATTGGGGCTATTCATGCCATTGCTTCATTCTTTACATTAAACCAGAACACGGCAGCAATCACTGTGATGCCAACAGGTGCTGGTAAAACTGCCGTGTTGATGTTAGTTCCATATTTACTTTCAAAAAATAAGGTTTTAGTTGTGACTCCAAGTGTGATGGTGCGCGGTCAGATTGTTGAGGATTTTAGGAATCTTTCAACTTTGTGTAAAGCCAATGTTTTTAAAGAAACCATGGAGAAACCTGTTGTCTATGAAATGTTACATAAATACAAAGATGAAATGATTACGGAACTAGATAAGGCAGATGTAATTGTTGCTACACCACAGTGTGCATTAAGTCTAAGCGAAACAGAGTGGGCTTTAAAAAATATAACTCTCGTAGAAATTGATGAAGGTCATCATAGACCGGCAAAAACATGGGAGCAAATTTTAGTGAATTTGCAATCAGCAACACATGTATTATTTACAGCAACACCCTATAGGCTAGATCGAAAAGAAATAGCAGGAGACATCGTTTATTCTTATCCTCTCTCCAGAGCATATGCAGATGGGATTTTTGGAGAAATTCAATATGTTCCAGTGCAGGGGGGAAAATCAAAAGACGTTAATATTGCCAAAAAGGCGGAAGAAGTATTATTGGCGGATCGCGAGGATGAACTGAAGCATTATTTAATGGTTAGAACAAATACAAAAGATAATGCAAAAGTGCTTGAAGAAATATATCAGGAGAATACAAGTTTACATTTAAGACGTATTGATAGTTCTATGAGTAACGTTCTGGTTAAACAGTATATTCAAGAACTAAAGGATGGAAGCTTGGATGGCATCATTTGCGTAGACATGCTGGGAGAAGGTTTTGATTTTCCTAACTTAAAAATAGCGGCTATTCATGAACCACATAAATCATTAGCCAGTACATTACAGTTTATAGGACGTTTTGCAAGAACGAATGCCAAGAATATAGGTAAAGCTAAGTTTATTGCAGCTAATGATGAAGATTTAGAAATAGAAAATAATCGTTTGTATGCCAGTGATTCAATATGGCAGGAAATGATTATAAATATGAGTGAGGGCAAGAATAAAAAAGAACTCTCCGATAGAAAGTATTATAAATCATATGAAGCGCGAATTGGTGATACAGAAGAAACAGCAATATCTCTTCAAGCTATTACTGTAAATTGTCATGATCGAATTTATCGTGTAAAAGATTTTAATTTTGATGCAGACTTTCCGGAAATGTTCAATGTTGGGAATCGAGTATATATGAGTGAAGAAGATAACACTATTATTGGAATTGGATTAGATTATGTAGCTCCGTTATGGATGAGTGGTGATAATAAAATTAATAAAGAGTATTCTTTGTACATCATCCATTATCAAAAGTCTTTAAGCTTATTGCATATATACTCTCAGTCTCATACGGAAGCGGTTTACGAAGATATTGTATCTACATTTTGTTCGGAATATGAAAAGATCCCAAAATCAGAAATGAATAGGGTTCTTGGAAATATGACTAATTTTGAGATTTTCAATTCTGGTATGGTAAACAGATTTAATGAAACCGGGGAAGCTTATCGAATAATGGCAGGATCGGATGTAAGCGATTCCATTGATCCAAGTACTGGTAAAATGTTTTCCGCTGGACATGTGTTTTGTAAAGCAACAGACGAAACAAGTGAAAGTGTAACGATTGGTTATAGTAGTGCTTCGAAGGTTTGGAGTAGTTCGTACAAAAATCTTCCGGATTATATTCGATGGGTTGAAGAGCTTGGCAGAAAAATTACAAATAGTTCAATCAAAGTTAAAACCAACACGAATTACGATTATATTCCAATGCCAGAGAAATTAGAAAGGTATCCAAATAATATATTTTTTGGCGATTTTTCAGAGGCAACGTACTCATCGTCGCCAGTAGTAAAAAGTTACATGGATCCTTCGTTTGCAAAACGCTTGTCTGACTGTTCTATTAAAATTATGAAAATTGAGGAGTCAAAAATTTCATTTTCTATAGAGGCAGATGATATCTCGGAAGTATTTACTTGTGATTTGCAAGGAAAATATGTGGCTGAAACGGGAGAACTTTATACCAATATTGGAACTGTTGAGTGCAGGCTCACAGATTATTTGAATGATTATCCGATTTCATTTAAAACATATGATGATACACTGATTTCGGGTTTTGAAATATACCGAGGTATACCGGATGAAAGTTTCTCATATGATCAAAGTCAAATTATACCTGTAGATTGGGATAAATATGGCACAGATGTAAGTGTTGAATTCTGTACTGAAGAAACAAAAGATGCCGTTTCTATTCAGGACACTTTGAAAGTGATTTTACAGGGAAATCCAGACAACAAATATATTCTGTACGATCATGGATCAGGAGAAATAGCGGATTATATTGCGATACAAGAAGATGAGAATAGATTAATAATAAGATTTTATCATGTTAAGAAAAAAAGTGCAGTTGGATATAATTCCAGTATGGAAGATGTTTATGAAGTGGCGGGCCAAGCAGTTAAATCTATTACTTGGCTTGTAACAAAAGGAAAATTTGCAGATAAAGTATCTGATAGGCACAAATCTGGGCATTGTCAGTTGCTAAATGGCGATTTTAAAGATTTTATAAGAGCATTGCGGGGGACTACGAAACAGATTGTTGGATATATTGTAATTGTACAACCATCTTTAAGCAAATCTGTACCAATGCCAGATAAAATCCAAGAAGTACTTGCAGCGGCAACTTCGTACATATCAAGAGCTGGAAAAGTAAAAGGACTTGAGATTCTTGGAAGTAAATAAACGAATTCACAAAGGAGGATAGTAGTATGTTGCCATCCATACTTGCTAAACAATTAAAAAAAGGAATCGGGGATTATCTAGACACAACGTTCCCGATGACAAATGATCCATTTAAGGGATCTATAAAGAAAATGTTGGAGATGAAAGACTCATTATATCATGAGCCTTATATTTCTGTGCGCCTTCCGTTTAGAGTAGCGGAGGAGATGCCAACTTGTTTTGAGGCGGTTCACCCTGCATATCTTCCATATGTGCATCAGCAGAAAGCTTTTGATAGGCTTACAGGGAATGATGGTCGTTCTACGCTTGTCGCAACCGGTACAGGTTCTGGTAAGACAGAATGTTTCCTTTATCCTATTCTTGAGTACTGCTATCAGCATCGTGGAGAAAAGGGAATCAAAGCTCTGATTATTTATCCAATGAATGCTTTAGCGACAGACCAGGCAAAACGTATTGCCAGTCTGATTTATAACAGTCCAGAACTTAGAGGAAATGTGACTGCTGGTATGTATGTGGGTGGTCGTGATGAAAAAGCAAGTACCATGATGTCTGAAAATAACGTGATTACAGACAAGGTAACTATGCTTAACAATCCTCCGGATATTTTACTTACCAACTATAAGATGTTGGACTATCTCCTTGTAAGGCCAACAGACGTAGATTTGTGGAAAGATAACAAGGATGAAACTTTAAAGTACATAGCAGTCGATGAACTACATACATTTGATGGTGCACAGGGAACGGATCTTGCTTGTTTGCTTCGTCGTTTGAAATCCAGACTCGCGATTCAACCAGGATATTTATGCTGTGTTGGTACATCAGCAACCATGGGTGGCGACGATAGTAGTGACAGTATCCGTAATTATGCATCAGAAATTTTTGGAGAACCTTTTGAAAGAAATTCTGTAATTGTGGAAGATAGATTATCTGCCGATGAATTTTTTGAGGGTTCAGATATTACTGATTTTGGAATGCCTTCTTGTGAACAGATCAAAGAATTGGAAGAATGCATTGCAAATGATAATCAAGAAGACTATTTAATCAAAGCAGCGTCTTCGTGGATGACAAACTTTGATATTGAAATAAATACAGACGAGGGACGAATTGAACTTGGTAAGAGATTAATGCACCATAGTTTTATGCAGTCGGCAATCACGCTGATGGGTGGAAATTATTATCAGGAATCGTTCCTTGTAGAAAATTTAAGTGCACATTATCCAGCATTATTAGAACTGGATGATGGACAAGTAGCCTTGGATGCCTTATTTGCACTTATTTCCTATGCGAGAACAGGTATCCCTGGTAAGTTGCGTCCATTTTTGAATGTTCAGATACAATTATGGATGAGAGAATTGCGAAGATTATTAGGAAAAGTTTCTTCGGAAAATGTTACATATTCAATCGCATATGATTTAAATACACAGCAAGCGAAGCATTATCTTCCAGTAGTAAATTGTCGTGATTGTGGAACAACTGGATGGACATCATTATTAAATGAACGCCAGAATGCGACGATGGTTAATCTGACTGCATTTTATAATAAATATTTTAAATGTGAAGATAAGATTAGCATGATGTTTCCTTGCAAAGAAGGTGAAAATCCTCCGAACACAATTATGGCAAGATTATGCCCAGATTGTTTACAAGTGAAGTACGGAGAAAGTACTAGTGAATTATGCGATAACTGTGGTAGTGAAACTGTTTCAGTTTATATTTCATTAAGTAATATTTATGGAAAAGGTAAGAATAGACAATATGTATGTCCATGTTGCGGAAGTCGTAGCGGTTTATCACTTATGGGGCTTCGAAGTGCAACAGAAATTAGTGCAAGTATTTCACAAGTATTTGCTTCTAAATTTAATGATGATAAGAAAACATTAGCTTTTTCAGATAATGTACAGGATGCAGCACACCGCGCTGGATTCTTTAATTCGCGTACCTGGAAATTTGGTCTTCGTACTGCAATTCAACAGTACGTACAGAATGGTGGTAATGGACAGTCTTTTGAAGCATTCTTAAATGGTTTCTTGTCATATTGGCATGAACAGATGTCTGATGAAGAATTCGTAAGCTATTTTATACCACCAAATATGACCTGGATGAAAGCATACGAAGATATGCTTGATAATCGTGAACTGAAAGATAACAAGGTGTCTAAGAAATTAATTTCCGATATTGAAAGAAGACTTCGTTATGAAATTATGCAAGAATATGGTATGCAGAGTAAAGTCGGTCGTACTCTCGAAAAATCTGCATGTTCGTGTTTGAAATATGATGAAGAAGATATACATGTTATTGCTGAAAATGTAAGAGAACGAGCTATTAATGAACTTGGAACATTATCACAATTACCAGCAGGTGTATTTCGTTTAATGGTAGCTGGGTTCTTGGATAATATGCGTTCAAGAGGCGCTTTTGATGATATCGTTTACTATCAATATGTAATTGAACGTGGTCAGGACTATTTATTATCCAACAGCTTCAAGAAGTGGCTTCCAGGTGTTCATGGTGGTAAAAATGCACCTCATTTCATAGCAGTTCCAACACAGGCAGGAAAGAAGCTTTATAACTTTGACCTTCTTTCTTCTAATAGATATGTGGGTTGGATTAAAGCTTGTGTATTTTCTAATAACGTTATGATGAGTGATGACACACCAAGAAATGTTAATAGATTAATTTTAGAAGAAACTGTAAGAGCTGGGTTAGTTGTGGAATTAGATTCACCACCTGAATATAAAGCTTATGGGTTAAACAAAGATAGAATCTATGTTACGGATGATGTGACTACTTTAAAATGTGATTCTTGTGGTATTGTTCGTAATATTGCAACAGACAATGCTGCGATTTGGAAACAAGCTCCTTGTGCACGAAATACTTGTGGTGGTCAATTAGAAGTGGATGAAAATGTTTCTCTTGGTTATTATGGAAAGCTTTTCAGCGATGGAGATCTGGCCCGTATTAACGCACGTGAACATACAGGATTATTAGAAAGAACAAATAGAGAGAATCTTGAAATTGATTTCAAACGTGGAAAAGATACACATAAATTATGGGACCCGAATGTGCTTTCTTGTACACCTACGCTTGAAATGGGTATTGATATTGGTGACTTATCTACAGTTATTTTGTGTAGTATGCCACCAGCACAGGCTCAGTTCTTACAGAGAGCAGGTCGAGCAGGACGTAAAGATGGAAATGCATTAACATTAGCGATTGCCAGTGCACGTCCACACGATTTGTATTTCTATGCCGATCCATTGGATATGATTGCTGGACAAGTGGATGCACCAAAGATTTTCTTAAAGGCATCTGCAGTATTAGAACGCCAATTTGTTGCTTACTGTATGGATTCTTGGGTAAAAAGAGGAGTTCCTGAAAATGCAATTCCAAAGAAAGTTGGAGTGTGTTTAGGTAAGTTGGATTCAAAACCAATTGATGTATTTCCATTCAATTTCATGCATTATGTGAAAAATAATTTGACATCCAGATTAAATTCCTTTATCCAGATGTTTGCTGAATATTTGGATGATAATGCGAAGGAAGAGCTTCAACAGTTTGCAAGAGGGAATGGATTGAAAGAAAGTCCGATGCATATGAAGATATTAGATGCGTTTACAGGACTTAAAAAGCAGCAGGACTCTTTAAGAGCAAGTATCAACCAGTTGAAAGACATGATAAAAGAACTCGAAGCAAAACCAAAGGACAGTTCTTATGATGAAGAAATCAAAGAGTTGAAATATGAGCAGGCAGCCTTGATTGATGTCTTAAACGGTTTGAAGAATAAAGATGTTTTCAATTTCTTATCAGATGAAGGGTTATTGCCTAACTATGCTTTCCCGGAAGCCGGAATCGTGTTAAAGGCAGTATTGTGGAGACGTGAAGAAGATGAAGATGTAGATCCTTCACAGAAGAAGAAATACGATAAGAAAGTATATGAATATAGTAGAGGTGCATCTTCTGCAATCAGTGAGTTTGCACCAAATAATAGTTTCTATGTAGATGGCAGAAAACTTACAATTGATCAGATTGATATGACAACAGCGCAGACTGCACCTTGGAGACTTTGTCCAAGCTGTTCACACGCGCAAATTGAAGAGGTAGGCAAAAATACAGCAAGCTGTCCACAGTGTGGAAGTCCTGCTTGGGCTGACGCTGGACAAGTTCGCAATATGCTTAAAGTTCAAATGGTTTACTCGAATATGGATTATTCAAAGAGTGCCATTGGAGATGAGAGTGAAGATAGAACGAATGTGTTCTACACAAAACAATTATTAGTTGATGTTGATGAGGAACATGATATTGCTTCTGCGTATCGTATGGACAATGAAGATTTTGCATTCGGATATGAATTTGTTAAGAAAGCCAAACTTCGAGAAATTAATTTTGGTGAAAGTGATACAGTGGGAGATAAATTAACAGTAGCTGGTGTTGATGACGTTCGAAAAGGTTTTAGAATCTGTAAATATTGTGGAAAGGTTCAGCCGGAAAGCGGAAAAGCTGTACATACAAAATTCTGTAAAACTCAGAAATTCCCGAACCTACTGGAGGAATCAACAGATTCTTATATGTTCTTGTTTAGAGAATTCCAGACAGAGATTCTGCGTTTGTTAGTTCCGGCAACTACGATGGATGCGTCTAAAGTTAAAATGGAATCTTTCGTTGCTGCGTTTATGTTAGGTATGAAAGAGTACTTTGGTAACGTAGACCATTTAAGAGCAACAGTAAGCGAAGTTCCAGTTCCGGAAGCGGAATATAGAAAACAGTATTTGGTTATCTATGACTCTGTGCCAGGTGGTACTGGGTATTTGAAGCAGCTCATGCAGCAAGAAAATGCTTTGATAGAAATCTTTGAAAAAGCACTCGCAGTAATGGAAGGATGTTCTTGCAAAGAAGATCCTCAGAAAGACGGTTGTTATCACTGCTTATATGCATATCGTCAAAGCCAGCAGATTGGAAATATTTCCAGAAGTGCGGCAATAAGCATGTTGAAATCGATTTTGAGTGGAAAAGATAACGTAGAAAAAATCGATAAGCTCGGAAATGTTCCGGTGAATTCATTATTCGATAGTGAGTTAGAAAGAAGATTTATTGAAGCAATTGATTCTATGGGAAATGATTCTCGCAAGATTAGTGTTTCTAATGCTTTGGTAAACAGCAAACAGGGATATTTGTTAACAGTCAATGACTGTACATGGGAAATTGAACCACAACGTATATTGGATGCAAGCGATGGAGTTGCAGTGACAAGTAAACCAGACTTTGTGTTCTGGCCATTAACAGACAAGAACAAGAAACCTGTTGTTATTTTTACAGATGGATTTTTATATCACAAAGATAAAGTGGCGGATGACACATTAAAACGTGAAGCTATTAAACGTAGTAAACGATTCCGTGTATGGTCATTAAGTTGGAAAGATGTGCAAAGTGTATTCCAGACACAAGGTTCTTATGCGACAGACACTTTAGTGCCAGAAAAAATGCCTTCTGGAAGTAAGATGTATCAGCCAATTATCAATAGCGCAAATGCAGGAGCTATTGTTCCGGCTAAGATGTCAACTATGGAGCTGTTTGTAAGATATCTGTATTTGGATAATTCAGAAGATTTATTCCGAGCACAGGCAAAAGCATACTCTTTATCATTATTGGAACCAACTAAGGTAACAGATGTAATTGGTTTTAATGATTGGAATAGTGTTGTTGCCAATATTGAAGAAAATGTACTGTTTACAGGAGAAAAATTCCAGTGTCCAGGAACAGTATTTGGAAAGTGGGCACCACGTACTTCAAACAGTCATTTATTAGTTTATGCGGGAATTCTAATGTCAAAGATGAAACAAGACAAGAATGCGCCAGTTTCTGTATATGCAGTAATCGATGATGAAATTCAGAACCGTAGCGATAAATATGAAGAAGAGTGGAATGGTTTTTGGAATTTCCATAATATCATGCAGTTTGACGAAAAGTTTGTAGCAGTATCAAAAGTGGGGCTTGAAAATTCTGTATATACATCTTTGAAGCCAGTTTCTGATGTGAGTACAGTTCCTGACCTGACAGAAGCATCAATGGATGAATGGTCAGAAATCTTAGATATGGTTTTTGATGAAGATGCGAAATCTTTTGCAGAACAAATAAAGGTTCTTAAGGGCAAGAAACCGGATGAAGTCGGATTTGAGTTAGTAAATGAATCAGATGAAGTTATTGCAACAATCGAACTCGCTTGGACGGAAAAGAAAATTGGCTATTTGACAGAAGAACAAATTGACGATAAAGAAAAGTTGGTTGCAATGGGATGGACTATTTTGAGCGGAAAAGATATTCCTTCTATTGATATGTTCGGAGGTGAAAACTAATGGGTAATACAACAGTGAAAGTGGCTATTTCTTCGGATTTTCTTACAGCTTTCGCAAGATTGCCAAGAGGAATCCAAGGAAAGGTTACAGAATTTATCAATAAGTTTAGAAATAATCCCAAAGCGCCAGGGATTAATTATGAAAAACTTGCAAACGGAGCTGATAAAAAAATATGTTCAGTAAGAATTGATGACACTTATCGTGGCATTGTAGTACGCCAAGAAGAGACTGGAGTATACCTTTTGTTATGGGTAGACCATCATGATGAAGCATATGAATGGGCAGCACGTAAACGATGTGAAGTAAATCATCAAACAGGTGCTATTCAGGTGTTTAATATGCAGGAAGCAGAAGTGATTTTTGAAGAAGCAACGACTGGTATTTTTAGCTTATTTTCTAGAAGTGATTTAATTAAATTAGGACTACCTGAAGCACAAGTACAATTTGTAAAATCATTGAACACTAAAGAAGATTTTTATGCAGCTGAATCACATTTTCCACATGATGCATTTGAAGCGTTATCTTGGTTAGTAGAAGGGATCCCAATTGAAGAGATTCTTGAACTTATGGATAGTCATGATGATTCTGCAGATGATAGCCTTTCAGCGGCTCTTGATAGACCAGAAAGTTTGAAGAATTTTGTTATTGTTGAAGGTGAAGACGAGCTACGTAAGATTATGGCAGAGCCATTAGAAAAATGGAGAGTTTTCTTGCATCCTGCTCAAAGAAAAATTGTTTATAAAAATTATAAAGGTGCAGCTCGAGTTCTGGGGAGTGCTGGAACGGGAAAGACTGTTGTAGCAATGCACAGAGCAAAAATGCTTGCTTCTAAATTAGAACCGACAGAAAAGATTTTATTTACAACATTTACGGCAAACCTTGCCTCTGATATTAAAGATAATCTTAAAAAGATTTGTACATTGGAAGAACTACGTAAAATCGAAGTCATTCATCTGGACGCATGGATTGGAAGTTATTTAAGAGAACATGGTTTTGCAGCTACAATTTGTTATGACAATGATATTGAAAAACTTTGGGAAAATGCTATTAGCGATTCTTTAACAGATTTAGATTTTCCAGTGAGTTTTTATGAAGAAGAGTGGAATCGTGTTGTAACTTCTCAGGAAGCATTTACTTTGGTTGATTATATCAAAGCAACTAGAAACGGAAGAGGAACAAGACTTGATCGCAAAAAGCGAATGGAAGTGTGGAGAGTCATTGAATCATATCAGAAATTGATGAAAGAACGTGGAATCCGTGATGTGAATATGGCTATGTATGAGTGTAAGACACTTCTGCAAAATAGTAAAGGAACAACAAAGTACAAACATATTGTTGTAGATGAAGGCCAGGATTTAAGTGACAATGCATACAGATTACTTCGTGTGCTTGCAGGAGAAGAGCATGAAAATGACATTTTTATTGTAGGTGATTCCCATCAGAGAATTTACAAAAATCGTGCGGTATTATCACGTTGTGGCATTAATATTCGTGGTAGAAGTAGTGTTCTTAAAATCAATTACCGTACCACAGAAGAAATTCGAAAATATGCATTTGCATTGTTAAAAGGAATTTCATTTGATGATTTGGATGATTCTTATGACATGGATGAAAAATGTCAGTCTTTGACACACGGAACTGCACCAACAGTTGAAACTTTCAAGAATGCTGAAGATGAATTGACTTATATTGTTAAGGAAATCAAGAGATTAGTTGAATCTGGAGTTCCGATGAATAATATTTGTGTTGTAGCAAGAACAAGAAAGATTGTGGAAGACTATATTGCACATTTTACAGCTAATGGATTGCGTTCATATGAAATCAGACAAAATAAATTGGATGATAGAAATTATGATGGACTTCGAGTAGCAACCATGCATCGTGTAAAGGGATTAGAATTCCAGTATGTATTTGCGGTTTCAATTAACAATAGAATCATGCCGTTAGCATCAGCAATTAATCATACAGATGCTGTGGCAGAAAAAGAAACGATTACATCAGAAAAATGCTTACTTTATGTGGCGCTTACAAGAGCACAAAAAGGAGCGTATATCACCAGCTATGGTCAGAAGTCAGAGTTTTTGAATTAACTAAACAAGTTCTGCACAGGTGAAATATCAGGAGGATATCATGGCAAATAAATATAGAAAAAATGCTCACAAGTGATACGTTTGATATTGAAGAATTGGATGAATATGTAGAAGAGCATGCAGATGATTATAACGAAGAAGAAAATGAATATGAATTAGCGGAATTCACATTCCGTGCGGCCGTTAGATTAGGCAATGTTGAGTATGTAGGATTAATGGTGCCTGTCACCATTAATCTTTGGTAGCAATGCATTGGCAGCACCGATTCAACAATATGGTAAATAGGTACAACAATATTTACAGAATCCAAATGCCAAACATTACGCCTCATGTGTGCAGACATACCTACTGTAGTAATCAAGCGAAGGCAGGAATGAATCCAAAGACACTTCAATACCTTATGAGGCATTCAGACATTTCTATAACCATGAATGTTTACACTCACGTCAATTTCGATGATGCAGAAGAAGAGCTACGCAGAATGGAAGAGTTCAGAAAAGCGCAGGTAGAAATCGAAAAGAAGAATCCACCAAAACCTACATCACAGGTCTTGTTCAAAGTAATCTAAAATAGTTATGGACGCTCCGGCTGAGGCTGGGGCGTTTTTAAATGGTAGAAATTTTGTTAGGATGTCGTTATAATAGTAAAAAATATGATTGATTGGAGATGGTTGTATGAATAGCATCGAACTTCTTCCTTCTGAAGAAAACATAATAACAGCTCTTAATAAAAATATCTTAAATAGAAACAAGGACCTCGTGTGTTTTTATGATTTACTATTAGCGCAGGAGACATCTGGTACAATTGCAATTGATGGACGCTGGGGAAGTGGAAAAACATTTTTTGTCAAGCAATCTAATCTTGTAATTAATGCCTTGAATCCGGCAAGTGAAATGGACGAAGAAAAAAGAATGGAAATACTTAGTAATTTACCATTCAAAAAAACAGATGAAGAACATGAAAATTTTGATTTGGCAATATATTACGATGCTTGGAAAAATGATAATGATACGGATCCAGTAATGTCAATTGTCTACGAAATCACGAAACAATTAAATCTTACATACACTTTCGAAGACAAGGATTTATGCAAGCTTGCGGGTGCAATCGTAGAGACTATAAGCGGAAGAAACGTAAATGGAATCATAGAGCAGTTAAAATCAGTTGACCCATTGGCTAAGTTTAAAGAGCAAAAAGAGCTAGAAGAAAAGATAAGTTCTTTCTTTGGAGAGATTTTAATTGAAAGAGGAAATCGATTAATTGTTTTTATTGATGAACTTGATAGATGCAAACCAAGTTTTGCTGTAAAATTGCTTGAGCAGATAAAACATTATTTAAGCGATGACCGAGTAACATTTGTTTTTTCTGTTAATCTTGATGAATTACAGCATACGATAAGACACTACTATGGGGAATCTTTTGATGCGTGTAGGTATTTAGATAGATTCTTTAATTTGAGAATAGAATTGCCACCAGCAAAAATAGAGAAATTTTATGAGATGTTGGGTTTGAATAGCTCTTATACAATAGATAAAATGATAAAACGAATTTGTAAGATGTATAATTTTCAATTAAGAGAAATTACTCGATTCTGTCAGCAAGTTAAAGCTGCAGTGTATAGTCCAACACATGGTGGAGGAAATTATGATTTTAGTTTTTCAGAAGGTCGCACACGATATTTTCTTTTAATGTACATGGTTCCATTAGTAATAGGATTAAGGATTGTTGATATTAGTCTGTACGATGATTTTGTAAATGGGAAAAATGATAAACCGTTGAAAGATTTATTTGCATTTGAAGATATGATAGAATATGTATTGTATCGAATGTTAAATAGAGATGAATCTTTCGAGCAGGTTGAAGGTAAAGCATTAATCAGTTATGATGAAAAAATCGAAAGTTTATATAGAGCTATTTTTGCTACAGATTATACAGGAAACAAGTACCGCGAAGTTTTAGGCGAATGTGAATTTGATGCATCTTCAAAATCATTTTTACTTAGTGCAGCAAGTATGATGTCTCATTACGCGGATTATACAATTTAATTCCTTAGTAGTTACTTCCCCCGTTTGACTACTAACTTGACTACTAAGAGGTGGTAATAATTTGCTATAATCTGCCTCTACGACACACTAACAAAAGACATGAAAACAACCAAGAAACCCCACAAAACTGGGTGTTTTACGGCATTTTGAGGAGATTGAAATCTATGATTAAAGCATTATTTATCTGCCACGGCAATATCTGTTCTTAATAATAATATGTGAAAAGGAATCCCCCCCCATGAACATTCAAATCTTCGGCACCCGTAAATCCTTCGACACCAAAAAAGCCGAGCGTTACTTCAAAGAACGCTCCATCAAATACCAGTTCATTAACCTCCTGGACAAAGGTTTTAGTAAAGGAGAATTTAACTCCGTCTGCCAGGCTCTCGGAGGCTACGAACTATTAATCGACGAGAACTGCAAAGACAAGGATTTACTTGCCATCATCAAATACATTTCCCCGGAAGACAAGCCGGCGAAAATACTGGAAAACCAGAAAGTCTTAAAAACCCCGATCGTGCGAAACGGCAAACAGGCAACGGTAGGCTATCAGCCGGACATCTGGAAGAATTGGAAGTGATACTATGGTAAAACAAATCGTAAGAGACGTATTCTTTTTGTCTCAGAAATCAGAACCTGCCACAAAGGCGGATTTAAATGTAGGCTATGACCTGATGGACACCCTGCGTGCCAACCGTGAACGCTGCGTTGGCATGGCTGCAAATATGATTGGTGCCCGTAAAAATGTCATTATCGTAAATATGGGTATGGTGGACATTGTCATGTTCAACCCGGTAATTTTAAAGAAAGATACTCCGTACGAGACAGAGGAAGGCTGCCTTTCCTTAGATGGCGTTCGTCCGACCACCCGCTATGAAAATATTGAAGTAGAATATTATGACTTCTCATGGAAGAAGCAGCGTAGGAAACTGTCCGGCTGGACTGCCCAGATCTGCCAGCATGAGATTGACCATTTAAGCGGCAAAATCATTTAACTACGAGGACATTCAGGATGGCAAAAGAAGGAAATCAGAAGCTAAAAATTTTATATCTCATGAACATCCTATTAGAAAAAACGGATGAAACCCACAGCATTTCTATGTCAGAAATTATTTCCTCTTTGAAATTACAGGGAATTTCAGCAGAGAGAAAGAGCATTTATAACGACATTGAAAGTCTGCGTTCCTATGGTTTAGACATTGTTGGTGAAGCAGAAGGGAAGTCTTTCAAATATAAAGTGCCTAGTAGAAAATTTGAACTGGCAGAACTAAAGCTTCTTGTAGACTCTGTACAGTCTGCCAAATTTGTGACAGAGAAAAAATCAAATGAGCTGATCAAGAAAATTGAAAGCTTAGGAAGTAAATATGAAGCATCACAGTTGCAGCGTCAGGTTTATACTTCCGGGAGAATTAAAACTGTTAATGAAAATATTTATTATAATGTCGACATCTTACATAATGCAATCAACGAAAACTCTAAGATTAAGTTCCATTATTTCCAGTGGAACGTAAAAAAAGAAATGGAGTTTCGAAAGAACGGAGAATACTATTGTGTAAGTCCATGGGGATTATCCTGGGATGATGAAAACTACTATCTGGTTGCATATGATAGTGTTGCAGAAAAGATCAAGCATTACCGTGTCGATAAGATGCTCCACATTGAATTGACAGGTGAAATGAGAGAAGGAAAAGAACTCTTTGAACGTTTTGACATGGCGGCATATGCGAAGAAAATGTTTGGTATGTTTGCCGGTGAAGAGGAAAGCGTAAAGATCGAGTGCCATAATTGTTTGGCTGGTGTTATCATTGATCGTTTCGGTAAAGATGTGAAGATGCTGAAAAAAGATGAGGAACATTTTATAGCGACAGTAAAGGTAGCAGTCAGCAAACAGTTCTTATCATGGGTAATGGCACTTGGGAGTGATGCAAAGATTATTGGACCGGAAAGCGTCGTTAGTCAGGTAAAAGGAGAACTTAAACGATTAATAGAACTGTACGGAGAGTAAGTTATAGCATGTTTTCTTGAAAAGAGGCGTATATGAGCATATTTAAAAATAATAGAGAACTAAAAGACCGTATTGTACAATTGGAAAAAGAAAATCAAGAGCTTTTGAATGATAAACGGAGCATGGAAAAGATTATTTCAAAATTGAAAGAAGAAAATGCTTTATTATCAAAAGCAAATAAACAGTTTAAGCTAAGATATGAGGATACAGGAATAGAATGTCCGGAATGTCATTTTTCATTACAGAGTACGTTTAAAATATGTCCAAATTGTGGAAATAAGGTAATTAAACAAACTGTAAGAAGTGTAGCTACAGACATCAGCAGATTTAAAATTGAGGATGATAAAGACGGATGTATCATTGTCGGATATGGTGGATTTAAGGATAAGCACATTACTATTCCTTCAAATATTGGCGGAAGAACTGTAGTAGGAATATGGAATCGTGTCTTTGAAAAATGTGAGTACATTGAAGAAGTGATTTTCGAAGAAGGATGCAAATATATTGGTGCTGCTGCTTTTGCTGGTTGCAAAAGGATAAACAAGGTAAAATTACCAAAGAGTTTGCTGGAAATAGGAGGAAGTGCATTTTCTAAATGTGATTCTCTGAGAGAGTTGATTGTTCCTGCAAATGTAAGAAAGATTGGTGCAGGAGCATTTAGTGGTTGTAGTAGTTTAAGTAAAGTAATTCTGCCAGAAGGTCTGGAAGTGATTGAATCCGGTACTTTTTCAAATACTGCAATTCGTGAAATTGATATTCCGACAACAGTAAAGGTTATACAGATATATGCATTTAGTGACACAAAAATTACGACAGTAGAATTGCCTGAACAATTACGTGTGATTGGTGATAATGCTTTTATGAATTGTTCCAATTTGCGTAAAATTGTAATGCATTCTAATTTGGAAATTTTAGGACAGGATATATTCAAAGGAAGTTGTCCGGTAATATATTGTGCAGCTGGTTCTAAGGCTCAGTTATATGCTAGAAAATACAGAATTGAATGT
Source organism: Lachnospiraceae bacterium (assembly GCA_045128635.1). Taxonomy (GTDB): domain Bacteria; phylum Bacillota; class Clostridia; order Lachnospirales; family Lachnospiraceae; genus HGM12587. Next base: position 29,339 of record JBGVRS010000051.1, read on the forward strand.
GAAGAGATTCAACCGGTTGCATATGATTCTAAATTTCATATGGGTGCACGATGGATAGATTTAAGTATGCAAGCCAGAAATCAGATACGGGATGGAAAACTTCACATTGAAAATGTTGATTTAGAACAATGGCTGGAAAGAATTGACGGTGTAAAAGCCGAAGCATATGCATATGAAGTCAAAACTAGTTCTGGTGTAAAGAAAGAAATGATTATGCATAAATACTATACATACGCAGAAGTTTTGAATATCAAAAGCAAACTTCAAACAAAAGGAGTAGAGGTACGTCCTTTTACTTATTGGGGAAAATCAGAGGTTTAGAATTAGGATAATCAAACTTCATGAGGGTTTGCCAAAGTTTATGAGGGGCTTTCGTGATGGTTTGGCTAAAAATTTCGTTGACTTTATGAGGGTTTCTCGTGAGGGTCTTGTTTGAGGGGCAATCATGAGGGGCTAGCACAACTAAACAAAATATTATTTTTCAGGACTTGGATTTTTCCAAGTCCTGTAGTTGTTTTTCTAGAAATCATCGTTATCAAAGTATTGAACCTGCGATGATTCAATAGAACCATTTAGAACAGGATTATTTCGAGTTGAGTAGAGAAAACGATTTCTGAAATGTTCGAAGTTTTTATAACCACGTCCAAGTCGTTTTAAATCCTTGACTTTACGATTTAATGCTTCCATTGGTCCGTTGGATAAGCGACTATCGTAGATTTCTCCGTGGCCATATTTTTCAACCATAACAAAGGAATTAATAATGGGGTCTTGATATTTTTCTAGTAGGTCTGCAAACTCACGAAAGATTTCATGTTCGCTGGAGTGGAACTGTTTGATGACATCAGCTAATTCAATGCGGGCTGAAATCGGATTTCCTGCATTACGATTGTTAAAACGTATATAAACCTCTTTGAGATCACGAAAATCTCGTAACTTTGGGTCAATTCGAAACAGAGCATCTTCGTAGTCAAAGGTATTCATAAGACAGCGAAAATGAGGATCCATGCGAGGGTCAGTGTGATATTTGATGTTAGATTGACTAGACAATACCAACCATCGATACTTTCTCAAGAGATACACTTCATCAGAAGGGGGAAGCGATACTGGTTGTTGTAGTTCAAAAGATAATTGATCTTCTCTCTCTTTATCCCGAGCACGAAACTTTTTTAATAGCTGGCGGAGATAATTATCGATCAGTCGGGTTATCCATTGAATGACATGGAAAGAGTCAACAACCGGTACGGCATTAGGAAAATATTTATCAACGTAATTGATGTATTGGTTATACATATCAGAAATCAAATATTTTACTGCAGCTCGTTCTTCCAAAGGGATTGAGACAAAGTAAGGTTCTGTGACATTTGAACGTCTGCTGCGGAGTAAATCAATTGGATCACCTGTGTGAAAATCTTGGATTACCAAGGCGTATTTACAGTATTCGTCTAATTCAACATGGACTTCATCAACGGATATGACGTCAGTAAGAGGAAGTCTATCCATCTTTACATAACGTTCAAAGACTTCGTGAACATATGTGTCTGAGACATAAAAGCGGTTTGCTATAGAAGTGGATGTTTCCATAAGATTTCGGTAAGCAAGAACGATGAGCATATCCGTAGCATTTGTAGTACGCCTACGTTTATTAACGAATTTAAAAGATTCGCTAACATCATAGGAACAATCTTTGTTGGTACAACGCCAACGGCGTTGCTTTAAAACGAGGATTAGTTCATAGTTGTCCTGTAAGACAGGATGTTTGATAGTCCGTTGTTTGACACCTCTGGAATGCATTTTGAATCCACAGATAGGGCAGTAATGCGGTGAGAGTGGTGTTTCCAAAGTAAGGATTTTGGTTGTACCTTGAATAGAAATGTCACTGATTAAAATATCAGAGTCTTCAAGGTTTAATAATTCTGTGATAGTATTCATGTAACCTCCCTAATAAATCAAGTCTTTTTTCCTTTAAAATAAAGGTTTTTTTAGTTTCTATCTCAGATAAATGAGCAACTGTCATGGATATTTCTCTGTATCTGGTACGAAAATAGCTGGTTTTGGGTATACGAAATAAAACGTC
>JBGVRS010000052.1:0-80657 GCA_045128635.1 Lachnospiraceae bacterium
GTTTCGGCATATTCTAAAACACCTTTGACAAGTGTGCTTCCGGATTTTTGAGTGCATCCTAAGGATTTGTCTTCTAAAGTAGAGATACCGCCTTTTTTATTACCCGGTGAAGGATTTTCGTAAATGGTTTGATTGTGACTCTTAAAGTAATTTTTAAAGTCATTGATCAAATCCACTGTTTTATTGAATAATTCCGCATTTGCACATCGATTCATGAGAATCGTTTCTGCACCAAACATTTCAGGTACTTCTGTGAGAATTGTTGTACCGCCTTTGGAAATAAGGATATCAGAAAAACGTCCAACCAATGGATTTGCTGTAATTCCTGATAAACCATCAGAACCGCCGCATTTCATACCGATGACTAATTTGCTGACACTAATTGGTTCTCTTTCAAAAGTTGCAGCATAGTCGATAAGTTCTTTGATCGCTTCTAAAGCGGCTTCAATTTCATCTTCACATTCCTGAGAAACAATGAATTTCACACGGTTTTCATCATAATCTCCAATGTATGGTTTTAACACATCAATACTGCTGTTTTCACATCCAAGTCCCAGGACAAGCACGCCGCCGGCATTCGGATGATTGATTAAATCTGCAAGAATTTTGCGGGAGTTTTCCTGGTCATCGCCCATCTGGGAGCATCCGTAAGGATGAGGATAAGCAATAACTTCATCAACGCTTCCTTTTACGAAAGCATTTGCCTGTTTTGCAATGGCGGTTGCCACATTATTGACACATCCAACGGTAGGAATTACCCAGATTTCATTACGGACACCAACTTTGCCGTCAGGGCGGTTAAAGCCCATAAATGTAACGTCTTCAGTTTTTGTTTCTTCTACCGATGTTGGCTCGTAGGTGTATTCCAATAAATCTCCAAGACCTGTTTTTAAATTATGCACGTGAATCCAGTCGCCGACGTTTACGGCTTCTTTTGTGAAACCAATGCGGTAACCGTATTTGATAACTTCGGCGCCTTCAGAGATATCACTGATTGCCATTTTATGCCCCGCTGGGATTTCCATATTAGAAGTTACGGTTGTACCGTTTTCTAATGTAATTTCAGTTCCGGCAGGAATTGTATTTAACGCAACGATGACGTTGTCGTTGTCATTAATCTTTATAAAGTTTTGCATAATGCCGCCCTCATACCATTTGCCTTGATATCATCAAGGTGTGCTGCGATAGTATCTGTAAGACCTTCGATTTCATTTAAGTCCTGACCGAAGAAATCTTCTCTTCCTAAGAATGCTTTTGCGAATTCCACAGAATCTTTTCCGGAATTGTCACGGAAGAATTCAAGTACTGCCATATCGTCCATGACATTGTATTCCTGTTCGCCTCTGTGACCGATCAATGCTTTATCTCTGATTTCGCTTCCTGTGTAGAATGCCATCAAAGCTGCAAGAGAGAATGTCAAACGTGCAGGTAATTTACCTTCTTTTTCAATGTAGCCTAAGAAACTTGGCATACATCTTGCTCTCCATTTGGAAACAGAGTTTAAGGAAATGGCAAGAAGTGCATGGTCAACATATGGGTTATTAAAACGTGCAACAACCGCATCTGCAAATTCTTCTAAGTCTGCTTTTGGAAGGGATAATGTTGGGATAACTTCTTTGTGAAGAGTTCCCATCATAAAGTTACGAACATCATCATCGTTCATGGATTCTCTTACGATATCATTTCCCATCAGGTAAGAAGCGAGTACAAAGGATGTATGGGCGCCGTTTAAGATACGTACCTTACGCTGCTTGTACGGTTTCTGATTATCTGTATAAATCACTGGAAGCCCAGCGTCCGGTAATGGAAGTTCACCGCTGATGTCTTTTGCACTTTCAATAACCCAGAGTGCAAATGGTTCGCCAGTAACCATGATGCGGTCAATGTATCCTAATTTTTCCCATTCTGCTTCTTCTGTGGCTTTTGGATAACCTGTGATAATACGGTCTACCAATGTAGAAGTAAATACACATGCTTCTTCAACCCAGTTTTTGAATTCTTCGCCAAGTCCCCATAAATCGATCAGCTGTAATACGCATTTGTGTAACATGATACCGTTATCATCGATTAATTCTACAGGGAGCATTACAAGTCCTTTGTCTTTATCCCCTTTAAATGTTTCGAATCTGTGATATAAGAATTTTGTCAGCTTGCCAGGGAATGTTTTTGGAGGATTCAGTTCAAATTTGTCTGTATCATCGAATACAATTCCGGCTTCTGTTGTGTTGGAAACGACAAAACGAAGAGTATCAATTTCTGCAAGTCCCATATACTTTTCGTATTCTGTATAAGCATCTACAGCATCTACAACGCTTGTAATCTGTCTGTTTAAAATCTTTGCTTCACCGTCAACACGTCCTCTTAAAGAAACTGTGTACTGGCAGTCCTGTTTATGGAAGTTTTCTAAATTACCAAATTCGATTGGTTTGATCAGAACGATGCTTCCGTCAAATTTACCCTGTTCGTTTGCAATGTCAATCATGTAGTCTACGAAGCCACGAAGGAAATTTCCTTCACCAAACTGTACGACTTTGACTGGTCGATTTACTGGGTTTGTCATGTTTTTGTTTAATACTTCCATGGTTCCTCCATCCCTGCCTGTGCAGTAAATTTATTTCTTTTTCAATATTTTTCTAAAGTGCATACTTTCCCTACAAAAAATGTAAGTGCTTACAAAAACATATTACTTCAAGAAAAATAAAACGTCAATATAGAAATTTTATAAAAGCAAGAAAAATCGAGATATTGTGAAAAATGCCTAAAAATATACTTGCAATCAAAGATTATGTCATATATAATCGGCTTAGAAAGAAAATGTAAGCATTTACATAAACTTCATTTTCCAAAAGGAGAAATCTATGAACATCTATGATATTTCAGAAAAGGCGGGGGTGTCCATTGCTACGGTGTCCCGTGTGCTCAATGGAAATACCAATGTCAGTGAAAAGACCAGACAAAAAGTTCTGGATGTTATGGAGAAATACGGATATACTCCGAATGTTTTTGCCAGAGGATTAGGACTGAATACGATGAAGACCATTGGTCTTTTATGTACAGATTCTTCAAACATTTTTCAGGCGAAGGCAATCAGCTACATTGAACAGCAGCTGCACGAATCTGGTTATGACAGCATCCTTTGCTGCAGCGGGTACGAACTGGAGAACAAAAAGAAATGTATGAACTTACTCTTAAATAAGAAAGTAGATGCGATCATTCTGATTAGTTCTCATTTTGTATATGGCACGAAGGAAGAAAATCAGTACATTATCGATGCGGGAGCACAGGTTCCGGTCATGATCTTAAATGGAGAAGTGGATGCACCGAATGTGTACGGAGTTCTGACGGATGATGCAGCATGCGTTTATAAGGCAGTTGCAAAGCTGGCAGAAGATGGAGCCAAAAGAATCCTGCATTTTTATCATTCCAATTCTTACAGTGGAAAAAAGAAGATGGAAGGATACCGAAAAGGGATACAGGAATATCAGTTGGAAAATGATGAAAAGCTTCTGCAATATTATGAAGCCAGCCTGCAGGATATTCCGAAGATGGCAGACTATCTGATGGAGCTTTGGAACAGCGGAGTAAAATTCGATGGAATTATTACTTCCGATGATGAGCTTGCTCTTGGTGCAGTCAAATTTGCAAAGCTTGCCGATTTGAAAATTCCGAAGGACTTATCCATTATCGGTTACAGTAATTCCATGCTGGCGACTTGCGGTGTATTAGAGCTGACTTCAGTAGATATCCGGTTGGAAAAGCTGTGTCAACATTTGATCGGAAGCCTTCTTCGGGTATTTGATGGGGAAGAAATTCCGCAGCAGGCATATTTTACAGGGGAACTAATTGAAAGAGAAACAACCCGATGAGAGGGTGCAAATAGAAAGGGGACATTTTTTATGGTAGTAAAAGGTACATATTTCCAGAATGACAAAGATCATCCATTGGTTTATGGTGACATTAATTTAATCAATCCTCCAAGAAGAAGACTTCGCGGAGAAGAAGAAAAAGAAGGTATTTTGGCAGAAACAGTTATCGCCGGTTTTTGCGGCACAGACCACGAACTGATGCGTATGGGAAGCGAAGGACTTCTTGATAAAAAATTCCCGGAAGGCCAGAAGAGACTGATCAACGGTCATGAAGGTGTTGTTTGGGTACCATCCCAGAATCGTTTTGCCATCGTTTTGATCCGTGGAGGTAACGCATGGGATCCTACAAGATATACAGAAGAAGAAAGTTATTTCGAATACGGCTGTGACGGCGCAGACGGACTTTTCTCTGACCACAACTATTACAATCCGGATATGCTTTTACCAATCCCTGATGAATATGTAAAAGACGGAAAGATTGCATTATCTTTTGCAAAGAAAATGGTATTCCCGGATCCATTCGGATGTATGGTATTCCAGTTAGAACGTATGGAAGATATGGGAAGTGCACACAACTTCCGTGTGGAAATGGCAAAACATAAATGCTCTGAAGAAGAAGCGAGAAAACTTGCCAAAGAACATGTTTTTGACAGAACTGTTATTTTTGGCCTTGGTACAACCGGTATGTTCATCGGCGATTTGATTCGTCAGAAATATCCGGACGCAAAAATCGTATTTGTAGCAAGAAGTGAAAAAGACAGTCCAAAAGTATCTTTCGCATTAGAACAGGCAAAAGCAGATTATGTTCAGAGTAAATTTGATACAAATGAAGAATTAGCTGCAGCGATTCAGGAAGAACTTGGCGGAACAGCAACATTATTTATTGGAACAAGCGGAAGCAATGTAGAACATGATATCGCATTTAAATATGGTGTTCTTGGATGTAATGGTGTATATAACAGCTTCTCCTTAGGACCAGTGGTTAAATTTGACACCATGCCATTTGGATTTAAGAATCATCTGATCATTTCTTCCATTAACTTCCGTCAGTCACATATGGAAGCAGCTATTGAAATCCTTGGAAAGAGCAGATACAACGAAATCGTTGAACTCATTGATAAAGAAGAATTTATTAAAGATCCAATCGATGCATATGAAAATAAAATTTTCTGCAAGGGCGCACCAATGAAAACAGCCGTTGTATGGAATGAAAAATACGTTGACTTTGAAAGATAAGGAGTGGAAATTGAAATGATGAAAACAGTCTTAATTAATCAGCCTGGAGAAATTAAAGTTACGGATATCCCAATGCCGGAAGTAAAAGAAGGGGAAGCATTACTTCGAATTAAATACTGTGGTATTTGCGGCGCTGACGTAGCAAGTTATACAGGAAACCAGCCATTTACAACTTACCCAAGAATTCCTGGACATGAATTTTCAGCAGAAATCGTAACTGTACCGGAAAACAAGCTCGGTTTAAAACCAGGCGATATCGTAACAGCAAATCCATATTTCAACTGTGGACACTGCTATTCCTGCGAAAGAGGTTTTGTAAACTGCTGTACAGATAACCAGACCATGGGTGTTCAGAGAGACGGAAGCTTCTGCGAATATGTGGCAATGCCAATCGAAAGAATCATTCCGGGTATGGGACTGGATGCAAAAACACTGGCTCTCATTGAACCATTCTCAATCAGCTGGCATGCATTATCCAGAGCAAAGGTTGAACCAACAGATAAAGTGTTAATTGTTGGTGCAGGCCCAATCGGGTTATTTGCACTGATCAGCGCAAAACTTCGCGGTGCCCAGGTATATGTATCTGATATGATGCAGGGACGCTTAGATGCAGCATTAGAGTATGGTGCAGATGGTGTAATCAACGTTTCTGAAAAGAATTTAATGGATGCAGTAGAAGAAATCACTGGCGGCAAAGGCTTTGATGTTTGTGTGGAAGCATGCGGTCTTTCCCAGACATTCTTAAACTGTATTGACGCAGCTGCATTTGCGGGAAATATTATCTTAATCGGAAATGGTAAAAAAGATACTACATTCCTTCATTCAATTCTTCTTAAGAAAGAATTAAATGTACACGGAAGCCGTAACGCTTATACAAAAGACTTTAAGGCACTCATTCAGCAGGTAGCAGCCGGTAAAGTGGATGTTATGAAGATGGTAAGTGCGGTATATCCGATGGAAGAAGCGGATGAAGCGTTTAAGGCATTGGCGAACAATGATGGAAGCCTTAAGAAAGTGCTTGTTGAGATTTCGAAGTAATTTCATAAACATATAAAACATACGTCCGCAACATTGTGAAAGTTCTCTTTCAGACACGTTTGCACTCGGTTCGGAACGTAGCGGTACATAAGGTCCGTGAAATACCGGACCTAAGTGCCGACGTTCCTCAACGGTCTGTACAGAGAACATCACATGCTGCGGACTTACGTGTTCTATGGCTATAAAATAATTTGAAAGCACAAACACTTTCGCAACACACGCTGAGTTCTCGGTGATACCTGCGAAGTGGGGAAGTACCTGAGGTTGTGACGTGATATTTAGATAATGAAAAGATTAACAGGAGGAAATGGTATGATTATAGATGCGCACTTACACTTGTGGGATAAACAGCACGGTATGGTAAATGGAAAACCTGTGTATGATATTGGTGGCGGAAGAAGTGATTTTGGCGGTATCATTAAACAGATGATGCCTGCATATATGACAGACGGTGTCAATTCTGTGGAACGTTTGATTGCTAATATGGATTTTGCACAGGTAAATGCAGCGGTGGTTGTTCAGGAATACATCGATGGTAATCAGGATGAATATTTATTGAAATGTAAGGAAAAATATCCGGAGAGAATTAAGGTTTGCAGTTTGTATGAAGAACATGATAATTACAGACTGGAAGGGTTTGATGGGATTAAAATCTGTGGCGGCAGACTGACAAAAGTAAAACTGGAAGAGTTAAGTCCGTTATTTCATCAGGCAGAAGAAAAAGGAATGTTTGTGGCGATTGACCTTGCTGATGGAGATGCTCAGGTACCCGCTATGAAACAGCTCATTAAGGAATGCCCGGATCTTCGCATTGCAATCGGACATTTTGGAATGGTGACAGTGGATGGGTGGCAGAAACAGATCGAACTGGCATGCAATCCAAATGTGTATGTGGAAAGCGGCGGCATTACCTGGCTGTTCAATTCTGAATATTATCCATACCCGTCAGCGGTAAATGCAATTTTAGAAGCGAGAGATATTTGCGGTATCGACAAGCTGATGTGGGGCAGTGATTATCCACGTACTATGACAGCAATTACCTATCGTATGTCACAGGATTTTATTATCAAATCTGATAAAATGACCGCGGAAGAAAAGGAAAAATTCCTTGGTTTGAATGCTGCAAAATTCTATGGATTTGAAGTGAAAGAAAACCTGCCGTACATCAGTCATATGGCAGAATAGTTTTAAAATAATATTGATTTACATAATAGCGGATGCTATACTTAAGAAGTATTCTTGAGATAGCGTCCGCTATTTCATTTCACGGCATATCGCCAATTTTCAGCAATGGGGAGCAAATTATACAAAGGAAGGAACTGGTGTCTATGATTGTGTTCTGAAATTTTATCTATGAGGAGCTATGAAGATATGATAAAATGGAGATGAACAGAAATGGATAAACATGAAAAGATACGAAAGATTGCAAAAGATTTAAATGTGATCGATGATGCATTATTTCAAAAGATGGCTGAGGACATAGGATTTTGTGAAGAGATGATATCTACGATTCTTGGTCAGAATGTTATGATTAAAAAAATTGTCCCGCAGAATAGTATAAAAAATTTACAAGGACGTTCTGTTATTTTGGATGCATTATGTACGCTTGAAAGTGGAAAGGAATGTAATGTAGAAGTTCAAAAAGCAAACGATGACGATCATGAGAAAAGAGTAAGATATAATGCATCTTGTATTACGGCAAATATAACGGAACCAGGGACAAGGTTCGAGAAGGTTCCAGATGTAATTAGTATTTTTATCTCTAAATTTGATATATTCGGAGATGGAAAAACAGTTTACCATGTAGAGCGTGTTGTAAAAGAAACCGGTAGGGTGCGTGATAATGGATTTCACGAAATTTACGTAAACACAAAAATAAAAGATGGATCCGATGTAGCGGAACTTATGAAAATATTTTCAGAATGTGATACCTATGATTTCAAAAAGTTTCCGAAAACATCAAAACGAAAAAGTCAGTTTAAACTTGGAGAAGGAGGAGAAGGAAACATGTGTGAAGCAATTGAGAACTTTGGAAAGGAATGTGCAAAAGAGGCGGTTATGGAAAGTGCATATAATTTCTTTAAAAATGGTGCAAGCTATGAAATGGTCAGAGCATCCATTAATCTTTTATCCGATGATGAATTAAAAGAACTGTATGCAAAGGCGCAAGAAGAATAAAAACAGCAAGTTCGACTAAGATTATAAATAACTTAGTTGAACTTTTTGGTGTCAATGGAGTCTAAAATAAGATTCAGCAAATTCGATAAAATAATATCGAAAAGAGAAACGTTGCTAATTATTTCTTATAGACTTTTTTTAGCAAATATATTAAACTAAACACAAATGCGTATGAGAGAGGGACAAGAAATGAGATACAAAAAAAGCGTTCACAAATCATTTGCTATGATTTCGCAAGTAGGTATCAGCATGCTTGTTCCTATTTTTTTATGCTGTATGTTGGGATTGTTTCTGGAAAATAAGTTTGGCTGGCCACTCTTTATTCCACTTTTTATCCTTGGTGCTCTTGCGGGAATGCGAAATGTTTACGTATTGATTTCCGCAATCTATAAGGAGGATGAAAAAAAGAAGAATGAATAGCTGGAAAAGAACTTTACTGGAACTTCTCACAGGGATTGTTCTTTCAGGGATTTTGTTCGAGTTGATTGGACTTATTTTTGTAAAGGACAAGCTCTTGCATTCCATTGGAATGCTCCTAGGCATACTCATAGCTTTAGCTATGGCAACCCACATGGCGTTTTCTTTGAACAGTGCCCTTGACTGGGATGAGGAACAAGCCAAGCGCTCTATATGGAAAAGCTACATGCTGCGATATGTGTCAGTAGCCATATGCATAGGGCTAATCGCTTATTTTAGAATCGGAAATGTAATCTCTTGCTTTTTCGGGATTATGTCTTTGAAGGCAGCTGCATATTTACAGCCGCATCTTCACAGATTCAATAATAAGTATATTTTAAAAATTGAAGAAGAAGGAGGGTGTGTAGATGGAATCATGGATGCCAATGGCGATGCCGAAGATGATTCTGGCGACTGGACAGAGTGTGGATTTTATGATTCATGGTCTGATTGAGTTTGAACTGTTTGGACAGAAATTATGGATTACAACAACCCATGTCAGTCTCTTGATCGTTATGACATTGATCATCGTTTTTGCACTGTTTGTCAGAGCAAAACTGAAAAGTCCGGATGAGACGCCGGGACTTTTACAGAGCGGTATCGAGATTGCCATTGAAATGTTGGAAAATATGGTTTCCGGTGTTATGGGTGCAGATGCAGCCGGTTTTGTAAATTACATTGGAAGCATTTTTGTCTTCATTTTAATCAGCAATATTTCTGGTCTCTTTGGTCTTAGACCACCAACAGCGGACTTTGGTGTAACGCTTCCATTAGGTCTTATGACATTTTGTATTATTCAATATCAGAATGTGAAATGTAATAAGGTTGGAGCATTTACCGGTCTTTTTGAGCCGTTGCCGTTCCTGTTCCCGATTAACTTGATTGGTGAAGTGGCGACACCGTTCTCATTAGGACTTCGTCTCTTTGGTAACGTTCTTTCAGGAACTGTTATCATGGCATTATTCTACGGTTTAGTGCCGGTATTATTAAAATTTGGTGTGGTTCCGGCAGTATTGCACGCATATTTCGACGTGTTCTCCGGATGTATCCAGACATACGTATTCTGTATGTTAACCATGACTTATGTAAAAGATAAGATGTAATTTAATTTCAGGAGGTAATTTTTATGTCACAGATCACAAACGAAGGTTTAATTTTAGCATGCTCAGCAATCGGTGCTGGTTTAGCTTGTATCGCAGGTATCGGACCTGGTGTAGGTCAGGGTATCGCAGCAGGTTTTGCTGCAAGTGCAGTAGGTAAAAATCCAGGTGCAAAATCTGATATTACATCTACAATGCTTCTTGGTCAGGCCGTAGCTGAAACAACAGGTCTTTATGGTCTGTTAATTGCGTTCCTCTTACTCTTCGTAAGACCATTATTAGGTGCTTTATAAGATTGACCCAAACTAATTTTGAGACAACGAATTGAGAGGAGGCGAGACCTTGGAGAGATTATTTGGACTTGACGCCCAGCTGATTTTTGAGCTTTGCTTAACAGCTCTGGCAGTATTTTGTCTCTTTATGGCTTTGTCTTATATCCTGTTTAATCCTGTTCGCGATATGTTAAAGAAACGTCAGCAGATGGTGCAGGAAACAAAGGATACAGCAAACAAAGAAAAAGAAGATGCCCTTGCGTTAAAAGCAGAATACGAAGCGAAGTTAAAAAATGCAGAAACTGAGGCTGAAGAAATCTTAAGTCAGGCCAGAAAACGTGCTCTGAAGAATGAAAGAGCCATTCTGGATCAGGCAAAGGAAGAGGCTGCCGGCATTATCGCAAATGCGAATGTACAGATTGAGCTTGAAAAGAAAAAAGCAATGGATGATCTGAAACAGGAAGTTGTAGCAATTGCAACGATGATGGCAGGCAAGGTAGTAGCTGCTTCTATTGATGAAAAACTTTCGAATCAGCTGATCGAGGATACTTTAAAAGAAATGGGTGATGACACATGGCGAAGCTAGTATCCAAAACATATGGAGATGCTTTGTTTGAACTTAGCTTGGAAGAAAAGAAAGAAGATTTACTTTTTGAAGAAGCAAAGACATTTTTAGAAGTCATCCAAAAAGATGATGAACTTGTAAAGTTCATGAAGCATCCGAAAATCGTAAAAGAAGATAAAATTAAAACAGGAAAAAATATTTTTGACAAACATTTTTCAAAAGAATTTGCAGGATTTTTGTTAGTTCTTGTTCAGAAAGATCGTTTTTCAGAAGTTGAAAAAACGCTGGAATATTTCATCGGACGCATGAAGGAATACAAAAAGATCGGTGTTGCGTTTGTTTCCACAGCCACAGCTTTAAGCGACGTTCAGAAAGAAAAGGTAGAAAAACGTCTTCTTGAAACTACTGACTTTGAAACATTTGAGATGAATTATACAGTTGATGAATCCTTACTTGGCGGCATGGTAATCCGCATCGGTGGCCGCGTCGTAGATACAAGTATTAAAAATAAGCTGAGAGAATTATCAAAGCAGCTATCCGCACTGCAGGTAGGCTAACCTTAGGTGCAGGCTTAAGAAAGAAGGTGTAAGTTTCTATGAATTTAAGACCGGAAGAAATCAGCTCCGTAATTAAAGAACAGATAAAACAGTACGCCGGACAAATGGAAGTATCAGATGTTGGTACCGTTATTCAGGTAGCAGATGGTATCGCTCGTGTACACGGGCTTGAAAAAGCGATGCAGGGTGAACTTTTAGAGTTCCCGGGCGAAGTATACGGCATGGTGCTCAACCTGGAAGAAGACAACGTTGGTGCCGTTTTGTTAGGTGATCAGAAAAATATTAATGAAGGTGATACAGTAAAAACAACAGGACGAGTTGTAGAAGTCCCGGTTGGTGACTGTATGTTAGGACGTGTTGTAAATGCTCTTGGACAGCCAATCGATGGAAAAGGACCAATCCATACGGATAAGTTCCGTCCAATCGAGCGAGTTGCTCCTGGTGTTATCACACGTAAATCCGTAGACACTCCGCTTCAGACTGGTATCAAAGCGATTGACTCCATGGTTCCAATCGGAAGAGGTCAGCGAGAATTAATTATCGGTGACAGACAGACCGGTAAAACAGCCATTGCCATTGATACAATTATCAATCAAAAAGGTAAAGGCGTGAAATGTATTTATGTTGCAATCGGACAGAAGGCTTCCACAGTTGCAACAATCGTTAAGAAATTAGAAGAATATGATGCATTTGCTTATACAACAGTTGTTGCTTCAACTGCAAGTGAATTAGCACCATTACAGTATATTGCACCATACGCAGGATGTGCCATTGGTGAAGAATGGATGGAAAACGGAGACGATGTTCTGATTGTTTACGATGACTTATCCAAACACGCAACAGCTTATCGTACACTGGCTCTGCTCTTAAAGAGACCACCAGGACGTGAAGCTTACCCGGGTGACGTTTTCTACCTGCATTCAAGATTGCTTGAACGTGCAGCAAAATTAAACGATGAACTTGGCGGCGGTTCTTTAACAGCCCTTCCAATCATTGAAACACAGGCTGGCGACGTATCCGCTTATATTCCTACAAACGTTATTTCTATCACAGATGGTCAGATTTACCTTGAAACAGAAATGTTCAACGCTGGTTTCCGTCCGGCGGTAAATGCAGGTCTTTCCGTATCACGAGTTGGTGGTGCTGCTCAGATCAAAGCTATGAAAAAGATTGCAGCTCCTATCCGAGTAGAGCTTGCACAGTATCGTGAACTTGCAGCGTTTGCACAGTTTGGTTCAGAACTGGATGCTGATACAAAACAGAAACTTGATCAGGGTGAAAGAATCAAAGAAGTATTAAAACAGGATCAGTATCAGCCAATGCCTGTAGAAGATCAGATTATTATGATCTATACAGTTACAAGAAAATATCTTCTTGATGTACCTGTAAAACGAGTTCAGGAATTTGAAAAAGGATTCTTAGAATTTGTAAAAACACAGTATGCAGACATTCCGGAAAGCATTCGTGAAACAAAGGTAATGTCTGATGAATGTGAAGCTCGTTTAGTAGAAGCAATCGAAAACTTTAAGAAGAACTTTTAAGCGATTTGCATAGAAAGAAAGGTGACTATTGATTATGGCGTCAATGAGAGAAATTAAACGTCGTAAAGCCAGTATTGCCAGCACTCAGCAGATTACCAAAGCGATGAAGCTTGTTTCTACGGTAAAACTGCAGAGAGCAAAGAGCAAAGCTGAAGCGACGAAACCGTATTTCGATTGCATGTATGACACCGTTGCCACAATGCTTTCTAAATCAGGAAATGTAGATCATCCGTATTTAAAATCCGGAGCATCTTCTAAAAAGGCAGTGATTACCATTACTTCCAACAGAGGGCTTGCAGGAGGATATAACAACAATATCGTGAAGCTTATCACAGGTGATGAAGCCTTTGACAAAGAAAACACAGAAATCTATGCCCTTGGTAAAAAGGGACGTGATTCTCTTGCGTTAAAAGGCTATACGGTTGCTTCTGATCTATCTGAAGTTATGAACGGACCAATCTACGCTGATGCGAAGGAGCTTAGCGAAGAGCTTCTGGCAAAATTTGAAAAAGGTGAAATTGGTGAGATTTATCTTGCCTACACTGTATTTAAAAATACCGTAACTCATATTCCGACCATGTTAAAGCTTCTGCCGGTGGAAATCGAAACCAAAGATACGGCAGAGGGCGGAGACAACATCCCAATGAACTATGAACCGGATGAGGAAGAAGCATTGGGCATGATTATTCCGAAATACATCACAAGCCTGATTTATGGGGCGATGATGGAAGCGGTTGCCAGTGAAAACGGTGCCAGAATGCAGGCAATGGATTCAGCAACAAGCAACGCTGAAGAAATGATTCAGAAATTAGAATTAGATTACAACAGAGCACGTCAGGGCTCTATTACACAGGAACTGACAGAAATTATTGCCGGAGCACAGGCTATCAGCTAGTGATAAACGGCTTAAACCAAAGGAGTGAAACAATGGCAGAAAAAAATATTGGAAAAATCACTCAGATCATCAGTGCGGTACTGGATATTAAATTTGCAGGAAAGCTTCCTGAAATCTACGAAGCAATCGAAATTCCATTAGAAGATGGCGGAAAGCTTGTAGTAGAAGTATCCCAGCATCTTGGTGATGATACTGTAAGATGTATTGCCATGGGTCCTACCGACGGATTGGTACGAGGAATGGAAGCTGTAGCTACAGGAGCTCCAATTACAGTACCGGTTGGTGAAAATACATTAGGACGTATTTTTAATGTATTAGGCGACCCAATCGACAATAAACCGGCACCGGATTGCGAACAGCATTTCCCAATCCACAGAAAAGCGCCGGCATTCGAAGAACAGTCTACTTCTACAGAAGTATTAGAAACAGGTATCAAAGTCGTTGACCTTCTCTGCCCATATCAGAAGGGTGGTAAGATCGGTCTCTTCGGTGGTGCCGGTGTAGGTAAGACTGTATTAATCCAGGAATTAATTCATAACATTGCGACAGAGCATGGTGGATATTCCGTATTTACAGGTGTAGGGGAACGTACACGTGAAGGTAATGACCTCTACCACGAAATGACAGACACAGGTGTTATCAACAAAACTACCATGGTATTCGGTCAGATGAACGAGCCGCCTGGAGCACGTATGCGTGTAGGTTTAACAGGTCTTACCATGGCAGAATATTTCCGTGATAAAGGTGGAAAGGACGTACTTCTTTTCATCGATAACATTTTCCGTTTTACACAGGCAGGTTCTGAAGTATCTGCGCTGCTTGGTCGTATGCCATCAGCGGTAGGCTACCAGCCAACACTTCAGACAGAAATGGGTGCATTACAGGAACGTATTACTTCTACAAAGAATGGTTCCATTACTTCTGTACAGGCCGTATACGTACCAGCCGATGACTTAACTGACCCGGCTCCTGCAACAACATTCGCCCATCTGGATGCAACAACTGTATTATCACGTTCTATCGTAGAACTTGGTATCTACCCGGCGGTAGATCCACTGGAATCTACATCCCGTATCCTTGATCCAAAGATTGTTGGAGAAGAACATTACTCAGTTGCCCGTGGTGTACAGGAAATTCTTCAGAGATACAAAGAATTACAGGATATTATCGCAATTCTTGGTATGGATGAATTATCTGAAGAAGAAAAACTCATTGTATCCCGTGCAAGAAAAGTTCAGAGATTCTTATCTCAGCCATTCTCAGTAGCAGGACAGTTTACAGGTCTGGAAGGACGTTATGTTCCATTGGAAGAAACAATCCAGGGCTTCAAGGAAATCCTTGAAGGTAAACATGACAGCATTCCGGAAGGTCATTTCTTAAATGCAGGAAGTATTGATGACGTAGTGGCTCGCGTTAAAAAATAAGAGGTGAGCGAATATGGCAGAAACAAACGCATTTAAACTGAAAGTTATTTCTCCGGACAGAATTTTCTATGAAGGAGAAGCAATCATGCTGGAACTTAACACCATCGACGGAGAAGTGGGTATTTATAAGAACCACGTTCCTATGACCTATATTATTGCCCCAGGTGTTATGACAATTACTGAGTCGGAAGATTCTAAAAAAGAAGCTGCACTTCACTCAGGATTTATTCAGATTCTTCAGGAAGAGATTACAATTCTTGCAGAAATCGTAGAATGGCCGGACGAAATCGATGAAAATCGTGCGAAAGAAGCACAGCTGAGAGCAGAACGCCGACTGGCAACCAAAGATCCTAACATCAATGTACAGAGAGCAGAGATGGCGCTGCACCGTGCACTGACACGTCAGGAAGTAAAACAGAATAAGAGATAATATGAATGCCCTCGCGAATGCGGGGGTGTTTTTCGACAGCACATTTCCTGAAAATATACATATAGTAGTAAAAAAGGAAAATGGGAAGCGTATGTATTATCAAAAAATATATCTGCCCTTTGATGGGATGTACCCGGAAAAAGAATCCGGGATGTTTTATTTTCCGAGAAATCATGAAGAGCATGAAAGAGATAAAAAAAGAATCTATAACATGTATCCGGAAGCTGCGAAACGCCTTGCGCCGTATGTGGAAGAAATGTGTGATCGGTTGGAATATGAAGGTGGAATTCTTTATGATGAATATCCGGATCAATTAAGATTACGTCTTGCATGTCGAGAAATCTGCAAACAAGTCCAAAAAGAAAATGATGCAGAAGATGTACTCATGGATATTTGCCAGATTTTGCTTTATCATGAAATGTATTTGAGGCGCTGCAAGAGACGAGAACGCAGAAACAGAAAATTTTTCTAAAAATGGGCTGACCTTTAAAAAAAGGTCAGCCCATAAATTTTGTCAGTTTTTCTTTTTGAAGCGATTTAGATATACCATAAAACCAAGGCAGAGGATAATCTGTACCATCGATGAAAGTGGGGTACCAAGTCCTATACGGAATAAGGATGCGTTAGGTACTTTGCTCATAAGCAGCACGTATGGAGCTCTGACGCAGAAAGCGCCTACAAGTCCCTGAACCATGACAAAGAAGGTGTTTCCACATCCATTGTAATAACCAATACAGCAGAATAACACTGCAGTCAGTAAACAGTCGATGGCATAAGCTTTCAAGTAATCATGTCCCTGTAAGATAACTGCGGTCTCCTTGGTGAAAATACCTGCCAGCAAATCCCCTCGGAAGAAGGAAAAGGAACCGATGACAAGACCTACAAGGAAGGATGTCAAAATGCCGTATTTTAAAGCTTTTAAAGCACGGTCTTTTTTGCCGGCACCGATATTCTGAGCTACAAATGCGGACATGGCCTGTGAAAAGGCAGATGGTACCAGCATGATAAATGCACAGACTTTTTCGGCAACCCCGACACCTGCCGATGCAACCACATCAATGGAGTTTACAACTGTCAGGATGACCAGGAAGGAAATTCCAACCAGAAGATCCTGCAATGCAATTGGTGTTCCAAGACGAAGTTCCCGTAAAATGATTTTGGGATAGAAACGAATAAACTCTTTTTTGAAAGTAAAAGGTAAAGGCTTTTTACGGATGATCAGGACGGAGACGATTACGCTGACCGCCTGTGCAATGACAGTTGCCAGTGCAGCACCTTTGGCGCCCATGCCAAATCCTGCGACGAAGAGTAAATCTCCGACAATATTACAAATGCATGCAATAAATACAGTTAGTAAAGGTGTTTTTGAGTCACCGATTCCTCTAAAAATTGCTCCCAATAAATTATAAAGACAGATAAAAAGCATTCCATAACCACATACTGTAATATAATCGCAGGTCTGTGTAAATGCTTCTGCCGGAGCATGAAGAAGTTCTGCTAAATTCCCTGTAAAAATCACAAGAAAGGCGGACATCAGAATTCCTAAAATAATGAATAATAGGATTCCGGTTCCGATGGCTTTTCCTGCTTCTTCAAGTTTTTTCTCTCCAATTTTCTGCCCAACAAAAACTGTAATCCCCATAGATAATCCTGTAATCACGGTTGTAACTGTATGGGTCAACTGACTTCCGGTAGAAACGCCGGAGATATCTGCAGTTTCTGCAAATTGTCCAACAACCAGCAAGTCTACACCACCGTATAGTGATTGCAGAAACATGGCTGCCAGTACCGGAATTGCAAATTTAATCAGCGAACCAAGTACACTTCCGGTTGTAAAATCTTTTGTTTTTTCCATGATATAATCTTTCTTTCTCCTGCTGTAATATTTTTGATAAAAGTCAGATGATTCGATATTGCTCATAGAGCTTTAGAAAAGCTTCTTCTATTTGAGCAAATGGTACGAATTCATAATTTAATGAGATTAGTATCTCAGGAGCAATAGCACAAGAGCATTCGTTCAATAACTCTTTTAAATCATAGTACAGTAATGCATGATCGATTTCTTTAACCAGTTTATTTTCTTCTTCTGTTAAAGTACTTCCCAGAAACTTTTCATAAATTAAGTCCAGTAAATGTTCCTCGATGCACACATATTCCGGCATGGCAACTTTCAGCGGCCTCGGAACGTCCGACATGTAACTTTCACATGCATCATGAAGAAGGCATGCAAGAATCACTCGTCGGGAATATCCCCTTGCAATAGCCTCTCTTGCAGCATTGATACAATGCTGTCCGACGGAAAAGAATGTTTTTACCTGTCCATTTCCTCTGCAGATTAAAGAAAGGGCATGTGCAATATCCTGAACATCCACTTGTGTCATATCTGGATTTACCGGATCAAAATGTTTTCCTGTATAAGTAGTAATATAACTCATAAATTCCTCTGTTCAAACGGGATTGACACCCGCATAATTTGCTTGTTACAATAAAAGTTACGATATATGCTTGGAAATTTCAAGCATCAACTTTGTATAAGGAAAAAATTTATGGAAAGATTAAAACATATATTAGAAGAGCAGTTAAATGAGCAGCTTTCTCAGATTATTATCAGTAATCCAAGACGTGCGGCGCTGGCTCAGAAAGTGAAGATTCGACCGGTTCTCTTAAAAGATCAGTTGAATTTTCAGGTGACAGAGTATAAGGGAAAACAGGTTTTTCATGAAAATATGGAAAAGCCGGCAGCTTCCGAATACATTATCACACAGATGGAAAATTTCTTCGGTCAGATGGTGCTGGAAAGTATGACAAAGACCGTGAATGTACTGGTGAGCAAAAAAGGAACGGTGACCATTAAGCAGAAGACTCAGAAAAATGAAGTAAAGCCGAAAGAACTTTCACACAATCGAAAGAAACGATACATTTTAGGGGAAGGGGAAGCAATTCCGTTTCTCGTGGATTTGGGAGTACAGACAAAAGAAGGAAAAACTGTTCATTCCAGATACGACAAATTCCGACAGATTAACCGATTTTTGGAATTTATTCAGGATATTGTGGAGAACCTGCCAAAGGGGCGCGAACTTACCATTGTTGACTTTGGCTGTGGGAAATCATACCTGACATTTGCAATGTATCATTACTTAAAAGTTATGAAAGGCTTTGACATTCGTGTCATTGGTCTGGACTTAAAAGAAGATGTCATTGCATATTGTAATGAATTAAAGGATAAATATGGTTATGAAAAAATGTCTTTCACAACCGGAGATATCGCAAGTTACACAGGTGTGGACGCTGTAGATATGGTAGTTACGCTGCATGCATGCGACACAGCAACTGATTATGCGCTGGAAAAGGCAGTAAAATGGGGCGCAAGTGTTATTTTATCTGTACCATGCTGTCAGCATGAATTGAACTATCAGATGAAAAATGAAGAATTATCAGCAGTTCTTAAATACGGACTTTTAAAAGAACGTATTGCGGCATTGGTAACAGATGGTCTCCGTGCAGAAATGCTGGAGCAGTGTGGTTATGATACCCAAGTGCTGGAATTCATCGATATGGAACATACACCAAAAAATATTTTAATTCGTGCGGTAAAGAAAAACAAAGACGTAAAGAAGAATTTTGAAAAATACGACAATTGCTGTAAAACATTGGGGGTAGATCCGATGTTAGGCAGATTATTAAAGAAATAGAGGATAAATTTGAAGAAGATTATTATTAAGATTATTACAATTATCATAGCGTTCTTTCTTGGAATTGTATCCATGAGTTACCTTTATAATAAGGGGAATCTGGATATGACAGCACATATGTCGGAGGCAACTCTTCCGGTGTTGTATTTTGAACATGAAGGAAATCTGATCAATCCGACTTACGGATACACTTCGGATGTGGATGCAACATGTCTTAGAAATGCGATTGTACCATTGGATGAGGAACGCATGATTCACGTTGCGCTGGAAAAATATAATGCAGAAATTGAAGCGGTAAGCTATGAAGTTCGAAGTACTGATATGGAGCGATTGATCCAAAATGGTGATGTGGAAGAATTGGAAGAATCCGGACAGTACGTAAACGCGTCAGTGAAGATTAAAGACCTTTTAGAAAATGCAGAAGAATATATTCTTGTTTTTCATGTGCAGTTGGAAAATTATGAAGATGTAAAATATTTTGCAAGAATTACCAATAGCTCCTATGAAATGATTAAGGCGTGTACTGAATTTGCGTTAGATTTCCATAACGCGACTCTGGATCCGAATAATGTTTATCCGATTACCCAGTATTTGGAAACGGACACTTCAAGAAAAGAGAATTCTCTTGCCAAAGTGGATATCCATTCAAAATATAAAACGGTGATTTGGGATGGAATGTCAGTAAAACGAGTAGATAATCCGATGATTACTTATCTGGAACTGGAAGATGACGTTGTTTCACTGAATTTTGATTATCAGGTAACCTATGAGAACGAAAATGGTGAAAATGAAAAGTATCAGGTACAAGATTATTTCCGTGTACGTCAGACAAATATCAGAATGTATCTTTTAGATTACGAGAGAACTACAGAACGTATTTTTTCTATAGATAATCAGGTGTTTGAAGAAAGCAGTTTAAATCTGGGTATTCAGTGGGAAGAAATTCCTCATATGTCTAATGAAGAAGGAAGTGTTGTGAACTTCGTGGTTTCCGATGAACTTTGGTGCTTCGACATTGCACAGAACAAGTTATCAAAAGTTTTTAGTTTTAAAAACGGAAATGATAAACGCGGGCTTCATAATGAATTTGATATTCAGCTCATTAACATGGAAGATTCCGGAAGCATGGATTTTATCGTGACAGGTTATATGAATCGTGGACGCCATGAAGGCGAGACTGGTGTGGCAGTGATGCGCTATGACAGCCTGACAAATACGACGGAAGAGCTGCTGTTTATTGAAAGTACAGAATGCGCAGATGTGCTGGAACATACAGTAGGTGAACTTTTATATATCAGTTATGATGATAAGATGTATCTGTCTTATGGGAAAAACATTTATGCCATTGATTTAAATATCAAGAGTGTTGAAACATTAACAGAAGATCTGACAGCAGATAAATATATTATCTCCAGAGATGGTGACATGATTGCATGGCAGCATGGCAATGATAGATTTGGGTCAACAAAGATTACAACCATGGATATGAAGACCGGAGTTCGCCAGACATATGAGGCGAATGAAGGAGAATATTTACTGCCGCTTGGATTTAGCAGTGACGACTTCCTTTATGGAGTCTGTGCAGAAGAAGATGTAGCAGAAGATTTTGCGGGAAATACATTATTCCCAATGTATCAGGTAAAAATTGTAAATAACAGTGGGGAATCCGTCAGAGATTTTAATTATTACGAAAAGAATAAATATGTAGTTTCTGCTACGGTAGAAAACAACCGAATCAATTTGGAATGTATTTCTAAAAATCCGGATGGAACCTATGTGAGCGCATTGGCTGAAGCAATTACCAGCTCTGAAGAGGAAATCGTAAGTCTGATCAAACTGGCAGAAGTAAAACATGCACAGAAAAAGACGGAGTATGTATTCCAGTTTAAAGAAGAGGCAGAAGGAAAGAGAAAAGAGATTACGCCAAAACAGATTCTTTTTGAAGATAATCGTATGCTTTCGTTAGAAGAAGAGGATCACCAGAGTTTTTATGCCTATGGAAGAGGAAAAGTGGAAGGTGTTTACTCTGAACTTAGGAAAGCGGTGCTGACTGCTTATGACGACATGGGTGTTGTTACCAACTATGTCGGTCAGGTTGTCTGGGATCGTGGTAATCGAAAGACAAGATCTGTTCTGGAACTTGCAAATGGAATAGAACCTGTGGAAGCAACAAATAGTCTGGAAGCAGGAATTCGCATCTTGCTTGAACAGGAAGGAGTTTATGTAGATGTAAAAGCTTTGCTGGATGCAGGCAGAAGTCCTTATCAGATTTTAAAACAAAATTCTCAGAAACAACCGGAAAACTTTACTGGATGTAATTTGTCTTCCGTATTATACTATGTAAGTGAAGGCAATTATGTACTTGCAATGACAGATGCAAATAGTGCGGAAATGATTGTTGGGTATGATGCGCAGAATATTTTCGTATTGGATACCATGACCGGAAAAATGCACAAAGAAGGTCAAAAGGATGCGACAGCAAAATACGAAGCTTGTGGAAATGTATTCTTTAGCTTTTTGGAATAATAGGAGGCATTTATGGATGAGAGAACTATAATTTTAGCCAGAAATCTGGTGCACAATTCCTGTGAGATCAAACCGGGTGAAAAGGTGTGGATCAATCACGTTGGGAATGCTACGGAAGATATCGTAAAGGCATTGATTCGTGAAGTATATGCAGTAGGAGCGATTCCGTTTGTGCATTATGAAAATATGAGAATCAAAAGAGAACTCCTGATGCACTGTACGGAAGAACAGCTGAAAATGATGGCAGAACGAGACAGCAAAGAAATGTCTCAGATGGATGTGTTCATTGGCATTCGCGGTAATATCAACAGTGCAGAACTCTCAGATGTTCCAAGCGAAAAGATAGAGATGTATGAGACGATTTACAGTAAACCGGTTCACTATGAAGTTCGTATTCCGAAAACAAGATGGGTGGTACTTCGTTTTCCTACAGAGTCTATGGCGCAGCAAAGCAATATGAGTTCTGAAGCATTCAGAGATTTCTACTATGAGGTATGTAATCTGGATTACAGTAAGATGGAAAAAGAATCCATGGCGCTGGTTGAACTGATGAATCGTACAGATAAGGTAAGAGTGACTGGTGCAGGCACAGACCTTACATTTTCCATTAAGGATATTCCGGCAGTGACATGCTGTGGTCATATGAATATCCCGGACGGAGAAGTTTATACAGCACCTGTAAGAGATTCTGTAAATGGTAAAATTACTTACAATACACCGTCAGTTCTTCAGGGATTCACTTATGAGAATGTGTGTCTGGAATTTGAAAACGGCAAGATTGTAAAAGCAACTGCCAATGATACAGAACGTGTCAACAAAGTTTTTGACACCGACGAAGGTGCAAGATATGTAGGAGAATTTGCAATCGGTATTAATCCATATATTTTAAAACCAATGAAAGAAATCCTTTTTGATGAAAAAATTATGGGTTCTATTCACTTTACACCTGGAAACTGTTATGATGATGCATATAACGGTAACCGTTCCGCAATTCACTGGGATTTGGTAATGCTCCAGACACCGGAATATGGCGGAGGTGAAATCTGGTTTGATGATGTACTGATCAGAAAAGACGGCAGATTTGTCATTCCGGAATTGGAAGGATTAAATCCTGAAAACTTAAAATAAAATATAGAGGATACACAACAGGAGGAAAATATTATGGCAACAACATGTCAGTACAAAACAAAAAATGTATGTTCCAGCATGATTAAATTTGACTTAGAAGGAAATGTGGTAACAAACGTATCTTTCCAGGGCGGATGTAACGGAAACTTAAAAGCGATCAGCAAACTGGTAGAAGGCATGACTGTAGAACAGATTGAAAGCTATTTAAAAGGAAATACATGCGGTATGAGAAATACTTCCTGTGCAGATCAGTTAGCACAGGGTGTAAGAAAAGCTTACGAAGAACTGAATAAGTAAATAATAATCCCCCTATACAGGGGGATTTTATTTAAAATAAATCTAGTAATTCACTGAATTTTGAAATTTTGTAATCATATCTGTCTGCCTCTCCAAACCCATATTCGCAGAATACAAATGGAATTCCTGCAAATGCAGAAGCCTCACAGTCCCCTTGGGTGTCCCCAACATAAACAGCGGAAGTAAAGCCATTACGTTCCATCACAAGCTTGCAGTTTTCTCCTTTTGGAAGTCCGGAGTAGCCTGGACATTCAAAGTCAGTAATGCAGTCTTCAATTCCGAGAGAACGCATTGTCAGTTCGATATAACCTGCCTGACAGTTGCTGACAATACAAATTTTATATTTCTTGGAAAGTTCACGAATCGTTTCTACGACACCTTCAAAAACATGTCCCGGATTCTTTTCTAAAATTTCTTCTTCCTGCGCACAGCATTCATCCATGAGCTTCATTTGGTCTTCCGGGGAAAGCTCAGGAAAA
The DNA here is from genome assembly GCA_045128635.1 of Lachnospiraceae bacterium. Taxonomy (GTDB): domain Bacteria; phylum Bacillota; class Clostridia; order Lachnospirales; family Lachnospiraceae; genus HGM12587. The sequence goes on from JBGVRS010000052.1 coordinate 23,681, forward strand.
GCAGCGGCGGCAATTGCCCACATTGGACGACCAAAGAGCTTTTTTAAATTATCAGCAGTTGGACGCCATGCAATGTCGGTACGATTTTTTAGTGCTTCACCCCAGGCTTTTGCTACAATCGGTGTTGTATCCCATAATGTTCCATCAATATCTAAAATAATGCAATCCATAAGATTCCTCGCTTATCATCTTTGTAATTTATTTCTCTCTTAGTGTATAGAATTTTCTTTGGAAAAGCAATAAATTATTCTTTTTTTCGAATTTGTTAACAATTATATGAGGAATTGTTTAGAAAAGTATGTTATACTTTCAAGTTAAGTGAGGGTGCTTATGAATTATTCAAATATTGAACGGGCGTATTTTAAAGAACGCCCGAATCGATTTATTGCATACGTGGAAACAGAAGAAGGAAGAGAAATCTGCCATGTGAAAAATACAGGTCGCTGCAGGGAACTTCTTACACCGGATGCAGTTGTCTATGTGCAGAGAAACGATAATCTTGCCAGAAAGACAAAGTTGGATTTGATTGGTGTAGAGAAAGGTGATTATCTAATCAACATGGATTCCCAGGCACCAAATGCGGCAGTCAAAGAATGGCTGCAGGCAGGAAATCTGTTTTCAAAAAATGCGGTAGTTTATTCTGAAAAAACTTACGGTGAGTCCCGTTTCGACTTTTATATTGAAGATGGGGAGCGAAAAGCTTTTATGGAAGTCAAAGGGGTGACACTGGAACTTGACGGAGTGTGTCGTTTTCCGGATGCTCCGACGGAAAGAGGAGTCAAGCATATCAGGGAATTGATAAAGTGCATGGAGGATGGCTATGAAGCATACATTCTCTTTGTGATTCAAATGAGCCCTGTGAAATATTTAGAGCCAAATGATGCAACCCACAAAGCGTTTGGAGATGCTTTAAGAGAAGCTGCAAAAGCGGGGGTGCATGTGATGGCGAGGGATTGTAAAGTTACCATAGATTCTATGGAAATTATGAATGAGGTAGAGGTCAGGTTGTAAATGCTGGAGGAAATCGTAGTTCCGTTACTGGACTGGTATGATAAACAAAAACGTACATTGCCGTGGCGTAGTAAGCCAACACCGTATCGTGTGTGGGTGTCAGAGATTATGCTGCAGCAGACAAGGGTAGAAGCGGTAAAACCATATTTTGAGAGATTTATGAAAGCATTGCCAACGGTAAAGAAGCTGGCGGCATGCCCGGAAGAAGAACTTTTGAAGCTTTGGGAAGGACTTGGATATTATAACCGTGTCCGAAATATGCAAAAAGCTGCACAGATTCTTGTAGCAGAAAATAAGGGTGAAGTTCCGGCGCAGTTTGATGAACTGATAAAATTACCGGGAATTGGGAAATATACTGCTGGGGCAATCTCTTCCATTGCTTTTGGAATTCCGGTACCGGCGGTTGATGGAAATGTACTTCGTGTCATTACAAGAATTACTGCGGATGACAGAGACATTGCCAAAGATTCTGTAAAGCAGTCAATTGCAAGAGACATCCAGGAAATCATTCCGATGAGAAGAGCGGGAGATTTTAATCAGGCGCTCATTGAGCTTGGAGCAATCGTATGTGTACCAAATGGACCAGCCAAATGCAGTGAATGCCCGGTAGCACATTTGTGTGAAGCAAGAAAACGTGATATTGTAATGGAACTGCCGAAGAAAGCACCGAAAAAGGAAAGAAGCATTGAAGAAAAGACAGTGCTGATTATTAAGGATGGCGAAAAAATTGCAATTCGAAAGCGTCCAAATAAAGGATTGCTTGCAGGCTTATACGAACTGCCAAATGTGGAAGGGCAGCTATCTGAGAATGAAGTGTTAGCGCTTGTGAAATCTTATGGTCTGGCACCATTGTTTATTGAAAGATTAGAAGACTCCAAGCATATTTTTACACATAAAGAATGGCACATGACAGGCTTTGCGGTTCGTGTGGCAGAATTAGAGGGAGAGACGGACGGGATGCTGTTTGTAGAACGAAAAACAGTGGAAAAAGAATATCCGATTCCGTCGGCATTTGCGGCTTACGCAAAACATATTGATGTTGTACTGGGTAACAAAAGGTAGATGAGGTGAATTTATGAAGTTATTATCAATTGCGATTCCATCGTATAACTCAGAAGGATTTATGAGAAATTGTATTGAATCGCTGCTGACCGGTGGAGAAGAAGTAGAAATTATTATTGTAAATGATGGTTCCAAAGATGGTACAGGTGCCATTGCAGATGAATATGCTGCGAAATATCCGACAATCGTAAAAGCAGTTCATCAGGAAAACGGCGGTCATGGAGAAGCGGTCAATGCAGGGCTTCGTAATGCCACAGGTCTGTATTATAAGGTTGTAGACAGTGATGATTGGGTAAATGAAGAAGCCTATTTAAAGATTTTAAAGAAACTTGCGGAACTTGTAAAATCCGGTGACATGGTTGATATGTTCATCAGCAACTATGTTTATGAAAAAGAAGGAAAGAAACGCAAAAAAGTCATGCAGTATCGTACTGCGTTCCCAACCGATCAGGTATTTACATGGGATGATGTAAAATTCCTTCATGTTGGCCAGTATATTTTGATGCATTCTGTGATTTATCGTACACAAATGTTAAAAGACTGTGCATTGGAACTTCCAAAGCATACCTTCTATGTAGATAACATTTACGTATATCATCCACTGCCATATGTAAAGAAAATGTATTATATGGACGTAAATTTCTATAGATACTATATCGGTCGTGAAGGTCAGTCTGTTCAGGAAAAAGTCATGATTGGACGTATTGACCAGCAGATACGAGTAACAAAACTGATTATTGATGATTGTGATGTGTGGAAGATTAAAAATAAAAAGCTTCGTAACTACATGTTAAGCTACATGGAAATTATGATGACAGTATCTTCTATCCTTGCAATTCGTTCCAAGACAGAAGAAAATCTGGCGAAGAAAAAAGAACTCTGGCAGTATCTGAAGGCAAAAGATGTGCGTGCTTATAAGAAAATCCGCAGAAGCATCATGGGTAACACGATGAATCTTCCAGGCAAGAGCGGACGGAAGATTTCTGTGGCAGCATATAAAATTGCACAGATGGTGGTAGGATTTAACTAGCAAATCGTACAGATTATGGAAATTCAGTGAAAAGGCTTGACAAGCCATATCGCTTATAATAGAATATCGACGTATCAAATTAACAGAGAAGAAATCTCTTATTCAGAGTGGTGGAGATAAAAGGATCTATGAAACCACGGCAACCCCGAATACGGAAGGTGCCAGCCTGAGCGAGTAATCGAACAATAAGAGGATTTGGAATGTAGAAAACATATTCAGGTCCGCTTAAGCGGACCTGTTTTTATGTACAACATAGAGGAAATCCGTAAGAGATTTTTTGCCAGCAAAATAAGGAGAATAAAATGGAGAAATTTTTATTTACATCTGAGTCCGTAACAGAAGGACATCCAGACAAAATTTGCGACCAGATTTCAGACGCTATCTTAGATGCACTGATGGCAGCAGACCCAAACAGCCGTGTAGCATGTGAAACAGCAACAACAACAGGTCTTGTACTTGTTATGGGTGAAATCACAACAAACGCTTATGTAGATATTCAGAAAATCGTACGTGAAACAGTACGTGAAATCGGCTATACAAGAGGTAAATTTGGTTTTGACGCTGATAACTGTGCAGTTATTACAGCAATTGACGAACAGTCTACAGACATCGCCATGGGTGTTAACAAAGCATTAGAAGCAAAAGAAAACCGTATGAGCGACGATGAAATCGAAGCAATCGGTGCTGGTGACCAGGGTATGATGTTCGGTTATGCTTCTAACGAAACACCAGAACTTATGCCTTATGCAATTTCTTTGGCTCACAAACTTGCACTTCGTTTAACAGAAGTTCGTAAAAATGGAACACTTCCTTACCTTCGTCCGGATGGAAAGACACAGGTTACTGTAGAATATGATGAAAACGGTAAACCAGCACGTCTTGATGCAGTTGTATTATCTACACAGCACAGTGAAGAAGTAACACAGGAACAGATTCATGAAGATATCAAAAAACATGTATTTGATGTAATTCTTCCACAGGATATGGTAGATGCAGATACAAAATTCTTCATCAACCCAACAGGCCGTTTCGTAATCGGCGGACCACACGGAGACAGTGGTTTGACAGGACGTAAAATCATCGTAGATACTTACGGCGGATATGCTCGTCACGGCGGCGGTGCATTCTCCGGTAAAGACTGTACAAAGGTAGACCGTTCTGCAGCTTATGCAGCACGTTACGTTGCAAAGAACATCGTAGCAGCTGGTCTTGCTGATAAATGTGAAATCCAGTTATCTTATGCAATCGGTGTTGCTCATCCAACATCTATCATGGTTGACACATTTGGCACAGGTAAAATTTCTGAAACAAAGATGGTTGAAATGATTCGTGAAAACTTCGACCTTCGTCCGGCAGGAATCATAAAAATGCTTGATCTTCGCCGTCCAATCTACAAACAGACAGCAGCTTACGGTCACTTCGGAAGAACAGATATCGATCTTCCTTGGGAAAAAACTGATAAGGCAGAAATCCTTAAGAACTATTTATAAGAACTACTTTCAGGCACGCGTAAAGCGTGCCTGTTTTTATGTGCGGGTTTACAAAAAATTTAGAAAGTTACTAATTGTTTAGGTGTGGACCTTCTGTCTGTGTGTTATAATTAAGAAGAATATGGAGTTGATATCATGAAAATAAGATCAAAACTTTTTTTAGCATTCTTTTTAATTATTGGAGTTCCGATGATTCTGCTTGGTGCGGGCGTTATTACATTTACATCCTATCATATGGATGAATTGTATGCGTTGCAGGTAGAGACTGCAACTGTAGAAGAGATTGCACAGGCAGTAAAATTATATGCAGTGGATGTTAGACAATATATTTCCAATCTGATGATTTTGATTTCGCTGGTGGTTCCGGTTATCGTTATCTGTCTGGTACTTTGGATTTATCACAGTATTGTAACGCCGATTCACATGCTGCAGGTGGCAACCCAGAATATCAAAAACGGGAATCTGGATTTTGAGGTGGAAGTTCATAACAAAGACGAAATTGGAGAATTGTGCAAAGACTTTGAAGAAATGCGTATCCGATTGAAGGATAACGCAGAAGAAAAACTTCGTTCCGAGCAACAGAGTAAGGAACTGATCAGTAACATTTCTCACGATTTGAAAACGCCGATTACAGCGATCAAAGGCTATGTGGAAGGACTGATCGACGGAGTTGCAGATACGCCGGAGAAGCAGAATAAATACTTGCAGACGGTTTACAGTAAAGCAATTGATATGGATCATCTCATTAATGAATTGTCCTTCTATTCAAAGATTGATACAAATAAGATTCCGTATACATTCAGCCGTCTTAATGTGGTGGGATATTTTGAAGATTGTGCGGAAGATTTAAGCCGTGAACTGGAAGATGAACATATTGGATTCAGCTATCAGAATTATGTGGATGATTCCGTGCAGATGATTGCGGACGCAGAACAGATTAAACGAGTGATTAATAACATTGTTGGTAACTCTAAAAAGTATTCTGACAAAGCAGATACAAAAATCCACATGACGATCAAAGACGTGGGAGACTTTGTACAGGTAGAAATTGAAGACAACGGCAAGGGTATTGCGGCAAAAGATTTGCCATATATTTTTGACCGTTTCTATAGAACTGATGCTTCCAGAAATTCTTCCAAAGGCGGAAGTGGTATTGGACTTTCCATTGTGAAGAAAATCATGGAAGATCATGGCGGTAAGATCTGGGTAACCAGTAAAGAAGGAATTGGTACAGTGATGTACCTTGTACTTAGAAAATATCAGGAGGTTCCGGTAAATGAGTAAGATTTTGATTGTAGAAGATGAAGTGGCGATTGCGGAGCTTGAAAAAGACTATTTAGAGCTGAGTGGTTTTGAAGTGGAAGTAGTTCATCAGGGAGATGTGGGACTTTTACGTGCATTAAAAGAAGAATTCGACTTAATTATTCTGGATTTAATGCTTCCGGGAGTAGATGGTTTTGAAATCTGCCGCAAAATTCGTGAAACAAAGAATACACCGATTATTATTGTTTCGGCAAAGAAAGATGACATTGATAAAATTCGTGGTCTTGGCATGGGTGCAGATGATTACATGACAAAACCATTCAGTCCAAGTGAAATGGTTGCCCGTGTAAAAGCGCATCTGGCAAGATATGAAAGACTCATCAGCAGCGGTATGCCAAGCAATGATGTGATTGAAATCCGTGGAATCAAGATTGATAAAACAGCAAGACGTGTGTGGGTCAATGGAGAGGAAACAAATTTTACTTCCAAGGAATTTGATCTTTTGACCTTCCTTGCACAGAATCCAAACCATGTGTATACAAAAGAAGAATTATTCCAGGAAATCTGGGATATGGAATCAATCGGGGATATTGCAACGGTAACGGTGCATATTAAGAAGATTCGTGAAAAAATTGAGTATGATACATCGAAGCCTCAATATATTGAAACCATTTGGGGAGTCGGGTACCGATTTAAAGTGTAACAATAGATATAATTTAACTAATTTTAATTGATTGAAATCTGCCGGATCGCAAAGAGACGATGCAAGGCCTTAAAATGTATTTCGTCAAGGGAAACCTTTAGACAACATGGGAGGAGTGTGTCTTTTTGCGATTCGGTATTTTAATTTTATTGACAATTTTTTTAATAGGGTGTGGAAATCAACATACACAATATCGTGAGACCACGATACAGACAATTGAAGAACAAAATGAAGAAACAGAAGAGCATGTATTTACAGATGCTTTGGGCAGAACAGTAGCCGTAAACAATCCAAAACGTGTAGCAGCGCTTTTGGGAAGTTTTGCAGATATCTGGTATCTTGCAGGAGGAGAAATCATTGCTTCAGCAGATGATGCGTGGGACGATTTTAAACTGCCTTTACCGGAAGGTGCAATAAATCTGGGTATGACCAAAGAATTAAGCCTTGAAAAACTGTTTGAGGCAAATCCGGATTTTGTACTTGCCAGCAGCAACACGAAAGGCAATGTAGAGTGGCTGGAAACCCTGGAAGCGGCAGGAATCAATGTGGCATATTTCGAGGTGAATGATTTCCAGGACTATCTGGAAGTTTTAAGAATCTGTACGGATATTACAGGCAGAAAAGATTTGTATGAAAAAAATGGACTGGCAATACAGGAGCAGATAGAGAATGTAATTGCGCAGAGTAAACAACGTATCGAAAATGCGGGGCAGGCGCCGACGGTATTAAGTCTTCGCGCATCCTCTACATTTATCAGAGCAAAGAACAGTAAAGACAATGTGCTTGGAGAGATGCTGTTTGCTCTTGGGTGTGAAAATATCGCAGACAGCGAAGAGTCTCTTTTGGAAAATCTAAGTATCGAGCAGATCATTATACAGGACCCTGATTATATCTTCTTTATCCAACAGGGGGATAATGAAGATGGGACGAAAGAAAATATTAAAAATTTTATTGCAGAAAATCCGGCTTGGTCTGAATTAACTGCAGTAAAAAACGGCAGGGTATATTTGCTGGAAAAATCATTATATGCTTTGAAACCAAATGACCGTTGGGGAGAGGCATATGAAAAATTAGAGGGAATTTTGTCGAATGAAGAAATGTAAGAATCAACTGCTGTTTGCAGGTGCAGTCATTCTTTTTATGATATCAACGATATTAAGCTGCTGTATTGGAAGCGCAGCGATTTCTGTTTCAGAACTTTTGGAAGTACTGGCCCAGGGAATTGAAAATGTGACAACTCCGGAAGCGAGGATCTTCTGGTATGCCAGATTGCCAAGAACCATCGCCTGCGCGTTAGCTGGTGCAGCGTTGGCAGTTTCCGGTGCAGTGATTCAGGGAGTGCTGACAAATCAACTGGCATCCCCTGGGATTATCGGGGTAAATGCAGGTGCAGGGCTTGCGGTGACCATCTGCTGTGCATTAGGTGCATTTTCCGGATGGGCAATTGCAGGCGCAGCCTTTGGAGGAGCCATCGCAGCAGTCCTTTTGGTGGCATTGACTGCCCAGAAGATTGGCGCTTCAAGAACAACAGTTATTCTTGGCGGCGTTGCAGTAAATAGCTGCCTAAATGCAGCTTCCGAAGCAATTGCGATTTTAGTACCGGATGCCGGGATGCAGGCGGCGGATTTTCGTGTAGGCGGGTTCTCAAATGTGGCATATGTAAGGCTTCTCCCGGCAGGAGTTTTAATTTTAATAGGACTTTTATTGTTATTTACATTGACCAATGAGCTGGATGTTATCTCCCTAGGAGAAGACACTGCCCAGGGGCTTGGAATGCCGGTGAAAAAGATGCGTACGGTATTTTTAAGCCTTTCAGCATTGCTGGCAGGAGCGGCAGTCAGTTTTGCAGGATTGTTGGGATTTGTAGGACTGATTGTTCCTCACATTGTGCGAAAACTGGTGTCAGCAGAAAGTGGGAAAATGCTTCCATTTTGTACACTGCTAGGGGCAAGTTTCGTAATATTATGTGATTTATTTGCCCGAACCTTGTTTATCCCATATGAAATACCGGTAGGAATCATCATGTCCTTTATTGGAGGACCATTCTTTCTGTTCTTGCTGATTCACAGAAAAGGAGGGCATGGTGTATGATTGAATTGAAAAATGTATGTGCTGGGTATGAGGGGAAAAATGTACTGCATCATGCCAATGTGGTCTTTGAACCGGGAACCATTACTGTGCTGGTGGGACCAAACGGCTGTGGAAAAAGTACTTTGTTAAAGACCATTGTTCGGATAAATCCGCATTGCGAAGGCGAAATTCTGATAGATGGAATTTCTATAAGAAACATGACTTCGAGAGAGCTTGCCAGAAAAGCAGCATATCTTGCACAGAACAAAAAAGCTCCGGATATATCTGTACTTAAAATGGTGCTTCATGGACGGTTTGCACATTTAAGCTACCCTAGGAAGTATCGTTCTAAGGATGTTGAGATAGCAAAGAGTGCTCTTTGCTGGGCTGGTATGGAGGAGCAGGCAGATAAGCTTGTCAGTAAGCTTTCCGGAGGCATGCAGCAAAAAGTTTACATAGCTATGGCACTTGCCCAGGATGCCGATACGATTCTCATGGACGAGCCGACCACGTATCTGGATGTAGCCCATCAGCTGCGTCTGATGGAAATGGCACGTCAGCTTGCAAGGGAAGGGAAAGCCATCGTAATGGTGCTTCATGATCTGACGCAGGCACTTCAGATTGCGGATAAAGTGGTTGTGTTAAAGGAAGGAAAACTGATTGCGCAGGGAACTGCGGATGAAGTTTATGAGGGTGGAAGTCTGCAAAAAGCATTTCATGTAGAGATAGAGCGTGTACATACGAAAAGCGGCTGGCATTATTTATGTACATTGCCGGAATAGGAGAAAACAATGCCATTATTTCCATTTTTTATGAATATAGAAGGAGCCACGGGACTGATTGTTGGAACAGGTAAGCATGCTCAGGAGAAAATTCAAAGATTAGAACCTTTTGGACCGAAGCTTCGGGTAATTCCTGAAGGAGAATTTTCTGAAAGTGACTTAGAAGAAATGCCTGCATTTGTCATTGTAGCAGGGGAAGATAAAGAGGAAAATCATAGAATTGCAAATTTGTGCAGAGAAAAAAGAATCCCGGTCAATGTGGTGGATGATCAGGAATATTGTGATTTTGTATTTCCATCGTATATTGCACAGGGTAATTTATCCATAGGAATCTGTACCAACGGTGCCAGCCCGGCAGCGGGGGTACTTTTAAAAAGAAAAATATTGGAGCAGGTTCCGGACAATATGGAAGAAATACTGAACTTCTTACACGAAAAACGACCAGTCATTGCCAAGACCTTGACAGATAAAAAACAAAGATATAAATTTTATTATGAGTTATCAGAAATCTGTATGAGGAAAAATCGTCCGTTAACGGAAGATGAATTTAGGAGGCAATTACAATGGCATGTACAATCAGCAAAGAAGAACTTACAAGAGTCAAAGGATTAGGCTTTTTAAATAATAAAGGTACCGACTATTTTAACGGTCGCGTGATTACAAGAAACGGAAAAATTACATCTAAAGAGATGATTCATATTGCAGAAGCGGCAGAAAAATTCGGAAATGGAGAAGTGGTTTTCACAACACGTCTGACGGTTGAAATCAGAGGCGTTCATTTTGAGAACATTGCTCCATTGTGTAAATTTCTTGAAGAAGGCGGACTTAGTACTGGCGGGACAGGTCAAAAAGTACGTCCGATTGTTTCCTGCAAGGGAACTACCTGTCAGTTTGGTCAAATTGATACCTTTGGATTATCAGAAAAGATTCATGAGAGATTTTATGTGGGATTTCATGATGTGAAGCTCCCGCATAAATGTAAGATTGCAGTTGGTGGATGTATACACAATTGTGTAAAACCGGATTTAAATGATATTGGAATTATCGGGATGCGTACAAAGAATGAAGAAGGTATCGCATGTCCGGGATACAAGGTGTGCATTGGAGGCAGATGGGGCAAAAAAACTGCTCAGGGACAGCCATTATCGAAAATTTTTACATCAGAAGAGGAAGTTTTAGATATCATCGAAAAGATTATTTTATTCTATAAAGACAATGGAGAAGAAAAAGAACGTTTTGCGGACACCATTGCGAGAATTGGATTTGAAGAAGTGGAACAGCAATTACTGAAGTAGATAAAACGAGAACACCCCAGCACTGGGGGATGTATAAAGATAAGCCGAGGTCAAGCGTAGCCTCGAGGCGTTCTTTGTACATCCTTCAATGCTGGGGTATTTTTATTATTATTTATTCTGCTGTGCTTCTTTATATTTCGCTACGAAAGCATTGATTCTTTCATATGGTTCCAGTAAATCGCTGATAGAACCGTCATGATTTAATGTATCGATCAGAAGTGCGATGTATTTGCTCATGTCGCAGCTTACATACCAGTCTCTTGCTAAAAGTTCCGGTGTCTGGTAAACAGTGTTTGTTGTACAGATCTTAGAAATGAGACCTTCTTCATATGCTTTGTCAAAACGTTCTAAACCGCTTGTGAAAAGACCAAATGTAGAGAATACGAAGATTCTTCCTGCTCCACGCGCTTTTAACTGTTTTGCAACGTCTAACATACTGTCACCGGAAGAAATCATATCATCGATGATGATTGCATCTTTTCCGTTTAAGTCAGAACCTAAAAATTCATGTGCAACGATTGGGTTTTTACCATTTACGATCTTTGTATAGTCACGGCGTTTATAGAACATACCCATGTCTACGCCTAAGATACTTGCAAGGTAGATTGCACGTCCTGTAGCACCTTCATCAGGGCTGATTACCATTAAGTGGTCACTATCAAGCTGAATATCATCAACGCTGTTTAAGAGACCTTTGATCATCTGGTAAACAGGTGTCACTGTTTCGAATCCATTTAAAGGAATTGCATTTTGAACACGTGGGTCGTGAGCGTCAAATGTGATAATGTTATCAACACCCATGTTTACCAATTCCTGAAGTGCTAAAGCACAGTCTAAAGATTCTCTGGAAGAACGTTTATGCTGTCTGCTTTCGTAAAGGAATGGCATGATCACTGTGATTCTTCTTGCTTTTCCTGCAATTGCAGCAATGATACGTTTTAAATCCTGATAATGATCGTCTGGAGACATATGGTTTTCCTGACCGCATAAAGAATATGTCAGGCTCCAGTTACATACATCAACGATTAAATAAACATCCTGTCCACGAACAGATTCACTGATGATCGCTTTTGCTTCTCCTGAACCAAAGCGTGGAACAGAAGCACTTACAACGTAAGAATCTTTTTCATATCCGGAAAAGATAATGCTTGATTTATGTTCAGATGTATTTGCGTGACGCCAGTTTACAAGGTAGTTGTCTACTTTTTCACCAAGTTCTGCACAGCTGGCAAGTGGAATAATCCCAAGTGGTCCTACAGGGATTGTGTCGATAGTGCGAAGACTACGCTGCATTATTAAAATCCTCCTAATTTCTTTTTGAGACGAATATCGCTTCCGGAAAGTTTTAACATTTTATAATTTGAAATGATACGGGAAGCGGTTCGTTCAGTGTAAGTTGTTAATATTTCTTCTGGTGACAGGTTTGTAGAAATCAATGTAGATTTCTTACGTAAGATTCGTTCGTTAATTACGAGGAAAAATCCTGCCATCGTAAAACTGTTTGCTAGTTCAGTACCTAAATCATCAATGATGAGAAGGTCACTTTCAAAAATGTGTGGATACTGCTTTGCAACGGATTCTTCTTTTGACATGTTACCTGAAAATGAGTTTTTCGCCATCAGGTCAAAAAGCTGGAATGCGGACAAATATAAAACGCTGTGTCCCTGATCCAGGAGTTCCTTTGCAATACAGTTGGAAAGAAAAGTCTTTCCAATACCTACAGTACCACATAATAATATGTTTTCAAAGGTTTTGTCAAAGTTTTCTGTAAAATTTTTGCAGGTTTCAATCGCTACCTGCATTTTTTCCATATTTTCAACGTCGTAATATTTATAGGAAAGGGTAGAAAAGTTCTCTTCCTTTAAGATTTCCCGTAAATTAGACTGCTGATACATTTCGTCAATGATGCGCTGCTTAAAGCAGTGGCATTTCTCGTTTTCGATATAACCGGTATCCTGACAGTCAGGACAGCGGTACTGCATCTGAAGCATTTCCGGCGCAATGCGGCAGCATTTTAACAACGCTTCTTTTTCCATGCGAAGGTCTGACAATTTCTGACGATATTCGCCAAAGCTCATTGCCCCTTCTTTTGTAAAGGAAGCGGCAAATTTTTCAGCGAGGTCAGAAATCTGTTCATCAATTTCCTTGATTTCCGGGAATCTGTCATAAACTTCCTGGGTACGTGCATTCAGAGCATGCATGTTTTCAAGACGCTGATTGTCGTATTCTCGCATAATGGAATCATAATGTGCTGATGAGAGATTCACGGTCTAAGTTTCCTCCTATTGGTTAATGAAAAATTTATCTAATTCGTTTGGATCGTATTTGTGCTGTTCAAAGTTATGGAATCTTGTAGTGAACGGCTTGTCCTGTTTTGGCTGAGGATTTTCAGCTGTTTTGGATTTGTGTTCTGCAGTCAGCTTGTCCACATCAGACAGGTGGTGTATTCCTGCATTTTTCCATGCTTTTAAGATTCCATCCACATATTCGAAGCTTGGCTTATGTATCTTCATGATGGTACGATTACAAGCTTCCAAGATAATATCAATTGTAAAACCATATTCCTTCATCCATCGATTTACAAAAGCAACTTCAGTTGGAAGCGGTTCATGGTTATTGATTCCAAGTGCTTTTAATACAAGATAACATTCCTTTGCAAAAGGCTTGGAATCTAATTTGGCATCTTCGACTGTTTTAATGCCTTTCTTGTGCCATTCCAAAGCAACAGTTTCCATATAACGAAGACTCTTCTTGTTTTTTGACACACTGTATTCTACAAGATACTCAATTAAATCTGTAGAGAACTGTAACTGATCATAGAAATAAAGAAGAGTTTCTATGTCGGTTCTTGTCAGCTGTTTTCCCATATATTGTTCGCAAACAAAGAGCAGCTGTTTGATTTCTGTATGTTCTTTAAATGCTTTTGTCTCTGCAGCAGAATAGCTGTGTTTTTCAGGAGCAGCAACTGTTGTTTCAGACTGCGTCTGAACTGTTTCTTCAAATGTTAACAGTCCTTTGCTTTCCCAATATTTTAAAGCACGTTTTACATCATTTTCTGTACACTGGAAAATATCTGCTAATGTCGAAATAGAAGGCACTTTGTCACTTTTTGCGCAGTGAAGTATGTAAAGATAAATCTTTACGTAGTCCCCATTCGCCATTGGCATGTAGTTTTTTATAAAGTCATCCGGTATCACCGTTACAGGAATATACCCGGCTGTTGTCATTTTAAAATCTGCCATAATGCCTCCCCCTAAGCTTTAGCATTGCAATTATAGCACAATCAAAAATGCTTTGGAATAACAACTTCATCCACTGTTTCCACAAAATTATCCACATATCAACATGGATAAAATTCCCTGATGATATGTGGATAATGTGGATAATTATGCGTTAAGTAAGTTTTCCCCAATGTTTACAACGTCTCCGGCACCCATAGTTATCAACAGATCCCCGTGGATACAATGTGATTTTAAAAATTCCTGAATTTCGTCGAAACTTGGTAAATAGTAGCAGTCAGCGCCAAGGCTTGAAATTTCTTTCGCAAGAAGTTCAGAACTAACTCCCAAAGTGTCAGTTTCGCGAGCTGCATAAATGTCTGCAAGGACTATATGATCAGCCACTGATAAGCTTTCCGCAAATTCTTTGAAAAATGCTTTGGTACGTGTATAGGTATGTGGCTGGAATACACACCAGATTTCTCTGTGTGGATAATTTTTTGCGGCTTCCAGAGTGGTGCGGATTTCTGTCGGATGATGTGCATAATCGTCGATAATTGTCACACCATTTAAATTACCTTTGTACTGGAAACGACGGTTTGCGCCGCTAAAGCCTAAAAGACCGGCCTGAATCTGTTCCATGGAAATACCAAGCTTACGTGCAGCCGCAATGACTGCCAGTGCGTTGGATACGTTGTGCTGTCCCGGAACGCTTAATACGATATGACCAAGATTTACGCTATGGTGCATCACATCAAATTCACCATAACCCTGTTCGTTAAAGTGAATATTTTCTGCATGATAAGTACAAGAGGAATCCATACCGTAAGTTACGACCTTACATTCTAATCCTTCGGTTACTTTCTCATAATCTTTAATTTCTTTGTTGATAATAAGAACTCCATCCTTTTGAAGTTTTTTAGCAAAAAGTCTAAAGGAATTCATAATATCATCTAAATCCTTAAAGAAGTCCATGTGATCTTCTTCGATATTTAAAATAATGCTCATTGTCGGATAGAAAGACAAAAAGCTGTTGGTATATTCGCATGCTTCGGTAATGAAGGTTTCGGATTTGCCAACGCGAATATTTCCGCCGATTGCTTCCAAAATACCGCCAACAGAAATGGTTGGGTCAGCGTCTGCTGCCAAAAGAACCGATGAGAACATGGAAGTGGTTGTTGTTTTTCCATGAGTTCCGGATACTGCAATGGCAGTTCTATAGTTTTTCATGATCTGTCCGAGAAGTTCTGCTCTGGTAAGCATTGGTAGTTCTAATTCCACGCAGCGCGCAAATTCCGGATTATCCGGGTGAATGGCTGCGGTATATACCACGCAGTCATAATCTGCAGAAATGTTTTCTGCACACTGTCCGTAAAATACTTTTGCACCTCGTTCTTCTAGCTGCTTTGTCAGTGCTGAAGGTTTGGTATCAGAGCCGGAGATTGTAAAACCGGCACCTAAAAGGATTTCTGCGAGACCGCTCATGCTGATGCCGCCAATTCCTATAAAATGAATATGTTCAGGTTTGTTAAAATCTATTTTGTACATAAATGTCCACCTTTAATGAAGAATTTCTAGATAAATTATACTCTGAAAGCTATACTTTTTCAAACCATATTATGATATAATAAATTATTAAATTTATGCGGAAATAAAACCGCCAGCCATTTCTAAACTAGAGAGGTGACTTACGTGATAAAAAAAGAAATGATTGCAATGCTTCTGGCAGGAGGACAGGGCAGCCGCCTTGGGGTATTGACTGCAAAAGTGGCAAAACCGGCAGTGTCATTTGGTGCGAAATATCGTATCATTGACTTCCCGCTGAGTAACTGTATCAACTCGGGAATCGATACAGTTGGCGTTTTAACTCAGTACCAGCCACTGCGTTTGAATACTCATATCGGTATCGGAATGCCATGGGATCTTGACAGAAACAATGGTGGTGTAACGGTGCTTCCACCATATGAAAAAAGTACGAATAGTGAATGGTATACAGGAACGGCAAATGCCATTTATCAGAACATCGACTACATCGATACCTACAATCCTGAATACGTTCTGATTCTCTCAGGGGATCACATTTATAAAATGGATTATGAACTGATGCTTGACTTCCATAAAGAAAATGGCGCAGATGTAACAATTGCAGCGATGCCGGTTCCGATGGAAGAAGCCAGTCGTTTTGGAATTGTAATTACTGATGATAACAATCAGATCACAGAGTTTGAAGAAAAACCGGAACATCCAAGAAGTAATTTGGCTTCTATGGGAATTTATATTTTCAGCTGGCCGGTGCTTCGACAGGCGTTAATCGATAAAAAAGAACAGCCGGGATGTGATTTTGGAAAGCATATTATTCCATATTGTTTTGAAAACGGAAATCCAATGTATGCGTATGAATTTAACGGCTACTGGAAAGATGTTGGAACATTAGGTTCTTACTGGGAAGCAAATATGGAACTGATAGACATTATTCCGGAGTTTAACCTTTACGAAGAATTCTGGAAAATCTATACAAAGAGTGATGCCATTGCGCCAGAATATATTTCTGCGGATGCAAAGATTACACGCAGTCTGATCAGCGGTGCATCGACCATTTGCGGAGATGTCAGCGGTTCGGTCATAGGTTCCGGTGTTACCATTGAAGAAGGTGCGATTGTTCGTGATTCTATTATTATGAAGGGTACGACCATTGGTAAAGGGGCAGTGATTGAAAAGGCAATTATTGCAGAAGATGTTGAAGTAGGCGAAAATGTTGTCATGGGTATTGGCGAAGAGGTACCAAATCAGCTTCAGCCAAAAATCTATTCTTTCGGTCTTGTGACCATTGGAGAAGATTCTTATATCCCGCCAAATGTAAAGATTGGGAAAAATACAGCAATCTCAGGAAATACCACTCCGGAAGATTATCCAAATGGTATTTTGGAGAGCGGCAAATCTATTATTAAGGCAGGTGACAGAGTATGAGAGCGATTGGTATGATCTTAGCGGGTGGTAATAACCACAGAATGAGAGAACTGTCAAACAAGCGTGCCGTAGCAGCCATGCCATTTGCAGGAAGCTATCGAAGCATTGACTTTGTCTTAAGTAATATGTCAAACTCCAAAATTAACAGGGTTGCAGTTCTGACACAATATAATTCCCGCTCTTTAAATGAACATTTAAATTCAGCAAAATGGTGGGATTTCGGAAGAAAGCAGGGAGGTCTTTACTTACTTGCTCCGACGATTACAGCAGAAAACAGCTCCTGGTATCGGGGAACGGCAGATTCCATTTACCAGAATCTGGACTGGTTAAGAGAATGTCATGAACCATATGTAGTTATTGCATCCGGGGACGGCATTTACAAACTGGATTATAACAAAGTATTGGAATATCATATCGAAAAGAAAGCGGATATTACAGTTGTCTGCAAGGAGATGCCGGAAGATACGGATATCAGCCGCTTCGGTGTTGTAACAATGGACGAAGAAAACCGCATCATCGATATGGAAGAGAAACCATTGAGTGCTAAATCCAGAATGGTTTCCTGTGGAATTTACATTATCCGCAGAAGACAGCTCATTGAGCTGATTGAAAAGAGTGCAAAAGAAGGTCAATATAACTTTGTAACAGATATTTTGATCAGATATAAAAATGTAAAACGAATTTATGGTTATGAGATGGAGTCCTACTGGAACAACATCGCATCCGTTGAATCTTACTATCAGGCAAACATGGACTTTTTAAAACCGGATATCAGAAAACATTTCTTAAAAGATTATCCGACAATTTATTCAAAAGTGCATGATTTGCCACCGGCAAAATACAATCCGGGTTCCGACGTTAGAAACGCGCTGATTGGAAGCGGTTCTATTATAAATGGAACAGTAGAAAATTCACTGCTGTTCAAAAAAGTTTTCATAGGCAACAACTGTGTTGTTAAAAATTCTATCATTATGGACGATGTATATTTAGGGGATAATACATACGTGGAAAACTGTGTGGTAGAAAGTGGTACAACCATTCGCGCAAATACAGTATATAAAGGGGAAGGCGAAATCAAGGTTGTTGTTGAAAACAGCGAAAGGTATCATATTTAAACTTTAGGGGGAAGGAAAGATATGCAGATTACGGATGTAAGAGTACGTAAAGTCGTAGCGAAAGAGGGGAAATTAAAAGCTGTTGTATCTATCACAATTGATGATGAGTTTGTGGTACACGACATTAAGGTCATTGAAGGGGAAAAGGGACTGTTCATTGCAATGCCAAGCAGAAAGGCAGCAGATGGAGAATATCGTGACACAGCACATCCAATCAATTCTGAAACAAGGGAAAGGATGCAGAAGCTGATACTGGAAAAATACGAAGCAGCAATGCTGGAAGCTGCAGAAGAAACAGTATAGGAGACATCAATATGGCAATGCATATATTGGAAAATGAATATTTAAAAGTTATGGTAGCAGACGCCGGTGCAGAGTTAAGCAGCGTCTTTGATAAGGAAACAGATGAAGAACGTATGTGGGATGCAGACCCGGCAGTATGGAATCGTCATGCACCGATTCTTTTTCCATTCGTTGGAAAAGTAATTGGCGGTGTATACCGCATTGGCGACAAAGAATATACCATGAAGACACAGCATGGATTTGCCCGCGACAAAGAATTTGAATGTGTAGCGGCAACTCAGTATTTTGTAACACATCGTCTTGTTTCGACAGAAGAAACAAAAGAAATCTATCCATATGATTTTGAACTTCTTGTAACACATTCTCTGGATGCTGAAAATCCAAGAATGCTCCGTATCGACTGGGAAGTAAAAAATAACGGAAATGATGTAATGTATTATTTCATCGGTGCGCATCCGGGATTTATGATTCCGGCAGGCGAAAAGAAGGAAGATTACTATATTGAATTCCCGGGAAGAGATGATCTGTCTTATATCAGTGTAAACTTAGACAGCGGATTTATTGCAGCTGATAAGGTGTTCAAATTAGAAACAGAAAATGGATTTATCAAATACAATGATACCATTCCTGATACATGGATTTTCGACTTCCAGAATATCGAAACAGTGCGCATTGCAAGACCGGATAAAACACCAGCCATTACAATGAACTGTGGACAGTTCCCATTGTTGGCAGTATGGGCCAACCCGACAGGTTCTTTCATTTGTCTGGAACCATGGTTTGGAAGAAGCGACAATGATGGATTTACAGGAACGATTGATGAAAAAGTTGCTGTGGAAAAATTGGAAGCAGGGGCTTGCAAAAAGATTACACACACTGTAGAATTTCATAAGTAACAAAGAAAAAAGGTAAAGCGGGCAACTGCTTTACCTTTGTGATTATATGAAAGAGGAAAATATGTATATTATTGCAGGACTTGGCAATCCAACAAAACAATATGAAAATACAAGACATAATGCAGGCTTTTGTGTCATAGACTATTTATCGGAAAAGTATAATATTCCGGTAAAGCAGGCAGGCTATAAAGGACTTTATGGAAGCGGTTATATCGAAGGGCAGAAAGTTATTTTGTTAAAACCGCAGACATTTATGAATTTAAGCGGTGAATCTATTCGTGCATGTATGGATTTTTATAAAATTGATCCGGAAGAAGAATTGATCGTCATTTATGATGACATCTCACTGGCTCCGGGACAGCTTCGTGTAAGAGGAAAGGGAAGCGCCGGCGGACACAACGGAATCAAAAATATCATTCTTCACACAGGCGGACAGAAATTCCCTCGTGTAAGAGTGGGTGTGGGCGAAAAGCCGGCGGAATATGACCTGGCAGATTATGTGCTGGGACATTTCTCCAAGGAAGATCAGAAACTGATGGATGAAGCGTTCAAAGAAGCAGGAGCGGCAGCAGTGGCAATTATGACAGAAGGCATTGATTCTGCCATGAATAAATTCAACGGAAAGAAATAAGATGAAAAGTTTAACGTACCCCTTAAAGCAGGTAGAGGTAATTTCTAAAACCGCAGAAAAACTGAATAAAGAAACGGGTGTACAGCTGCTGACAGGTTGTATCGATTCGCAGAAAACACATCTTGCCTATGCATTGGGCGAGGGGTTTCAAAAGAAACTGATCGTCACCTACAGTGAACTAAAAGCAAAGGAAATCTTTGAGGAATATAAAGTTTTTGGACAGAATGTCTATTGGTATCCGGCAAAAGATTTTCTCTTTTTTCATGCAGACATTCAGGGGAAACTTTTGGAAGAGCAGAGACTTCTTGCACTGCAGGCATTGATGGAGCAGGAAGAGGTAACCATTATTACCACCATTGATGGCTGTATGGGAAAAGTAAAACCATTACAGGATTTAAAAAATCAGGTACTGACCATTGATATGGAAAGTATCGTGGAATTAGATGCCCTGAAAGTGCTGCTTGCCGATATTGGCTATGAGCGCGTTGGACAGGTGGAGAGTAAGGGAGAATTTGCAATTCGCGGCGGTATCATTGATATTTATTCGCTGACAGACGAGGTGCCGGTGCGTATTGAACTTTGGGATGATGAGATTGATTCTATTCGAAGCTTTGATGCGGAAAGTCAGCGTTCCATTGAAAATCTGGAGAGTATCAAAATTTATCCGGCGAAAGAACCGGAGGCGAAATTCCAGAAAGAAAGTATTAGTTTCTTGGAATATTTTGCGGATAAAGACAGTGTCGTTTTTCTGGATGAGCCGAATCGCTTGATTGAAAAAGCAGATACGGTGGAAAAGGAATTTTGTGAAAGCATTCAGAATCGTATTGAGCAGGGAAAAACTGCACCGGAGGAAGTTTATGCCGTATCAAGTGCCGCAGAGGTATTTGGAAAGCTGGAAAGAGTCAAATGTGCAGCCTTCTGTATGCTGGAGACAAAAATCAAGGAATTAACTGTAAAGAATAAATTTGCTCTGGAAGTCAGAGGAATTAACAGCTATCAGAACAGCTTTGAGCTTCTTACAAAGGATTTAAAACGCTGGAAAAAAGAAAAGTACCGTACTGTACTTTTGTGTTCCTCCAGAACAAGAGCAAAGCGTCTTGCTCAGGATTTACAGAACGAAGAATTAAATGCATTTTACACAGATGATGAAACACGTGTAGTAAATCCCGGAGAAATTGTTCTTCTGTACGGAAATGTGAAAAACGGTTATGAATATCCGATGTTAAAATTTGCGGTATTATCTGAGACTGACATTTTCGGCGGAGAAAAAAAGAAGAAAAAGAAAAAGCAGACCCGGTATGAGGGTCAGAAAATACAGAGTTTTTCAGAACTTTCCATTGGTGATTATGTGGTTCATGAAAATCATGGACTTGGAATTTACCGTGGGATTGAAAAGGTCGAAGTTGAGAAGAAATTAAAAGATTATATTAAGATAGAATATGCCGGCAGCGGAAACCTTTATATTTTAGCGACGCAGCTGGAAACACTGCAAAAATATGCATCTTCGGATGCAAAAAAACCAAAGCTGAACAGGCTTGGTGGCAGTGAGTGGGCGCGCACAAAGACAAGAGTTCGAAGTGCGGTGCAGGACATTGCGAAAGACCTGGTAGAGCTTTATGCAGCCAGAGCAGAACGAAATGGGTTTGTCTATGGAGAAGATACTCTCTGGCAGACAGAATTTGAAGAAATGTTCCCATTTGAGGAAACGGAAGATCAGATTGCAGCCATTGAAGCTACAAAGCGGGATATGGAAAGCACAAAGATCATGGACCGCCTCATCTGCGGAGATGTTGGATACGGAAAGACAGAGATTGCAATCCGTGCAGCTTTCAAAGCAGTGCAGGAAAACAAGCAGGTTGTTTATCTGGTGCCGACAACAATTTTAGCTCAGCAGCATTATAATACCTTTGTGCAGCGTATGAAGGAATTTCCGGTACGTGTGGATCTGCTTTGCAGGTTCAGAACCCCGGCACAGCAGAAAAAGACGCTGGAAGATTTGAAAAAGGGACTGGTGGATATTGTCATCGGAACCCACAGAGTTCTTTCAAAAGATGTGCAGTACAAGGATCTGGGACTTTTGATCATCGACGAAGAACAGCGTTTTGGTGTTGCTCATAAAGAAAAGATTAAAAAATTAAAAGAAAATATTGATGTGCTGACACTGACAGCAACCCCGATTCCAAGAACACTTCATATGAGCCTGATTGGAATCAGAGATATGAGTGTGTTGGAAGAAGCTCCGCAGGATCGTCTGCCGATTCAGACTTACGTCATGGAATACGAGGATGAGATGGTGCGTGCGGCGATTCACAGAGAACTTGCCAGAGGCGGTCAGGTTTACTTTGTATATAACAGAGTCAATACCATTGCGGATATGGCGGCCCATATCGAAAAACTGGTTCCGGAAGCAAATGTTGCCTTTGCTCATGGACAGATGAGTGAAAAAGAACTGGAAAAGAAAATGTATGAATTTATCTCCGGTGAGACGGATGTTCTGGTATCTACAACGATCATTGAAACAGGTCTGGACATTTCCAATGTAAATACCATGATCATTCATGATGCAGACCAGATGGGACTTTCACAGCTTTATCAGCTGCGTGGTCGTGTAGGACGTTCCAACAGAACGGCATATGCATTTTTACTTTACCGCCGTGGAAAATATTTATCAGAAATCGCAGAAAAACGTCTGCATGCCATTCGTGAATTTACGGATCTTGGAAGCGGATTTAAGATTGCCATGAGGGATTTGGAAATCCGTGGGGCAGGAAATCTGCTGGGTGCAGAGCAGCATGGACATATGCAGTCAGTTGGTTATGATTTGTATTGCAAAATGTTAAATGAAGCAGTGAAAGAATTAAAAGGTACTGCAAAAGTGGAAGACCGTTACGAGACTGTTCTTGACCTTGAAACAGATGCCTACATTCCGGATTCTTATATTAAAAATGAAGCGCAGAAGCTTGATATTTATAAACGCATTGCTACTTTGGAAAATGCAGAGGAATGTGAGGATATGACAGAAGAACTGACAGACCGTTTTGGAGAACCGCCGAAAGCAGTCTTAAATCTTCTGGAAATTGCAAAACTGAAAGCTCAGGCACATTTCCTTTATATTACGGAAGTTTCCGGTAACTCAAATCGTCTGAAACTGACCATGTATGAAAAAGCAGGAATTGCGATTACGCAGATTCCAAAGTTGATCGAACGATATCAGGGTGCACTAAAATTTCAGGCAGCAGAGGCGCCATACTTTTTATATGAACGTAAGAACAATAAAAAAGCAGAAATGCATGTTCTGAAAACATTGGCGTATCTTTTGGATGATATGAAGATGCTTTTAGAGGAAGAAGCGTGAAAAAAGTATGAAATTTCGTGAAAAAGGTTGCCCTGACTACGAAAAATAACTATAATACGATACAGAAGTTTAAAATTGAGGAGGCGTATGTGATGAAAAAAATCGCAAAAGCACTTGTTGTAGTTGGCCTTGTTGCCAGCATGGCGATTGGCATGGTTGGATGCGGAAGCAAACCAGTGGACGGAAGCCAGGTCGTTGCAACAGTTGGAGAAAAAGAAATGACACTTGGGGAAGCAAACTTCCTTCTTAGATACCAGCAGGTACAGACAGAAACCTATTATGAAAGCATGCTTGGTGAAGGCATCTATGAAATGGACCTTTATGGTACAGGCTCTACTTATGGCGCTGATTTTAAAGCAGACGTTATGAGACAGATGCAGGAATATTATGTAATTGAAGAAAAAGCAGCTGACTATGGTGTTGCATTAACAGAAGAAGATACAGCAGCGATTGCAGAAGCAGCAAAGGCATTCGTGGAAGCAAATGAAGCAGCAACATTGGAACAGATGAGTGCTGATCAGGCAACTGTAGAAAAAGTGTTAACTCTGATGACACTGAGAAGTAAAGTGGCAGCTGCAGTAAAAGCAGAAGCTGATGTAACAGTAACTGACGAAGAAGCAGCACAGAGAGGCTTCAGCTACATCACAATTGCAAAAGGCAGTGGTGAAGAAGCTTTAACCGAAGAAGAAATTCAGGAAAACAAAGACAAGCTCACAGCAGTGATCGCAAGCGTAAAGAGTGGAAATACAATTGAAGGTGCAGCAGTTGAACAGGGGCTTACAGCATACACCGGAAATTACGGAGAAGGAACAGATACTTACTACGATGCAGAGCTGATTACAGCAATGGATGCAATCAAAGAAGGCGATGTAACAGAAATCGTTGAAACAGATGCTCAGCTTTATCTTGCACAGGTAACTGCAGAAGTTGATGAAGAAGCAACTGCAAACAGAAAAGAAACATTGCTTACAACTGCACAGACAGAATATTTCAACAACCTTTTAGAAACATGGGTAGCTGATTATCCATTAACAGTTGTTGATTCTGTTTGGGAACAGGTTGTATTTGACAGAAGCTACGAAATGGCTCAGTAATATAAAAAATGGGGGGAATCAGGAGACTGATTCCCCTTTTATGTTCAAAGGAGGATCTTTATATGAAGAAACAATGGTGGCACAATAAGATAGCCTATCAGATATATCCAAAGAGCTTTTATGATACCAACGGTGATGGAATTGGTGACATTAAGGGCATTACAGCAAAGCTGGATTATCTAAAGGATTTGGGCGTGGATATTATCTGGATCTGTCCAATCTATGCATCTCCAATGGTGGATCAGGGATATGATATTTCTGATTATTATGCAGTCAATCCATGCTTTGGAACCATGGAGGATTTTGATGAGCTTCTTGCAGAAACAAAAAAGAGAGACATGCACATTTTGATGGATCTGGTGGTCAATCATTGCTCCGACCAGCATGAATGGTTCCAGAAGGCATGCAAAGATCCGGATGGAGAATATGGGAAATATTTTTATATTATGGATGGGAAAGATGGCAATCCGCCAAACAACTGGAGAGCAGAATTTGGAGGCAGCTGTTGGGATAAGATTCCGGGATACGATAATAAATTTTATTTTCATACATTCGCAAAAGAACAGCCGGATTTAAACTGGGAAAACAAAACAGTCAGAGAAGAAGTTTATAAGATGGTTAACTGGTGGCTGGATAAGGGCATTTCCGGTTTTCGAATTGATGCGATCATCAATATAAAGAAAGACCTTACCTGGGAATCTCTGCCGGCGGACAGCGCGGATGGAACGGTTTCTGTGTTTGAAACCAATAAGCGTGCTCATGGAATCGGTGAATTTTTGGGAGAACTTCGTGATAGATGTTTCCTGCCGCACAATGCATTGACGGTTGGGGAAGTGTTTAACAGCACACCGGAACAGCTGGAGGAATTTATCGGAGAGAACGGATATTTCTCTACTATGTTTGAATTTGAACATTGTCTGACAACCTTTGCAGGAGCACACTGGTGTGACAGTGTGCCGTTTGAATTTAAAAAATGGAGAGATGTGGTTCTGAACAACCAGCTCTATGTGAATGATTTGGCATTTGAAGCAAATATTATTGAGAATCATGACCAGACCCGAGGGGTAAGTTACTTTATCCCGGAAGAGGATTACTCTTATGAGAGCGTCACTGCACTTGCAACGGTAATGCTGCTTTTGAAAGGAATTCCATTTATTTATCAGGGACAGGAAATCGGCATGAGAAACTGTCGATTCGAATCTGCGGATGATTATGAGGATATTAGTACTTTAGAGCAGTACAAGCAGGCGATTGCAAAAGGACACAGTGTGGAAAGTGCAATGAATGTGTGTTATCAGTACAGCAGGGATAATGCCAGAACACCTATGCAGTGGAATGCAAAAGAAAATGCAGGTTTTACCACAGGAACTCCATGGTTTCAGGTGAATCCAAATTACACGCAGATCAATGTGGAAACAGATCTTGCAGCAGAAAAATCAGTTTTTAAGTTTTATAAGAAACTGATTGCACTTCGAAAATCACCGGAATACGAGAAGATTCTTGTAGAAGGAAATACCAGACCTGTTTATATAGAAGAAGATTCTATTTTTGCTTACGAACGTATTTCAAAGGATGATAATAAAAAAGTTCTGGTAATTTCAAACTACCAGAACTTGGAATATAATTTTAAATTCAATCACACTTTTGAAGAAGTGCTTTTAAACAATTATGACAATCTGGAAATTAAGAATGGAGAACTTTTCCTGAAGCCTTACCAGACAGTCGTGCTGAAATAAATTCCCAGTGATATACAACCGGGTAAAATGCAATGTTACAAAACAGTGCAGCAATCACATCGATGACACTGTGCTGTTTTAAGAACATTGTAGAAATTGTAATTAAAATCATTAATATATGAGACGCCCATCTCCAGGATGGGTGTTTTTTAAATCCTAGGTCTCTGCAAAGGGCAATATCACAGGCAACTGATGCATAAACGTGTAAACTTGGTAAAATATTGGTCGAAGTATCAATGGTGTATAAGAAGTTGACTGCCCATTTGAAAATGTTGTCTGATTCAATCACCGGTCGTAAGTTCTGTCCGTTTGGATAGACGAAAGAAACAATGACAAAAACGATCATGCCCAGTTCCATATTGATGATAAAACGATTATATTCTTTTAAGTTTTTATCAGTCAGTCCAAGGTACGCTACTGTGCCGGCCACATAAAGATACCAAAGCACATAAGGAACTATAAAGTATTCGCAAAAAGGAACCAGATCATCGAATGCTGTGTGAATAATATTAATTGGAACGTCTCTGGATTCTATAAAGAAGAAGGTTCCAAGATACAAAATTCCGAAAATCAGGATTCCTCTGATGCGTTTCCAGATATCGTTGAAACTCATATTTTACCGCCTTTCTAAATCTGAGGTTATTTTACTATTAAAAAATGCGAAGTCAAGGTAGTTTAGAATTATTTAAGAAAAGTTTTGGATTATGAAGTAAAAAATATAGAAAGAGGAAATTTAGGTATTGGATATTTTGAGAAATTACGATATACTTTAGCTTATTAAATAATCAGAGTGTGAAGTGCATGTGAGTTTTCTCACATGATGAGGAGGAATGAAACGATGAAAGAACAGATTCGAATTGGTATTTTAGGATACGGTAACCTTGGAAAAGGTGTGGAATGTGCCGTAAAACAGAATGATGATATGAAGCTGGCAGCAGTATTTACAAGACGTGCACCGGAATCCTTAAAGATTCTTACAGAAGGTGTACCGGTTTATTCGGCAGCAGACGCAGCAGCTCATGCAGATGAAGTAGATGTATTGATTCTTTGCGGCGGAAGTGCAACAGACCTTCCGGCACAGACACCGGAAATGGCAAAATATTTTAATGTCATTGACAGCTTTGATACCCATGCAAGAATTCCGGAACATTTTGCAAATGTAGATGCAGCAGCAAAGGCAAGCGGTAAAGTGGGACTCATTTCCTGCGGATGGGATCCGGGAATGTTCTCATTAAACAGAGTTTATGCAAGTGCGGTTCTTCCATCAGGAAAAGATTATACATTCTGGGGCAAAGGTGTCAGCCAGGGACATTCTGATGCAGTTCGTCGTATTGAAGGTGTTGTAGATGCAAGACAGTACACAATTCCAGTGGATGAAGCGCTGGAACAGGTAAGAAGCGGTTCTAATCCGGAACTTACAACTCGCCAGAAACACACAAGAGAATGTTTTGTGGTAGCAGAAGAAGGGGCAGACCTTGCACGCATTGAAAAAGAAATTGTGACAATGCCAAACTATTTTGCGGACTATGATACAACGGTACATTTCATTTCTATGGAAGAAATGAAAGCAAATCACAGTGGTATTCCACATGGTGGATTTGTAATCCGAAGCGGAAAAACAGGATGGAACGAAGAATTTAATAATGTTATTGAATACAGCTTAAAACTGGATTCCAATCCGGCATTTACATCCAGTGTTATCGTCGCTTATGCAAGAGCAGTTTATCGCATGGCAAAAGAAGGAATGAGCGGATGTAGGACTGTATTTGATGTAACACCAGCGCAGTTAAGTGCATTTGATCCGGAATATTTAAGAGCACATATGCTGTAAGAGGGACAAAGGGTTCCTGTGACAGCTGCAAAAGAAAAGTAGAATAATTAATCAGGGACGAAAGCCTTCATTTACAGATATTACGATTCGTAATCAGATCATGTAAGTGAAGGCTTTTTCTAAAATAAAGATACAAATGTATCGATAAACATGTATTTTAATGGAGGCTGAAAAATGTTAATTATCCAGGTTTGTGTGGGAAGCTCCTGTCATTTAAAGGGAGCACCGGAAATCATTGAACTTCTTCAAAAAGCAATTGCAGAGCATGGGCTGGAAGAGGAAGTGATTCTTATGGGAAATTTCTGCATGGGGAAATGTAACCGGATCGGCGTAACCATTCAGGTGGAAGATGACATTTTTACAGGAGTTACAAAAGAAGGATTCCAGCAGTTTTTTGAGGAAAATGTACTGACCAGAATAGAAAAATCATAGGGGGAATGGCAAATGTCTAATTGTTTGACGCTGAAAAAATCCAATTGTAAAAACTGTTACAAGTGCATTCGTCATTGCCCGGTAAAAGCGATTCGTTTTTCCGGAAATCAGGCACATATCATCAGTGACGAATGTATTTTGTGCGGACAGTGTTTTGTAGTCTGCCCTCAGAATGCAAAAGAGATTGTGGATGAAAGAGAAAAAGTAAAGGTATTGCTTCAGGGAGAGGAACCGGTGGTGGTAAGTCTTGCACCGTCTTTTATTGCTAATTATGAGGGTGTCGGGATTGAATCCATGCGAAGAGCATTGAAAAAACTTGGCTTTTATGATGTGGAAGAGACTGCCATCGGTGCGACCATTGTAAAAAAAGAGTATGAAAGAATGCTTCGGGAAGAAGACAGAGATATTGTGATCTCCTCCTGTTGTCACTCCATTAATCTGCTCATTCAGAAATATTTTCCATCCCTTTTGGGTTATCTGGCAGATGTGGTATCTCCGATGCAGGCGCATTGTCTGGATATTAAAAAGCGAATTCCGAATGCAAAGACGGTTTTTATCGGCCCATGTGTAGCCAAAAAAGATGAAGCGCAAAGTTATAAAGACATTGTAGATGCCGTTTTAACATTTGAAGAACTGACGAAATGGCTGGAAGAGGAACAGGTGGAATTAGAACAGGAAATTGATTCCGAAGAATACAGCCGTGCCCGTTTCTTCCCAACCACCGGCGGTGTGTTAAAGACCATGGAGAAAGATTATCTTCGTTATAATTACATTGCACTGGATGGTGTGGAAAAATGTATTGTGGCGCTAAGAGATATTGAAAAAGGAAATGTACATAAATGCTTTATTGAAATGTCGGCATGTGCGGGCAGCTGCAGCGGCGGTCCGGTCATGGAGAAAAACAACTTTTTCTCTCCGGTAAAAAATTATGGTACGATTGCCGATTATGCAGGGAAGAAAGATTTTGTGGTTGCACAGCCGGAAGTCTATGGACTGAAAAAGACTTTTGGATATATGAAACGTGAAGAAAATATACCGACAGAAGAGGAAATCCGTATTGTGCTGCAGCAGATGGGAAAATTTCAGAAATCCCAGGAGCTTAACTGTGGTTCCTGTGGTTATAATACCTGTCACGAAAAAGCAATTGCAATTTATCAGGGAAAAGCAGAAATTTCTATGTGCCTTCCATATTTAAAAGAAAAGGCAGAAAGTTTTTCTGATACAATTGTTAAAAATACACCGAATGGAATCATTGTTCTAAATGAAAAACTGGAGGTTCAGCAGATCAACAATACGGCGAGAAAAATCTTTAATATTCGTTATGCCACAGATGTTTTAGGCGATCCGGTGGAACGTATTTTGGATCCGGAGATTTTTGTCAATGTTTTGGAAAGCGGCTATAACATGCGTAATAAAAGAGAATTTTTGGCAGAGTATCAGTGCTATGTAGAACAGTCAGTCATCTATGACCAGGATTCACATTTGCTCATTTATCTTATGAGAGATGTTACGGAAGAAGAAACAGCTCGTGAGAAAAAGGAAAGTATCAGCCGTCAGACGATGGAAGTTGCGGACAAGGTGGTAGAAAAGCAGATGCGTATTGTTCAGGAAATCGCCTCTCTGCTTGGAGAAACGGCTGCGGAAACAAAGATTGCGCTCACCAAATTGAAGGAGTTTATTGCTGATGAATGATTTGTGTGCAGATATTGGATATAAAAGTATCAACCATTATGGAGAGCAGCTGTGCGGTGACCATGTAGATATTGTGGAAACCAATAAAGATTCTTCAGTGATTGTATTATCAGACGGACTTGGAAGCGGGGTAAAGGCAAGTATTTTATCGACACTGACTTCGAAAATCATTTCAACCATGCTTGCAGAAGGGCTTTCTATTGAAGAATGCGTAGAAACCATCGCAGCGACTTTGCCGGTTTGTTCGGTGAGGGGAGTTGCGTATTCTACCTTTACGATTATTCACTTGAAAAATAATCAGACTGCAGAACTGATTCAATATGATAACCCTCATGTGATTATGATTCGTGATGAACACAATTACGATTATGCAAAAAAAGAAATGAACATCGGTGGAAAAACGATTTATAAGTCGGTTATTAATCTGCGGGAAAATGATGTGTTTATTGCTATGAGTGATGGGTGTCCTCATGCAGGAATTGGTACGGCATACAATTTTGGCTGGAAAAGAGAAGAAATCATTGATTTTATGGAAGTGCTGGCTCCGGTAGGTTATACAGCCAAAACGCTGGCTACCATGCTGGTAGATGAATGTGACAAACTCTATGGTCACAAGCCTGGAGATGATGCGACCGCATGTGTGGTAAGAATGCGAAAGAGAGAGCCGATGAATATTTTATTTGGTCCTCCGTCCAACCGAGATGATGCAGAACGAATGATGTCCCTTTTCTTTTCAAAGAGGGGAAAGCATATTATTTGCGGTGGGACAACGGCATCTATTGCGGCAAATTTTTTAAACAAACCGCTTCAGATTAATTTGAAATCTGAATCTAAGGAAATACCTCCAACTGCGAAAATAGAAGGCGTGGATATTGTCACAGAAGGGATTCTGACAATCAGCAAAGTTCTGGAATATGCCAATGATTATCTTGGAGAAAATAAGCATTATGAACACTGGTCTTTTAGAAAAGACGGAGCATCGCGCATTTGTCAGCTGCTGTTTGAAGAAGCTACAGATATCAACTTTTTTGTAGGAAAAGCCATCAATCCAGCTCACCAGAATCCGGATCTTCCAATTAATTTCAACATTAAGATGAAGCTGGTGGAAGATCTTTCGGAATGCCTCAAAAAAATGGGAAAACGAATTAAGGTAAGTTATTTCTAGGAATAAAATTCCTCCATTTACAGATACTACTTCCAGAACTGGAAAGTATAACAAATGGAGGAATTTTTATATGAAAGCAACAGGAATCACTAGGAAAATTGATGAACTGGGAAGAATTGTAATCCCAAAAGAAATTCGAAGAACCTTGCGCATCCGAGAAGGATGCCCTTTAGAAATATTTACTGAGAAAAACGGCGAAATCATTTTAAGAAAATATTCTCCTATGGGAGAACTGGTGGCATTTGCTGCACAATATGCGGACAGCCTTGCTCAGACCACAGGAATGATGGTATGCATTACAGATTTGGAACAGGTCATTGCAGCGGCAGGCGGTGCGAAAAAGGATTATCTTGGGAAAGCAATCAGCGAAAAGCTGGACCAGATGATTGAAGAACGTATGCAGAGTCAGGCAATGCCGGATGAGAAAAAATATGTTTCGATTTTAAAAGAACCGACAGCAGAAAAATATGCTCAGACCATTTGTCCGATCATCTGCCAGGGGGATGTTATTGGTTCGGTAATTCTCCTTGCCAAGGATGCAAAAACAAAAATGAGCGAGGTGGAAAAGAAGCTGGCTTACTGTGCTGCGGGCTTTTTAGGGCGTCAGATGGAAGAGTAGCTGACAAGACAGCTGTAAAGATTCTGTAAAAAGTACTAGGATTTATGGAAAGAATGTGATATACTTCTTTGGAAATAAATTTACAAAGGAGACGAGGCATGAGTACCATGAATCTGACCCTGTTAACTGATCTCTACCAGTTGACCATGATGCAGGGATACTTTAAAAACAAAAACAATGACACTGTTGTATTCGATGCGTTTTACAGAACCAACCCAAGTGGTAACGGCTTTGCAATTGCAGCGGGCTTAGAGCAGGTAATCGATTACTTGAAGAACTTACGCTTTAGCCCTGAAGATATTGAATATTTAAGAGGACTTCATATTTTTGATGAAGATTTCTTGGAATATTTGGCAGAATTTAGATTTACCGGAAGTGTATATGCCATTCCGGAAGGAACTGTTGTGTTCCCAAAAGAACCTTTAATTAAGGTAATTGCGCCAATTATGCAGGCACAGTTGATTGAAACAGCGATTTTGAATATTGTAAACCACCAGAGTCTCATTGCTACAAAGGCAGCCAGAGTTGTTTATGCGGCAAAGGGTGACGGCGTTATGGAATTTGGTCTTCGCCGTGCACAGGGACCGGACGCGGGTGTTTATGGAGCAAGAGCTGCCATGATTGGCGGATGCGTAGGTACATCTAACGTACTTGCAGGCCAGATGTTTGATGTTCCGGTATTAGGAACTCACGCACACAGCTGGATCATGAGCTTCCTGGATGAATATACAGCATTCAAAAAATACGCAGAACTTTATCCAAATGCATGTACATTGCTGGTTGACACCTATGATACTTTAAAATCCGGTGTACCAAATGCAATTCGTGTATTTAAAGAAATGCGTGAAGCAGGCATTCCGTTGACAAAATACGGTATCCGTCTTGACAGCGGTGACCTTGCATACCTTTCCAAGAGAGCAAGAAAGATGCTTGATAAAGCAGGATTCCCTGATGCATCTATTTCTGCATCCAGTGACCTGGATGAAAATCTGATCGACAGCTTAAAAGCACAGGGCGCTGAAATCAAAGTATGGGGTGTAGGTACCAACCTGATCACATCAAAAGATCAGCCGGCATTCGGTGGTGTTTATAAACTTGCAGCGATTATGAAAGAAGATGGAACATTTATTCCAAAGATTAAGCTTTCTGAAAACACTGCAAAGGTTACAAACCCGGGTAATAAGACTGTTTATCGAATCTATGATAAAGAAACGGGCATGTTAAATGCAGATTTAATCTGTCTTGCAGATGAAACATTTGACCCTGATAAAGATCTTCGTATTTTCGATCCAATCGAAACATGGAAGAAGACAAAATATAAAGCAGGAACTTATGAACTGAGAGAACTGCTTGTAGAAGTTTTCAAAGATGGAGAATGTGTTTACGAATCCCCAAGCGTTATGGAAATGCGTGAATACTGCCTGAAGGAACAGGACACAGTTTGGGAAGAATCCAGACGTCTTGTGAACCCTCATAAAGTTTATGTGGATTTATCTGATAAACTTTATAAAATGAAATCAGATCTTTTAGAAGAATTAAGTGGTTTGGAAGAAGATTAAAAAAATTTTAAAAAAATTAAAAAAAGTGCTTGCATTTTTAATTCTGTTGTTATATACTAGCCATTGTTGAGAGGACAGCTCAGTAAAGCAACAGAATATAGCGCTATCGCCAAACGGTAAGGCAACGGACTCTGACTCCGTCATTTCAAGGTTCGAATCCTTGTAGCGCTGCTAAGAGAACTCGGTAGAAGATTTCTACTGAGTTTTTTCTTTGCAAAAAAATAAGCACCACCATGACTGGCAGTGCTTGTTTTTAATCCGTCGGTGCCTGATAAAATCTTCCGGCAACCGAGTCTGTTTTAATTGTATTAATAAATGCTTTCTTATCTACCTGTCTGATGGTATGAACAATCTTTTCAGTTTCCCCACGAGATACAACGGAATATACAACGCTTCGTTCTTTGTGTTCATAAGAGCCTTCACCTTCCATGATAGTTGCACCATGATGAGTGATTTCTTTGATCATCTGGCAGACAAGCTGTGGTTTGTTGGTAACAATAAATAATGTGGTTTTCTGGAACTTCTGGTAAAGCATTTGCAGCATCTGGGTAGATACATACTGATAAATAATCGAGTAAAGTGCTTTATCCCAACCAAAGAGAAGACCTGCAACGCCGATAATGCATGCATTGATTGCAAGAACCATATTCCAGGAGTCTACGCCTTTTTTCTGGGAAAGATAAATTCCGATAAAGTCGGTTCCACCGGTGGTTGCATCTACAGACAATACAAGGCTGATTGCCGCTCCATTGATAATACCGCCAAAGATACTGATAAGCAGTGTGTCATAAGTAATCGGATAATATGGCAATATATCAGTCAATGTACTGGTAAGTACGATTGTCAGCAGAGAAAATAATGTGAACTTCTTTCCAATGAATCGAAAACCGATGTAAACTGGAAATGCATTTAAAAGCAGGTTAATGATAGAATATGGAAGTTCGATATTAAAAAATTTCATTCCCATATTTTGAATTAAAATCGTAAGCCCTGTGGCACCGCCAGGATAGAGTCCGCCGGTACGGACAAAGGTTTTAATATTTAAGGCCATGACAAAGGAAGCAATGCAGATCACAATGATTCGTTTGATGTCCTTTTGTGGATCAAATTTCATGAGAAATCCTCCTGTGTGGATAAGTATTAATCTAAATTTAGTATAAGAAATTATAGGGGTATAGTCAAAGGGAGAATTTTATTTTATAAAGATTTTAGTAGGAAATCTTTTACTTTTCATGTATACTAACTTTGTATGAACAGGAGGAAATCAATGTATACTTGGGACAGCAGAGTCCGATTCAGTGAAATCGGTGAAGATAAAAGATTGACATTAGATGGTATTTTGAATTATTTTCAGGATAGCAGTACATTCCATTCAGAAGATATCGGCAATGGCATGGAAGTGGTAGAAAGCCTGCATCGTGTCTGGGTGCTTTCATCCTGGCAGATTGTGGTGAATGAATATCCAAAGATTGGGGAACGAATCAAACTTGGTACATGGCCATATGATTTTAACAGATTTTTAGGCGGTCGTAACTTTATCATGTACGGAGATGATGGAAGGGTACTTGCCTATGCAAACAGCCTTTGGACCTATTTAAACTCTGAAAACGGACGTCCGGCTCGTGTAGATGACCGAATTTTAGAATTATATACATTGGAACCAAAGTATGAGATGGACTATGCGGACAGAAAGATTGCGCTGCCTGAAGAAATGATAGCGCAAAATGCATTTCCGGTAGAAGTCTATCATTTAGATACCAATCATCACGTAAACAATGGGCAGTATGTAAAAATGGCCGGTGCTTATCTGCCGCAAGGGTTTGAGATTGCTCAGATGAGAGCAGAATATAAAAAATCTGCATTACTTGGCGATATGATCTATCCAAAGGTTGCAGTGGAAGAAGATAAAGTGATTGTAAGTCTGGATGATGAAGCAGGCAATGCATTTACCGTTGTTGAGTTTTTAAAAAGAGCTTAGCAATTAACAAGAATAAAGAGAGGACGAAAAACATGATTGAATTAGGAAAGAAACAGACGTTAGAAGTAGTAAAAAAAGTAGAATTTGGTGTATATCTTGCCGAAGAGCAGGGAAGTATGGACAAGGTATTACTTCCTAAGAAACAGGTTCCGGAAGGAGCGGAAGCAGGAACACAGATTGAAGTTTTTATTTATAGAGACTCCAAAGACCGTCTTATTGCCACAACTGCAGTGCCGAAGCTGACACTTGGAGAACTGGCAGTGCTGACTGTTAAGGAAGTGGGAAAAATTGGTGCATTTTTAGACTGCGGTCTGGAAAAAGATTTGTTCCTTCCATTCAAGCAGCAGACAAGAAAGGTTTGCACAGGAGACGAAGTGCTGGTTGCAATGTACATCGACAAGAGCAATCGTCTTTGCGCCACAATGAATGTATATGAATATTTGAAAAAAGAATCTCCATATACAAAAGAAGATACCGTACACGGTGTGATTTATGAAATCAGCAAAAATTTCGGTGCATTCGTGGCAGTTGACAATCTGTACTCTGCACTGATTCCAGCAAAAGAATTCCACGGAGAATATGAAATCGGTGATGTGGTAGAAGCACGTGTAACCGGTGTGAAACCGGATGGCAAACTGGATCTTAGCATTCGCCGCAAAGCACATCTGCAGATGGATGAAGATGCTGAATACGTGATGCAGGTCATTGATGAATTCGACGGAGTGTTACCATTCAACGACAAAGTTTCTCCGGAAATTATCCAGAGAGAATTTAAGATGAGTAAGAATGCATTCAAACGTGCAGTTGGGAAACTTTATAAAGAAGGGAGAATCGAAATTACAGAAAATCGTATCTTAAAAGTTCGTTAGTAAAATGTGATAAAAATGAATTTGACCGACGGTTGAATTTGTGAAAACTCCACGAAGCTGTGAATTTGCACAAAAAACACTTGAAATTTTTGGTAACAATGCTATACTGACGTTGTAAACAGAAATTACAAAAACAAGTGAAACCAAGAAAAGGAGGAATCACAATGAAAGTAACTAACATCAAAAATATTGAAGGATTTTTTAACACAGTAGATTCCTGCAAAGGAAAAGTTGAATTAGTAACAGGCGAAGGCGACAGACTGAACCTGAAATCCAAATTATGTCAGTATGTATCTATGGCAAACATTTTCTCTAACGGCGAAATTCCGGAATTAGAAATTATCGCATATGAGAGAGAAGACATCGATAAGTTAATTAACTTCATGATGAACGGCCATTAATTAGAAAATATAAAAAGTCGAAATGCAGGGGGAACAGCGATTGCTGTTTCCCCCTTTTTTGTGTATAATAAGTTTATCTATATGCTTTTTTAAGAAAGGTGTCATCTACCATGAACTTCACACATTTACATGTGCATACGGAATATAGTCTTTTGGATGGTTCCAATAAAATTAAAGAATGTGTACTCAGAGTCAAAGAACTTGGCATGGACAGTGTGGCGATTACGGACCATGGTGTTATGTATGGTGTTATTGACTTTTATCGTGCTGCCAAAGCGGAAGGGATTCGCCCGATTTTAGGATGTGAAGTTTATGTTGCACCAAATTCACGCCATGACCGTGAACTGGGAAATAATGAAGACAGATATTATCATCTGGTACTTCTTGCGGAAAACAACACCGGTTATAATAACCTGATGAAAATTGTGTCAAAAGGTTTTACAGAAGGGTATTACTATAAACCTCGAGTAGATATGGAAGTGTTGGAAGAGTACCATGAAGGTATTATTGCCTTAAGTGCGTGTCTGGCAGGAGAAGTCCAGAGATTTTTAAATAGAGGATTTTATGAGGAAGGCAAGAAGGCTGCCCTTAAATATGAGAGCGTTTTTGGAAAAGGAAACTTCTTTTTAGAATTACAGGATCACGGACTGCCGGAGCAGAAACGCGTAAATATGGAGCTTTTGCGTCTGAGTCAGGATACCGGGATTGAACTGGTAGCGACCAATGACGTTCATTATACTTATGCAGAAGATGAAAAACCACATGATATTTTACTTTGTCTGCAGACCGGTAAAAAGCTCTCAGATGAGAATCGTATGCGCTATGAAGGCGGTCAGTACTATGTAAAATCGCCGGAAGAAATGGCGAGACTTTTTCCATATGCCCTGGAGGCGCTGGAAAATACTCATAAAATCGCAGAACGTTGTAACGTTGAAATTGAATTTGGGGTTACAAAGCTTCCGAAATATGATGTGCCGGAAGGATATACTTCCTGGGAATATTTAAATAAGCTGTGCTTTGAAGGTTTGGAGAGATGTTATCCAAATCATGAGAAAGAATTAGAAGAACAATTAACTTATGAATTAAGCATTATCCAGAGAATGGGGTATGTAGATTACTTCCTCATTGTTTGGGATTTTATCAAATATGCAAAAGACCACGGCATTGCGGTAGGTCCTGGTCGAGGAAGTGCGGCAGGAAGTATCGTATCCTATACCCTTGGGATTACAACCATTGACCCAATGAAATACAGCCTGCTGTTTGAGCGATTCTTAAATCCGGAACGAGTATCCATGCCGGATATTGACGTTGACTTCTGTTTTGAAAGACGTCAGGAAGTCATTGATTATGTGGTGGAAAAATATGGAAAAGACCGCGTGGTTCAGATTGTAACCTTTGGTACGCTGGCGGCTCGTGGTGTAATCAGAGATGTTGGACGAGTGATGGACTTGCCATATCAGCTCTGTGACCAGACTGCAAAACAGATTCCGCAGGAATTAAATATTACCATTGATAAAGCATTGAAGGTCAATCCGGAGCTTCGTAAGAATTACGAGGACAGCGGAGAGATTCATGAACTGATTGACATGGCAAAACGATTGGAAGGTCTGCCGCGACACACCTCTATGCATGCGGCAGGAGTTGTCATCAGTCAAAAATCCGTGGATGAATATGTACCATTATCCAGAGGTTCCGATGGTTCTATCACCACACAGTTTACCATGACAACGCTGGAAGAGTTAGGGCTCCTGAAAATGGACTTCCTTGGTCTTCGTACCCTGACGGTTATCCAGAATGCGGTGAACATGGTCAGACAGACCAAAGGCATTTCCATTGACATTGATAAAATAGATTATGATGATAAACAGGTATTAGCTTCCATCGGCACAGGTAAATGCGAAGGTATTTTCCAGCTTGAAAGTGCGGGCATGAAAAACTTTATGAAGGAGTTAAAACCGAAGAGTCTGGAAGATATCATTGCGGGGATTTCCCTCTATCGTCCGGGCCCTATGGACTTTATCCCGCAATACATTAAGGGAAAAGACCATCCGGAAACCATTACTTATGACTGCGAAGAATTGCGAAGCATTTTAGAGCCGACCTATGGATGTATTGTGTACCAGGAACAGGTAATGCAGATCGTACAGAAGCTGGCAGGATATACCCTTGGGCGAGCAGACCTTGTACGCCGTGCCATGAGTAAAAAGAAAGCTTCCGTAATGGAGCAGGAACGTAAGAACTTCGTCTATGGAAATGAGGCGGAAGGAGTTCCCGGATGTATTTCCAGAGGCATATCAGAAAGAGTTGCAAATAAAATTTTTGATGATATGACCGATTTTGCGAAATACGCATTTAACAAATCCCATGCAGCTGCTTATGCAGTGGTTTCTTATCAGACCGCATGGTTAAAATATTATTATCCGGTAGAATTTATGGCGGCACTGATGACTTCGGTGATTGATAATCCGTCAAAAGTGGCAGAATATATTTTGAACTGCCGCCAGATGGGAATTGAAATCTTACCGCCGGATATTAATGTGGGATATGCCGGATTTTCGGTATCGGATGCCGGAATCCATTACGGTTTAACCGCAATTAAGAGTATCGGACGTTCTGTCATTGAAGCGATTGTAGCAGAACGAGAAGAAAACGGCATTTACACAAGTCTGAAGGATTTTATCACCAGACTTAGTAATAAAGAAGTCAACAAACGAACCATTGAAAACTTCATCAAGGCAGGTGCGCTTGATTCCCTGGAAGGTACAAGAAAACAGAAAATGTTTATCTATGTGCAGATCATGGATGAAGCGGCGAGAGATAAGAAAAATACTCTGACAGGTCAGCTTTCCTTATTTGATTTTGTGGATGAGGAAGTTAAGGCAACCATGGAAATTCAGATGCCAAAGGTTGGAGAATTTGACCAGAGTGAAAAACTTGCATTTGAAAAAGAAGTCCTCGGAGTTTATTTAAGCGGACACCCGCTTCAGGAATGTGAGGCACGCTGGAGAAAAGCGATTTCTCACACCTCCGCAGATTTTATGCTGGATGAAGAACTTGGAACGACCAATGTAAGAGATGGTGAGAAAGCAATTATTGGCGGTATTATCAGTGAAATGAGTGTGAAGCTGACAAAGACCAGTAAACAGATGGCATATCTTACCATTGAAGACTTATTGGGAACGGTGGAAGTCATTGTGTTCCCGAGAGATTATGAAAATAATTCGGCAGCACTGGTGCAGGATGCAAAAGTATTTGTGCAGGGCCGTGTCTCCTGTGAGGATGACAAACCAAGCAGATTGATCTGTGAAAAGATTATTTCGTTTGAT
This sequence comes from Lachnospiraceae bacterium, assembly GCA_045128635.1. Lineage (GTDB taxonomy): Bacteria > Bacillota > Clostridia > Lachnospirales > Lachnospiraceae > HGM12587. Next base: position 63,574 of record JBGVRS010000052.1, read on the forward strand.
CAGGAGAAAAAAGAACTATGGATTCAGTTTGCGGATAAGAAAACCTTTGATGCCCAGGAAGTTCGTATGTTAAATTCCCTCAAAGCATACGAAGGAGATGTGCCGGTAGTGGCATATCTTGCGAAGGAAAAGCAATGGAAGAAATATCCGCCAAACAGAAATATATCGCTTTCCGAATCCCTGATTCAGTCATTAAAGCTGCAGTTCGGTGAGCAAAACATTAAAATCAGAACTCTAAAGGCACTATAACGAGACATTTAAGAGGAGGAGAATCATGGCAGCAAACAAAGAAATCAACACAATTGGCGTATTAACAAGTGGTGGCGATGCCCCTGGTATGAATGCTGCAATTCGAGCAGTTGTAAGACGCGCATGCTATAATGGCAAAAAAGTAAAAGGTATCCGCAGAGGATATCAGGGTCTTTTGGAAGAAGACATTTTTGATATGAAGCCACAGGATGTTTCCGATACCATTGAGCGAGGCGGAACCATTCTTTACACGGCCCGCTGCTCAGAATTCCGCACAGTGGAAGGACAGCAGAGAGGCATTGAAATCTGTAAAAAGCACGGCATTGATGGTTTGGTAGTTATCGGTGGTGACGGCTCCTTTAAAGGTGCGCAGTGCCTTGCCAATGGTGGAATCAATACCGTTGGTGTTCCGGGAACCATTGACCTTGATATTGCATGTACAGAATATACCATCGGATTTGACACAGCAGTTAATACAGCGATGGAAGCAATTGATAAAGTTCGTGATACTTCCACATCGCATGAACGCTGCAGTATCATTGAAGTAATGGGTCGTCATGCAGGTTACATTGCGTTATGGTGCGGTATTGCCAATGGCGCAGAAGATATTCTCATTCCGGAAACTTATAATTATGATGAACAGGAAATCATCAACAATATTATCCGCAACCGTAAACGTGGTAAAAAACATCACATTATTATCAATGCAGAAGGTATCGGACATTCTACTTCTATGGCAAGAAGAATCGAAGCTGCCACAGGTATTGAAACAAGAGCAACAATTTTAGGACACATGCAGCGAGGCGGAAGTCCAACATGTAAAGACAGAATGTATGCATCCATTATGGGTGCCATGGCAGCGGACTTACTGTGTGAAGGAAAAACAAACCGCGTTGTGGGATATCAGAATGGACAGTTCCAGGATTTCGACATTAATGAAGCGTTGGCAATGAATAAGACCATCGATGCATATCAGTGTGAAATCGCTATGGCATTATCAAGATAATATGATTACAAGTACAGCAAATGCTCAGGTAAAGAACCTGGCACAGTTAATCAAAAAATCGAAAGCACGTACAGAACAGGGTGTTTATATTGTAGAAGGCGTAAAAATGTTTCAGGAAGCGCCAAGAGATGAAATCGTTAAGGCATATATTTCAGAGGAACTTTATGAAAAGGGTACATTGAAGGACAGCCTTGATGGAATTACTTACGAAGTGCTGAAAAATGAAGTGTTCAATCACGTTGCAGATACAAAGACACCACAGGGGGTACTCTGTATTCTGAAGCAGAAAAAATATACCCTTGATCAGCTGACAAAAGGTGAAGCACCGTTGCTTCTGGTACTTGAAAATCTTCAGGATCCCGGAAACTTGGGAACCATGATGCGTACTGCAGAGGGTGCCGGTGTGACAGGTGTACTGCTTAGCCGTGGATGCGTAGATATTTACAATCCAAAGACCATCAGATCAACTATGGGCTCTATTTATCGAGTACCGTTCCTTTATACAGATGACCTGCTTGGTGATATGGATAGGCTCCATGAAAAAGGCATTGTGACCTATGCGGCACATTTAAAGGGAAAAGGTTTTTATGATGAGGAATCCTACAAAGGCCCGACTGCATTTTTAATCGGTAATGAAGGAAACGGACTGACAGACGAGCTTTCAGAAAAAGCAAAACAATATATTAAAATTCCAATGGAAGGACAGTTGGAATCCTTAAATGCTGCGGTAGCAGCTGCGATTCTCATGTATGAAGCTTCCAGACAGAGAAGATAGTTTTTAGAACCCGCATTGGCGGGTTCTTTTTTTGCTAAAGAAGCAAAAAGTGTGCATATCCCGGGCAAATTTGACATATAATGTATTATTTGTTACAATGTCAAAAGATTTACGTAATATTTTCGTAATATCATGGAGGGTATAGAAATGAAAAAGAAACAGGTGGCAAGTCTGCTCATTATGACATTTGTATGGCTGACATCATGTGGATTTATCTCTTGGGGTGACGCGGCAAATGCAGGAATTGCAGATGTTGTGGAACCTATGACAAGTGATAATTTTGAAACTCTGGAAATTATGGAAGAGTGGGAAGGCCGTTGCATGCCGAATGTTAAAGAATATGTAACAATTCGTTCAGAAGCGACCACGGAATCCGAAGCGGTAGGACGTCTTTACAAAGGCGGTGCAGCAGAGGTAATTGAAAAAGGTGAGTATTGGACAAAGATTGTTTCGGGAGATTGTGAAGGGTACATTTCCAACGATTTTCTGGCATTTGGAGTAGATGCAAAAGCCATTGCCGCCAGAGACTGTAATCTGGTGGCGACTGTTACGGCAGACGGATTAAAGGTTCGTGCGGAAGCATCGGAAGAATCTAAAACAAGAGATCTTTTGGGAAACGGTGAAAAAGCAGATGTCATTAGTGAAGAAGACGGATGGCTGAAGATTAAATATGATGATGGTGAAGCTTACATCAAAGCAGAATACACAACTGTAGCTGCTGAGGTAGGGGAAGCTCAGACCATGGAACAGATTCGTGAGGCTGAGGCGGCTGCGGAAGCGGCAAGAAAGAAAGCTGCCCTGAAAAAGCAGTATGAGGCAGTCAGAGCAAGCGGAAATGAAGTACAGGTACTTGGCGCACTCATTCAGATTGAATCTGGTAATCAGCCGTATGAAGGACAGTTGGCAGTTGGTGCAGTTGTAATGAATCGTGTTAGAAGCGGACGTTATCCAAATACCATTGCAGATGTTATCTATGCACCGGGACAGTTCCCATATGCAGCTGCCAAAATACATGAAGTGATGGCAAGAGGTGTCAAAGCATCATGCCTGCAGGCAGCACAGGAAGCGATTAATGGTGCAAGTAATGTAGGAAGTTTTACACACTTCAAATCAGCAAGATCTGCGGTAGCAGGTGCACACATTGTGATCGGCGGTCACGTTTTTTATTAATTGAATTTCGGGCATCCTTCTTAGGAAGGGTGCCTTTTGTATATTTATACAGATTTTAGCAAGTTAAAGTTGTAAAATATCGGGAAGTATAGTAAAATATTTGCTATCTTCTTTCTATGCGGAAATGTGCATGGAAAGCATTAATTGACACGTAGGAGAACAATCATGGTTAGAAATTGGGATTTACTGAAAGGAAGAAATTTTCTGAAACTTCTGGATTTTACACCGGAAGAAATTGAATATTTATTAGATTTGGCAGCCGATTTAAAAGAACGTAAGAAAAAAGGCATCCGTGTAGATTATCTTGTGAGCAAGAACATTGTACTTATTTTTGAAAAAACAAGTACAAGAACACGCTGCTCTTTTGAAACAGCAGCTCATGACCTTGGTATGGGATGTACCTATCTTGATCCATCTGCTTCCCAGATTGGTAAAAAAGAAAGTATTGCAGATACTGCACGTGTTTTAGGAAGAATGTATGAAGGTATTGAATACCGTGGCTTTGAACAGGAACGTGTAGAAAAACTTGCAAAATATGCCGGAGTACCGGTTTGGAATGGTCTGACCAATGAATTCCATCCAACACAGATGTTAGCTGACCTTTTGACCATCAGAGAACACCTTGGAGAAATCAAAGGCAAAAAGCTTGTATACATGGGTGATGCCCGTTACAACATGGGTAACTCATGGATGGCAACCTGTGCAAAAATGGGTATGAACTTTGTTGCCTGTGCACCAAGAGATTATTTCCCAAATCCTGACCTTGTTGCAACCTGCGGAGCAATTGCGGCACAGACAGGCGGAAGTATTACATTAACAGAAGATGTGATGGCAGCCACAAAAGATGCCGATGTTATTTACACAGACGTGTGGGTATCCATGGGTGAACCGGATGAAGTTTGGGAATCACGTATTAAAGCGCTGATGCCATATCAGGTAAATAAAAAAGCAATGGACAATGCAAAACCAACAGCAATCTTTATGCATTGTCTCCCTGCGTTCCATGACCTGGAAACAACTGTAGGAAAAGAAATCCACGAAAAATTCGGTATTACGGAAATGGAAGTAACCAACGAAGTATTCGAATCCGAACAGTCTGTTGTATTTGATGAAGCAGAAAACCGTATGCATACTATTAAAGCAGTCATGCTTGCAACTATCGGAGTATCATAATGAACAAAAAGGTGAGAGAACCGTTTTTTATTACACGTACGATCAATCTGATTCTCGGAATCATTATCCTGGTGTTAATGGTTTTGGTTCTGTTTAATATAGGAAACAGAGAAATTTTCAAAATGCTGATTTTTACATTGGCAGCAGTGGAAAACTTCATCGGTGCAACCATTAGTTTCTCAGAACAGAAAAGAGTGCGTGGAAATGTATATGCCATTGTTTGTGCACTATTTTTAATCATTGCATTGATTCTGGCAGTCCGTTATTTTGTATTTGTATGAGAATGAATTTATTAAATGAATTAGAGACAGCATGGGCAGGGAAAACCTGCCTGTGCTTTGATATTTTAGACTCTACCCAGGAATATGGGAAGGGACTTGCAAAAACAGAATCTGTTCACGGAACACTGATTGTGGCAGATTCCCAGACTGCAGGGAAGGGACGTAGAGGACGTATCTGGCAGTCGCCAAAAGGAACTACGATTTCCATGAGTCTGTGTCTGGAACCAAAGATTTCCCTAGAGCATATTTCAGGTCTGACCCTTGTGATGGCGCTGGCCGTTGCAGAGGCGATAAAAGAGATAAGCAGTTTTGATGCACAGATTAAATGGCCAAATGACATTGTGGTAAACGGTAAAAAAATCTGCGGAATCCTGACAGAACTGTGTTTTCAGAATGGAAAAGGTATTGTAATCATTGGGGTTGGAATCAATGTAAACACCGAAGAATTTCCGGAAGAAATCCGAGAGATTGCCAGTTCCTTAAAGATTGAAACAGGAAAAGAAATTTGCAGAGAAGCGTTAATTGCTTCTGTGATGAAATATTTTGAAAGATTTTACGAACAATACGAAAAGACAGAGGATTTGTCTCTTTTAAGAGAAGCCTATGAAAATATGCTTGCAAATAGAGACAGATGCGTGTATGTACTGGACCCACAGCAGCCATATCAGGGAGTTGCGAAAGGAATTACAGATGCAGGAAATCTGATTGTTGTTCGTGAAGATGGAATAATTTGTGAAGTTTATTCCGGAGAGGTATCGGTAAGAGGTCTCTACGGATACATATAGAGAGGTAAATTTATGGAAGAAAAGATGACGATTCTTTGTGTGTCAAATTCTTACGAACAGAAATATTATTTGAATCCGGAATTTATGGGTCTTCCAAAGACCATCAAAGATGACCTTCAGATTATGAGCGTTCTTTTTACAGAAGATGTGGGTGGGATTTTGACATTTGGGTTTGAGCCGGATGGAACACTGACATTAAACGTGACATGCGACGAAGGAGATCTGCTGTTTGATGATATTGGCAGTGAATTGAAGATTAAAGAAATTCAGCGTACGAGAACGACGCTGTTAGAAAGTCTGGAAACTTATTTTAGAGTATTTTTCCTTGGAGAAAAAATAGAAGAAGTATGAAAATTGGAAATGTAACTTTAGAGAACAATATTATTTTGGCACCAATGGCAGGAGTAACGGACCTGCCATTTCGTCTGCTCTGTAAGGAACAGGGGGCAGGGCTTCTCTGCATGGAGATGGTCAGTGCCAAAGCGATTTATTATAATAACAAAAACACGGAAGCTCTCATGGAAATCGATGAGAGAGAACGTCCGGTATCCTTACAGTTATTTGGTTCTGATGCCGACATTATGGCAGAGATGGCGAAAAAAATCGAAGAAAAACCATTTGATATTCTGGATATTAACATGGGCTGCCCGGTACCAAAAGTAGCAGGCAACGGCGAAGGTTCCGCGCTTATGAAAAATCCGGAGCTGGTTCGTGAAATTGTATCAAAGATTGTAAAGGCGACTTACAAACCGGTGACTGTCAAAATACGAAAAGGGTTTGATGAAGCCCATGTAAATGCAGTGGAAATTGCAAAGATCATCGAAGATTGTGGCGCAGCTGCGGTAGCAGTTCACGGAAGAACCAGAGAACAGTATTACAGCGGAAAGGCTGACTGGGATATTATCAGACAGGTAAAAGAAGCGGTTTCTATTCCGGTGATCGGAAATGGAGATGTTACAGGTCCGGAATCAGCAAAAAAAATGATAGAAGAGACCGGTGTGGATGGTATTATGATTGGGCGTGCAGCCAGAGGAAATCCATGGATTTTTAAACAGATTAAAGAATATTTAGAAACCGGCATTGTGCCGGAAAAACCGGGACTATCGGAAGTACGTGAAATGATGCTTCGTCATGCAAGAATGCAGCTGGAATGCAAAGGAGAATATACAGGTATTCGTGAAATGAGAAAACACGTTGCCTGGTATACCGCAGGTTATCCAAACAGTGCAAAGCTTCGTGCAAAGATCAATGAGGTAGAAACCTACGAGGAATTAACAGAGCTTTTACAAGGATAAAAATGGAAGGAATGTCCAAGGATAAAACCGCATAGATTTGTAAAAAAATAGGTGTGGGTATCTGATGGAGAAAAAAGAACTGTTAAAGCTTGCAAGACCTGAGACAAGACCAAAACTGCCGCGTAAAATCCGTTTCATGGCAAGGATTTTTGGTAGTCAGAAAGTTTTAGAATATATATGGGACTATTACGAAAGGGAATCTGAAAGTCGGACTCCCTTTTATTTTCCGTACATTTATATGAAGGAGTGTATGGCGTATTTAAGGCGATATGCGAAAATTCCGAAAAAGCAGATTTGCATGGTTTTGATCGATGATGGTGATTATAAAATTGATTATTTTCTAAGTGAATTCTTAGAAGAATTTAATTATCTGACAATCATTACGAACCGGAAAGAATATTTTGAGAATCTGCAGGAGAGGGCATTTCAGGAACTGGGGCTTTTGGTAGATCTTGTGCTTCCATGGGAGGAGAAAAATCTGCAAGGAAATATTGTGTGGGATTTTACGGATACGATTCAAAAGGATGACTGTTACCCGAAAGGGAGCATTTGCTTTCTGCCGCATAAAAAGGAATGGAAGGTAAAAGATTTATTGGAGAGTGCTCTAAACATAACAGCAGTATCCTTAAAATGCATTGAAGCAGGGGGAGCATGTATTGCACCGGCTTTTGCAGAAAGTCTTTTGGTTCCCTGGGGAATGACGTTTCGAAAGAGCCGCTGTGAGGAGCTAAAACAATGGTGTAAAGAGAAAAATTTAAAGCTGAAATTAAAGGCAGAAAGCCTTGAAAAACCTTGACATTCTGGGGGTTCGCTGATATAATACTAAAATTGTATGCGCAGGGAAATCTTTTGGTAAAAACGCGCATCTTGTAACGAATAAACATTACTGAAAATAGTTTAGATAAACAGGAAGGTGTTCAAAATGGCAGAAAAGAAAAACATTTTAACTTACGAAGGACTTCGTAAACTGGAAGAAGAACTCGAAGACTTAAAAGTAGTTAAGAGAAAAGAGATTTCTCAGAAGATCAAAGAAGCAAGAGAACAGGGCGACTTATCTGAAAATGCGGAATACGATGCAGCAAAAGACGAACAGCGTGACATCGAAGCAAGAATCGAACAGATTGAAAAAATCTTAAAGAACGCTGAAGTTGTTGATGAAGATGAAGTTGATCTTGATAAAATCAGCGTAGGCTGTAAAGTTAAAATTTTAGACGTGGAATTTGACGAAGAAGAAGAATTCAAAATCGTAGGTTCCTCTGAAGCAAGCAGCTTAAAAGGTAAAATTTCCAATGAATCACCAGTAGGAAAAGCATTACTTGGTGCTGCAGTTGGAGATATCGTAAATGTTGAAACACAGGCTGGAATCATTCAGTACAAAGTACTTGAAATCCAGAGAGCAAACTAAAGGAGAAAATAATGGCTGAAGAAAAGAATGTACAGGTACAGGACTTAAACCAGCTTAGAAAAGTTAGAAGAGAAAAGCTGGCAGACCTGCAGGCAAACGGAAAAGACCCGTTCGTAATTACAAAATTTGACCAGACACATCACAGCATGGAAATCAAAGATAACTTTGAAGAAATGGAAGGAAAGACTGTAACGATCGCAGGACGTATGATGTCTAAGCGAGTTATGGGTAAAGCATCTTTCTGTGGAATCCAGGACTTACAGGGAAACATCCAGTCTTACGTAGCACGTGACAGTGTTGGTGAAGAATCATACAAAGATTTCAAGAAAATGGATATCGGTGATATCGTAGGTATCACAGGTGAAGTATTCAGAACAAAAATGGGTGAAATCTCCATCCACGCTTCTGAAGTTACATTATTATCAAAGAGCTTACAGATCTTACCAGAAAAATATCATGGTCTGACAAACACAGATACAAGATATCGTCAGAGATATGTAGACTTAATCATGAATGCGGAAGTTAAGGACACATTTATCAAACGTTCCAAAATCCTTTCCAGCATTCGTCGTTACTTAGATGGACAGGGATTCTTAGAAGTTGAAACACCAATGCTCGTTGCAAACGCAGGTGGTGCAGCAGCAAGACCATTCGAAACACATTTCAATGCGTTAGATGAAGATTTCAAACTTCGTATTTCTCTGGAACTTTACTTAAAACGTCTCATCGTAGGCGGACTTGAGAGAGTTTACGAAATCGGCCGAGTATTTCGTAACGAAGGTCTTGATACAAGACACAATCCGGAATTCACATTGATGGAATTATATCAGGCTTACACAGACTACAACGGTATGATGGATTTAACAGAAAACATGTATCGTCACGTAGCACAGGAAGTTCTTGGAACAACAACAATCGTATACAACGGCATTGAAATGGATCTTGGAAAACCATTTGAAAGAATCACTATGGTAGATGCCGTTAAGAAATACGCAAATGTTGACTGGAACGAAATCCACACATTAGAAGAAGCAAGAGCAGTTGCAGATGAACACCACATCGAATACGAAGCAAGACATAAGAAAGGTGATATCTTAAACTTATTCTTCGAAGAATATGTAGAACACCACTTAATTCAGCCTACATTCGTTATGGATCATCCAATTGAAATTTCTCCATTAACAAAGAAGAAACCGGAAAACCCAGAATATGTAGAACGTTTCGAATTCTTCATGAATGGATGGGAAATGGCAAATGCTTACTCTGAGTTAAATGACCCAATCGATCAGAGAGAACGTTTCAAAGCGCAGGAAGAAGCACTTGCAGCTGGTGATGAAGAAGCGAATACAACAGATGAAGACTTCATGAATGCACTTGAAATCGGTATGGCACCAACAGGCGGTATCGGATTTGGTATTGACCGTATGTGTATGTTATTAACAGATTCACAGGCTATTCGTGACGTATTGCTCTTCCCAACTATGAAGAGTCTTCAGTAGTTTTTGGTCCAGTCGATAGGCGTTTCAGTCCAATAAAATCTTGGATTTAGAAGGATTACTACGGATTTACCTTAAATCCCAAGGACTTCTATGGATTTAAAAGTTGCGGTATACATTGTTGCAAAAGATGAAACAATTCTCTATGGATTGTTGGATTTTTGTAATAGTATTCGTTTAAAAGTCAATAAAGAAAAATTCTTGAGGAACAGGTTTAAGAATTGAAAGTGCAAAGGCACATCGTTTTGGTAGAAATACCAATGCGATGTGCTTTTTTATTTTCAAAAACATCGCTGATAAATGTAAAGGAGATTAGAGAAAATGAAAAAGAAAAAGAAAGGTAGACCGGATCTGGAAAAATATTTGGATGGAAAGGGACGGAAGTTTGTGGATTATGCTCAGGGAGCAAAATTGTATAATCTGCCGTATTGGTCGTTTGTAAGAGTTGCTAAAGAAGCAGATGCAAATTATCCAATAAGAAAAACAGCCATTGTAGATTTGGATATATTAGAAAATTTTCTCAAGGATCATCCGGAAGTTGTAAAAAGATTAGAAGAAACAAGGAGAAGGGAAAATGAAAAGTAGGAAAAAGGATATTCCTCAGATGGAAAAAATGGTTCGCGAACGAAGAAAGAAATTTGTTCGATATGATGAAGGTGCTCAATTATATTCGATGGGCCTGCATACATTTCAAAATCTAGCAAAAGATGCCGGTGCAATCTATCGAGTAAAAAGAGTTGTTTTGGTGAATTTGGATATTATTGATGAGTATTTGGAGGCGTTTCGAGAATATGAGTAAAGTGATTTCAGTAGTTAACCAAAAAGGTGGAGTTGGTAAAACAACTACTACAGTGAATTTAGGGATTGGACTTGCGAGAGCAGGAAAAAAGGTGTTGTTGATTGATGCAGATCCGCAGGGAAGTATGACAGTCAGTCTTGGATATGATGAGCCGGATGAATTAGATATAACATTGGCATCCATTATGGGAGCAATAATCAATGAAGAAGAAATTCCGGAAGATTATGGAATTATTCACCATCAGGAAGGAATTGATTTTCTTCCTGGAAATATTGAATTGTCTGGTCTGGAAGTTTCTTTGGTAAATGTGATGAGTAGAGAGACACTGCTTAGGGGATATATCGAAATGGTTCGAGATAAGTACGATTATATTTTGATTGATTGTATGTCGTCCCTGGGGATGGTGACAATTAACGCACTCGCAGCTTCTGACTCTGTTGTCATTCCTGTACAAGCTGCTTATTTGCCGGTAAAAGGATTACAACAGCTGATTAGAACAATCTTCAAGGTAAAGCGTCAGTTGAATCGTAAACTGAAAATAGAAGGCATTCTTCTTACGATGGTAGATCTAAGAACGAATCACGCAAAAGACATTGCAGCAAAAGTGAGAGAAGCTTATGGAGCAAATGTAAATATTTTTGAAAGCGTGATTCCTTTGTCGATTAGAGCTGCTGAAACGAGTGCTGAGGGGAAAAGTATTTTTGTATATGAACCAAAAGGAAAAGTTTCCAAGGCATATCAAGATATTGCAGAGGAGGTGCTTAAAGGGTGAAGCAGAGGGTAGGTGAAAAAATAAGATTAACATCATTTGATGAATTGATGGGAATTCCGGAAGGCGAAGCATCTGTCGAAATTGAGCTCAAGAGAATTACTCCATTTCATGATCATCCATTTAAGGTGAAAGATGATGAAAAAATGGAGGAGTTGGTGGAAAGTATTCGTTTGCAGGGAATTTTGACGCCGGTTTTAGTAAGACCGGATGAAAATGATGGTTACGAAATGATATCGGGCCACCGCAGAATGCATGCAGCACAACGACTTGGGTTTGAGAATATTCCTGCGATTATAAAAGAAATGACAGATGATGAATCTACAATCGCAATGGTCAATGCGAATATTCAACGAGAAGAATTGCTGCCAAGTGAGCGTGCATTTGCATATAAGATGAAAATGGAAGCAATGAAGAGACAAGGAAATAGACGAGATTTAACTTCGGACCAAAATGGTCCGAAGTTGGCGGCTAATTATATTGGACAGGAATCAGGAGTCTCAGGCTCGCAGGTAAAACGATTTATTCGTTTAACAGAATTAATTCCGGAATTGCTTGATATGGTAGATGAAAAGCGCTTGGGATTTACTGTAGCAGTGGATATTTCATACATTAGTCAGGAGGTGCAGAAGTGGTTATATGAATACATCAAGGACAATGGAGTAATTAAATCAGAACAAATTGCAAAGTTACGAGAACATTTGGAAAATAATACGATAAATCAAGTGGAAATGATTCAGCTTTTGAACGGTAGTTTAAAAGGAAGATATCCATCAAAAAAAGTGACTTTGTCAGAGAAGAAACTTTATAAATATTTTCCGTCAAATTACTCTTCTTCAGATATGGAAGGTGTGATTTTGACACTTCTGGAAGAATGGAAGCACAGACAAGTAGGTGAATGAAATGAAATTTGATTATTATTATGGTTCCCAGGCAGATCAATTCAATTTTATAAAAATCCCCAAAATAATACTTCTGGATAAAACCTTCTCTTCTTTATCAATTCAAGCAAAGATGCTATATGGTGTTTTACTTGATCGTATGGGACTTTCTATGAAAAACGGATGGTATGATAGCGAAAATAAAGTATATATCATTTACCAGATAGCGGAAATACAGGAGGACCTAGGGTTTTCTAAGAAAAAGGCGATAGACTATTTAACAGAGTTAGAGGTATTTGGTCTCGTTGAAAAGAAACGTAGAGGGTTAGGGCTTCCTAGTATTTTATATGTGAAAAGTTTTCTGCAACAGAAAGATGGTGCGTTTGGTCAATTAGAAAGTAGTGGAAATATTTTTAGAAGTAGCGATATGGGAACTTCTAGAGTTGTCGCTTTTGACACTTCTGGAAGTGCTGATTTGGGAACTTCTGGAAGTGCAGAATTGACACCTCAAGAGGTGTCGAAAAGCACACCACTTATTAATAATACTAAAGAGAATAATACTGAAAAGAGTAATTATAAATCGAATCATATCGTATCTGCGGACGAAAAGAACAGAACTGAAAATAGTGATTTTGATATGAAAAGTGTGAGAGATACCTATGAGGAAATTATCAAAGAGAACATTGATTATGACTATTTGGTAGCAGTTGAGTGGGTTAAAAAGGATGAAATCGATGAACTGGTAACTCTCATAGTGGACACGGTTTCTTATGATTGCAAAACAGTTCGTATTGGTGGAAGAGAGGTTCCCTATCCGGAAGTGAAAAGCCGATTTTTGAAATTAACACGCAGTCATATAGAGTACGTGCTTGAATCATTAGGGAAAAATAGTACAAGTATCAAAGATACATACAGATATAATCTTACAGCATTGTTTAATGCGCCTGTAACGATGTCAAATTATTATCGTGCGCAGGTAAATCATGATATGTACGGCGTGAGCAACTTAAGTTAGGTCTGTTTTGAAACGAAAGGTGAAAGTGATGGATAGAGAATATATGAGAAGTTATTATCGTAGGTTTTATGAAAATCCAAGTGATCTTGTTGTCACAGAATCGGATGAATTTAAAGAAAAAAGAGATTTGCGATACAACCTAGAGGACGAACTTACGGAAATGATGGGTGGTACGGGAACAATCATGTACAAGAAATTTGACGAATACATTTCGGCGTTTTCGGAAGAAATGGAAGTGATGCGAGAAGAGACATATTTATTAGGAGCCGCAGACAGAGAACAGATGCTTAAGTAAAATATCTTCTCCCCTAATTTGTTATAGGGCAGAATTCAAGGTATGGAGGAGGTGATGTAAAATGGCTGAAATAGCAAAATGGCAATCGAGGCAGGTATTGCCGATTATCCGTCATAATATGAGACGTTTGTCAGATGGTAATGTGAATGGGAATAAATCAATTCAACCAGAATTAATACAGCAAAATTACAGCCTGATCGATCGTGGAAGTACGTGCAATGAAATTAACCAATACAGAAAACAGATTGAAAAAGAGTGCTATAAGTACAATCGTAAAAATTTGATTCATGCGATAGAAGTTGTAATCCAATGTCCATCGGATTGCCCGGAAGAACAAAGAGAGTTGTTTTATAGAGAATGTTTTGAATATATCTGCAGCACACTTCCCATGGGTAAAAGGTGTGTGTTTGTAGCAGAAGTACATCTTGATGAAAAACACTTTTCTCCAACTGGAGAATTGTTATCCAAAGGTCATATTCATATCATGTATGTTCCTGCAGTTTGGGATCTAAAACATGAAGAATATGAATTTAAACTATGTGCAGATCAGTTGACAAAAAAATCTTTGCTGAAGGCATTTCATCCGGAACTGCAAGAATATCTTACGCAGAAAGGGATACAAGCAACGGTATATTACCCTAAAAGTGGAAATGGAACAGTAATTGGACTGTCTGTGAGCCAGCTAAAAGATATTACAGAGAAGACAGGGATTAGGCTCGAATCAACAATTACGACAGATCGATTATCAGAAATTCTTCTGGGAAATACTGAAAAGACACATTGGGGACATGCCCCGGAATGGGGAAACTATGATACCTGGGGAAATCAATATAAATCAAGAGACAGGGGGACGGTATATGATAGATAAACAAAAAATTAAAGAGCTGCATATAGAAAGGAATGTTATTCTGTTAGCCATAATTGCAGTATTGCTATTTATATTAAAAATAGTGATATTATACATGTTAGGGATAAAAGATTCAATGCTTCGAGCGTACATCAATTTTTTAATTTCAATGGGATTATATATTTTTTGGATATGGTTAGCAATTTGTGTGGTTCGAAACAGTATATACTATTACAAAACAGGAAGAGTATATGACAATGACAAGGATGATTATAAAAGAGATTTTTTTGAACTGACAGACTATTTTCAGAACTCAGAACCTCACAAAATGGATATTACTGAATTTAAAGAACAACCATGGTATAAAACTCGAGGAATCGTACTTGGAACTGTGAAGAACAGATTGGTAGCGATTCCGGCGAATAGTGAATGCAATATTGCTGTTTTCGGACCTCCGGGATCAGGAAAAACAAGCGGTATAGCAATTACAAATGCCATGACATTTCCTGGATCAGTTCTTGCAGTGGACATCAAAGGTGATTTATATAACTATGTTTCTCAAAACAGTTATCGTTATATTGTGCGATTTTGTCCGGATCATCCGAATGCATTGGAAGAAAGTTTCCATTTTGATCCATTTTCCGGAATTGAGGAAATGACTGTCACAGAGAAAAAACTTTATTTAGAATCAATGGCAACGATTCTGATCCCAGAAGAAACAGGAAGTGATGGATATTATTTTTCAAGCAGAGCAAGGAAGATGTTTCAAGGTATTACACATTTGATGCTATACCAAAATCCAAATGTTTCTTTTCCTGATGTGGTAAGGGCTATCCTTAATGGAAATCCGTTTGATTGGGTAAGAAAAGCGTTGGATTCAGATTGTATTGCAGCCAAAGAACAGATTGCAAGTTTCTACGGAAATAATGAAAAGAATGTAAGTGCAGTATATGATACTTTGACCACTGCAATGGTACATTTTTCAAATCCTGTATTAAATGAACTTTTGAAAAAATCTTCAAAATGTATTTCAAAAGATCTTCTTGAAGCAGGATGTGATATTTATCTTCAGATATCTCAGGAACATTTGGAATCGTATGCACCACTGTTTACACTCATTATTCAAACATTTTGTACCGCGTTTACAAAAAGGCCGGATCGTTCTACTGGTATAACTACAACTCCAATCTTAATGCTGATGGATGAATTCCCACAATTGACATTTTCATATGAAATGATTAATACAAATCTTTCAACATTGAGATCTAAAAATATTATCAGTTTGATTATTCAGCAAAATGTTTCACAGTTAGAATATCGTTATAAACCGATAGGTTCAAGATCCATTATGGGGAATTGTAATGTACAGTTGATATTAGGTTCCAATGATATGGCTACTTCATCGATGTTTAGTGATATATGCGGTTATAAGCGAGTACTTAAAAAGAGTAATAGTGAAACTTATGCCAGTGAACGTTCTCGAGGAACATCGACACAGGAGGATAGTGAAAAAGTATTTCCACCGGAATACTTTGGGGACTTGCCGTATAGAAATAAACTTATACTTTACATGAAAGGAAAATATCTGGAGTGTGATAAATTAAATTGCTATAGTAGTGATATAACTTAGGAACTATTGGCAGGTGATTCTATGATTTACATAATCGGAGATTGTCATGGCGATTTTAAGCGCTTTAATAAAAAGAATTTTCCAGAACAACTGGAAATGACAAAAGATGATTTCGTTATCATATGAGGTGATTTTGGCGGTAAAATTCAACGTATTAGACCAAGTATTATTCATTTGATGCGTGGGCAGGTATATCTTATTGATGGAAAGAAAGTATTTTCTTTTGGTGGAGCAAGCAGTCAGGATATCAGAGATGGTATTCTTGAGATAGACGATCCGTTATATAAAGAAAAAGGAATTGGATAGGGAATACCGGTCCTATAGAGTGAATCATTTGAGCTGGTGGGAGCGTGAACTGCCTTCAGCAGAAGAAATGAAAGAAGGAAAAATGAATCTGCAGGAGCACAACAATGAAGTAGATTTTATGGTGACTCATTGTTGTGCTGCCAGCACACAGATACTAATTAATCCAACTTATGGAAAGCCTGATTATTTAGCGAAATATTTTGAAGAACTTCGTCAGATGGTGAAGTTTAAAAAGTGGTTTTTTGGTCATTACCATGAAAATAGAAATATTACTGCGGAAGAGATCTTAATCTATAAACGGATTATAAGAATAAGTTGACGAAGGAATATTTGATATGAGGTATGAAGATTTTGAATCTAAGAAGGAGTATTTGACTCACGTAAAAACTGTATTCTATAAAAAAGGCATGAAATGTATGATGCTATCGGTAGCAGTGCTTGTGCTGCTTTTTGCAATAAGAGTAGATACAGTTAAAACGGTAAGTGGCATTCCGGAAAATATATTCTGGATTTTACAAAAAATAATTACAGGGTATTTTGTTTTGGGTGCAGTAGGTTATTTATTTTCATTTTTTATTAAAGTGGATTCGGAAACATAAAAAATATAGTAGAAAATACAAATACAAAGAGTAAACTTTCAACTTTGTGAAGAGTTGGAAGCATAGAAGAATTTGAAGTTTCCTACGAATTAACAGTTTGTTCATAAATCAATAATGCGCATTGATTTGAAAATGATCAATGCGCATTTTTATGCTATAATGAATGTAAAATTGATTAGAAACCAATCGAAGTTGGTGTAAACGATAAAGCAGCTTACAACATTTAATAAACTGCCCTATCGTTTACATCAATTTCGATTTTTCTATAGTGAACAAAGTCGCGTCACCGGAGCCGGTATGTATGGATT
>JBGVRS010000053.1:0-2893 GCA_045128635.1 Lachnospiraceae bacterium
ATCAATTTCGATTTTTCTATAGTGAACAAAGTCGCGTCACCGGAGCCAGTATGTATGGATTTTCAATTATTACACTTTACCCAAAAGTAAAGGTTAAGCCCATGTTTCTGAGGGCTCATTTCGGAAATCTGAGCACGACAAATAGACCTCATTTCTGGGGTTTCACAAAAGATATGAGGCTTCCGCATTAACACCGTAAGGGGAACCGCTGTTGTGGCTTACCAAGGTGTCCGCCACAGCACTTACAGACAGTAACCTTAATGCCGTAGAGGGTTTCAAGCATCTGTGAAGTATCCATATCTTTCAGCAGGGAAAGATACTGTTTACAGCCAAGAAGATTCCGGCATAATGTCATATGTCTGGTCTTGGTTCTGGTACACAGTAAGCCATAGTGTCTGATCCTGACAAAACGTTTGGGGGGTACATGCATAAGGAAACGGCGGATAAATTCAACGCCGGAAATGGTAAATTCTTTCCACTTACCTTCTTCCCGGTAGTCTTTTACATAGTAGGTAACGGTATATTCATCCATGCGGATAATACGGTGGTTGCTGATAGCAATCCTGTGAGTGTATTTCCCGAGGTAGTTAATAACAGACTGCGCACCATTAAAGGTTTTCTTGCAATGGGGAACCCAGTCTTTCTCGTAACAACTGTTTAGGAGTTCTTTGAAAGTATAGTGATTACGATATTTTTCACTACTTCCATGAAACTGAAGCTTTTTCTCTTCGTATAGTTTTTTGAGTTCAGCCATGTACTTGCCACGAAACAGCTTTGAAAGTACCTTTACCGGAAGAAAGAATTCTTCACCCTTATCGCGCCATTGATTTTGGGCGGTCAGACCGCCACCAAGAAGAATGACGTGGATGTGAGGATGGTAATTCATTTCAGAACCCCAGGTATGTAACACGCAAATATATCCGACCTTTGCACCAAGATGTTTTGTGTCGGAAGTCAGTTCTTCAATAGTTGCTGAAATGCAGTGGTACATAGCATCATAAAGAAGCTGCTGGTTACTGTAGATTAAAGAATTCAACTCCTGTGGTACCGTAAATACTACATGGAAGTAAGGGGCATCCAGAACGTCTTCACGCCTTTTATCCATCCACTTTTCCTTGGGCAAGGCCTGGCACATGGGACAGCATCTGTTTCGGCAGGAGTTATAGTGGATTTGTAGATGCCCACAGTCCTCACATACACTTACATTTGCACCGTAAGCACCGGTCTTGCAGTTAATGATACAGTTAGCAACTTTAGACTGTTGTGGGGAAGGTGTGTATTTATCAAGGTATTGTGGGTAAAAACGTAAAAATATATCCTGTACAGTGGGATGCTCCATTATGAATCCTCCTGTACATCGAAAGGACTTTTAATACCCAGCAGGGTTTTGTTGCTGACATGAAGATAAACCTCGGTGGATTTAGGGTCTAAATGTCCCAACAATGCTTGAATGTATTTAATGTCGCACCCTGCTTCCAAAAGATGACTTGCGAAGCTGTGTCTAAATGCATGGGAAGTGACACGTTTGGTAATGCCTGCACGTTGTGCACTTCTTCTTAACACCTGATTTACTGCGGAGATGTCCAGATATTCTCCGGTTGCCTGGCTTGGAAACAGGATGTTTCTGGGCTTACCATACTGGAACCAGTACTCTGTCAGAATATCAAGAGTTCGGTCGGCAAGAATGGTGTAGCGGTCCATCCTGTTCTTGGTATTGCGGATGTGAATGGAGTGATTGCTTCGAGAAATGTCATCATAATGCAAATGGGTTGCTTCAGACACCCGAAGACCATCTGAGTACATAACGGCAAAAATAGCTTTGTATTTCAGATTCGGTGTAGCATCAAGGATAGCATTAACTTCTTCTCTTGAAAGAACAGTGGGCAGGGAACGGTCACGTTTCATGCGGGGAAGGTCGTCTTCGTTCCAGTTAAGTTTGAGCACCCGTTTGTACATAAAGCGCAATGCACCATAGTAATGATTGTAGGTTTCGGGCATAATACCGACAAGTCTTTTAGCAGTAAGATAATCATCAACATCGGCAATAGTAAGTTCTTGCCAAGGTTTACCGATAGCATTTAGAAACGGACTAAGGGCGTGACAATATGCTTTTGCTGTGGATTCTTTTAGATTCCTCTTTTGTGCAGCAATAGTTACTAATTCAAAAATTTCTTCGTACATAAATAACCTCCATGAAATAAAAGTAGTAATAACAACAGTAACTACCTATCATGGAGGAGCATTTGCAAAATAAAACTGCTTGTGAAAGCAGGCTAAAAGTGGTATTCTTTTCATAGGCAGTTGAAGGGACTAAGCCCGTGTGTGAAGTTTGTTATTGGTGGTACTTTAACAATACTATCTTGGGACAATCCTGTCACTGCCTATTTTAGAAAAAAAGTAAAAAACTGCGCCACAGCCTTGGCAGGCCATCGCGCAGCGATTTTGTTCAATTAGAATTTTAAGAATTATTCTACTTGTGCAACTAAAATAACACATTTGTAAAAAAACTGCAAGCATTTTTTGAAAACACTTGCAGTTTTTTGTATTTATTTTTCTCCCATTTGATCCAGGAGCAGCATTTTGGTATCATAAAGTTTTTTAGAAAGATCTACGTAAACCTCATGAGGATTTACGAAACGCTTGGTTTCCTCCCAGAGAGTGTCCTGTTCTTTTAGGCAGTATTTGCGGATATCCATAACCTTTGGAGAGGTATAAACACATTCACCTTTCTCGAAAATCTTCTCCATAAGTAGGCGTAGTGTATAAGTGCCGCCCTTCAGCTTGGTCTTCTTCCACGGTTCTAATGGATCGAAGAGCAGAAGATCATCATTTTCATCATATACCTCATCCGCAAGGCAAATCAGGTCAGCTTTGATTTTGCCGGAGTCCTTTT
>JBGVRS010000054.1:0-2215 GCA_045128635.1 Lachnospiraceae bacterium
TTTCGATGTAATATTGAACAGTCTCAGATTGATGATGTGCTTGCAAAATTGATTACCGCAATGACTAAGGAAGGTAAATTCAAGGAAGCTATTCAAGATAAAATCGGATCAACTGTTGATACGACTGATTTAGAAAAACAGTTATCTGTATTAAATACAAATCTCCATCAGGCGGAGACAATCAAAACACGTCTTGAACAGCAGATGGATAATTTAGATGTTACTGACACTCATTACGATAAAAAAATATCAGATTTACAGAGACGATTGGATGCTCAATATGATAAAATAGATGAAGTCGAAGAGGCAATAGCTGAATTGAAATCTCGAATATATGAACTTAAGAAAAATCAGATTGATGCAGATAGCATATACGGATTTCTTGGTGCTTTTAATGAGCTATATTCAGAATGTACTGATGCGGAAAAGAAACAGTTCATGCAAGCTTTTATAGAACGTATCGATATATTTCAAGAAAGACGAGCAGATGGAAATTGGATTAAAAATATTAAGTTCCAGTTTCCGGTTCCTATCATTAGAGATGGCAAGGAAGTGGCTCGGGTTGATGGTATTTCTTTGGATAATGAGCAGTTTGATGAACACACTGTTTCCTTGGAAAAGTTATCAACACTTGAGACGGTGGTTCTTCTTTCCCAACTCCGCTAGAAGCCGGATGATTATATTGATGTGAATGCAGATGTTGCTGAAGGCGTTGAAGAAATTCAAGATGGTTCAATTATATCTAAAGAATGAAGTATAGTGCGAAAGTGAAGAGTAATGAGAATATCTGAAATAACCGAAGAAAAAATTACAGATGAAATTGTAGATAGAGTCCTATTTGAAGGTATCCAAGATAAAGGTGAGAATGCAGATTGTATAGTTGTTTTAGGTAGCAGCAAGGCAGTACAGTACAGAGTACCGGCAGCTGTTAATGCATATGAAACTGGTCGTTCTTCGAAGATATTAATGTGTGGAGGATCAAGACAACTTGCAAATGGTGAAATAATGATAGAAGCAGAAACCATGTGTAATCGAGCACTTGATTTAGGAGTTCCGGCGGATGCAATCATATGTGAGAAAAACTCAGAAAATACGATTGAAAATTTCTTATATGAACTCTCGGAATCTTGAGAGATAACACCAGAAAAACTCTGGTGATGTACTTTGAAAAGTAAATATTATGTGTAGAACGAAAAAATTGCATGAGAAATAAACATAGCTGGCACTATGCTTTAAAAAGTGGTATTATAGTTCATAGGATTATGCTGCATTCAAAATCAACTTTCTGAGGGTAGATTCAAATGGCAAATCCCATGCATCCAGATGCTGTAACATCAGGATGTGATAGAGGCGGCAGTACCACATCTTAGTAGAGCGGTGTCTGCCGTCTTCTAATTTAAAGTCTAGTTTCTCACGTTTATTTGAACGTTCTACAGAGGTTCTTGCATTGTATTCCAGCTTCCATTCTTTGCTACTTCTTGGCGGATTGTTAAATAATCTTGGATTATCATTCATAACCAAATGAACAGTGCGACCGTATTTAGCATCAGAGCATGGGTTGTCGCAGGTACAGGAAATGCAACCGTTTTTCCTGCTGATTTTTGGACATTTAAATTTTGTTCTACCTTTGGCAACTTCAGTACCATCACGACGCATACGACAACCAGCTCTGCAGATTGGAACACCATCTGAATCAATGGTAAAGTCGTCTTTGTAGACAGGTAGTCTTCCGCCTTTGCCGTTAAGGTCGATAAAAGGTGTTATATTTTCACGTTTACAGTATTGATAATAAGGCATTGCATCATGTGCAGAATCCAAAAGAAGTTTGGATACTTTATAATTAGGAAGAAATGACTTCATCCGAAAAAAAGCATGCAAAAATCCATGGGAGTCATGTTTTGAGGCACAGGAAAAATGAGGAAACACCGGCAGGTCACTTTGGGAATCCACAAGCATGTATAAATCATATCCGTGATAAAAACAGTCGCGGGAAGAATCCCAGCCTATATCACAATCAGGTTGTGAAAAATAACGGTCGCATTTGCAGTCAGTAATCCCATTTTCTTTGCAGTCGCAGATACGTTTTTTACGTTCCCGATGCGAAGTAACAACCGGTGTTCCGTCACCGGCTAAGGCAAGTGATTCATTATGAATAAGTCCCTTGGAAACAGAAATATCAAGAAACTCTTTTTTGTAGATTTTAAAAAGAGATGCA
>JBGVRS010000055.1:0-38714 GCA_045128635.1 Lachnospiraceae bacterium
AGTATCAGAATAACTCCTTTCTTGGGTATGAGTAATGGTTTTTAGCAACTCTATTATACCATATCCAGTGAGGAGTTATTTTATTTTATAATAAGAAAAAGCCCGATTTTATGCGGGTTTTGGCGTTTCGCAAACGCCTAAATACAAATATAATAGAAGAAGGAGGTGCTGATATGCCACAGACAATGCAGAGTTTGATCAAACGTTATGTGTCAGAGATTCATAAGATTTACGGTTCTCATGTTAAGCAGATTATCTTGTATGGCTCCTATGCTAGAGGCGATTACACAGCAGATTCTGATGTGGACATTATGATTCTATTAGATATATCTGATATAGCAATCAAGGATTATCGGCATCAGCTTTCTGATATGACTTATGATTTTAAC
Source organism: Lachnospiraceae bacterium (assembly GCA_045128635.1). Taxonomy (GTDB): domain Bacteria; phylum Bacillota; class Clostridia; order Lachnospirales; family Lachnospiraceae; genus HGM12587. Next base: position 390 of record JBGVRS010000055.1, read on the forward strand.
CTGGATCATGATATGGATATCAAGCCAATTGCTAAAAATGAAGAGCACTTTTTGAAGTGGATTGATAACTATCCGTTTTATGCAAACATTCAAAAAGAAGGAGTATCTTTGTATGGAGCAGCCTAAAGATATTGGAACGAAAACTGATTTATATAAATACCGCTTAGAGTCATCCAAAGAAGCATTAGAATCAGCAAAGATATTGATGAATGCCAATTCTTATAAAGCAGCAAATAACAGAGCATATTATGCTATTTTTCATGCAATCAATGCGGTGCATGCATTAAATGGAGTAGCATATAAAAGACATAAAGATGCATTGGCGAATTTCAATAAAGACTATGTGAAAACAGAAATTTTTCCACGTGCATTAGGTCGCAAGATTGGTATGGCTGAGGATATTCGCCATGCCAGCGATTATGATGATTTCTATATTGCTGTAAAAAGTGAAGTGGAAGAAATGGTGGCTGCAGCAGAAGAATTAATTCAGGCAGTGGAGAACTATTTCGAGACACAGAAATAGTCAACGGTTGCACTTTGGTTGCAAAAACCACCCAAAAACAAAATAATTCGTAGAATTCAAAGAATTTCTATACAATATGTAGCACAAAATAAAACACTGTGTTACAAAATATAGACTTCATTATAGAATTCGAGTAGGAGAAAACCTTCTACAATTATTATATGTATATAGCAAATGCCGCAGATTTTCTCTGCGGCATTTTTTATAGCTCATAGCTCCATTTTTTATGATTTCAAAGTAAGCGCTTTATAGGTTTACCACTAATTCCAGCAATCATTCTTTTTGTGGCGGTTATTGGATTCGTGGGACTGGCTTACTATTTAGGGGGTAAAAAGATTTGTAATATGGATCTTGTTGATGTGATTAAAGACGATACACTTTGGATGTGATTTTTAAATAAATTTAATGTAAAATAAAAAATATATTGAATCGAATGTATGTACTGTTTTTTGTTGAACGAAAAGAGTGAATGAAGTATAATAATTTATAAGCTTATAGTGTAATCGTGAAAAAAGGATTAGGAAAGGAACTGTATATGAATCCTACAGATAAAGCGAAAACGATAAATGGACTAATGATTCATCTTAGAGATGATTGTGGCATCAATATTAAGGGGAGCAAAGAAAAGCTGCAATTGACTCAGTACGGCTATTATCATGGATATAAGGGATATCGTTTTATCAAAAAAAGACAAAATACTATACCATATACAAATTTTTCAGAAATTATCGCTGTTATCAATTACGATAATGCTTTGAAAAAATTGGTATACCCTGCACTGATGTTTATAGAGATGGCTGTGAAAAACTTTACATTAGAGCAGATTGTTCCAGGGATGAAAGATACGTCTATTGATAATATATATAAGACAAAAATGAATGATGAATTGTCTAATAGCAAACTTCGATTAAAACGTTTGCGTTTAAAGGATAGCGTTCATTCAATGCTTTCTAATAGCTATAAGCATGAAAACTCAATGGTTTCTCATTTCTATAATCGTGGAGAAGAAGTCCCTATTTGGGGGATTTTTGAAATAATGATGCTTGGGGATTTTGCAGAATTTTTGCAATGCCTGAATAAAGGTGAAAGAGAAAAAATTAGCAAAACCTTGGGTATGAAAGTTAGTTACGATACGAACTACCAATTAGTTGCTAATGCGTTGTTTACGGTTAAATCCTTAAGAAATACAACTGCACACAATAATATTGCGTTTGATGCGAGGTTCAGTGATCGTAGCCCCAATAAAAATCTTGTAAAATGGGTAGAAAATGAAACAGGAATAACAAATGTGAAATTTGATTATTTCTCTGACTATATTGCATTGATTATTTGCTTGTTAAAGCATGTTCAATATCCAAAGAAGATGCTTATAAAATTTTTAAAAGAGTATGAGGAATGTATTAACGATCTATACCAGGAATTGCCATTACCAATATATAATAAAATTGTTGCTACGGGTATTAAGGGAAAATTACAAAAGTTAAATGCATATATAAAAAACTAGGCGCAATGGGTTGCATAATTTGAACTGATAGAGTATATTATATATAAGGATTGAGGCGTATGTTTTCGGACTGCGCTGAGGCGAGGCGGATAGATTCTGACCTCGTCATTTACATTTATGGAGATATCGAACAAAATCTCACCAACCCGGAAAGTCAAAACCTTTCCGGGTTTTCTACATTTTCCCCTTTTATCCCTTTTCAAAATATGTTATATTTGTTTGTAATTGTAATATTATGGGAACAGAGGGAAATAATATGATTTGCAACACAATACTTGATGCGGTGGGCAATACACCAATCATTAAATTAAATAGAATTACTGACGCAGACAGTGCTGATATCCTGGTTAAATTTGAGGGATTAAACGTAGGCGGTTCCATCAAGACTCGTACTGCGTTCAATATGATTCTGGATGCAGAAAAAAGAGGCGTTTTAAAATCGGATTCTATCATCGTAGAACCAACAAGTGGTAATCAGGGAATTGGTCTTGCACTGGTAGGAGCAGTCAGAGGCTACGCAGTAAAGATTATCATGCCGGATTCCGTAAGTGAAGAACGCCGAAAATTAGTAGAACATTACGGTGCAGAGGTGATTCTCGTACATGACCATGGAAATATTGGTGATTGCATCGAAGAATGTATCAAACTGGCACTTCAGATGAAAGAGGAAGACTCCAAGGTGTTTGTTCCTCAGCAGTTTGAAAATCCTGCAAACCCTGAAATTCAGAGAAATGGTACAGGAGAAGAAATCATTCGACAGGTAAACGGTCCGATTCATGGTTTTTGTTCAGGCATTGGTACTGGCGGAACCATCACCGGAATTGGGGAAACATTAAAGAAATATAATCCTGATATGACAATCTGGGCAGTAGAACCGGAAAATGCAGCAATTTTATCCGGCGGTTCCATCGGAACTCATGTACAGATGGGCATTGGCGATGGTGTGATCCCGGAAATTTTAAATCAGGACATTTATGATGATGTATGTATCATCAAGGATGAGGAGGCCATTCGCATTTCCAAAGAATTAGCTTCGAAGGAAGGCATTATGTGCGGAATCAGCAGTGGTACAAATGTGGCTGCGGCATTAAAATTAGCAAAAAAACTTGGCAAAGGAAAAACGGTGGTAACTGTGTTGCCAGACACAGCAGAAAGATATTTCTCAACACCGTTGTTTGAATAAAATTTATGGAACCATATTTTGATAATTTAGATGATGAGGCGGAATATCTTGCGCGTCGTGCCAGAAGAAAAAAACGCATGATTGAGCGCAAGCGCAGAAAAAGACGTCAATTCATAATAAAATGCGGTGCGTGTTTTAGCCTGTTTTTAATTGTTCTGGTTGCCTGCGTAGGGATTTTTGGAGGCAAAGTCAAAGCAGATAAAGCAGAAGAACAGGTGGCAGAAAATCCGGCAATCATTACCGAAGTGGCGGAAGAAAATACCCAGTCAGCACCGATAGAGTCGGAAGTGGAAACGGAACCGGTGGAAGAAACACAGGTTTATGAATTTGAATCTACTTCAGATACAAAAAATATTTACAGCGATAATGTAATCAGTTCTCATGCGATTTTGATCGATGAGAGTACAGATACTATCGTAGCTTCTAAGGGTGCGAAAGAGCGTATCAATCCGGCATCCATGACAAAGGTTTTGACTGTTCTGGTTGCAGCAGAACATATCACGGAAGAACAGTTGGATGATACATTTACTATGACCATTGACATTACGGATTACTCTTATGTCAATGATTGCAGCAATGTGGGATTTTTAGTTGATGAGAAAGTGAAAGTCCGAGATTTGTTCTATGGAACCATCCTTCCGTCAGGCGGGGACGCGGCAGTAGGACTGGCAACTTATGTAGCAGGTTCTCACGAAGCATTTGTTGAGCTGATGAATGAAAAACTGGAAGAACTTGGATTGTCAGACACAGCGCATTTTACCAACTGTGTTGGATTATATGATACAAACCATTACTGTACAATTTATGACATGGCAGTGATTATGAAGGCGGCAATTCAGAATGAGTTATGTCTGGAAGTACTGTCTGAAAAATGTTACACAACTGCATCATCTACAGAACATCCGGAAGGTCTTACCATTTCTAACTGGTTCCTTCGAAGAATCGAAGATAAGGAAACCGGCGGAGAAGTCGTGGGAGCTAAAACCGGTTACGTAGTAGAATCGGGAAGCTGTGCAGTCAGCTACAGCGTTGCAGATGATGGAACACCATATATCTGTGCCACAGCCGGATCTACAAGCAGTTGGAGATGCATTTATGACCATGTAGAGATTTATACAAACTATGTACCGGATGGAAATGCATAGGAAATCGGAGAAAATCATGAAAGTATTTGAATATATTCCGGAAGGAATGAAAGATTGCAAGGTGCGTGCATGGCTGCATTCGTATGAGGGAAGCGAGATTGCAAAACGTATACGTCCGGCAGTAGTGATCTGCCCCGGCGGTGCCTATCGCATGGTTAGCGAGCGAGAAGCAGAGCCGGTAGCAAAGCTGTTTTTTGCAGCGGGATATCATACCTTTATTTTGAATTATTCTGTGCTTGAAAAAGCGAAGGATTTTCAGCCGTTATGCCAGTTGGCAGCTGCGGTTGCTGATATCCGAAAAAATGCGGAAGAATGGTCTGTTGACTGTGAAAAAATTGCAGTATGTGGTTTTTCGGCAGGCGGACATCTGGCAGCATCTCTGGGGACCTTGTTTAATGAGGAAAAATTTTTAAAGGTATTTGGAAGAACGGATAATATTCGTCCGGATGCCATGATTTTAGGTTATCCGGTCATTACTTCAGATGAATATACACATGTAGAATCTCTTGAAAATGTGAGCGGAAGCAAAAAAGGAAGTGATGCATATTTCTGGTTTGGACTTGACCAGCATGTAGATGCGTACACACCGCCAACATTTATGTGGCATACTGCAGAAGATGCGACCGTTCCGGTGGAGAACAGTTTGAAAATGTCGGCAGCATTGTCAGCAGCAGGAATTCCATTTGAATTGCATGTTCTTCCAAAAGGTGCCCATGGAATGTCTGTATGCACCAAAGAGGTTGGAGAAAATACGAAAACAAGTATTTATAATGCAAGATGGACGAAATGGTGCATTGAGTGGCTGAATGCTCAGTTTGAGTGGGAAAGCTAAATTACATAATTTGATTAAAACTGCACATACTAGCTACAAATTTTGTGGATTGGAGCAGATGTGCAATGCTGATCATAAACGGAAAAATTCTTACAATGGAAGAAAAACCGATAGATAACGGTTTTGTCCGAATAAAGAAAAATCTGATTGAAGAAACAGGGGAAATGTCAGCCCTGAAAAATACAAAAAACGAAAAAATATTAGATGTACATGGAGCCTGGGTGATGCCCGGGCTCATTGAATCTCATGCCCACATTGGGATTACGGAAGAAAAATGGGGGGTAATCGGAGACGATAGTAATGAGCAGACGAATCCTTCCACAGCCACGTTGCGGGCAATCGATGGTATTAACCCTATGGACCCTGCATTTCATGATGCCATTGAAGCCGGAATTACTTCCGTGATGGCAGGCCCTGGGAGTGCCAATGTGATTGGAGGTCAGTTTGTGTTTATGAAGACCCAGGGGCGTTGTATCGACAATATGATCGTAAAATTCCCGGCTGCTTTGAAGGTCGCATTTGGAGAAAACCCGAAAACCACTTACGGAGATCAAAATGTTTATCCGTCTACACGAATGGGAATTGCTGCAATGCTTCGAAATACACTGCATCAGGCGGTGCAGTATAAAAAAGATAAAGAAAGTGGGAATATCACGGCAGAAAATTTTGAGATGGAGCCATGGATTCCGGTGCTAAACAAAGAAATTCCACTGAAGGCTCATGCACACAGGGCAGATGATATTTTAACCGTCATTCGAATCGCCAGGGAATTTGATGTAGACATTACCATTGATCATGGAACTGAAAGTCATCTGATTGTGGATGAAATTAAGAAATCAGGGTTTCCGGTAATTGCAGGGACTGATTTAACCTCCCGATCGAAACTGGAGGTTCAATATATGGATTTTAAAACCAGTGGGATTTTACAGAAGGCAGGGATTTTATTTTCGATCACAACGGATCACCCGGTGGCGCTGATACAGTATTTGCCGCTTTGTGCCGGGTTAGCAGTCAAGCATGGACTACCTATGGAGGAGGGGTTAAAAGCACTGACCATCTATCCGGCACGAATCTGCAGAGTAGATGACAAAGTTGGCAGCCTGAAAAAAGGAAAAGATGCAGATATTGCAATATTTTCCGGAAATCCCATGGAGATTTTTACAAAAACATTATATACTATCATTGATGGAGAAATTATTTACGACAGTCAGGGATAGGGGGATACGAATGGATAGCAACATGGAAAAATTAATGGAAAAACAGATGAAGTGGCAAAAAATCACTGCCATTTTGCTGGCGATTTTAGTTGCAGCACTTTTATTTGCGGGACTCTATGTTGGGCAGGCGGTCAATGAGCTGACAGGTGCGCTGGAACAGGCACAGGTATTTCTGACAGAAGCCACAGAAAAACTGGACACATTGGATGTGGAAGGTATTAATCAGACGTTTTCCGGAATTGATGAATTTGTAAATTCTTTGGATGGAATCGTTACAGAAGCGGGTGGAATGGTAGATACCATGAATGACGTTACTGAAAAATTGGATGCTGCGTCCAAAGCATTTGATCCGATTATAGAATCACTGAACAATTTGAAAAGTAAATTAAGCTTTTTCTAAATAAAAAAATTAGGGGGAAAATAAATTATGTATCATGACGGTAAAATCTGGGTCGGCCATTCCGGCGATGAAAGAGTCTATATTTATCCGAAGATGGCGAATCGCCACGGATTAATTGCAGGTGCAACAGGGACTGGTAAAACAGTTACATTAAAAGTACTTGCAGAATCATTCAGTGATGCGGGCGTACCTGTATTTTTAGCTGACGTTAAAGGTGACCTTGCAGGAATGTGTATGTTAGGCACAGATAATGAAAATGTAAGAAAACGTGTAGACAGTATGGGACTTGCAGCAGAAGGCTTTGATTTCTCAGCTTATCCTACAACTTACTGGGACATTTACGGAGAAAAAGGTATGCCTCTTCGTGCTACCATTTCTGAAATGGGTCCACTGCTTCTTAGCAGAATCCTTGATTTAAATGATACACAGTCAGATATTTTGACAATTATTTTTAAGATTGCAGATGATGAAGGTTTATTATTACTGGATACAAAGGATTTAAAATCTATGATTCAGTATGTATCTGACCATTCTAAAGAATATGCATTGGAATACGGCAACATGGCAAAACAAAGTCTCGCTGCAATTTTACGTGCAGTGGTGGCTTTGGAAGCAGAGGGTGGCGATCAGTTCTTTGGTGAACCGGCAGTGAGTATTGTAGACTGGCTTTGCACAGACTGCAGTGGAAAAGGTGCAATTCAGGTATTGGATTGCCAGAAGCTGATCAACAATCCGACTATGTACTCTACATTTATGCTTTGGATGATGGCTGAACTTTTCGAAACATTACCGGAAGCGGGAGACCGTCCAAAACCAAAGATGGTATTCTTCTTTGACGAAGCGCATTTATTATTTGAAAATGCATCCAAGACATTACTTAGCAAGATTGAACAGGTTGTAAAACTGATTCGTTCCAAAGGGGTTGGTATTTACTTTATCACACAGAACCCTGCAGACATTCCGGATGATGTGTTAGGTCAGCTTGGTAATAAGGTGCAGCACGCTCTTCGTGCATACACACCAAAGGAACAGAAGGCAGCAAAGGCAGCAGCAATGTCCTTCCGTGAAAATCCGGAATTTGATACATATGATGTATTATCTCAGCTTGGTACCGGGGAAGCCCTTGTATCTGTACTGGATGAAGAAGGTATCCCGACTGTGGTAAAACAGTGTACAATCCTGCCGCCGCAGAGTCAGATGGGTGCCTTAGATGATGAAGTGAGAAAATCTGAAATTGTAAATAACCTGCTTTATACAAAATATACACAGGCGCTTGATCGTGAATCTGCATACGAACTATTGACAAAGAAAGTAGCTGCAGAAGAACAGGCAGAGGCAGAAGCAAAAGAAGCGGTAGCAGCAGAAAAACAGCGCTTGAAAGATGAAGCGGCAGCAGAAAAACAGCGACTCAAAGAAGAAGAAGCGAAAAAGAAAGCAGAAGAAAAAGAAAAAGCTGCAAAAGAAAAACAGGTAAAACGCGCAGTAAAGAACGTTGCAAGCAGTGCAACAGGTACTCTTGGACGTGAAATCGGAAAGAGTATCGGTGGTTCTGTTGGTGGAAGTTTCGGTAAACGTCTGGGTGGAAATGTAGGCGCATCTTTAGGGCGTGGACTTTTAAGTACTTTATTTAAACTGTAATTACAAATGATATAAAAAGAAGCCGTCACACGAATGATTTAAGAATCATGGTGTGGCGGCTGGTTTTTTAGAATAAAGGTTTTAATGCTTTCACGGCATTTTCCAAAACACGAATAATGACTTCAGAATCTACATTGGGATTGCTGAGACTGGCATTATAGGCGCCGTGAATGCAATAAGAGAGTAAAACATTCTTTTCCATGTCATTTTCGTATTCAGGATATTTTGAACAAATTAATTTTTTGATGATTGTTTCCAAATGGATTGACAGATGAGTCAAGCTTTTCCCGGAAAACATCACTTTGATCTGTGGCATATATTTGGCAAAAGCTAGCGTGACTTCTCGTGTAAAAACTTCCGGATTTTCAAAACTATAATCTAAATCTTTCGGAATACTGGAGACGATTTCAAGAACCATTTCATATTCTAATGCATCTGATAGCGCATGAATGTCTTCATAATGTGAGTAGAAAGTAGATTTGTTGATATACGCAAGTTCACATAATTCTTTAACTGTGATTTTTTCCAAGGGTTTTTTTGCACGAAGTTCCATAAATGCATTTTTGATTGCAAGTTTTGTTTTTTCGATTCTTTTATCCATAGAAACCTCCAGTAAAACAACGATTTCGCAAAAAAGATGTTTAAACACCATATGTTGGAAAAAGATGGTAGACATTATTATCAGTTTCGTATATTCTATTATAGATGGATAAACAACGAAAGTCCATTATTTTTTGGAACTAGGAGGAAAGAAGCATGGCATGGTATGATGAGGCAGTATTTTATCATATTTATCCACTGGGGCTGACAGGAGCACCAAAACAGAATCCGTATGGAGAACCGATTTCTCGGTTAAATACATTACTTCCATGGATTTCTCATATTAAGGAGATTGGATGTAATGCAATTTACATCGGTCCGCTTTTCGAATCTGTAGGACATGGCTATGAAACAACAGATTATAAAAAATTAGACAGCAGACTTGGAACCAACGAGGATCTGACTAATTTTGTGGCTGAATGTCATAAACAGGGAATTCGAGTGATTTTGGATGGAGTGTTCAATCACACTGGCCGTGATTTCTATGCATTTCAAGATATTAAACACAATAGAGAACATTCACAGTACAAAGACTGGTACTGCAATGTGAATTTCTGGGGAAATAACTCTTTTAACGACGGATTTTCCTATGAAAACTGGGGAGGTTATGACCTTCTTGCAAAATTGAACCAGCATAATCCGGCAGTAAAGGATTATATCTGTGATGTGATTCGCTTCTGGGTAAGTGAATTTGACATCGATGGAATCCGTCTGGATGCTGCGGATGTTATGGATTTTGAATATATGAAGGCACTTCGCCACGTGGCAAACGAAGTAAAACCAGATTTCTGGCTTATGGGTGAAGTTATTCATGGTAACTATTCACGCTGGGCAAATGAAGGAACACTTCATTCAGTAACAAACTATATGCTTCATAAAGCATTGTATTCCGGTCATAATGACCATAACTACTTTGAAGTGGCTCATACGATCAAATATGTCAGCGGTATGGTTGGAAATAAATTAAATCTTTACAGTTTTGTAGATAACCATGATGTAGAACGTATCTATACAAAACTGAAAAATAAAGAGCACTTTTTACCGGTACATGTAATGCTCTATACATTACCAGGTATTCCATCCCTTTATTATGGTTCGGAATTTGGTATTGAAGGACGTAAGGAACGTTTTTCAGATGATTCCTTAAGACCGGCATTAAATTACGAAGATTATAAGGATGCTGTGAAAACAAATCCATGTACCAAACTCATTGCAGCACTTGGAAAAATCCGTCAGAATACACCGGCGCTGATGTATGGGGATTATAAGGAACTGGAACTTCAGACAACACATTTTGCATATGCAAGGGTACTGGATGGAAAGACAGTGATTACAACTGTAAATAATGCAGACAATGATGCTTTCATGAATTTACAGGCAGGAAATTCTGCAGAGTATATTGGTGCACTGACAGGTGAAAAGGTATCTGTTAATGGCGGACGCATTCAGGTAAAAGTTCCTGCAAACTTTGGAGAAATCTGGATTCCGGCTGAAATGTATAGTGACAGCTTTGCACCAATTAAAACGGTGGAGATTAAGAAGGCTCCTAAACCAGAAACGAAGGTAGAACCGGTGAAAGTAGAAGAGCCAAAACCGGAACAAAAGGCGGAAACAGTGAAAGCGGTTGAAGTTCCAAAACAGGAAGAACCAAAACCAGTGGAACAGCCAAAAGTAGAACCGGTCAAAGTACAGGAAGAAAAGAAACCTGAAAAAGTAGTTGTAGACTGGAACAAACCTTACGAAGATATGACTATCGAAGAACTTCAGGAAGCAATTCTTGAAAAAATGAGAAGAAACGGTCCTGTTACAGAATATATGTTAGGTACCGTAAGAGAAAATACGCACCATGGTTCCTTGGTAACATGGGTGAGAAGTTTTAACTAAATAATAATTGATAAAAAATATCCCCCGGCCAGTTGGTCGGGGGATTACTATGTACTTATTTAACTTTCTTTTCTTTGATCATGGCCTTATAGAACTTATCCATTGCTTTCTTTGTAGGGAAATTTGCAACATACATCATATTACCCATAGCGCCGGAAAGAGCATCCGGAACACGATCTACCATTCTCATCTGTTCACCATACATTTCCATGATTTCTTCATGGCTGTATTTGAATGGTTTGCCGTCACGACGACCTGCAAATGCACAGTATGCACGTTCACCAACCGGCATTGTAGATTTGTCAAATGCGATCATATCAGCCCAGATTTTGTAAACGTTTGTGCTGTTTGCAAAGTTGATCATATCCGGAGTGAATCCGCCGCATGGACGCATATTTACTTCCAATGCCATGACATCGCCTTTTTTACCAAGACCTTCGTGATCTTCTAAGAGACGGAAGAATTCAAAATGTACGAAACGGCTTTTAACACCGAAACTTTTTACTGTTGCACGACCAGCATTTCTGATATCAGCTGGAAGGTCTTTGACAATGTAATATAAGGAGTTGTCTAAAGTGTTTACAACTTCCATGAGATTACTTGGTGTTACATTTCCAGTTTCAAAAATTGGATCTCCGTTAGAGTCAATGACTGCATCATAAGAGTTAACTTCTGCGTTCACAAATTCTTCCATGATGTATTCGACGCTGTCCCATTTTGTTTCAAAGAATGTTTTTAACTCATCATCGCTGCAGATTTTATGAGTATCAGAAGCACCAACTCCATTGTCAGGTTTTGCAACTACTGGATAGCCCACTTCTTTAATGAATTCTAAGCAGCCTTCGATGGTATCAACCATGTGGTGTTTTGCAACCGGAATTCCTGCTTTAATGTAGAATTCTTTCATTTTGGATTTGTATTTAATTCTTGGAATGTCTGCTGCCTGGAAGCTTGTAGTAACGTTAAAGTCTGTACGAAGCTTTGCATCTCTCTCAAGCCAGTATTCGTTGTTGGATTCGATCCATTCGATACGGCCGTATTTGAAGATAAAGAATGCAATGGCACGGTAAACTGCTTCATCATCTTCAAGACTGTCTACTTTGTAGTATTCGTTTAAGCTGTCCTGAAGTTCTGGCATCAGATAATCGTATGGACAATCGCCGATACCAAGGACGTTAATGCCGTTGTTCTTTAATTCACGGCAGAACATCCAATAGTTTGTTGGAAAGTTTGGTGAAATAAATACTAAATTTCTCATTTGTGTTTCTCCCCCGTTTTATTCATTAAAAGTTCATTTATCATACTTGTGACTTCCCCACAGGATTAAGTTCCCAAAAGTTATTTAATATCCTATCTTTCTAAAAGGTATGGTAAGTAGTAAACAACCTGTTTGTACCACCAATCCCAGTCATGTTTTACATCATAGCCCCACAAGTCAACCCAGATGTTAATGCCCTTTTCTGCAAAAATCGCTTTTAATTCTTTGGTTGTATCAGGGATTTCCCAGTCACCCTGACCTACACAGATGACAGCTTTCTGCTGGTTGAACATATCGATGTATGGGTGGTCTGTTGGAAGATTTCTCATATAGTGAACCGGTGAGTTCTGGTATACGATATCATCCATGTAACCGCCAAAGCCGTATTCAGATGTGTAAATACCGCTAAGAGCTAATGTACCGTCAAAAAGATCCGGACGGCGTAAGTAAAGGTTTGCTGCATGTGTAGCACCTAAAGAACATCCAAATGTGATGATGCCTGGATAGCCTTCCCAGCCGTTTTTTTCATTTGCATAGTTTCTTAAAAATGGAACAACTTCATCTGTGATGTAGCGAATCCAGCTTTCATGGCGTTCTGCTTTCCAGCGTCCATCGCCATGTCTGTTTGACCATGTTTCTAAGTCGATGGTATCGATTCCTAAAACCATTACCTGACCGGATTCGATCCAAGGTCCCCAAACGTCTGTCATTTTGAAGTTTTCAAAGTCAAAGTAGCGACCGTCCTGGCAAGGGATGAAAAGGACTGGGTGACCTGCGTGGCCCCAAACTTTACATTCCATGTCACGGCCCAGTGCCTGACTATACCATTTAAACTGATTTGTTTCCATCGTTAAATTCCTCTTTTTCTTCTGTTGTGTCTAAGTTATAAAGTAATGTTTCCATAAAAAATGGAATTTGTTTCTCCCAGCTTGCTTCGCAGTGAGTACCGCCCGGTACAATGCGGCATTGTAAGGAGAGCTTGCGCCACATGAGCATTGTGGCAAGTTCGCCGAATGCACGGCGCATATTTTTATGATTTCCAAATTCTTCTGAACCGTAATCGATGTAAAGAACCGTATCAGGTTCAAATTGTGCTGTGGAGAGCATGTTCTGCACTTCTACTGGTGCTGCCCAAAGGGATGGAGAAAGTGCTGCGGCACGAGAAAACACATGATTGTATTCCATCAGTGCATAAACACTCATGAGGCCTCCCATGGAGCTGCCTGCGATAAAAGTGTGTTCGCGGTCCGGAATTGTGCGGTAATGCTTATCAACCATTCGTTTAAATACATCAATGTACCAATCCATGGTTGCTTTTCCCTGACCAGGAACAAATCCAAGCTCGGAATCTTTGAATGTAAATGGAGAATACTCCGATAAGCGTCCGTTGTTTGGACTGTGATTACATTCTACGGCGGCGATGATCATCTGTGTTTTTGTTTTATCCATATACTCCTTCATGCCCCAGGATTTTCCGTAAGTGGCATCTGAGTCAAAAAACACATTGTGTCCGTCAAACATATATAAAACAGGATATCGTTTGTTTTGATTTATAACTTTGTGATATCCTTTTGGAAGATAAATATATGCATTGCGGAGCTCCTCTGTGCCGTCTGCCAGAGGATAAACAATTTTAAAGCGTTTGATCATAAATACTCCTCATATTGCTTTTTCGCTTTAACACGTCAAAATAAGCAAATATTATCGTTTAAATATATCACAATGCATTGGAAATATCAAGAAAATTGGGATATAATTGGTTAGCAGGATGAAATATTAGGGAATAGAATGTTATGGCATATTATTATAATCAGTTATCAAAAATTGAACAGAAAGCATATTATGCGATGAAAGAGGGACTGTTGAATTTAGCCCCTTCTTTTACTGTACCATTACTGGATGGGAAAACATTATCGGATATTTATTTTATGGTAAGAATGGACTATCCGGAAATCTTTTGGTCGGTAAAGTTCAGTTATAAATATTATAAGGATTCTGACCATGCAGAAATGATTCCTGAATATTTATTCAAAAAGAATCAGATTGTAGAACATCAAAAAGCACTGGAATCCAGAGTCAGGAAGCTTGCCCGCCAGGCAGAAAAATTAAGTGAAAAGGAAAAAGAGCTTTTTATTCACGATTTTATCTGTCAGAATGTGCGATATGATAAGTTAAAAAAAGCATATTCTCATGAGATTATAGGTCCTTTAGGGCAGGGCATTGGTGTCTGTGAAGGAATTGCGAAATCAGTGAAGATTTTATGTGATGCTCTTGGTATCTGGTGTGTGATTGCACTTTGTGATAATAATCCTGAAAAGGGGATTAAGTATCGCCATATGTGGAATGTAGTGCGCATTGATGGAAAATATTATCATCTGGATGCGACTTTTGATAATTCCTTAAGTAGAGATGATGTGATTCGTTATGATTATTTTAACTTAAGTGACAGCCAGATTTTTAAAGACCACGAACCGGCGATTTACAAACTTCCGGTTTGTGCGGATGGAGACCATACATATTATCGTGACAAGAAACTGTCATGGACAAAATATGAAGATGTCAGAAAACGTGCAGCTCAGGCGGTGAAAAAGGGCAAAGTACTTATTTTCCACTGGAGAGGCGGTTATCTGACAAGAGAGGTTTTAAAAGAATTATTTGAAATCTTCCATAAAGAGGCAGCAAAGAAAGAAAAATATGCTTATCTTTCTTTAAACTGGCCACAGGCGGTATTGCAGGTGAGATTTTCGTCAGAAGCACCAAATCAGGAAATTACGATGGAAGAAGCAAACGAAGGAGAGAAGTTATGACACAACAGACGAAATCTATGGTGACAGATATGACAAGCGGGAATGTAACGAAGCTTTTACTAAGTTTTGCATTTCCTCTGTTTGTATCTAACGCTCTTCAAGCAATTTATAATATTGTGGATATGATTGTTGTGGGACAAAATCTGGGTGCTAAGGAATACGAAAGAGTGCCTAGAATTCTAAGAACTGTTGGAACATGTACGATAGTGATTTCCACCGTATTTGCGGTAGGAATCGGAATGTTCCAGGAATCGGTTTATGCACTTTTTACATCGGATGTTTCTGTTTTGGCAGCTGCACATATTTTGTTGATTCCGATTATTTTGAATTTCTATGGTTCAGCAACCCGAAGTGTTGCATTTTCCCTGATCAATGGTTCTGGAAATACAAAGCTGAATTATGCGGTAGCAGTATTAGATGGCATCATCAGCCGAATCGGAATTGCAGCACTCTTAGGATTTGTGATGAAAATGGAATGTCAGGGTTTCTGGTATGGAGATGCGCTGGCAGGTTTTATTCCGATTGTTATTGGAATGTGCTACTTTATTTCAGGCCGCTGGAAGAAACGAGCATAGAAGCTGCTTCCAGCCACTTGCTGGCTATCAGTTTGTGCCCATTAGGCGTTAAATGGATACCGTCGGTTGTGATTTCAGAATATCCTTCGGATTTTGCTGCAGTACGTAATTCATCCCATAATGGAAGAAATAAGAGGTTATTTTTAGCTGCAAGCTCTTGAACCATGCAATTTAAAGTATGTAATTCGTCTTCCCAGGCAGCATATTCGGCAGGCCATGGAAAAATAAACGGCTCCATCAGTAAAATCGAACAGTCTGTCATCATGCGAATATCATCGATAAGTGCCTGATACTGTTCACGAAATTCTGCAAGACCAACTGATAGGGTAATTCCTGTGTTTTTGATCACAGCAAGATCGTTGATACCGATTAAGATTGTAATAAAATCCGGTTTTAAGTTCAGCCAGCTGCGCTTCCATAAACGACGCACTGACGGAACAGTAAAACCATCATTTCCTTTATTTAGCACCTGATAGTTCTTATCAGGTGTATTTATTTGCTCTGAAATCATTCGAACATATCCGTAACCTAGATTTTCAGGGTCAAAATAATGATTGCAGTCTGTGATGCTGTCGCCTAAAAAAAGTAATGTTTTCATAGATGCCTCCCTATGTGCTGATATTTTTATTATACAGTGTTTTCGGGACTGAGTACAATAAAAAGGGGCGTATTATAAATACGCCCTGAGTTCTTTTCGAAGCTGGTCTTCAATTGAAATAAGTCTTTTACACAAATCTTTTACCTTAGAATTTGCTGCCGGGTATTGGTTCAGATATTTGTAGAGTGATTTGATACCCATATTGCATCCGTCTGTAATCAAATCAGCAGCTGTTTCGTCCGCATTTTCTTTCATCCCCATCATCACACCGGTTTTCATTTTTGACATTCCTTTCGCCATTGGGTTTGGGTCCTTTTCCTCGCATCCATACTCAATCAAAAGGGAGTGAATCTCATTTCCCAGCTTTTCATGATGGTCCTTTGTCTCATCCAAGAGCTTTTTTAGATTTACATTTTCAACTTTATCCATGACATCATCTAAAGAGCTGACGGCCATTTTGGAACCGGCATCACATTCTTTTAAGAGTTTGATTGTATCTCGATCTTCCATAAGAAACCTCCAATATTGTTTGCAGTTAATATGTGCAGAAAATGTAAGAAATATTACAGAGCATATCATTGTGAAGGGATATTTTTCATAAGATAAAAATAAGAATAGATTTTAAAGGATTTTTAATATGAAAATTAATTGGAAACTACTAATCATATGTATAGCAATTCCGCTGGCAGTTGGAGGTGTTGCCGCATTATTGACAGGCGGCGGAATGGAAGTGTTTGAAAGTGTGAATCAGCCCCCATTATCGCCGCCGGCATGGCTGTTTCCTGTAGTCTGGACAATTCTTTACACCTTCATGGGAATTTCTTCCTATTTGGTAATAATTTCCGGGGCAGAAAGAGAAGAGGTGCAAAATGCATTGTCTATTTATGCCTATCAGCTGACAGTCAATTTTTTATGGCCGACATTTTTCTTTAATTTTCGCTGGTTTTTCTTTTCCTTTCTCTGGTTGTTGTTGCTAATTTTCTTAGTAGTAGCGATGATTAGAGAATTTTATAAAATTTCAAAACCTGCGGCGTATTTAAATATTCCGTATTTGATATGGTTATTATTTGCAGCCTATTTAAATTTTGCAATCTGGTGGCTGAATTAAAAATATTTTCATAAAAGTTTCCGTCTTTGAAAGTCTATGCAGATATGATAAAATAAAAATGATACTTTAATGATTAAAAGTGAGAAAGTGAAGTTATGGGAAGAAATAAAGAAAAACAAAAGATGGAGGCCAGTGTAAAATCATTTATCACAGCCATTGTTGTGATTTTTGTCATGATGATTTTAACCTATGCACTGGCGTTTATGATTCCAGGAGGTTACATTCCGTTCTGGAAATGGATTTTATCACCGATACTGGTGTTATTTGCAGAAGATGCAGGTTCATTGATTGCGATCATTGCACTGCTTGTAGTGCTTGGAGGCGTATTTAACAGTCTTGATAAATTTGGAATCTTAAGATTGCTTCTTGATAAAGTGACCATGAAATTTGGGAAAAGCAGAAGAGTTTTGTTAGCAGTCATTCCGCTGTTTTTTATGGGACTTGGTTCGGCAGCAGGTTCTTTTGAAGAATGTGTTCCATTGGTTCCGGTGGTAGTTGCGCTTGCAATCCGTCTTGGCTGGGATGCACTGACTGGTCTTGGGATGAGCATTCTTGCAGCAGGTTGTGGGTTTGCAGCAGGTGTTTGCAATCCTTTTACCGTAGGTGTTGCACAGGAGCTGGCAGGGCTTTCGATGTTCTCGGGACTGTGGTATCGAGCGGTTGCATTTGTATTGATATATATCCTGTTAATGGTATTTTTGATGGTACATGTAAAGAAAATCGAAAAACCGATGGATGAAAAATTGTTGGAAGATATGGGTAATGGCAGTGTGAGACAAATTGCCCATTCTTCGGGTAGCAGACTTTGGAAGCTGGCAATTACTTTTAAGGATGGTGTGATGAGCGTGCTGCCGGGAGTGCTGTTGATTTTGATGGCAAACTCCATCCGATTTACGCTGCTTGAAGGAAACATCTTAGATGTCATCCTGCAGGGAGCAGTTTCTATGGCATCTGAAATGTCGCGCTGGGGTGTGATTCTGTTCATTTATGGACTGGTGCTGTTCCTTAATTTCTTTATTCCGTCAGGATCTGCCAAGGCATTTTTACTAATGCCGCTTATCGTGCCGACTGCGGAAGCCTTCGGGATTTCAGCGCAGCTTTGCGTTATGGCATTTGCTTTTGGGGACGGATTTTCCAATGTGTTTTATCCGACCAATCCGGTACTGTTGATTTCAATTGGACTAGCCAATGTAAGCTATGGTACCTGGGTGAAATGGAGTGCAAAATTTCAGTTGGTAAATTTGATTTTGACAAGTGCACTGTTGCTGATTGGATTATCAATCGGATATTGCTAGGAGAGGCTTATGAGATTAAAGAATATTTTACTTGTGGCGGAAAAATTGAAAGACTATTAGAAAAAGCGAATGAGTCTATACATCTGTTATGGCTTGAAATGGTAAGAGGAGACAAAATATTGTCCCCTCTTACTTATTTTATAAATTGTCCATATTCATAAATTGCATCACTTGGAAGATCAATTTCATCATTCCAGAAGATGCAGGTGCGACTTTCGTCTAATTGAACCTGCTGAAATAACCCATGTATTTCTTTTAATAAATTATAGTTTGGCAAGGTTTCAATATCTTCTATCATGTCGTAAACTACTTCTTTTCCATCGTCGAAAGCCACTTCAAGCTGATAATTTTTCAAAGGTGTGATTTTTTTGATTTTTGGAATCATTGAATACCTCCCAAAATTGAAATGAAAATTATAATGGTGGAAGTTTTTTGAGATTTTGACTTTCCCACATTTCAAGTAAAGATGATTGGTGGTATTCCATCCATTCTCTAACCAGTTCTTGGGCTTTTCTTGGTAAATCTCCTTCAACCATTTTTAGTGTTTGTAAGTCGAAAATTCCTACATGTTCACCATATAAGGCATGTATATGACTGGGTTCATGTTCTTTTGGTTTAAAAAACATTTTAATAATAATCCCGTAAAACCTACTTATTTCCGGCAAAAGAGTCTCCTTTCTGAGACAAATATAGTATAACATTTTTTACAATGAATGTATACGTTTTGTGATAGTCTCTTGTTTGTCAATACGGAGGAATGTTTTGGCGAATTGCCAATAGAAATATAAATATACGATTTATGAATATGTCCCAATTATATCCGAAAACGAAATGTGTTTCAATAGCATGAGAAAAGTAAAAAAGCGGGTGCATGTGCACCCGCTAAATCAAACATTCTTATTCTGTTTCTACTACTTCAAGTACGTCCATTGGACATGCTTTTGCACAGATACCGCATGCGATACATTTAGAAGCTGTTGCAGAATCTTCAGCTTTTACCATTAAGCCGAATGGACAAGCTTCCACACATTTGCCACAGCCTGTACAGAGTTTTTTGTTAACCATGTAAACGCCTTTTGTGTTCTGTTTGATTGCACCGGCTGGACAAGCTTCTGCACATTTACCACACTGTGGACAAACCATAGGACGAACAGATTTCTTTTCTACGATCTGGATGCAGGATTTGTCTTCGTGGAATTCTTTGTAGAAAGCTTCAGAACATGCCTGAACACACTGTAAACATGCCATACATGTGCTGCCTTTTTTTACTGTTAATTTTTTCATGATGTATACCTCGCTTCTAATTTGTCAAATTTGTAACGTTCTATTGATAAAACTATACGATAAAATTTTATCAAAAGCAAGATGTTAGAAAACACTAACTGTGAATATTTTTCAAGATTTCTTCAATGCTCATTTGTTGTTCTGAAGCAATGCAAGCCAAGTCATCATATTCGTATTTGGAACGTTCAACTCCATAACCGGAATAATCTTTGCGGCGAATCCTGCCGTAAGGAGTTTCGATTTCTGTGATGTTTCGCTCTAATACACTGCGTTCTACTTTGGTTTCACGGATTCCGGCAGTAGAGGTATATTTAAAAATCGTGTGAATTAATGATTCTTTCAGTTCTTCTTTACAAATGACGCGAATCAGTGTCCCTGGACGGGATTTTTTCATGTTAATCGGAATTGTGAAGGCTTCCACAGCACCGGCTTTAAAACAGCAGTCCAGTGCAAAACCGATTTGCTCTGCGGTCATATCATCCACATTGCAGTTAAGCTCATACATGACATCTTTGGAGGAAGTTGTTTCTCCAAGCAGTGCACGGACACAGTTAGCAGCTTCAAAATCCTTTTTACCCATGCCGTAACCGATGGAAGAGATGCTCATCACCGGCATATCCCCAAACTTATCTGCAAAATATTTTAAAAGTGCTGCACCAGTAGGGGTACAAAGCTCACCTTTGATCTTACCGCCATAGATCGGACAGCCCTGTAGAATATGCGCAGTAGCAGGTGCAGGAACCGGTAAAATACCATGAGCACAGCGAACCTGACCGTTTCCTACATGGATTGGAGAAACAATCACTTTGGAAGGAGAAAGTTTTTCCATCAAAATACAAACTGCAGTTACATCAGCAATGGCATCCAGATTTCCCACTTCATGGAAATGAATTTCAGATACCGGAACACCATGTGCTTTGCTTTCTGCATCTGCGATGAGGGTGTAAACAGTCATGACATCATTTTTTATTTTATCAGTAATGTGCATATGACTTAAAATGTGTTCAATATCATGAAGGGAACTGTGGGCATGGTGATGAGAATGTATGTGGTTTGCATTTTCGTGTCTAGCTCCGTCATGTGCTATTTCATGAACTGTGTTATGGATTGTATCATGATGATGTTCGTGCTCTTCTTCTCCATGAACTTTTACTGTCACATGAGTTCCTAAAATACCGCATTTTGAAGTTTTCTCCATAGAAAACTCCACATGAGGAATCCCAAGTGTGTTTAACTCATCTATCATTTTCTCCGGATGTGGAAAAAGTTCCAAAAGAGCAGCAGTCAGCATATCTCCTGCGGCACCCATTCCACAATCAAAATATAAGGTTTTCATTATTTTTTCTCCATATGATTGATTCTGCTGGCGCTAAATCCGGCGCCAAATCCATTGTCGATGTTCACAACCGAAACACCGCTTGCGCAGGAATTTAACATTGATAAAAGTGCTGATACTCCGCCAAAAGATGCACCATATCCAACACTGGTAGGTACAGCAATGACAGGACAGTCCACAAGACCGCCAACAACACTTGCAAGGGCACCTTCCATGCCTGCAACAGCAATGATCACACTGGCATCCATCAGTAAATCCAAATGTGCCAGTAAACGATGCACTCCTGCAACCCCCACATCATAAAGTCTTACGACTTCATTTCCTAAAACTTCGGCCGTTAATGCGGCTTCTTCTGCCACAGGAATGTCACTGGTTCCGCCGGTAGCGATAATAATTTTACCAATTCCATCAGGTTCCGGTAATGTGCCGATGATACCGATTCTTGCCTGGGCATGATAATTTAACTCATGGGATTTGGAAACAATCTCAGCGGATTCTTTGGATAAACGGGTAATTAAAATGGTTTTCTGACCGTTTTTTAACATAGCATCACAGATGCCAATCATCTGCTCTGGTGTTTTGCCCTCTCCATAGATGACTTCGGCTGCGCCCTGTCGTACCTTTCGGTGTAAGTCCACTTTTGCGTATCCAATATCTGCAAAAGGCTCTTTTTTGAGTTCCAGCAAAGCCTTCTCCAGTGAAATTTCATTATTTTTATATTGTTCTAAAATCTTTTTTGTATCGCTCATGAACGAACCTCCAGATCAACCGTAACGGACGTGTAATATAGTTTTAACTTTTCTAATATTTCTTTTCTATAAATAAGAAGATTTTCTAACTGTTCTTCTCTGACCTGGATTTTTGCATCATTCCCTGATAGACGGATGCGAAAATCAGTAAAGCCTAAATCTGATAATGCTTTTTCGGATACTTCCGTCGTATACAATTTTTCAGAAGTAATCGTGACACCCGTTGGAATTCTGGTAGCGAGACAGGCGTAAGCTGGTTTATCCCATGTGAAAAGTCCGGATTCTTTGGAAAGTTTTCTGATTTCTGATTTTGTAATACCACATTCCCGAAGAGGAGAACGAACCTGCAATTCCTGTACTGCTTTCATTCCAGGGCGGTCATCTGCGTCATCTGATGCATTGTTTCCGTCAATGATGACATCATAGCCATCTGCCTTGGCTGTTTCGATAATTTTAGAAAAAATCTTCTTTTTACAGAAGTAGCAGCGGTTAGCAGGATTAGCGGTGATGTTAGAGTCTGATAATACATCTAACTCCACCACAGTCATATTTACTTTAAGCTCTTTTGCAAGACGTTTCGCATCTTCTAACTCAAATTCTGGCTGAAAGGCTGATTTGATATAGTATGCATGAATATCACAGCCAGACTGAATCGCAGCATATAATAAATATGCAGAATCCACACCGCCGGAGAATGCGAGAGCCACTTTTTGATTTTGACTAAAGAAATTTTGTAAGGTCATCAGTTAGTCTCCAATAAACGTTCTAACCTAAATGTTAATCGTTAGGAGAAAATAAGTCAACGCATTAATTGATGATAACAATAAATCTTGCGTCGAACAGGAACAACGAATGATATTCGTGTTACCCTTATATAACCGCTTTCAAAAAGTGAAAATATTTATGTTTTTGAAAGCGAAATCTTGTATATACTATTTTGAGACGTTATAATAAGAGCAGAAGTTCGGTTTCTAAATTTTAAAAAAATTCAACTTTTGAAAGTGGGTGGATAGATGAAAACGATTGTGAGAAAAAATTATCTCGATAGAATTATCGAATTAAATGGTACGCCAGATATCAAAATTATTACCGGCATCCGTCGCTCTGGTAAGTCTAAATTGATGCAGGCATATATCGAGTATTTGAAGGCAACTTGCGAGAACATCAATATTATTTTCATTGACTTCATGGATTTGGAGTTTGAAAAAATAAAGGAATATCATGCCCTTCATTCTTATGTGGAGCAGCATCATATAACAGGTAAAACTAATTACCTGTTTGTGGACGAAGTTCAGATGTGTCCAAAGTTTGAGTTGGCTATTAACAGCCTTTATTCTAAAGGAAAGTATGACATCTATGTGACGGGATCCAATGCTTTTTTGCTGAGTGCTGACTTGGCAACACTTTTTACCGGACGATACATTGAGATCCATGTGTTCCCGTTCAGCTTTAAAGAATACTGCCAATACTACAGCGCTGTTACTGATAAAGATAAACTTTTTGATGAATATTCCCTCAAAGGCGGTCTGGCTGGCTCCTATGCCTATTCGAATGACAGAGACAAAACCACCTATATTAAGGAAGTCTATGAGACTATTGTTACAAGGGATCTGGTGCAGAAGTATGCTCTGCCAGATACTACGGTTTTACAGAGATTGAGTGAGTTTCTGATGGATAATATCAGCAACCTGACTTCACCGAACAAGGTCAGTCAGCTTCTAAACTCCAATGATGTTTCAACGAATCATGTTACGGTGGGAAAATATATCAAGTATCTGTGCAATGCTTTTTTGTTCTATGATATTAAGCGATATGATATTCGTGGTAAGAAGTATCTGGAAAGCTCTGAGAAATTCTATCTGTGTGATACTGGTATCCGCTATGCAATCCTGGGTAGCAGAAACATGGACTATGGCAGAGTATATGAGAATATGATTTGTATTGAGCTTCTACGCCGTGGCTACGATGTCTATGTTGGTAAGCTGTATCAGAAAGAAATAGACTTTGTAGCACAGAAAGGCAGTGAAAAAATCTATATTCAAGTTAGCGATAATATCTCCGGGCAGGAAACCTTTGAAAGAGAATGTTCTCCTTTACTGCAGATACGAGATGCGTATCCGAAAATGATTATTGCAAGAACCAGACATCCGAAGTACAGCTATGAAGGAATCGAAATTTACGATATTGCTGATTGGCTGGCTCAAGAATAAAAACGGCCTCGCCCATCTTAAAATTTGGACGAGGCCCATAATTTTTTAGATTAAACAGATCTTCTGGTTGCATTATCTTGGAAACTGAAATAATCCGGACGATGTCTGGACTGTGTATATTCGAACATGACACCATCACTGTTATAGGTATGGGAGCTGACAACGGCCATACAGTTGTAGTCACCCAGTTCCAGATACTTTTCATCAATCTGAGTCATTTTTTCAACCGTCATGATACGTCTGCTGGTTACAATATTGACTCCCAATGTATTTTCTAGATAATCATAGATTGATTTTTCTGCGATTTCTATAGTCAGATCTTTTGCAACACTCTTTAAAAAGTAGTTGTGGTTCAAAATTAAAGCTTTTCCGTCTAAATAATGAAGTCTCTGCAAATAATAAATTTCATCACCGATATGAAATCCGGTTTTTGCAGCAATTTTTTTATCCACCACCAGTTCTGCAAAGTGAATGACTTTTGTTTCAGGTTTCTGATTATTTCGTACAGCGGATTCTTTGAAGGATTCAATTCCCCCAATAGTAAAAGAAGTCTGCAGTGCAGGTTGGAAAATAACTCTAACACCCTTTCCCTGCATGGTCTGTACATAACCGTCTGCTACCAGATCACTGAGGGCGCGGCGGATCGTATTGCGGGAACAGTCATATTCCTGTACAAAACTGTTTTCGGAAGGAAGCATTTCCTGAAATTCATACTCGCCGGTCTCTATTTTTCTTTTTATGTCTTTATAAATTTCTGCGTATTTTGCTTTTGGCATAGGTTCCTCCACTTGTTCAAAAGTTTGAACATCTAATGTATATTATAATAAGAAAAAATAGAAAGTCAATAAAAACACAAAACTTGTTCAAACAAGTTGCAAAATAAAGGTTGACATGTTTAAACAAGTGTGATATAAAATAATTACAAGATAACTTGTTTAAACAACTTGCGCGCGTAAAAAACAATTATTTTAGTCAATTTAAGGAGAATCAAGATGGGAAAATATACAAATGATGCAAAAGAATTGCTTCAGTATGTTGGTGGAAAAGAAAACATCGCAGCAGTATCACATTGTATTACACGTATGAGATTCGTTTTAAACGATCCAAAAAAAGCAGATATTGCAAAAATTGAAGCACTGAAAAGTGTAAAGGGAAGCTTTACACAGGCAGGTCAGTTCCAGGTAATCATCGGCAATACAGTTGCAGATTTTTACAATGATTTTACAGCAGTTGCAGGCATTGAAGGTGTTTCTAAAGATGCTGTAAAGAGTGCTGCAAAACAGAATCAGAATGCATTACAGAGAATCATGTCTGTATTAGCAGAAATCTTTGCTCCACTGATTCCGGCAATCGTTGTTGGTGGTTTGATCTTAGGCTTCAGAAACTGTATCGATAGCTTATATTTATTTGAAAACGGTACAAAAACACTTTGCAACATCAGCCAGTTCTGGGCAGGTGTAGACCATTTCTTATGGCTCATCGGTGAAGCAATCTTCCATATGCTTCCAGTTGGTATTTGCTGGTCTGTTACAAAGAAAATGGGTACTACACAGTATCTTGGTATCGTTCTCGGTCTTACACTTGTATCAGGTCAGTTATTAAATGCTTACGGTGTATCCGGTGCAGCAGAAATTCCACAGTGGAACTTCGGTTTTGTTCAGGTAGACATGATCGGTTATCAGGCACAGGTAATTCCAGCGATGTTAGCAGGATTTACACTTGTATATCTTGAAAAATTCTTCAAGAAAATCTGTCCTGCAGTTATTTCCATGATTGTTGTTCCATTCTGCAGTTTAGTGCTCGCAGTTATGGCAGCTCACTTTGTACTTGGACCAATCGGCTGGGTAATCGGTGATGCGATTTCTACTGCTGTATACGCTGGTATCACAGGACCATTAAAGATTGTGTTTGCAGCAATTTTCGGATGCTTCTATGCTCCACTGGTAATTACAGGTCTTCACCATATGTCCAATGCCATTGACTTACAGTTAATTGCTGACTTTGGCGGCACAATGTTATGGCCAATGATCGCATTATCTAACATTGCACAGGGTTCTGCAGTATTAGGTATGATCTACCTTCAGAGAGACAATGCAGAAGCACAGGAAGTTAACATTCCATCATGTATTTCATGTTACTTAGGCGTTACAGAACCAGCCATGTTCGGTGTAAACTTAAAACATAATTATCCATTTATTTGTGGTATGATCGGTTCTGCGATTGCAGCAATCTTCTCTGTTGCAACAAACAGTACAGCGAATGCAATCGGTGTAGGTGGTCTTCCAGGTATCCTTTCTATGCAGGCACCTTCTATGTTAACATTTGCAATTGCTATGTTAATCGCTGTAGCAGTACCATTCGTTCTGACAGTAATGGTTGGTAAAAAAAAACTCCAGAAGTAATTAATGCAGTTGTTGACTCAAAAGAAGAAACAACAGAAGCAAATGAATTGAAAGCATTCGCCACAGGTGAAGTTATTACTTTAGCGGAAGTAAATGACGGTGTGTTTTCTGCAGGAATCATGGGAGATGGTTTCGCGATTATCCCTGAAAATGACATGATCTATGCCCCTGCAAACGGAACAATTACTGTGATGATGCAGGATTCCCGTCACGCTTGTGGAATTAAATTAGATAATGGCACAGAAATTCTTCTTCATGTGGGTCTTGATACCGTAGCAATGAATGGTGATGGTTTCGAGTACCTTGTGAAAGAAGGCGAAAAAGTGTCTGTGGGAACTCCGCTGATTAAATTCAGTAAAGAAAAAATCAAAGCTGCAGGTTATGTGGATACAACTGTTTGTGTCATTACAGAGCCTGTCGGTTGGGAAAATGTAAAATTCGTAACTGGCGTACATGCAGTTGCAAAAGAGACAACAGTAGCGAAGGCAGAATAGAGGAACGAAATGACAGCTTTTAGAAAAAGTACCGTATATCAGATTTATCCAAGATCTTTTTATGATACAGATGGTGATGGATTTGGTGATTTAAAAGGTGTAACAGCCAAATTGGACTACATCAAAGAACTTGGTGTGGATTACATTTGGATGACTCCGTTTTTTGTATCACCACAGTATGATAATGGTTATGACGTAGAAGATTATTATAATATTGATCCACGTTACGGAACGATGGAAGATTTCGAAGAACTTTCCAGAGAAGCTGAAAAACGAGGCATCAAGTTAATGCTGGATATGGTATTTAATCATACCTCCAGCAATCACGAATGGTTCCAGAAAGCGCTGGCGGGAGATGAAAAATATAAAAACTTCTACATTTTCAAAAATGGAAAACCAGATGGCTCTGCCCCAACGAACTGGGAAAGTAAATTTGGCGGCAATGCATGGGAATATGTGCCGGAAATGGATGAATATTATCTGCATTTATTCCACGTAAAACAGCCGGATTTAAACTGGGATAATCCAGAAGTTCGTGAAGAAGTGAAAAAGATTGTTCGCTTCTGGATGAACAAGGGCGTAAAAGGATTCCGTTTTGATGTTGTAAATCTGATCAGCAAAGATAAGTATGAAGATGATTATGAGGGTGACGGACGCAGATTCTATACAGACGGTCCAAATATTCATAAATATCTGAAGGAATTAAATGAAGGCTCTTTTGGACAGGATGCGGAAGTGATCACTGTTGGTGAAATGTCCAGCACATCTATGGAAAACTGCTTTGGTTATGCAGGAGCTGAAAGCAATGAGCTTTCCATGGTATTTAGCTTCCATCACTTAAAAGTTGATTTTATGGGCAATGAAAAATGGGTACTTGTACCGGTTGATTTCATGAAACTGAAAAAAATCATCTTTGAATGGCAGACTGGAATGGCAGATAACAATGCATGGAACGCTGTTTTCTGGTGCAATCATGACCAGCCGCGTCCGGTTTCCAGATTTGGTGATGAAGGAAAATATTGGAGAAAATCTGCGAAGATGCTTGCGACAATCGTCCATGGTCTTCGAGGAACTCCATACATTTACCAGGGTGAAGAAATTGGTATGACAAATACTGATTTTACAAGAATTGACCAGTTTAGAGATGTGGAAAGTTTAAATCACTACGAAATCCTTCAGCAGAAAGGACTCTCCAAGGAAGATGCACTGCGCATTATCCAGATTCATTCCAGAGATAACGGCCGTACACCAATGCAGTGGAATGGCGAAGCCCATGGCGGTTTCACAACAGGAACTCCTTGGATTGGTGTGAATGAAAATTATTCCAAGGTCAATGCACAGAGTCAGATTCATGATGAAACATCAATCTTTAACTACTATAAAACATTGGTAGCGTTGAGAAAAGAATATGATATCATCGCATTTGGCGATATCAAACCTTTGGATGAAAAACATCCGACTGTGTTTGCTTACGAAAGAACCTATGGAGATGAAAGTCTTCTGGTGGTTTGCAATTTCTATAAAAATGAGGTGGAATGGAACGCACTTCGAAATCTGGAAGGATATGAAGCGATTCTTAGCAATTATCAGGATCAGATTATTGAAGATGAAGAAATTACACTCAGACCATACGAAGCGATGATGCTCTACAAAAAGGGTTAGTCATACAATATAAAATGAATGGGGGATTTTAGGATGGAAGATCTTAAAATTCCCCATTGTTTTGTAAATTAATTAATGATACCTTATAACTAAGTTTAGTTAGAAATTCAATGAGGTAAACAAAATGGAACGTTGGAAAAAATGCGTGGAATTTCACGGACATGAATGTGGTGGTCTGGCGATTGGTTATAAAGCGGCACAATATGCGGAAAAATTATTAAACCTGACATTTTCAGATGATGAACAGGTCATCTGCATTTCAGAAAATGATGCCTGCGGTGTGGACGGCATTCAGGTAATGCTGGGCTGTAGCGTGGGAAAGGGAAATCTGTTATTTCATATGACAGGAAAACAGGCATTTTCTATTTATAATAGGAAAACAGGAGAATCTGTGCGCCTGGTATTAAAACCGAAGCCAAGACAGATGACAAAGGCGGAATCCTTTGCTTATTATCATGAAACTCCGGTAGAAGATTTGTTTTTCGTAAAAGAGACTACCTTAACACTTCCGGAAGAAGCACGTATCTTTCAGTCGGTCGTCTGCGAAAACTGCGGAGAGATTGCGGCAGAGAATTACATTTATTTGGAAAATGGTAAAAAGCTTTGCAGAGATTGTTATCAAAAGTATAGTCGATTCGATATTTAATTATCTTTTTATCCCCCTAGGTGGCTTGTATAAATGTATTTCAGATGATATTTTTAAATAGCAGATTGGAAATACGAGGAGGTGCTTGTTTGGAAAGACAAGAATATCCAAAGCCATCGGAAAAAGAAGAACAGCTCTTGAAACTTATTCGTGAGCTGGGATTCGGGGAAATTCACATTTATGTGGCAAATGGACAACCTGTGCGTGCTGAAGAAATCAAAAAGAGCATCAAATTTTAATTTCATAATTAGGAACCGACTGAACAACAGCAGGTCATATTACTATGCAGATAGGGTATGAGCCTGCTTTTTTAGTTGTCAAAATTAGAATGCTTGGAATTGTCATCGGATTTTTTAGGTATTTTGAAATCCGATGACGCACGCAGCATAAGAGAGGAGAGTTTTTAGAAAAAATGAAAATTTATGCAAAATTTATCCCTAGGGGAGGCTTGTGAACTTATTAACAATCAATTATGATGATGTTATCGATATTTTGATAGTGAAATAAGTGGGGTCAGGGCTTTGAGAGAGTCTCTTGAACTTCCGCATTTAGAATAAGACTAGGAGAACAAAAGGATGAAAAAGAAAGTATTTAGCATTCTTCTTGCAGTTGCGATGTTGGCATCTCTGACTGTGGGATGTGGAGGGAAAGAAGAACCGGCGGATGTACCGGAAACAACAGAAGAAATTGTAGAAACAAAAGATGAAGTAATTGTAGCCATGGGCTTTAGTTCTGAACCTGAATCAGGCTTTGATCCGGCATATGGCTGGGGTGCCGGAGAACATGTACATGAACCATTAATCCAGAGTACATTAACAGTAACAACAAAAGACCTTGAAATTGCCTATGATCTTGCTACAGATATGCAGGTAAGTGAAGATGGTTTGACCTGGACAGTAAGGATTCGTGATGGCGTGAAATTTACAGACGGTGAAGCTTTAACAGCAGAAGACGTTGCATTTACCTATAATACAGTAAAAACTACAAGCTCTGTGAATGACTTTACCATGTTGAAAGAAGCAGTTGCAGTAGATGATACAACCGTAGAATTCCACATGGAAAAAGAATATTCTATCTGGCCATATACTATGGCAATCGTAGGTATCGTTCCGGAACATGCGTATGGTCCTGACTACGGCTCCAACCCAATTGGTTCCGGTCGTTATATTATGAAACAGTGGGACAAAGGTCAGCAGATTATTTTTGAAGCAAATCCGGATTACTACGGAGAAGAAGTGAAAATGAAGAAAGTAACTGTTGTTTTCATGGAAGAAGATTCTGCTTTTGCAGCAGCGAAAGCAGGACAGGTTGACTTAGCTTACACAGCAGCTTCATACTCAGAACAGACAATCGAAGGCTACGAACTGCTTGCATTTGCATCTGTAGATAACAGAGGATTTAACCTTCCTGCAGCAGCGCAGACAACAGATGCAGAAGGCAATGTTGTAGGAAATGATTTTACAAATGATGTGTTGGTACGTAGAGCAATCAACATCGGTATTGATCGTGAACAGATGATTGAAAATGTCATGTATGGTTATGGTACACCTGCGTACAGCGTATGTGATAAAATGCCTTGGTATAATGAGGTAGCAGAAGTTAGCTATGACCCAGAAGCAGCTGCAACACTTCTCGATGAGGCAGGCTGGGTAATGGGTACAGACGGTATTCGTGAAAAAGATGGCCTGAAAGCAGCATTTACCTTAATGTATCCTGCAAGTGATTCTGTTCGTCAGGCATTGGCGGCAGATACAGCAAACCAGTTAAAAGCACTTGGCATTGAAGTGAAAACAGAAGGCGTTGGATGGGATGTGGCTTATGGCAGAGCACTTTCAGAACCACTGATGTGGGGCTGGGGAGCACATACTCCAATGGAGCTTTACAACATTTATCATACAGTTGGCGGTTCTGCAGAATATTCTCCATATGCCAACGAAACTGTTGATAACTATATGGACGAAGCTTTGGCAGCGGATTCTTTGGAAGAATCCTACGAGCTTTGGAAAAAGGCCCAGTGGGATGGAGAAAATGGTATCACTCAGGAAGGTGATATTCCATGGATCTGGCTTGCAAACATTGATCACCTTTATTGGTCAAGAGAAAATTTAAATGTAGCAGAACAGAAACTTCATCCGCATGGACATGGCTGGTCAATTGTAAATAATGTAGACCAGTGGACATGGGACTAAATTTGATATACAATTAGAACATATGAAATTAGGGACGGAGTCATTTTTATGGCTCCATTTGCCCGTTACAGGAGGAAATGATTGGTGAAAGATCATTTGCTGTTTATTGGAAAAAACTTAATTAGAATGCTGCTGCTTCTTGTGGCAGTGAGTATTGCAGCGTTTATATTGGTGAGTGTATCTCCAATTGATCCATTGCAGGCGAATATCGGTCAGGCAGCCCTTGGCTCTATGAGCGCAGAGCAGATTGCAAAACTGGAAGAATACTGGGGAGTTGGCGTGCCGCCGATAGAACGCTTTGTATCCTGGGCTTCAGATTTTTTCAGAGGAGATATGGGGGTATCCCTTTTATATCGTCAGCCTGTAGCGAAAGTTATTGCTGTAAAGTTGGAAAATTCTTTGTGGCTGATGTGTCTTGCGTGGCTGATTTCAGGAACTGTTGGATTTGTTTTGGGAATCCTTGCTGGAGTGAAAAAAGATACATGGATTGACAAATTAATTAAAGGATATTCCCTTTTGATTGCAAGTACACCGGCATTTTGGCTGGCACTCTTGCTTTTGATGGTATTTGCTGTGTGGTTAAAGGTGCTTCCGATTGGTCTTAGTGTGCCGATTGGGATGGAAGCGGCTGGAGTTACCATTGCAGACAGAATCCAGCATGCGATTTTGCCGGCGTTGACACTTAGTATTACCGGTGTTTCTAATATTGCATTGCATACCCGCGAAAAAATGATTGAAGTCATGGAAAGTGATTATGTTCTTTTTGCAAGAGCCAGAGGCGAAAGTACCTGGAGCATTGTGAAAAATCACGGACTTCGTAATGTAGTGCTTCCGGCAATTACATTGCAGTTTGGTTCTATTAGCGAAATTTTTGGCGGTTCCGTACTTGTAGAGCAGATTTTCTCCTATCCTGGTCTTGGACAGGCGGCAGTTGCTGCCGGTACGGGAAGTGATGTGCCGCTCTTGCTTGGAATTACAGTTATCAGTGCTGCCATTGTATTTGGCGGAAATATGATTGCAAATATTCTCTATGGTATCGTGGATCCTAGAATCAGAAGAGGAGGAAAACGCTCATGAAGAAAATGAACGGAAGAATCCTGACTTTGATTTTATTTGTCTTTGCTGTTGTATTTTTAGCAGGAATTACAATTGCAGGAAGTGTGTTTGCAGAAGATGCAGTTGTGGTGGATTTTGCAAGAAAAAATCTTTCTCCATGTGGAGAATATATTTTTGGAACAGACTGGATGGGACGAGATATGTTCCTTAGAACTCTGACAGGTCTCTCCATGAGTATTAAAATCGGTCTGTTGGCTGCGGGTGTAAGTTCGATTATTGCATTTGTACTCGGCACCATGGCGGCTGCTATGGGAAAAAGAGTAGATTCCGTGATTACATGGATTATTGACCTTGTGATGGGAATTCCTCATATTTTATTGTTGATTTTAATTTCCTACGCCTTTGGAAAAGGGTTCAAAGGAGTTGTTATTGGCGTGGCTTTAACACACTGGACATCTCTTGCTCGACTGATTCGAAGCGAGGTTTTACAGTTGAAGGAAGCGACTTATATTAAGGTTGCAGAAAAACTGGGCAAGAGCAAGTTTGAAATTGCGGTAAAACATATGATTCCACATTTACTGCCACAGTTTTTGGTTGGTTTGATTTTACTGTTCCCACATGCGATTTTGCATGAGGCGAGCATTACATTTTTAGGCTTTGGATTATCACCAGAACAGCCGGCGATTGGTATCATTTTAGAGGAAAGTATGGCGCATCTTGCCATGGGCAGATGGTGGCTTGCGGTATTCCCGGGACTTTTGTTGGTATTTACGGTTGTATTATTTGACGTGGCGGGTGAGAGCCTTCGAAAACTCTTAGACCCGGAAAGCGCACATAAATAGGAGGGATTATGGACGATAGAAAAGTAATATTAGATATTCGTAATTTCTCCATTGCATTTGAACAGTATGAGAAGGGATTGAAAAAGACCAAACTCTCTACGATTCGTGAACTGGATGTGACAATTCACGAAGGCGAAATGGTAGCAGTGGTTGGTTCCAGTGGATCAGGAAAGAGCTTGCTTGCTCACGGGATTTTAGGAATCCAGCCATATAATGCGACACTGGGTGGAGAAATCTATTATGACGGAGAACTTCTCACAGAAAAGCGTAAAGCAGAGCTTCGTGGCAATGAAATTGTACTGGTTCCGCAGAGTGTGGCATTTTTAGACCCGCTGATGAAGATCGGCCCGCAGATACGAAAAGGGGAAAAAGACAAGGAATCTAAGGCAAAATTAGATGGTATTTTTAAAGGCTTTCATTTAAAAGAAGAAGTACAGGAGTTGTATCCCTTTGAAATGTCCGGCGGTATGAATCGTCGTGTGCTGGTATCCACCGCACTCATGGGAAATCCAAGACTTGTCATTGCAGATGAACCGACACCGGGGCTTCATATGGATATGGTACGCCGTGTTATGAGTCATTTCAGACAGATGGCAGATGATGGTGCAGGCGTGCTTTTGATCACTCATGATCTGGAACAGGCGCTGGAAGTAGCAGACAGAGTTGTGGTATTCTATGCAGGCACAACAGTAGAAGATGCAGATGTAAAGGATTTTGAGAAAGAAGAAACGCTTCGTCATCCGTATTCGAAGGCTCTTTGGAGAGCATTGCCGCAGAATGGATTTCAGTTTATCGATGGCGTGCAGCCATATGTAAAAGATCTTCCGGAAGGATGCCCATTTGGACCGCGCTGTGAAAAATGTACGGAAGAATGTAAAGGAAAAATCGCTTACCGAAAGGTTCGTGACGGAAGAGTTCGCTGCATCCATGCAGTGTAGGAGGAACTATGTTACTGGAAGCAAAAAATATATCTTTTAAATATGGAAAAGATACAAAACAGATTCTGGAGAATTTTAGTCTGTCTGTGGAAAGCCATGAACGAGTAGGAATCATTGCTCCAAGCGGATTTGGAAAAACGACTTTTTGCAAAATCTTGGCAGGGTATGAAAAACCGGATTCCGGGGAAGTATTATTAGATGGAAAGCCATTATCGTCTTATAAAGGCTATTGTCCGGTGCAGATGATCTGGCAGCATCCGGAGCAGGTGGTAAATCCAAGATTGCATCTAAGAAAAGTTTTAGAAGAAGGCGATGGCATCGATGAGCGAATTATCCGCGGACTTGGCATTGAAGAAGACTGGATGAATCGTTATCCGACAGAACTTTCCGGTGGAGAATTGCAGCGTTTCTGTATTGCCAGAGCACTTGGAAAAGGTACAAAATTTATTCTTGCTGATGAAATCACTACCATGTTAGATTTAATTACACAAAGTCAGCTTTGGAGCTTTCTGATTAAGGAAGTGCAGGAACGTGAAATCGGTCTGTTGGCAGTAAGTCATCATATGCCGCTGTTACAGAGCGTATGTACAAGGCTGCAGGAATTGGAGAAATAAAATATGAAAAATAAGTGGAAATTACTTGATGTAAATGCATTGAAGATCATAGCAGTTGTTTTGATGATGTTAGATCATTTATGGGCGTCAGTAATTCCTGGAAACAGATGGATGACAATGTTGGGAAGGAGCGCCTTCCCAATTTTTGCATTTATGGTGGCAGAAGGATATATGCATACCTCAGATGTGAAAAAATATATGAAAAGATTGTTTGTCTTTGCGCTGATTTCGGAGATACCATTTAACCTGTTTTACATTGGTGCACCAATATTTCCGTTTCATCAGAATGTAATGTTTACGCTGTTATATGGACTTTTGATTTTGTATCAATTAGGGAAATTAAAAGAAAGTAATGATATAAAGTCACGGATAAAATGCATGGCAGTGATTATGCTGCTCTTACTGGCATCTGTGATTACATTTCCGGATTATGGCATCAGAGGTGTGCTGACAGTTGTGGCATTTTATTTGTGCAGATATCTGCCGTTTACGAATCTGTGGCAGTTAGTAAGTTTAATATTGCTGAATATTGTGGGATTTAAGGGAGAGATGCTTCCATTGTCGTTTGGAGAAAATACTTTTGAATTTCCGATTCAGGGATTTGCAGTGTTTGCGATTCTTCCAATCTGGCTGTATAACGGAACAAAAGGAAAGAAAAGCAAAACTTTACAATATGCTTTTTATTTGTTCTACCCGGTGCACATGCTGGCATTGTGGCTGATTATGAGGATATCTTAACCAATAGTTAAATAAAATAACTGAAAATATAACGAGCATTCAATGGCGTTTCCATGGATGCTCGTTTATACTTATATTAGACAAAGCGCTTTGCAGGAATCTAAAAGAGGTGACTAGCTATGAGGATGAATGAAATAATTCTGGAAAAACGAAAAGCATTGAATATGACACAGGAGCAGATGGCAGACAGCCTGGGAGTGACTGCCCCGGCTGTTCATAAGTGGGAGAAAGGAAACAGTTTTCCTGATGTAACAATTTTACCAGCCTTGGCAAGATTATTGAAAATTGATTTAAATACTTTGTTTTCTTTTGAAAAGGAATTATCTGATACAGAGATTAATATGTTTTGCAATGGCGTTGTCAGAAAAATACAAGCTGAAGGGTATGATACAGGATTTATTCTTGCGAAAGAAAAAATTCAGGAATATCCAAACTGTGAAAAGCTGATATTTAACCTTGCATCTTTACTGGACGGCGGTCTTACCATATTTTGTGTGGAAAAACCTGAAAACTACTCAAATGAGATTGAAACACTTTATGAACGTGCAGCAAAATCAGAAGATGAGAAAATCAGAAATTCTGCCAATCAGCTGCTGATCTACAAAGCCCTGCATAAAAAAGAATTTGAGAAAGCAAAGAAGCTATGGGAAAAACTTCCTGATTCTGTACCGGATAAAAAGATGATTAAGGCAACTATCTGCAATCATCAGGAAAACTACGAAGAAGCAACGAAAATCTTGGAAGAAAGGCTTTACGGTCTTGCAACTGAACTGCAAAGCTGTCTTGTAAACTTAATGCAGACCTTTGAAAAAGCTGAAAAAGTTGAGGAAATGCAGTTTTGTGCGGAAACCCTAAAACATCATATCGATAACTTTGGCCTCTGGCAGTATGGAAAACATATGGTAGATTATCAGATGGCAGTTACGAGGAATGATAAAGAGGGAATTGCGGAATTTAGCCGGAAAATGCTGGAATCAATGGATGAAGAATATAGAATACAGGATTTCCCACTGTACAGAGAACATTCGGGCGGGAAGAATTCGGATATGTCGATGATGAAAAAAGCTATTGAAAAATCAATGGTTTTGTAAAAATGTCAAAACGCACAAGAAAATAGTTGTAAAAATGTCAAAAATGGTTGATAATATAGTTGTAAAAATGTTGATTTGCCATGGGGAGATTTATGTATAGAAAAATAGAAGAAAAAATAGAGAAATGGATTCATTCATCCAGAAATGCTCTTCTGATTACAGGGGCTCGTCAGGTAGGGAAAACTTATATTATTCGAGAAGTAGCAGAAAAATACTTTGAATCAATCATAGAGATAAATTTTTATGAAAATGAATTAGCCAGAAAGACATTACAGGGAGCTGTGAATGCAAAAGACATTTTGCTTAGAATTTCAGCGATTACCAACAAAGAACTGATTCCAGGGAAAACACTGATATTTTTGGATGAAGTGCAGGAATATCCTGAGATTGTAACTGCAATTAAATTTTTAGTAGAAGAAGGTAGTTATCGTTATGTGTTGAGCGGCTCTCTTTTAGGAGTAGAATTAAAAGGTATTGCTTCGGTTCCGGTTGGATATGTTAACGTTGAAAAAATGTATCCAATGGATTTTCAAGAATTTTGCATTGCCAATGGAGTATCCCAAAATGTTTTAGCACATTTAAAAGATTGTTTCATGCAGATAAAAGAAGTTGATGAAGTAATTCATGAAGCAATCTTAAAATTATACTATTTATATTTAATTGTAGGCGGAATGCCTGCGGTTGTAAAAAAATATTTAGAGACAAATAATTTGCAGGATGTAGTAGAGGAACAGGAATATATTTCGAAACAGTATAAAGAAGATATCGCAAAATATGACCCACAGGAAAAGATATTTTTGCGAGATATTTATGACTTGATTCCAAGTGAACTGAATGAGCAGAATAAAAAATTCAAATTAAATTCATTGAAAAATGGAATGAGATTTGATCGTGCAGAAAATGCATTTTTATGGTTAACAGATGCTGGTGTGGCGCATCCGATATATTGTGCGAATCAACCAAAAACACCATTAATTTTAAGTAAAGCCAGAAATCAAATGAAATTGTTTTTGTGTGATGTCGGTTTACTGGCATCTATGTACTCTAAAAATATACAGATACAGCTTCTGAACCGTGAACTGGATATTAATTACGGTGGAATATTCGAAAATGCGGTTGCCCAGGAACTGATTAGTCATAACCTTTCTTTATATTATTATAAAAACAATAGGTTGGGTGAAATTGATTTTCTGACGGAAATTGATGGTGCGGTGGTTCCTATTGAAGTAAAGTCAGGGAAAAACTATAAAGTGCATAGTGCACTAAATAATCTGCTAAATTCTCCAGAATATCAAATAGAAAAGGCATATATCTTTTCTAATTATAATGTTAGCAGAGAAAACAAAAAAATATATATTCCAATTTACATGACAATGTTTTTGGAAAATAAAAAACAGGAATCCTTGGTTTATTCTATAGATTTAACGGATTTAGACAAGAGGCTTAATAGTTAAAAATGGCGCTCCAGCGGAGCGCCATAAATTAATTACTCATATAATGGGAATTT
>JBGVRS010000056.1:0-43143 GCA_045128635.1 Lachnospiraceae bacterium
TGTGTATCTACAGTATAAAGGAATCTATGTAATAGAGTCTGCAAAGTGGCTCTGAATTACCGGAATGTCTGGCTCTGTTGAGCCGGTAGCGTGGCTCTCATACTCCGGACAGGTGGCTCAAAGAGTGCCGGTATAATCATTGTACAGAAACAATTGAAGGAACTAAAACAATTTGTAAATAAATATCCGAAAGAAAACCTGGAAGAAATTTATGAAGCATTAAGTGTTGAAAGAAAAAGGTTTGTAAAACCCTTGCAGGTAAGTGTGAAACAGAAAATTATACAGTGGGAAGCTGAAGTTTACGAGAAGAATACAAAATATTCTGAAAATCTAAAGTTTGAAACCGATCAAGGGGAATTGGTTAGGTCAAAATCAGAAGTTATTATTGCAAATTTGTTATATCAAAATCAGAATCATATTTTATATAAATACGAAAGACCATTAGAAATGACCATAGAAGGTAGAAGTAAAATAGTCTATCCGGATTTTACCATATTAAGCAAACGTACAGGAAAAATAATATATTGGGAGCATGCAGGACGTATGGATGATCCATATTACGTAAACGATTTTGTGAAAAAGATGAATACTTATGTTACGAATGGTTTGTTACCAGGAAAAGACGTTATTTTAACATATGAAACACAAAATAATCCATTAGAAATAAGTGCAGTTAAACGAATGATAAAAGAGTTGGTTTAAACAAAAGAACCGCTGCTCCGTGGAGCAACAGTTCTTAGATAAGTCATTATTTATTTTGCCTGTTCAAGAGCAAGTGTTACAGTTGTGATATCACAAACTTCTGTTGGTCCGTAGTACTGGATAGCACCTGGGTACTGGAAGCATGTATCAACTGCCCATTCTTCACGGTGAGCTTCGAAGTATTTGAATGGAGCACCATCAAGTTCTACGAGAGCTTTTCTGATAACAGGTTTATCTTCGCCGTGTCTTCTTTCGATGTTCATCATCTTTGTAATTGGCATACCGCCTGCAACCCATTCATTTGCTGGAGCAGAAAGGTTGGAAACTTTTGATAAGTATCCGTTGTAACCATACTGGATAAGCATGAATGCATTGTATCCTAAAGAGTAGCAGTAATCAGCATCAAAGTTAGATGGGAATGCACATCTTCCTTCATATCCTAAGAAGTGGTGAAGTGCACTGAATTTACCAGCGTATGTGCCGGCAGCTTTTCTTGCAGCTAATTTATCAGCAACTAAAGCTGAGAATAATTTTTCAGATTCGATAAGAGAAACCTGTACGTTTCCGTGTGGATCTCTTTCTAAGAATAACTGCTGCTGGATTGCCTGTGGAAGAATAGCAAATACTTCCATAGATTCTTTTGTTAAACCAGCTTCGATAAATGCATATTTATCAGTCCATGTTGGAAGCGCATTGAATGCATCCGCTTTGCTTCCTGCAAGAAGTTCGTTGATTTCGTGGATTAATACAGAGAATTCTGGAACGAATTCAACAACACCTTCTGGAATGATAGCAACACCGAAGTTCATGCCTTTTGCAGCTCTTGCAGCTACAGAATCTGCGATATAATCGGCGATTGCAGAAAGAGACATTTTCTTAGCAGCAACTTCTTCAGATACTAAGCAGATGTTTGGCTGTGTTTTGAGAGCACATTCTAATGCAACGTGAGAAGCAGAACGTCCCATAACTTTTACAAAATGCCAGTATTTCTTTGCGGAGTTCGCATCTCTTTCAATGTTTCCGATGATTTCAGCGTATGTTTTTGTAGCTGTATCGAAACCGAAAGAGCATTCGATATCTTCGTTCTTTAAGTCACCGTCGATTGTTTTTGGACATCCGATTACCTGAACGCCTGTGTTGTGAGCTGCGAAATATTCAGCAAGAACTGCAGCGTTTGTGTTAGAGTCGTCACCACCGATGATAACAACAGCTGTGATGCCGTGTTTTTTGCATACTTCAGCTACGATTGCAAACTGTTCTTCAGTTTCAAGTTTTGTACGTCCGGAACCGATGATATCGAAACCACCTGTATTTCTGTACTGGTCAATATATTCGTCATCAAAGATTACATAGCTGTCTTCGATAAGTCCGCTTGGACCGCCTTTGAAACCATAAAGTTCGTTTTCTGGGTTTGTTGCTTTTAATGCATCATATAAACCGCAGATAACGTTGTGGCCACCTGGAGCCTGTCCACCAGAGAGGATAACACCTACGATCTGTTTCTTTGCTTCAGATGTGTTAGCACCTTTCTGGAAAGTGATTTCTTTTTTACCATAAGTGTTTGGGAAAAGTGCTTTGATTTTTTCCTGATCAGCAACGCTCTGAGTTTCTGCACCTTCAAGAACACAGATATCAGCGATACCATTTCTCAGCATTCCTGGAAGTTTTGGAGCATACTCATAACGAGCTTTCTGTAAAGATGAAATATTCATAATATGATCTCCTTTTTATAAACTACAAGTTACTAAGTTTTTATACAGTTTCTTATTCTAATATATTTTTTGGAAAAAGTAAACCTTTAAGATAAATACATCCACTAAATATGAAAAATTTGCCATATTTTAGAACGAACAAACCTAATAAAATGATAGGATTTGATAAAAGTATCAGTAAATCAGCATTCGGAGTTATTCTAATACTTAAATTATCTAACCATAGAGTGTAGTTTTGTTTCTTATAGGTAGAAAAAATCAAGCTAGTTTTGTAAAGAATCTACCCATGTATAGATGTTTTGTACTGCTATGGGAAGAAGAAAGGGAGAGGCACTGAGGAAATTTCTAACCGCTATGAAACAAAGTACTTTTCAAGGGTAGAAACCGCGGTAAGCAGCAGAAAAAGCAAGAAAAAAACAGCCCGGAATTTTCCAGGCTGAAATAATTCTTTATTTTGCTTTGTGTTCGTCTACTAATTTCTTAATCTTAGTTGTTGGGTCCTGAACGTAAGAGATTGAAATATCATGGTTCAAGGAATCAATGATCGCTGCTAAGAACTTGCTCATATCAGCTTCCACATAATATGGTTTTGTGAGAAGTTCAGGTGAACGATAATTCAGGTTTGTAGTTACGACGCTTGTAATATAACCTTTTTCGTAGTATTCGTCGAATTTTTCGAATCCGTCTGTGAAAAGACCGAAAGTACAGCAGACAAATACACGTTTTGCACCGCGTTCTTTAACCTGTTTTGCAACATCTAACATACTTCCGCCGGAAGAAATCATATCGTCGATAACGATAACGTCTTTTCCTTCTACGTTGTCACCTAAGAATTCGTGTGCAACGATAGGGTTTTTACCGTTTACGATGGTAGAATAATCACGGCGTTTGTAGAACATACCCATATCTACACCAAGAACGTTAGAGAAGTATACAGCTCTGTTCATCGCACCTTCATCCGGAGAGATGATCATTAAGTGGTCATTGTCCAGGATAATGTCTGGGTTTGCTTTTAATAAGCCTTTGATGAACTGATATGGTGGGTTGAAACTGTCAAATCCGCTAAGTGGAATTGCATTCTGTACACGTGGGTCATGAGCATCAAAGGTAATGATGTTGGAAACACCCATGTCAATTAATTCCTGAAGTGCGAATGCACAGTCTAAAGATTCTCTCTTTGTACGTTTGTGCTGACGGCTTTCATATAAAAACGGCATGATAACATTGATACGTTTTGCTTTGCCTGTGGCTGCTGAGATGATACGTTTTAAATCCTGATAGTGATCATCTGGTGACATGTGGTTTTCATGTCCGCAGAGTTTATATGTTAAGCTGTAGTTGCAAACGTCCACAAGTACGAAAAGGTCTGCTCCACGTACAGATTCTTTTAACTGACCCTTAGCTTCGCCTGAGCCAAAACGTGGACAGGAACATTCTACCTGATAAGTATCTTCTTCGTATCCTGCAAAATGAATGTTTGATTTATGTTCATGATCTCTTTCAATACGAAATTCTTTGATATGCTGGTCGATTTTTTCGCCCAGATCCTTTGCACTGTCCAATACAGCAAGTTTTAAAGGACCTACCGGAATTGTATTATTAAATCGGTCGTTTACTGACATGATGTCCTCCCTCAAATTTTTCATAAGTGATGTTT
Source organism: Lachnospiraceae bacterium (assembly GCA_045128635.1). Classification (GTDB taxonomy): domain Bacteria; phylum Bacillota; class Clostridia; order Lachnospirales; family Lachnospiraceae; genus HGM12587. Next base: position 4,072 of record JBGVRS010000056.1, read on the forward strand.
ATAAAACCAATTTTCGACATAGTTTTACCAAATAAATTCTATCATTCGACTTATGGACAGTCAAGAGAGAAGTTGCTTTTTGTGAACAAATATATTATAGTAAAATAGTATGAGTATATAGTGGGGAGAGTATGAAATTCTTCCTGCAAATTTAGAAACAGGTGAAAAAATGAAAGAACATTTACATGTGATTGCGAGTGTGGAGCCGGGAAGTATTGCAGAAGAACTGGAATTAGAAGCCGGCGATATTCTTTTGGAAATCAATGGAAATAAAATAGAAGACGTATTTGATTATCATTATTTGATGAATGAAGAATACGTAGAACTTTTAATCCGTAAGGCAGACGGAGAAGAATGGGAACTGGAAATCGAAAAAGAATTTGAAGAAGACTTAGGCGTTTCCTTTGAAAATGGGATGATGGATGATTACAGACATTGTACCAACAAATGTATTTTCTGTTTTATCGACCAGATGCCGCCAGGAATGAGAGAAACCTTGTATTTTAAAGATGATGATACGAGACTTTCTTTCCTGCAGGGAAATTATGTGACACTGACAAACTTGAAAGAGAAAGATGTGGAGAAGATTATCAAATATAAATTATCTCCAATCAATATTTCTTTCCAGACTACCAATCCGGAGTTACGCTGTAAAATGCTTCATAACCGTTTTGCGGGAGATTCTTTAAAGATTGTGGACAGACTGGTAGAAGCAGGAATTACCATCAATGGTCAGATAGTTCTTTGCAAAAACTGGAATGACGGGGAAGAACTGGAACGCTCTATGCGTGACTTGTATCAATACCTGCCAAACCTTCAGAGTGCGTCTGTGGTACCGGTGGGACTTAGTAAGTTCCGTGAAGGACTAGAACCTCTGGAACCATTTACAAAAGAAGATGCAAAGCGTGTTCTTGCGCAGATTGAAGAATGGCAGAAAAAAGCATATGCGGAATATGGTCTGCATTTTATCCATGCAAGTGATGAGTGGTATCTGCTTGCAGAAGAGGAACTTCCAGAGGAAGAATCCTATGATGGTTATCTGCAGTTAGAAAACGGTGTTGGAATGTTAAGACTGTTAGAAACAGAATTTCATGATGCTCTGGCAATGAAAGAGGGAGATGAAGTCTCAAGAGAGATTTCCATTGCGACAGGAAAACTGGCAGCACCATTCCTTTGCAAATTTATGAAGGAATTACAGATAAAGTATCCAAATACGAAAGTAAATGTTTATGAGATTACCAATGAATTTTTTGGAGAAAAGATTACAGTAGCCGGATTGATTACCGGACAGGATTTGAAAAAGCAGTTAAAAGAAGTGGATTTGGGAGAAAAATTATTACTTCCATGTCATATGCTTCGAAGCGGCGAAGATGTATTTTTGGATGATGTAACAGTGTCTGAGCTCTCAGAATATTTACAAATTCCGATTGAAATTGTTGATTCCGATGGAGCAGTTTTACTGCACCATGTGACTTTATAAATGAAGAAGTGAGGTAAAAAAATGAGTAAACCAATTGTTGCGGTGGTAGGAAGACCAAACGTAGGAAAATCTACCCTGTTTAATGCATTAGCGGGAGAGAATATCTCCATCGTAAAAGACACACCGGGTGTTACACGTGACCGTATTTATGCGGATGTTACCTGGTTAAATCACAACTTTACATTGATTGATACAGGTGGTATTGAACCGGATTCCGGGGATATCATTCTTTCTCAGATGAGAGAGCAGGCGCAGATTGCCATTGATACAGCAGATGTGATTATTTTTATGACAGATGTAAAACAGGGCTTAGTAGACTCTGACGGAAAAGTTGCGGACATGCTTCGCCGTTCCAAAAAACCAGTGGTACTTTGTGTAAATAAAGTAGACAGCTATCAGAAATTCATTGCAGATGTTTATGAATTTTATAACTTAGGAATTGGTGATCCAATGCCAATTTCTGCAGCAAACCGTCAGGGCATTGGTGATATGCTGGATGAAGTGGTAAAACATTTCCCGGAAGGTTCGGACGAAGAGGAAGAAGATGAAAGACCAAAGATTGCCATTGTTGGTAAACCAAATGTAGGAAAATCTTCTATTATTAACAAATTGACTGGGGAAAACCGTGTGATTGTATCCGATATTGCAGGTACAACCCGTGATGCCATTGATACAGACATTGTTTATAATGGCAGAGAATATGTATTTATTGATACAGCAGGTCTTCGAAGAAAAAATAAAATTAAAGAAGAACTGGAACGCTACAGTATCATTCGTACAGTTTCGGCTGTTGAAAGAGCAGATGTTGTTCTCATGGTCATTGATGCAACTGAAGGCGTCACAGAACAGGATGCGAAAATCGCCGGAATTGCCCATGACCGCGGAAAAGGTATCATCATTGTAGTGAATAAATGGGATGCCATCGAAAAGAATGATAAGACGATTTATGAATTCCAGAATAAGATTAAAGAAACACTGGCATATATGCCATATGCAGAAATGGTATTCGTATCAGCGGTGACAGGCCAGAGACTTCCAAAATTGTTTGAAACTATTGATATGGTTATCGAAAACCAGACACTTCGTATTGCAACAGGTGTCTTAAATGAAATCATTACAGAAGCCGTAGCTTTACAGCAGCCACCTTCAGACAAAGGTAAACGTCTGAAAATTTACTATACAACACAGGTTTCTGTAAAACCACCAACATTTGTAATTTTCGTAAATGATAAGCAGTTAATGCATTTCTCTTATACGAGATATCTTGAAAACAAGATTCGTGACACATTTGGATTTAAAGGTACTTCCTTAAAATTCATCATCCGTGAAAGAAAGGAGAATGAATAATGATTCCTAGAATTGCAAGCCTTGTAATTGGCTATCTGTTTGGAATTATCCAGACGGCATATATTTATGGGAAAATGAATGGAATCGATATTCGTGAACACGGGAGTGGGAATGCAGGTACCACAAATGCGCTGCGTGTCCTTGGAAAAAAAGCAGGTGCCATTGTATTTGCAGGAGATTTTTTGAAATGTTTTCTTGCGATTCATTTGGTACAGATTATTTTTAAAAATTCAGCGGCAGATATTTTACCGCTGATAGGGCTTTATGGTGCAACGGGATGTATTCTCGGACATAATTTCCCTGTACAACTGAATTTCCGTGGAGGGAAGGGAATTGCCTGTACAGCGGGATTACTTGCTGCATTTGATGTGCGAATCGGTGTTATTGCACTTCTGACTTTTTTAGCAATTGTCATTGCGACACGTTATGTATCTTTGGGGTCTATGGTCATCGTGACAGAATTTGCCCTTTTTATCATTGTTTTCGGACAATTAGGGATTTACCATATGGCACAGGCACCCCTTATTGAATTGTATGTACTTGCTGCATTTTTGGCCGGTATGGCTATTTACAGACATCGTGCAAATATTGTGCGTCTCTTAAACGGTACGGAAAACAGAATTTTCGAAAAGAAATAGGAGGCATATTTTGGCAAATGTAGGAGTTGTAGGCGCAGGAAGCTGGGGAACAGCCCTTGCCCTCGTATTAGAAAAAAATGGTCATCAGGTGACATTATGGTCTTCGAGAGAAGAAAAAGCGAAGGAATTATCAAAACTTCGTGAAAATACAGATAAACTTCCAGGAGTAAAAATTCCTGAAAGTATTGAAATTACTGCAGATATGGAAGCGGCAGTGAAAAATAAAGAACTGGTCGTGTTAGGGGTACCGTCTCTTTATATCCGAAGTACGTCAGAAAAAATGGCGCCATTTGTTCATGACGGACAGATTATTGTCAATGTGAGTAAGGGGATTGAAGAAAGTACACTTTATACAATGACGGACGTCATTTTGGACGAAATTCCAAATGCAGATGTAGCAGTTTTATCCGGTCCAAGTCATGCAGAGGAAGTAAGCCGTTATATTCCGACAACTGTGGTTGCAGGTGCAAAGAGCCGAAAAACCGCGGAAAAAATTCAGCAGATTTTTATGAATGAAGCATTTCGTGTTTATACAAGCCCGGATATGCTTGGGATTGAAATCGGCGGTGCATTAAAGAATGTTATTGCGCTGGCAGCAGGTATTACAGATGGTCTGGGATTTGGAGATAATACGAAAGCAGCGCTCATCACACGAGGAATTGCAGAAATGACCCGTCTTGGTGTTGCCATGGGCGGTTATCAGGAAACATTCAGCGGTCTTGCCGGAATGGGAGATTTGATCGTAACATGTGCAAGTAAACATTCCAGAAACCGCAGAGCCGGATATTTAATCGGAAAAGGCTATACAATGCAGGCTGCCATGGATGAAGTTAAAATGGTTGTGGAAGGTGTGCATTCTGCAAAAGCGGCGTTAATGCTTGCAGAAAAATATTATGTACGTCTTCCGATCATTGAACAGGTAAATGCAGTGCTGTTTGATGGAAAACAGGCAACAGAAGCTGTCAGAGACCTGATGATTCGTAACGGAAAAACAGAAAACCCGTTATTACCTTGGGAAAAATAAAAATAGGAGGAATAGGTTATGGGAATTATTAAAGCGGCACTTAGTTCAGTGAAAGGAACACTTGCAGATCAGTGGCTGGAAGTCATTGAAGCAGCAGACATGGGAGACGATACCGTCTTTTGTGAAGGTACAAAGATTCGTAAAGGAGAAAATGTAAAAGGTTCTGACGGAACAGTATCTAATGGTTCTGTGATTCATGTGTACGCGAACCAGTTTATGATGCTGGTAGATGGCGGTAAAGTTGTGGATTATACTGCAGAAGAAGGCTATTACAAAGTAGACGATTCTTCTATGCCATCTTTATTCAATGGTAATTTCAAAGATGTTTTGGAAGATTCCTTTGAACGTATTAAATTCGGAGGACAGACACCACAGAAACAGAAAGTATTTTTCGTAAATCTGCAGGAAATCAAAGGGCTGAAATTTGGAACAAGAAATCCAATCAATTACTTTGATAATTTCTATAATGCAGAATTATTCCTTCGTGCGCATGGTAACTATTCTGTAAAAATCACAGATCCTTTGCGTTTTTATGCAGAAGCAGTACCACGCAATAAATCTTATGTCAGAATGAATGACATCAATGAACAGTATTTATCAGAATTTTTGGAAGCATTACAATCTGCAATTGGTCAGATGTCTGTTGATGGTATCCGTATTTCTCATATTCAGTCCAAAGGACGTGAACTTGGAAAATATATGTCAGATATTTTAGATGCTGACTGGAATCAGATGCGTGGTATGGAAATCCAGTCTGTAGGAATTGCTAGTATTTCTTACGATGAAGAATCCCAGAAACTCATCAATATGCGTAATCAGGGTGCAATGCTTTCAGATCCTACAATCCGAGAAGGATATGTACAGGGGTCTATCGCAAGAGGAATGGAAGCAGCAGGTTCTAACAGCGCAGGAGCAGCGGCAGCATTTATGGGTATGGGTGTTGGAATGAACGCAGCAGGTGGATTTATGAATACAGCTTCTGCAACCAATATGGCACAGATGCAGATGCAAATGCAGCAGATGCAGGCACAGCAGGCAGCACAGACACAGGCGCAAACTGCAGAACCGGCTGGAAGCTGGACATGTGAATGCGGAGCCGTAAATACAGGTAAATTCTGTGGCGAATGTGGAAAACCAGCTCAGAAAAAAGAATGGTTCTGTACAGAATGCGGAGCAAAGAATACAGGTAAATTCTGCAGTGAATGTGGAAAGGCGAGAGGATAATGTCAGCAATTACATATAAGTGCCCGAATTGTGACGGTGGTCTGGTCTTTGACCCGGAATCCGGCACTTATGCCTGCGAGTATTGTCTCTCAAAGTTTACTCAGGAAGATCTTGTAGCGGAGTCACAGGAAGCGGAATCTGTTTCGCAGCAAGAACCGCTACAGGAAGAAAATTCTGCAGAAACTGTCACAGAGAGTGCGGACTCACAGAAGAGTGCAGTGATGTATCATTGTCCAAGTTGTGGGGCAGAAATTATTACGGATGAAACGACAGCGGCAACCTTTTGTTTTTACTGCCATAACCCAATTGTTTTGGCTGGAAAATTAGAGGGTGAATATCTGCCAGATGGTATCATTCCGTTTAAGATTACAAAAGAAGAAGCAACAGAAAAATTCATGGAATGGATTCAGAAAAAGAAATTCGTTCCAACAGGATTTTCTTCTAAGCGTCATATTGAAAAAATGAGTGGAGTTTATTTCCCTTACTGGCTCTATGGTTGTGAAACAGACAGCTATATGAACGGTACGGCAAGAGATATTCGCATTTGGCGTGTAGGAGATATTGAATATACGGAAACAAAAGTATTTCAGGTTAGACGTGCAGGTAAGGTGTCTTTTAAACATTTACCTAAGACAGCGTTACAAAAAGCACAGAATGCCATGCTAAAAGGAATTTTCCCATATGAGTTTGGTGCATTGGAAAAATTCCATATGGGATATCTTTCCGGTTTCCAGGCAGAAAAGAGAGATATCGATAAAGAAACTTTAAGTGCGCAGATTCGACAGGAAATCCAGAAATATGCAGAAAAGCGTATGCGTGATACCATTACCGGGCGTAACAGTTTTTCGATGGAAAGTCAGAATCATGCCATTGTGGAAGAAAAATATCAGTATACTTTGCTTCCGGTGTGGGTTTTAACTTACAGACAGGGCAACCAGATTTATTATTTTGCGATGAACGGACAGACTGGAGAAGTAGTTGGAAAACTGCCGATTGACAACAAAAAGCTGTTTGGTCTTGGCGGCATCATTTTCGCAGTTGTATTTATCATTTTAATGATAGGAGGGCTGCTGGTATGATGAAAAGATTTAGAATATTAATAGTGGCATTTTGTTTGTGCTGTGGTCTGATTTCCGTGATAAATGTATCAGCTGAAGAAATTCATGTATATGATCATGCCGATTTGCTGACTGTTCAGGAAGAAGAATACCTGGAAAATCTGGCGACAGAACGCGCAGAACAATGGGATATGAATTTCCTTATGGTTACAACAGATGATGCAGATGGAAAAAGTACCATGGAGTATGCGGATGACTTTTATGATGCGCAGTTTCCTGATGATTCAGAAGAAGATGGTATCCTGTATCTAATCGATATGGATAATCGTGAAATCTATCTTTCTACTTCTGGTCTGGCAATTCGTTATCTGACAGATAACAGAGTGGATTATATTTTAGATGAGGCTTTTAGTTATGTAGCTGATGACGATTATTATGGAACCTTTGTTTCATTTATGGAAGAGACTGAAGAATATTTGCTTGAAGGGATTCCTGAAAATCAGTATAACTATGATGTGAATACTGGAGAAATCGATTACTATCAGGAACCAATGAAAATTACATTTGGTGAATTTTTATTTGCCTTTGTAGCAGCTTTGATTCCGGCAGCAATTACCGTTGGTGCGATTAAAGCAAAATATCAGTTAAAATTTGAAGATTTCCACTATGATGCCTATACTGATTCAGATGTACAGCTTTCTGTAAAATCAGATCGACTGGTCAATAAGTTTGTGACTCACCGCAGAATTCCAAAAAACAATGGAAGCTCTGGCGGAAGCAGCGGCGGCGGTGGAAGCAGAAGTTCAGTGCATACTTCCTCCAGTGGAAGAAGTCATGGCGGTGGCGGCAGAAAATTTTAATATAAGTGAAAAATTTAGCATTCAGGATGTCCGGGTTTTGGCATCCTGTTTGCCGTATTTAAGGGGGATTTATGACAAAACAGGAATTTAGAAATCTGATGGCAAAAGGACCATTGATCTTAGACGGTGCAACTGGATCTAACTTGCGTTTGATGGGAATGCCGGCAGGAGTCTGTACGGAAAAATGGGTTAACGAACATCCGGAAATGATTCAAAAATTGCAGAAAGCCTATGTGGATGCAGGAAGTATGGTGGTCTATGCGCCAACCTTCATGGCAAATCGCATCAGCCTGAAAAATGTGGGCTTGGAAGATGAAATTAAGCGACTGAATGTGGAAAATGTGAAGATTTCAAAAGATGCTGTGGGAGACAGAGCGTTGGTAGCAGGAAATTTAAGCACCACCAGTCAACCGTTAGAACCAATCGGTACCATGACTTATGAAGTACTTTTAGAGAATTATAAAGAACAGATAAGATATCTTGTGGAAGCAGGAGTGGATTATCTGGCTGCTGAAACATTACTTTCTTTAGAAGAAGCCATGGTAATCTGTGATGCTGCAGCAGAAATGTGTGATTTGCCAATTACATTGTCTTTTACCTGTGAAGGTGATGGAGGACTGTATTTTGGCGGCAATGTGGTAGATGCGGCAGTGACATTGCAGGAAATGGGCGCGGATGCTGTGGGTGTGAATTGTTCCGTAGGACCAAATCAGTTAATGGCGATTGTGAAGAACTTAAAAGAGAATCTTTCCATCCCGGTTCTTGTAAAGCCAAACGCCGGAATTCCAGAAATTGATGCGAATGGAACAGCCCACTATAATATGGATGAAGAAGAATTTGCACGCTGCATGAAAGAGCTAAAAGAAGCCGGTGCAAGTGTATTAGGTGGCTGCTGTGGTACAACCCCACAATATATTGAAAAAATGTGTGATAATTTTTGTTGACATTGAACTATTAAATTGTTAATATAAGAACAGCATTTTCACAATTTACCACGTTAAACTTGTGAAAAAAGAAACAGCAAGGGATGATATTATGAAAAAAGTTGTATTTTCAATCTTAATGGCAAATACGGCCGGTATGTTAAGCCGCATTGCTGGTTTGTTCACCAGACGAGGCTACAACATCGACAGCTTAACTGTTGGAACAACTGCAGACCCAAGATTTTCCAGAGCGACTATCGTATCTACTGGAGATGATCAGGTTTTAGGTCAGATTGAAGCACAGTTAATGAAATTGGAAGATGTTCTGGATATTAAGAGATTGGATTCAGGATCTTCTGTATGCAGAGAACTGTTGTTACTGAAAATTGCAGCAAATAAAAATGATCGTCAGGAAGTAATTTCTATAGCGAACATTTTCCGTGCAAACATTATTGACGTAGCAAGAGAATCTTTGGTGATTGAGCTGACTGGTAATCAGTCAAAACTTGAAGCATTCATCAATATGTTGGATGGATATGAAATTCTTGAGCTTGCAAGAACCGGTCTGACAGGACTTTCCCGTGGTACATTTGACGTAAAAGTACCGGATAAGACATTTGATGAAACTGGTAAACTCGTATATTACGATGATTACGAACCAGACTTTGATTAATATAATAGCAAAGCGATGAGATTCGCTTTACTGGGGTGATACCCTACATAAATGAATGTGAAAAAACGCAGAAAAGAGGAAAAAAATTATGGCAAAAATTTTTTATCAGGAAGATTGTAATCTCTCATTATTAGAAGGCAAAACAATCGCAGTGATTGGTTACGGAAGCCAGGGACATGCACACGCATTAAATGCAAAGGAATCAGGATGCCACGTAATCATTGGTCTTTATGAAGGCAGCAAATCATGGGCAAAAGCAGAAGCACAGGGATTTGAAGTTTATACAGCAGCAGAAGCAGCTAAAAAAGCTGATATCATCATGATTCTTATCAACGATGAATTACAGGCTAACATGTACAAAAAAGATATCGAACCAAACCTTGAAGAAGGTAACATGTTAATGTTTGCTCATGGTTTCAATATTCACTTCAACCAGATCGTTCCTCCAAAGAACGTAGACGTTACAATGATCGCTCCAAAAGGACCTGGTCATACAGTAAGAAGCGAATATCAGGCAGGCAAAGGTGTTCCATGTTTAGTAGCTGTTCATCAGGATGCTTCAGGACAGGCACTTGAAAAAGCACTTGCATACGCTTTAGCAATCGGTGGAGCAAGAGCAGGTGTTCTTGAAACAACATTCAGAACAGAAACTGAAACAGACCTTTTCGGTGAACAGGCTGTTCTTTGCGGTGGTGTTTGTGCATTAATGCAGGCTGGTTTCGAAACTTTAGTAGAAGCTGGATATGATGAAAGAAATGCATACTTTGAATGTGTTCATGAAATGAAACTCATCGTTGACTTAATTTACCAGTCAGGTTTCGCTGGAATGAGATACTCTATCTCTAACACAGCTGAATACGGTGATTACATTACAGGTCCAAAGATCATCACAGAAGAAACAAAGAAAACTATGAAGAAGATCTTAAGAGACATTCAGGATGGTACATTTGCAAAAGACTTCTTATTAGATATGTCTCCAGCAGGCGGACAGGCTCATTTCAAAGCTATGAGAAAACTTGCTGCTGAACATCCGGTAGAAGTAGTTGGTGAAGATATCCGTAAACTTTACAGCTGGAACAATGAGAGCGAAAAATTAATCAACAACTAATATTAGCATTTTAGAGGCTAGGTCATCATGGCCTAGCCTTTTTGAAATAAGACGGGAACTTTTAGGAGGCTATCACTATGGGAATGACCATGACTCAGAAGATTCTGGCAGCGGCAGCAGGACTTGAAAAGGTAGAAGCCGGTCAGTTAATCGAAACAGATCTTGACCTGGTGCTTGGTAATGACATTACAACACCGGTTGCAATTCGTGAAATGGAAAAAATGACAGTGAAAACTGTTTTCGATAAAGAAAAAATTGCCCTTGTTATGGACCATTTTATTCCAAACAAAGATATTAAATCCGCAGAAAACTGCAAATGTGTTCGTGAATTTGCCTGCAAGCATGATGTGACAAATTATTTTGATGTAGGTAAAATGGGTATCGAACATGCTTTATTACCGGAACAGGGATTAACTGTGGCTGGTGATGTGATTATTGGTGCAGACTCTCATACATGTACTTATGGAGCTTTGGGAGCATTTTCTACTGGTGTAGGAAGTACTGATATGGCAGCAGGTATGGCAACAGGAAAAGCATGGTTTAAAGTACCATCTGCAATTAAGTTCAACATCGTTGGAAAACCTGCAAAATGGGTGAGCGGTAAAGATGTTATCTTACATATCATCGGTATGATCGGCGTTGATGGTGCATTATATAAATCCATGGAATTCGTTGGGGAAGGAATTCAGTACCTGACAATGGATGACCGTTTTACCATTGCAAATATGGCAATTGAAGCAGGCGGAAAAAATGGTATTTTCCCTGTGGATGATCTTGCAATTCAGTACATGAAAGAACATTCCAAGAAGAAATACAAGATTTATGAAGCGGATGAAGATGCGGTTTATGACGAAGAATATACAATTGATTTAAGTACATTAAAATCAACAGTGGCATTTCCTCATCTGCCTGAAAATACAAAGACAATCGACGAAATCACAGAAGATGTTGTAATTGACCAGGTAGTGATCGGTTCCTGTACAAACGGTCGTATGGATGACCTTCGTGCAGCAGCTGAAATTTTAAAAGGACGTCAGTGCAAGAAAGGTCTTCGTGTGATTATTATTCCAGGTACACAGAACATCTACCTTCAGGCATTGGAAGAAGGTCTGATCAAAACATTTATCGAAGCAGGTGCAGTGGTAAGTACACCGACTTGTGGACCATGCCTTGGCGGTTACATGGGGATTCTGGCAGCAGGAGAACGCTGTGTATCCACAACAAACCGTAACTTCGTAGGCCGTATGGGTCACGTGGACAGTGAAGTTTATCTTGCAAGCCCTGCAGTGGCAGCAGCAAGTGCTATTACAGGTAAAATTTCCGCTCCGGCAGAGCTTGGATTATAGGAGGTTAGTATGCAGGCAAAGGGTACAGTTTTTAAATATGGCGATAATGTAGATACAGACGTAATTATCCCTGCAAGATATCTGGCAATTGCCGATAAAAAAGAACTTGCAGAACACTGTATGGAAGATATTGATAAAGATTTTGTGAAAAATGTAAAACCTGGAGACATTATGGTTGCAAATAAGAACTTCGGATGTGGTTCTTCTCGTGAACATGCGCCAATGGTAATCAAGGAATCAGGTATTTCCTGCGTTATTGCAGAAACATTTGCAAGAATTTTTTATCGTAATGCGATCAATATCGGACTTCCGATCATTGAATGTGTGGAAGCTGCAAAAGAAATCGAAGCAGGTGATATCGTAGAAGTGGATTTTGACAGCGGAATCATTTATGATCGTACAAAGGGTACTCAGTACCAGGGACAGGCTTTCCCTGAATTTATGCAGAAGATTATTAAGGCAGAAGGCCTGATCAACTATATTAACGAAAGATAATAGAGATGTAATTTCAAGAACCTGAGGGAAACCTTGGGTTCTTTTCATTTGTGTCGAAATATGGTAGTATGAAGTCTGATAGAAAACTGACTTTTATGGAGTGAAAAATGAATAAAAAAATTTATTTGTTCTTTGCTAGCGTGTTATTGATATTAACTATAATGGTTGTTTTCATGGGAATGCAGCTTCAACAGACGGTTGTAGGTTCTATGATTTCTTCAAAAGAGTTGGAAAATCTTAAAGAAGAGCTTTGTTTGACCGAAGATACAACATTGAGAATTTTATGTAATGGTGAAGAAATTCCTTATGATGAAGCATATGAAACATTTTATTTACCACAGTTGTCATCAAGACAATGGCTGTATGAAATGAAATTTTCTGTTTCAGACAGTGATATGGAAGTTTACTGGTGTGAAGATCCTTATTGGAAACGCATGGAGGATGCAATCGCAGAAGGACATGCGTTTGAGTTTGTTTTCATGGACCAGCAATCTTTTCAAATGGGGAAAATGGTATTTACGGGCCTTCCGATACTGAATCTGGAGAAAGTAGAGACGTTGGAAGAAGACTATTTTTATTGTAAAGTAACAGTAATAGATCCATTTCACAATAACAGTGGTCGATACGAGATAACACACTGCTATGGATACTATGATTTAAGAGGAAAAACCAGCAGAATCTTTCCAAAGAAGGGATGGAATCTCGATCTGGTAAATGAAGACGGAACACCATTTCATATGGAGATGATGGGTCTTAGAAAAGATGATGACTGGAAGCTGAATGCATTATATTCCGATGAAACAAAAGTAAAAGAAATGGTTTGTATGGATCTTTGGAATGAAATAGCAGAAAAAACAGAATCACCTTATGATGCCGGTTCTGATATGGAGTTTTTTGAACTGGTGGTAGATGATGAATACCAGGGACTCTATGGGATGATGGAGCAGATTGACTTTAAACAGTTGTCTCTTAACAAAGATGAGGATGTATTATATAAAGGATATTCATGGCCTGAAGAAGATGATCGCTATGTAGAAGATTTTACAAATCGAGGTCATTATAGTGGACAGGTGATCAAACCGGGAAATCAGCCGATTACATCAGAAAACTGGCAGCCGATTGTGGAGTACATAAAAGCTACGAATTTTGATTATGCTGAAGAATCAGTGGATGCAGATGTATTATATGAATATGTTCAGGAACATATGGATTTGGAAAATGTGCTGAATATTGACTTATATATACAGGCTTTGTATGCTTCCGACAATTTATATAAAAACTTGTATATATCAGCGGACAGAAAAAGTAATGGCGATTATACTTTATGGAAATTACCATGGGATTTAAACTACACGTTTGGAGAAGATTTTTTATTGGAAGAGGATGACAGAACCATTTATAATCTTGAATGGTCGCAAGAGATTATGCCGGATTTTATGATTACAGAAATTCTGTTAAAATCAGGAAATCAGGAATTTACGAAGGCACTAAATGCAAAATGGCAGGAACTTAGTAATGGGATTTTAAGTACTCAAAATGTTAAGAAAATTGCCGAAGAGCACAGAGAGCTGCTTTGTAAATCCGGTGCAATTTTAAGAGATGCGGAAAAATGGCCGGAAAGCCCGCATAATAATTCTTTAGATCAAATGTTAGAGTTTCATGAAAGAAGGATGGAATTTTTGAATGACTATTATACGTCTGAATAAAAAAATAATTTCCTGCATGATGTTGGGAATTTCAGCTTTTTTAATTATATACTTAACATTTTTCTTTCAGGCAACGAAAACATTTTCGAAATTGTGTGTCAGTGAGGAAACTTATGAATCATTAATTTCGCAGAGAACAGAAACTGAGGAAGAGATGATCTTAGATATGACATTTAATGATTACCAGGCAGTTTACGACAGTCTGGATCGGTGTTTTTACTATTCGCTGGTGGAAGATGATCAGGAAGCTTATAATCCGCAAATTGGTTATACCACAAGCGCTGGCGGAATTAAGCTGGCTGTAAAAGAGACTAAGATTAGTGACGATATGATTGCAGGCAATGGCACTATCGAGTTATTGGCTTATGATGACATATATTATTGCAAGTATAAAATGAAATGCACAACCTTGCCGATTGTGTCCATTCATTTTTATGAAGAACCGACAGATTTGGATGTGGATATTACTTTTGAATTATTCGATAACCGGGCAGAAGCGATCAAAAGAGAGCTGATTTCAGAAGGGAAAATGCGAATCCGTGGTGTGACTACAGCAAGCTATGAAAAGAAAGGCTATAAGGTTACGCTGGTAGAAAATTTGAAAAAGGAAGAGCCTGAAGAAAATCAGCAGTCTGTTTTAGGCATGCGAAGCGATGGTGACTGGATGCTTTATGCGGGATATAATGACCAGGAAAAAATTCGAAATGTTTTCTCGGCAAATTTATGGTATGAATCCTGTGCTGACAACAATATCTTTGGTGTCAAAAACGGCATGGAATATCGTTATGTAGAAGCATTTTTTAACGATCATTATATGGGGCTGTATGCAATCGGTTTTCCTATTGATGAGTTGCAGCTGGAATTACAGCATCCGCTAAAAAATGACAAAGTTTCAGAATTTATGCTGAAAAAAATGCGCTGGGCTGAAAATATTGAGACAGATAGCAGTTATGAAAGAACCCTGGAAAGCTATGAGTTTCAGTGGAGTGAAGAAGGACAATTTACAGAAGAAAACATAGAAACAGCGGTACAGTACCATAAATTGCTGGATTATGCAGGAAAATCAGAAATAGATATGCTGTATGATTTAGTGGATATCGAAAATGCGATTGATGTGTATCTGTTTTATAACTTGATCCAAGGTGTAGACAATGCACATGAAGGAGATACAAAAAATTTATATTTGACTTACAGAGCATATGGTGATAAAGGAAGATTTTTAATAACACCTTGGGATTTTGATCTTTCTTGGGGAAATGAATATAACTGGGCTGTATCTTATGCTACAGGACAGTATACTTATGGTGTAGATAAGAACCTGATTATGGATAAGAATGTAGTACATATTCTTTTGGAAAATGAAGATGAGCATATCAAAGAGCTTCTTTCAAAGAGATATGCCAAGCTTAGGGAAAACGGCTGGTCAGAAGAAACAATGATGCGTATGCTGGATGAGTATGAAAAAGAAATTTTTGATTCGGGAGCATATGAGAGAGAATATCATCGATGGCCGCATGCTCATTATGTTGAGAAAGAGAATAAATTAAATTTATTTAAGACTTATGTTAAAGAACGTTTACAGGTAATGGATCAATACGTAGCAGACATTACAAGATAAACGATAGAGAGGGAGCGAATTTCCATGAAAAGCGGAAAAAGAAAATGTTTATTTGTTCTTACAACGATCATGGTAATTACGATGTCGGTGCTTTTGATCTTAAGCTGCCGAAAACGTATGGAGCAGGCATTTTCTTATGAAGAATTCTCAGTCGAAGAAAAAGAAGGCTGTTATAAAATTGAGAATATTGAAGACTATTTAAAATTTGCAGAAACCGTTGCAGCTGGAAACAAGTATGAATGGTGTGAAGTCAGGTTGAATGCCGATCTGGACTTTAGTGACGTGGAAGATGTACCAATCATTGGTTTGTCTGGAGAAGAAACACTGGAATTTAAAGGCATTTTTAATGGGAACGGACATACGATTCGCGGACTTCATATGAGCAATCCGTCTGGGACGGTAGGCATGTTTGCAAATCTGGGTGGAATTGTTGTAAATTTGCGCATGGAAGACTGCTGCTTCGAGGGAAATGTCTGCGGAGCAATTACCGCAAAATCCATGGTAAATGCAGTTGTTATAAACTGTGATATAGATGCAAAGACTGCAGGGGAAACTCATGGTGCCATTGCAGGAAAGTTCTATGGCTATATTTTTAACTGTGTAGTTACAGAGGAACAGCTTGCCGGCGAATTACACACCGGATGGTCTGAACAGTGTTATATAGAGCGTGAAGGAAAATATTTCCTGATAGATAGTGAAGATGCAGGAATTGATGCAAAAGAAGTTAAAAATTGTCTGAATGCACATTTGCCAAGAGTCTCTGCGTTTCATGAAGTGTATGATTTATGCCGGTGGAACGAAGATGAGGGCCTGAGATTAAGTGATAAGAAAGCAGAAGTTTTAGAAACTCTTTCTGCGAAGCTTTACATCCATAATGAAGAACTGGAATTAAAGGGTTATTATTCTCAAAACGATGATCATTGGTGTATTGCCATTCCGGCAGGATATGAATCAGAGGCAATGACAGTGATTGCCACGACAAATTATGGAAAGAAAGAGATGTTTCCAAGAGCAGGCATGGAGAATACGATTCTGTATACACTGGGAGATTCACAGTATCTTATAGACTTTTGGTATTCAGATGCGATTGATACTCTGTATATACAGTTGAGTAAAAATAAAAATTTAGAATATATTCATAAAAATAAATATGAAGAAATACCAGGGATGATCACAATTATGGATCAATCCGGAAATATTCAAAAAGAAGTGTTAAAAGGGATTTATGGACATGGAAATGATTCCTGGGCAGCACAGAAGAAAAGCTATAACCTGAAATTAGAGAACAGATCAGATTTTCTTGGAATGGGAGAAAACGAGGATTTTGTACTTCTTGCAGGATATCGAGATGATTCTTTAATGAGTTATGTGACGACGACCTCATTGATTCAGGAATTGGGATTTGAATATGCACCGGAGTTTCGTCTGGTCAATCTCTATGTAGAGGGAGAATATGCAGGAGTCTATTTTCTGGCAGAAAAGATTGAGATAGACGAAAACCGTGTTGAAATCTCCAATTTATATGAAGAGACTAAGAAATTGAACAACAATTATCTGGATGGATTTGAATTGCTACAATGGAAAGATGAAAAAACTTTAGCAGAGAGATATTATTATGAAGTAAAAAATCAGCCGGAAGATATTACCGGTGGATACCTGTTGGAAATTGATGTGGAAGATTATGATGAACTTGAAAGCAGATTTGTAACTGAACGTGGTGTTAAAGTTACGATGAAAAGGGCTCGCTGTTCCACAAAAGAGCAGGTGAATTATATGGCTGATTACTGGCAGGAATTTGAAGATGCATTGTATTCTGAAACCGGAAGAAATCGTCTTGGAAAGCATTATTCAGAATACATTGATATGGACAGTTTTGTCATGCAGTGGCTTCTTTATGAACTTGTACAGGAAGGCAGTATGAGCAGCAGTATTTATTTCTATAAAGAATCTGATGTAATTGGTGACGGTTTGTTACATGCCTGCTTCCCATGGGATATGGAACATTCTTATCTTCTCTATGGTCCAATGCAGCAAATGTGGTTAAAAGATTCTGAAACACTAAGTTCATATTGGAGTCGGTTCTGGATTCATGAAGATTTTAGAAATGCCGTGAACCAAGCATGGGAAAGTAAATTCATACCTGCCATTGATCAAATGATTACAGGAGAAGCAATAGAGACGAAATCTGGAGGGAATCTTCGCTGGTATGAAGAAAGAATTGGAAGTTTTAGCGTCATGGAAACCAGTCGATGGAGAAAAATGAATCCGTATAACAGATGTCAGTCTATTCGCGAGTTTTTACAGATTCGAAAGGATACATTGTCCGTGCTTCTGAAGGAATAGAACTTGACATTTGGAAGTGAGTTTGCTATTCTTTATAGCAAGTGAATACGCTAAAGCGTTGAAGAGGAATAGTACGGATGGATTCGAGCACAGAGAACTGCCGGTTGGTGAAAGGCGGAGGAGAAGAAATTCGGAACTCGCCTTGGAGCAGCTGCCCAAAACCGTAAGAGAGTAGACGCAGACGGAAGTCCCACCGTTACAGGGGAGCGGATATAGATGTATCCTGTAAGTGTGCGAATTTTCGCAAAAAAGAGTGGTACCGCGTGAGATTATGGTCTTTCGTCTCTTAGAAGGAATAAGAGACGGAAGGCTTTTTTTATAATAGGAGTGGAAAATGAGTAATAAAACACAAAACAAATTATTGATTGGAATTTTAATGCTGATGGTGATTTTTACTGTACTGGTAGGAATACTTTTGGTGCAAGTGGCGGAGTTGAAGCGAGATACCAATTATGGTAAAACAGAAAGTACATCTGTAGGAGATTCCGGTGTTGAAATTTATCTTCCGGAAGTTTATTATGCGGCAAGTGGTCTGACTATGGAAATATATAATAATCAGATTACAAATCAGGGAGAACATATTTCAGAATACAATGTTTTGTGGGAATGTGAAGTAGGAGAGTCTTTAGAAAGAAAGTATTCTCTGAATGCAGCAGAAGAACTGATAGGGGAATATCCTCTGAGTGTTTCTGTTTACGATAATGTAGGAAATTTACTGGCAAAAAAAGAATCTGTTCTTAAAGTAGTGGAAGCAAAACAGTGGCAGTTTTCTATTCTTGCTATTGGTGACAGTTTATCAGCAGACGGCGATTTGTATAATCGATTACAGGAACATTTGGCAAATCAGCTGATCTGTAATGGAACAAGAGGTTACGAAGGATATTTAACAGAAGCGCGCCTGGGTTTTTCGGCAGCTGATTATCTGTCAGAAACCGGTTATTACTTGGAAGAAGGAGAAGAAGTTCACAAATTCTGGAATCCTGAAACCGGCAGCTTTGACTGGAATTATTATAAAACGACTACAGGGTTTAATCCAAATGTTGTATTGTTACATCTTGGAACAAACGGTTTGTTATCAGGGGATGAAAATGCTGCAAATATTTGCAAAATCGTAGAGCTGATTCGAAAAGATGACAAAAAAATTCCAATTTATGTGGTAAATACCATTTATCAGAGTGACCAGAACGGAATTGGTTCTATGAAAATGAACAATGGAAGCCTGATGTTCCCGGGACAGTACAAGCAGCAGAGAGACTTGGCTGTATTTAATCTTATGGGTTACCTTGCAGAAGAGCTTTCTAGTGAAAAAAATGTATATCTTGTACCGGCAGGAATCAGTATGGATAGTGCCTACGCATTTACAACAGAAGAACGTCCGGTAAATCCATATGCTGATATTACAGAATCCGTAGCAGTTGATGCTGTTCATCCATCTGCTATGGGATATTATCAGATTGCAGATACGATTTACAGTACAATGTGCGGTACCATGGAGGAATGGTAATGGAAAAAAAGCAACGTCTGGTTTTGCTGGGATTTGTTCTATGTATGTTGATTCTTATATGGAGATGCTTCTATTCTGTGAATTATGCGGATGAACCGTATTGTATCAGTTCTGTTTGGCGTTTTTACAAAGGTGATGCACTGCTTGCGCAGGATTGGTTTCCGGCTCAGCAGCTGATTGCATGGATTTTATCTCCATTATATTGGTTGTTTCGATTGTTTACAGGAAGCAATGATGGAATTATGCTTGCATCCAGACTGGCGTATGTGGCGTTCCAAGGAATTGTATCAGTATTTGTATATTCCAGATTAAAGAAATACCAGTATTTTAGAATTCCGGCAGTGATGTTGTATTTGCTTTCAACGCAGAACAACATGCTGACATTAAACTATAATACCTTGGGGATTGGCTGTATTCTTCTAATTTTAACGATTCTCATAACAGAAGAAAAATTTGCACCGGCTACTCTCGTTGGTGTAGGTGTTTTAACGGCTGTCATGGTTTTGAGTCAGCCGTATGCAATTTTGATGTTTTTACTTTGGGGAGCTGTGGTAATCGCAGCAGTTCCATTTGGAAAGAAATATCAATTACATCCGTTGTTAAAATTCCGTACATTTTTTTTTGTGGGAATTGGAGCATTTTTTGTATTAGTTGCTTTTGTGATAGTTGTTCTTATGAGAGCAGACATCACAGAAGTATTGAATGGATTTCAGTATCTGATGAGTGATCCGGAACATCAGATGGATCTGCACTATAAAGTGACGAAATATTTTGAAAGATTTTATCGTTATTATCAGTACCAGATCATTATTGCAGGCGTTTGCCTGCTGGTAGGATTTTTGAAAAATCATCGGGTTGTACAGTATATGAAAGTCATGAGCTTTCTTTTGGCAATCATGACTGCAATACATACATTGATTTCTCATGGATGGTTATCAGATTATGTGCCAATTGACTTTATCTGTGTACCAATGATGTTTTTAGGAATCAGCATTTGGGCGCTTGGAAAGAAAAAGAATACATTATTATTCTTTGGATGGATGATTCCGGCGCTGATATATACATTTTGTGTACAGCTCACAACGAATACAGGAATTTTGGCTGTATCATCAGCTTGCATCGTAGCTTCTGTTGGTGGTGTGCTGATGATGGGGGAAACTTTCAAGGAAAGTAAAGAAGAACTTTCAAAATCAGTATCACAAATGATTTTGTTGATGGTGATTGCTGTATTATTGTTGCAGGGAGCACTCCTAATGTATCATCGAATTTGTTATACCTGGTGGAGCAGTCCTGTGTCAGAATGTACCGAACAGTTGGAGCGTGGTCCGGCAAAAGGTATTTATACAAGCCCGGAAGATGCAAAGTGGTATTATGATACGTTAGAAGCAGTAGATTCACTGCAGGTAGAAAAAGATGAGCCAATTCTGTTTTTGGATTTGGCACCATGGCTATATCTGTATACAGATAGTCCGGTTGCGGCGTATTCTATGTGGACAATCGGAGAAGATAATTTTCTTGAAGAATATTATGAATGCTACCCGGAAAAAGAACCGGCGGTTGTTTGCTGGATGGGTATAGAAAACCCGGAAGAAGCAGTAGGGATGCAGTATTTTCTTGAAAACGGATATGAATTTACAGAAATAGACGGAGGAATCGCACTCCGAAAAAATAAATAGGATAATTTAAAAGAGGATGGATGAAAAAATGGTAATGAAGAATGCAGAAAAGTACAAAAAACAGTATTTTATGCCGCCTCAGGTGTGTATGGACTGGGCGAAAAAAGAATCTGTAGAAAAAGCTCCTGTGTGGTGCAGCGTAGACCTTCGCGATGGGAATCAGGCGCTGGTTGTTCCAATGACACTGGAACAGAAATTGAAATTTTTCCAGTTGTTAGTAGATATTGGATTTAAGGAAATTGAAGTGGGATTTCCAGCGTCATCTGAAACAGAATATACATTCCTTCGTACATTGATTGAAAAAAATCTGATTCCGGACGATGTTACGATCCAGGTATTGACACAGGCGAGAGAACATATTATTAAGAAAACATTTGATGCGGTAAAAGGTGCAAAAAATGTAATCGTTCATGTTTATAACTCTACATCTTTGGCACAGCGTGAACAGGTATTTAGAAAATCAAAAGAAGAAATTCTTGAAATCGCAGTGGCAGGTGCAAAATTATTAAAAGATTTAACAGAAGAAGCAGGAGCAGATTATCGCTTTGAATACAGCCCGGAAAGCTTTACGGGTACAGAGCCTGAATATGCGTTAGAAGTATGTAATGCAGTACTGGATGTATGGCAGCCAACAGCAGACAGAAAGGCAATCATCAACCTTCCTGTAACTGTTCAGCACTCCATGCCGCATGTTTATGCACAGCAGATTGAATACATGTCCAAAAACATGAAGTATCGTGAAAACGTATTGATTTCCCTTCATCCGCACAATGATCGTGGATGTGGTGTTGCTGATACAGAAATGGGGTTACTTGCCGGTGCAGACCGTGTAGAAGGTACTCTTTTTGGAAACGGGGAACGTACAGGTAACGTAGATATTATTACAGTAGCCATGAATATGTATTCACAGGGTGTAGATCCGGAACTGGATTTTACAGATATGAATAAGATTACAGAAGGCTATGAAGAATATACGGGAATGAAGGTATATGAAAGAAGTCCATACAGCGGACAGTTGGTATTTGCTGCATTCTCAGGATCTCATCAGGATGCCATTGCCAAAGGTATGAAATGGATTGATGAAAAAACACCTGATTACTGGACAGTTCCATATCTTCCAATCGATCCAAGAGATGTTGGCAGAAGCTATGATGCAGATGTTATCCGTATCAATAGCCAGTCCGGAAAAGGCGGTGTTGCTTATATTTTGGAGAAAAATTATGGCCTCAACCTTCCTCCAAAAATGCGAGAGGCTTTTGGGTATGCAACAAAGGATGCTTCCGATGTGCTCAACAAGGAACTTCAGCCGGAAGAAATTTTCGAACTGTTCAAACAGAAATTCGAAAATGTTACAACTCCATACGAAGTACCGGAAGTTCACTACAGAAAGAACAATGGTATTTCAGCAGAAGTACATTCTATCTGCAATGGAGAACATTTGGTTACATATGCACAGGGAAATGGTTCTCTCAATGCAGTAAGCAATGCGCTTAAGAAAGCATACGGCTTAGAATACAGCGTAATTACCTATTCAGAACATGCGCTGGAAAGAAGCTCAAGCTCCCGTGCGATTGCCTATGTTGGTATTGAATCCAAACGTGATGGCAAGATGTACTGGGGGGCTGGCGTAGATGCCGATATTACACACGCATCTGTAGATGCTCTTGTTACCGCAATCAATAACTCAGTAAATGCATAATTGCACAGAGAGAAATAATGTGGTAGAATATGCGAAATGCAATGAGCAGTGCCGGTGCAAAGTATATGAAAAGAAACTGTTTACAGATTTCTTTGAATATCTTTGCACCGATAGGGCGAATGCCCGCAAACGAGAAAAACGAATGTTTTTCGAGTGGAGCAGTGCTCTGAAGAAATGAGGATGAAAAAATGAGTATTTTGTACAAAAGCACACGAGGTGTAGATGACGTAACAGTGACAGCTTCCCAGGCAATCCTTCAGGGGCTTGCAAAAGATGGCGGTCTGTTTGTTCCAACAGTCCTTCCAAAGCTGGATGTTACATTAGATGAATTAAAAGATATGTCTTATCAGGAAACAGCATACGCAGTTATGAAGCAGTTCTTAACAGACTTCACAGAAGAAGAACTGAAAAACTGTATTGCGAATGCTTATGATGCAAAATTTGATACAACAGAAATTGCACCATTGGTAAAGACAGACAAAGCATATTATTTGGAATTATTCCACGGCGCAACCATTGCCTTTAAGGATATGGCATTATCGATTCTGCCACACTTAATGACAACTGCTGCGAAGAAAAACAATGCAAAAAATGATATTGTTATTTTAACAGCAACTTCCGGTGATACAGGAAAAGCAGCTTTGGCAGGCTTTGCAGATGTACCGGGAACAAAGATCATCGTATTTTATCCAAAGAATGGTGTCAGCCCGATTCAGGAAAAACAGATGGTTACTCAGAAGGGAGATAACACATTTGTTGTTGGTATCCACGGAAACTTTGATGATGCACAGAGTGGTGTAAAAGCAATTTTTGCAGATAAAGCGCTCGCAGAAGAAATGGCATCTGCAGGATTCCAGTTCTCCAGTGCAAACTCTATTAATATTGGACGTCTGGTACCTCAGGTTGTATATTATGTATATGCTTATGCAAAATTATATGCCAACGGTGAAATTGAAAAAGACGAAAAAATCAATGTAGTAGTTCCAACAGGTAACTTCGGCAATATTTTAGCTGCATACTATGCAAAACAGATGGGTATGCCAATTGACAAACTCATTTGTGCGTCTAACGACAATAAAGTTTTATATGATTTCTTCAAAACAGGATGTTACGATAAGAACAGAGATTTCATTCTTACCACATCACCATCCATGGATATCTTAATTTCCAGCAACTTAGAACGTCTTGTATACAAGATTGCAGGAAATGATGCGGCAAAAGACGTAGAACTTATGAAAGCTTTAAACACAGCCGGAAACTATGAAATCAGTGAAGAAATGAAAGCAGAACTTGCTGATTTCTATGGAAATTATGCATCCGAATCTGAAACAGCAGAAGAAATTTCCAAGGTTTACGGTGATACAGGCTATGTGTTAGACACTCACACAGCGGTAGCTTCAGCAGTTTATGGTAAATATGTGGCAGAAACAGGCGATGCAAAGAAAGCTGTCATTGCCTCTACAGCTAGTCCATATAAATTTACAAGAAGCGTTATGAATGCAATCAATGCAGAAAAATATGACGCAATGGGAGATTTCGAACTGGTAGATGAACTTTCCGTGATTTCTGGTGTTGCAGTTCCAAATGCAATCGAAGAAATCAGAAATGCAGAAATTCGTCATAATACAGTTTGTGAAGTGAATGAAATGCAGAAGGTTGTAAAACAGTTCTTAGGAATCTAATATTTAGGGGGAATCATTTATGGACACAACAAATATCTATGCATCCTTTGGTTTTATCGATATCATTGTGATGTGTATTGGAGTATATGGTTTTTACTCATGGTACATGCTTGTAAATAAGCATGAAATCAAAAAGACATTATTACTCGGAGGAAGTACAACTCCTGAACAGTGCACCGATGTAGAAGGATTTGCAAATTATATGGGAACAAAGCTTCTTGTTCTTTCAGCAGATTTACTTATTTTTGGAGCATTGTCGGCTTACAACAGCTATGTGAAAGAAGTTGGAATGATTCTCTGGATTGGAATGGCAATTTTCCTTGCAATTATTATCTGGTATTGCGTATATCTTCGCAAAGCAGATGGACTCTATTTTAGTGCAACAGGGAAAAAGACAATTAAAGACAAAGCATTAAATAAGAAATAAAAGAAGAAAGACTTCGGTTCGTGAATGAATCGAAGTCTTTTTATGTTCTAAATTTAAATTAGCGTTTTTTGAGTGGTTCGTAAGATTTGTGTTTACATACACTCTTGTAAGCAGGACGAATGATTTTACCACCGCTTGTAAGTTCTTCCAGACGATGTGCACTCCAGCCGACAATACGGGCATTGGCAAACATTGGTGTGAAAAGTTCTGTTGGTAAATCCAACATGCTGTAAACAAAACCGGAGTAGAAGTCGATGTTTGCACTAACACCTTTGTAAATTTTACGTTTTTCAAAGATAACTTCTTTGGCAAGCTTTTCTACTGTGTTATAAAGAGCAAGTTCATCTTCACGACCTTTTTCTTTGGCAAGGCTTGCTACATGTGATTTAAAGATTTCTGAACGAGGGTCAGAAAGTGAGTAAACCGCATGCCCCATACCATAGATGAGACCGCTGTGGTCAAATGCTTCACGATCGAGAATCTTACATAAGTAATCTTTTAACTGTGCTTCATTTGTCCAGTCAGAGACATTTGCTTTTAAGTCGTCAAACATTCTTACAACCTTTACATTGGCACCGCCGTGTTTTGGTCCTTTTAAGGAACCTAAAGCAGCTGCGATAGCAGAGTAAGTATCTGTACCGGAAGATGATACAACGTGTGTTGTAAAGGAAGAGTTATTACCACCACCGTGTTCCATGTGAAGAACAAGACCTAAATCCAGCATTCTGGCTTCAAGATCTGTATACTGTCCATCCGGACGAAGCAGATATAAAAGATGTTCCGCTGTGGAAAGTTCCGGTTTTGGAGGGTGAATGATCAAGCTAGCTCCGTCATGGTAATGGTTATATGCATGGTATGCATATACAGAGATTAATGGGAATAAACTAATCAGCTGTAAGGACTGGCGTACTACATTTTCAATAGAAGTATCGTCAGCACGGTCATCATAAGCATACATTGTCAGTACACTTCTTGCCAGTGCATTCATCATGTCTTTACTTGGTGCTTTCATGATGATGTCACGAACAAAGTGTGTTGGAAGGGAACGGAAATCTCCAAGCATCTGTTTGAAAGATTCCAGTTCTTTTGCAGCCGGTAATTCACCAAAAAGCAGCAGGTATGCCACTTCTTCAAACCCAAAACGATTATCTTTTTCAAATCCTTTTACAAGGTCCTGAATTTTGTAACCGCGATAGTAGAGTTTACCATCGCAAGGAATCATATCACTATCTTCGATAATGTAAGATGTAATTTCTGAAATATCAGTAAGGCCGGCGAGAACCCCCTTACCACTTAAATCACGTAATCCTCGCTTAACATCATATTTTGTGTATAATGCCGGATCAATCTGGCCATGTTCTTTGGATAATTTGGAAAGCGCTAAAAGTTCTGGTGTGATTTCTGAAAAACTATTAATATTCTGCATTCAAATTCTCCTTATCTGTATTCGAGTTTTTTCATATTGGTCTATCATAGCACATATTTGTGAAAAATAAAAGTTGATTTTTTTTTAACAATATGAGATAATGAGTCCGATTTTGAATAATAGGAGGAAACTTATATGTCTACAAAAGCTTATTATCCGATTTCCGAAATCGGCGCTGGCAAAGTTGGTTTTTCTAAAACTCGCTCTATCATTGAAGCCGCTTTCTACGGAAACAACGTTGTAAAGATTAACACATTAAAAGAAGCTTATGAATTAGCTAAAAACTCACCAGGAACAATCGTTACAGACATGCCAATTAAAGATGGCGATACATTCGGTCTTGAAAAAGACGCTAAAGTATTATTATTCAACGATGGTGCTGTAACAGGACGTTACGCAGCTGCTCGTCGTATTAAAGGCGAACCAGGTGTTGACGAAGCAAAACTTGATAAAGTAGTTATGGACGCTGTTTACAAAGCACGTTGGAAAACTATGTATCATGCAGAATGTTTCGTAGGTCTTGATCCAGAATTCATGGTAAAAGCTCACCTTCTTATTCCAGAAGGAGAAGAAAACTTACTTTACAACTGGATGATCAACTTCCAGTACATGTCAGATGAATATGTAAAAATGTACAAAAACTCTGTACCAGTTGGTAACGGAAACGAACCAGACATCTACATCTTCTCTGACCCACAGTGGGCTCCAACAGAAGCTCCAGACGTTGACTACAGCTGCTTAAGCGACCCATTAACACTTTGCTACTTCGATACAAACCAGAACTGTGCTTGTATCCTTGGTATGAAATACTTTGGAGAACACAAAAAAGGTACATTAACAATGGCTTGGGCATTAGCAAACAGAAATGGTTACGCAGCATGCCATGGTGGACAGAAAGAATACACATTAGCAGACGGATCTAAATTCGTAGCATCTGTATACGGATTATCAGGATCTGGTAAATCTACATTAACACATGCTAAACACGGTGGAAAATACCCAATCACTGTATTACATGATGACGCTTTCATCATCAACACAGATACATGTGCTTCTGTAGCTCTTGAACCTACATACTTTGACAAAACAGCAGACTACCCAACAGGATGCCCAGATAACGAATATTTATTATCTGCTCAGAACTGTTCAGCTACTATGGACTCTGAAGGTAAGATCCAGTTAGTAACAGAAGATATCAGAAATGGTAACGGTCGTGCAATCAAATCTAAATTATGGTCTCCAAACCGTGTAGACAAAATCGAAGCTCCAGTTAATGCTATTTTCTGGATCATGAAAGACCCTACAATTCCACCAGTAATCAAATTAAAAGGTGCTGCTTTAGCTTCTGTAATGGGTGCTACACTTGCAACAAAAACTTCTACAGCAGAACGTGTTGCTGCAGGTACAGACTTAAATGCACTTCGTATCGTGCCATACGCTAACCCATTCAGAACATACCCACTCGTTAACGACTACGAAAAATTCAAAAAATTAGTTAAAGAAAAGAACGTAGATTGCTACATCGTTAACACAGGTGACTTCATGGGAACAAAATGTAAACCAGCTGACACATTAGGTATTCTTGAAACAATCGTTGAAGGAAAAGCTAAATTCGAACAGTGGGGACCATTTGAAGACGTTGAAATCATGTATGAATGGGAAGGCAAAACAGCTGACTTCACACCAGACATGAACGACCCAGAATACAAAGCTGCTTTAAAAGCTGCTATGCAGAACCGTGTAGATGCAGTACAGGGCTTCGCTACAAAGAAAGAAGGATACGATAAACTTCCAGATGAAGCACTTGCAGCAGTTCAGAAATTAGTTGACGCTTTAAACTAATCATTACATAAAAAAACGCTCCGTGAAAACGGGGCGTTTTTGAATTGTGGCAAAAGTAGTAAATATTTACAACAATTCCAGTTGATAAAAATACACCGATAGGTTATAATATATGTAACCTGAAATGCGTTAAGTGCTTCTACAATTTTGAACCTACATTTACGTTTATGGGATTCCTATATTGCAGTTTGGATGTCAAGCCTCCGTTAGCAGTGGAAGGCAGAAGAGCTGTTGCGGTTGCCCACCTAGCTACAGCTAGGCGTCAAAAGTAGGAGTTGCATTTTGGGCTTTCGACGAAAGATAAGGGGGATGTGTTTTACACATCTCCTAATTTTTTTTGTGTAGAAAGCATAAGCCAAAAGGGATGTATGAAGTGAGGGGCCAAAGAATGTTATTGAAAAAGTTATCGCGAAAGCAGAAGATTTATCTGCTGATTTTAGGTCTGATTGTCATTGTAATTTTGATGATTACAGGAAAAATATCAAAAAATGATGAACAAATTGAAGACAAGACACCGATTGCCAACGAAGAACTTTTGATTTTGGGAATTCCAGATACTGTGGAAGGTCTTGAGAACAATCAGGTCTATACGGATCAGGGAATCTATTTTTACGAAGAAGAAATCGACTGGATGCCGTACCTTTTTCAAAGCGTGCAGGCAGTGACAGAAGACAATTACATATTACATATAAACAATTTACTTCAAAGAGAAGTGAAATTAGAAAATTGTCTGATCACAAATAATACCACAGAAAATATTACAGTGTTTTCGGAAGGATTTCGTATTACAATGCCGTGTCGAAATTTGTCGGCAAATTTTTTCGATGAAGTTGTAGATATTTATTTGACAAATGGAAGTGTCACAAAGATTTCTACAAAAAAGGAAAATATTTTTGGAAAAATTTTATCTGTCAGAGCGGATGGAATTGAACTGGAAGGATATGGGGTTGTACCTTTATCGGAAAACTTTCGTTTTTATGAGACCTATGGAGAATATCAGGAAAAATCAGCAAATGGTTTGATCGTAGGATATGAACAGGCGAAATTAATTGTAGCAGAAGGGAAAATCTGTGCAGCGCTGCTGGAAGCGCCAATTACAATGGAGCGAATTCGAGTACTTCTAAAAACAACGGATTTTGCAGATATTATTCATCAAAATGTGAATTTAAAAGCCCATGGGGATTATGAAGTTGTTTATGGGGATGAAAAGAGTGTTCTTCGGGATGGAGAAGAATTAAAACTTACCACATTAAGTAAAGAACTGGCAGAAGAGAGAGTCATTCTGACGCCGCAAAGTGAAAATTCAAGACTGGAAGTATGCAGCATTGAAAGAAATTATGGGGTTCCGGTTTATGCAGGCCGTATTGAGGTTTTGAAAGATTCCGGCGGATTGATTGTGATCAATGATCTGAATCTGGAAACTTATCTTTACAGTGTAGTTCCAAGTGAAATGCCGGCAAGTTATGAGATGGAAGCGTTGAAAGCTCAGGCAGTCTGTGCAAGAAGCTATGCTTACCGTCAGATTTTACTAAATGGTTATGCTTCTTACGGAGCTCATGTGGATGACAGTGTGTCTTATCAGGTGTATAATAACCTGACAACCAATAATAAAGTGATTCAGGCAGTGAATGAAACCGCGGGGCAGGTATTAAAATTCGGAGAAGAAGTAGCGACGACCTATTATTTTTCTACTTCCTGCGGATATACGACCAATGAAACCATTTGGAAAAATGGATTGGAAGAGAATTCCTACATTTCCGGTAAATTACTGAATGATTCTATGAAAAAATTGGATTTGCGAAAAGAAGACAATTTCCGACAATTTATTCTAAATGAAGAACATGAAACTTATGACAGTGGGGAAAGCTGGTATCGCTGGGATATGACTGTGCCGGCAGAACACATTTCTGATACAATCTGCAGTATAGAAGATATCGGAAACGTGAAAGATATCAAGGTGACAGAACGAAACGATGGCGGCGTGGTGCACAAAGTTCTGGTAACAGGAGAAGATGGAGAACTGGAACTTACCTATGAGCATGCGATTCGTGTGGCATTAAATGGGAAAGGTCAGACAATCAAGAGAACCTATGGAAAGGATGCAACGGGAGGAAATATGCTTCCAAGCGGTTTTTTTGTGATTGACAGAGTAGAAGAAGAGGGCAAATTGACCGGATTTCGTTTCAGAGGCGGTGGGTTTGGTCATGGTGCCGGTATGAGCCAGAATGGAGCGAATCATATGGCAGAAGCTGGGAAACCTTATGATGAGATATTGGGGATGTTTTACGAAGGAACAACACTTTCGAAGATTTAGATAAGGGACTCAAACATGATGAAAAGAATTATATTTAAAATACGCACAATTTTAGAAGTTTTTCAGGAGCATCGATTAAATGCAGCGTCGGCTCATGCGGCATTTTTTATCATATTGTCATTTATTCCATGCATTATCTTGCTTTTTTCATTACTGCAGTTTACCAGTATTGACAAAGTGGATATTTTGGTGATGGTGCAAAACATTGTGCCAAATAATATGCTTACACTGGTGACAGGAATTATCGGAGAAGCGTATCAGAAAACAGCGACGACGATTTCGCTTTCTGCACTGACCGCTGTCTGGTCTGCCGGACGAGGCATGATGGCGCTGACACAAGGGTTACAGTGGATTGCAGGAATCAGAGAAACGAGAAACTATTTTGCAGTGAGACTTCGCGCAACGCTCTACACGGTTGTATTACTGTTATCCATTATTGTGTTTTTACTGCTGGGTGTATTTGGTAATGCATTGATGGAATTGATCACAATAAAATTTCCGTTTACAGCTTATGTGACCAAAATGATCATAGATGTGAAAAATATATTTTTACCTTTGTATGCAATTGTGATTTTTACATTAATTTATCGCTTTGTATCAGGAAATGAGATGGAAATGACCCATCATGTACCAGGGGCTGTACTGTCAGCTGCCGGATGGATGGTTTTTTCTTATGCCTTTTCCATGTACATTGATAAATTCAGTGGATTCTCAAATATGTATGGAAGTCTGACGACGATGATATTGATCATGCTGTGGCTGTATTTTGGCATGTATATTACACTGATTGGAGCTGAATTTAACCAGTTATTAGCGAAAAGACGGGAAAAAACTTGACATATTTTTCGGCTGTTGTTAGAATAGTGGGCAGTGATAAATGCAGTGATCGTGCACAGTAGCGGTTCTAATTCTAACAGAGAGAACGGGTCATCGGCTGGAAGCCTGTTTTAGTTCAGTAGAGTCAGCGAAATTCACACGGGAGCAGCTTTTCTGAACGTGTAATACTAATAGGAAAAGACGGGTCGTGTACGTTATGACACAGGATGAGCGTCTGTATTTGAGGATACAGAAACCAGGGTGGTACCGCGGATAAAGATTATTCGTCCCTCGTAGAGTTCTACGAGGGATTTTTTTAGTTCAAGGAGGAGAAAAAATGAACATGGAAGCAATTAAAGCCGAGATTCAGGAAGCACTTGCGCTGGTAGAAGACGGAAAACAGTTAGCAGACTTCTGGGCAAAATATTTCGGCAAAGGCGGCGAAATTCAGAAATTAATGGCTGGCATTAAAAAAGTGCCAAACGAAGAAAAGAAAGCATATGGACAGGCAGTTAATGAAGTAAAAGTTTTTGCACAGAGCAGCTATGATGCAAAAAAAGAAGAAATCGAAAAGAAAGCAATGCTTGCCCGTTACGAAGAAGAAACACTGGATGTAACACTTCCTGCAACATCAAACGGTGCTGGAAACCTTCATCCATTAACATGCATTAGAAACGAAATTATTGATGTATTTGCAGGTATGGGATTTGATGTTTTCGATGGTCCTGAAATCGAAGATGATGACCACAACTTTACTAGATTAAATGTATTAAAAGATCATCCATCCCGTGATATGCAGGATACATTCTGGTTAACAGACGAATTATTATTAAGAACTCATACTTCACCGGGACAGATTCGTGTCATGGACAATCAGGCACCACCAATCAAGGTGTTAATGCCAGGTAAAGTATTCCGTTCTGACTCTGATGCAACACATTCACCAATGTTCTCTCAGATGGAAGGTTTAGTAGTAGACGAACACATTACACTTTGTGACTTACAGGGTATGCTTGACCAGTTCGTAAAAGCATTATTCTCTGATGAAGTAAAAACAAGACTTCGTCCATCTTACTTCCCATTCACAGAACCATCTGTAGAAGTAGACGTTAGCTGCTTCAAATGTGGTGGCGCTGGCTGTTCTTTATGTAAAGGTACAGGCTGGATTGAAGTACTTGGCGGCGGTATCGTAAATAATAAAGTTCTTGAAAACTGTAATGTGGATTCCAGCAAATATTCAGGACTTGCATTCGGTATCGGTATCGAACGTATTGCCATGTTAAAATACGGTATCAACCACATGGGCAAATTGTTTGAAAATGACATTGAATTCTTAAAACAGTTCAAGGCATAAGTCGGAGGTTATTATGAAAGTATTATATAGTTGGTTAAAAGAATATGTAGATATTGATCTTCAGCCAAAAGAACTGGAAACAAAACTGTTCTCTGTTGGTTTTGAAGTTGAAGGAATGGAATATCTTGGCGAAAACCTTGACAAAGTTGTGGTAGGCCAGATTACATCCATGGAAAAATATGAAGGAACACATTTACAGATTTGTCATGTAAACTGTGGACCAATGGGTGAAGATCACCTGATCTTAACTGGTGCAGACAACGTATTTGTTGGCGCAAAGGTTCCTGCAGCGTTAGTAGGTGCAAAACTTCCATGCGGACTTGATATTCAGCCAAGAAAAATGGTGGATATGATGTCTTATGGTATGCTCTGCTCCGGCGAAGAAATGAACTTAAACAAAGACTGGTATCCGGGTGCAGATGTGAACGGCATCATGATCTTAGCTGAAGATGCTCCACTTGGTATGGAAATGAGAGATTACTTAGAATTGGATGACTATTTATTCGACATTTCCATCACAGCAAACAGACCGGACTGTCATTCAGTGATTGGTATTGCAAAAGAAATCGCTGCAGCACTGAAAAAACCATTCAAAGCTCCGGATATGAGCTATGTGGAAGACGGTACAATCAATGAAGCAATCAGCGTAGAAGTTATCGACAAAGAAACATGTCCAAGATACTTGGGACATTACATTTATGATGTAAAATATACAGAATCTCCATTATGGATGAAGAGACGTCTTATTGCAGTTGGCCACAATGCGATCAATGCCATGGTAGACGTTACAAACTATGTATTAGTAGAAATCGGTCAGCCGATGCATGCATTTGACTTAAATGACTTAGAAGGTTCTTCTATCGTAGTAAGACGTGCAGAAGAGGGCGAAAAATTAACTACATTAGATGAAAAGATGCGTACACTCAGCACAAGCAACCTTCTCATCTGCGATAAAGTAAAAGCAGTTGGTCTTGCAGGTGTTATGGGTGGATTAAACAGTGAAATCAAAGAAACTACAACAGAAGTTCTCTTTGAATCTGCAAAATTCTTACGTGACAGTGTTCGTAAGACTGCAAGAGGTTTAGGCTTACAGTCTGATGCTGCATCCAGATTCGAAAAAGGTATCGATGAATATACAGTAGAATGCGGTATGGCTCGTGCATTAAATCTTGTTCAGAAATTAGGCATTGCAAAAGTAAGCTCCAGCCATTTTGATGTATCTGGCGGTGCTTCTACAGAAAAACGTGTCATTAACGTAGAAACTGTAAAAGTAAATGAAGTATTAGGTATCGAAGTACCGGAAGCAGATATGGTAGAAATCCTTGAAGCACTTCAGTTTGAAGTAGAATTAAAGGACGGCGTGCTCACACTTGCAATTCCAAGATACCGTGATGACGTTGAAACATACCAGGATATCGCAGAAGAAGTTATCCGTGAATACGGTTATGACAAGGTTGTACCTACATTCCTTGATGCTGCAAAAGTTACAAGCGGTGGTTTAAATGCATACCAGGCAAAAGAACTTGCGGTGAAGAATTACTTATGCAGCCAGGGATACTATGAAATTCAGACAATTGCTATGACATCAAAGGCTGAATTTGATATGTTCTTGATTCCGGAAGATGCGAAAGAACGTGAAGTGGTTGAATTATTAAACCCAATCACAGAAAACTTAAGCATCATGAGAACAATCATGGCTCCGGCAATGGTTCGTGTTATTGAAAACAACATTAAAAACGGTCACGAAGAAATGAGATTCTTCGAAATGGCAAATGTATATATTCCAAAGGCACTTCCTCTGACAGAACAGCCAATCGAAAAGAAAATGCTTTGCCTTGGAAGCTGTGGCGTAGCTGAAGATTTCTTCTCTATGAAAGGAACTTTAGAAGCGTTTGCAGGAGCAAATGACTTAACATTCACATACAAACGCGGAAATGTACCATACTTACATCCAGGTCGTACAGCAGATGTTTACTGCCAGGGTCAGAAAATTGGACATTTAGGACAGTTACGTTATGAAATCGTAGACCAGATGAACATTGCAGGCGGTAAGAAAGCTGACACAAAGATTTTCCTTGCTGAAATCGATTATAGCTTACTTTCCGGATTGTTCAAAAAAGGTATCAAATACATTCCGGAATCAGGATTCGCTTCAAACGGCCGTGACATTTCTTTATTAATTGGTAAAGAAGTAGAATGTGGAACAATCGTTGATGCAATCACAGCTTGTGATGAATTGATTACAAATGTAACTCTGTTCGACCTTTTCGAAAGTGAAAAATTGGGAGCAGACAAGAAGAGTATGGCATTTAATATCAAATTAGCATCTAATGAAAAAGATGTAACAGATGCAATGACTGACGAAGTGATCGCAAAAGTATTAAATGCATTAGAAAC
This sequence comes from Lachnospiraceae bacterium, assembly GCA_045128635.1. GTDB lineage: Bacteria > Bacillota > Clostridia > Lachnospirales > Lachnospiraceae > HGM12587. The sequence continues at coordinate 39,052 of JBGVRS010000056.1, forward strand.
ACAGTTTGGCGCTCAGATGAGAGCTTAATGGAGAATTCTATTTTATGAATATTAAAGAGTTTTATTATGATTTGCCGGAGGAACTGATTGCTCAGGATCCTCTGGCGGACAGATCGTCCTCAAGATTATTAACTCTCGATAAAAACAGTGGTGCGTTCTCGCACCACGTTTTTCGTGATATCGTGGATTATTTAAATCCGGGAGACTGTCTTGTTTTAAATAATACAAAGGTAATTCCAGCACGTCTGATGGGTGAAAAAGAAGGTACAGGTGCAGGCATCGAAGTTCTTTTATTAAAACGTAAAGAAAATGATGTGTGGGAAACCCTTGTAAAACCAGGCAAAAAGGCACGTCCGGGAGCCAGAATCAGCTTTGGAAACGGGCTGCTTGTGGGCGAAGTTATAGATGTGGTAGAAGAAGGGAATCGTCTCATTAAATTTGAGTACGAAGGAATCTTTGAAGAAATTTTAGACCAGTTAGGTCAGATGCCGCTACCACCATATATTACACACTGTCTGGAAGATAAGAACCGCTATCAGACGGTTTATGCAAAGCATGACGGAAGTGCAGCTGCGCCAACAGCAGGGCTTCACTTTACACCGGAGCTTCTTGAGATAATAAAAGCCAAAGGTATCAAAGTAGCAGAAGTAACACTCCATGTTGGACTTGGAACATTCAGACCGGTCAAAGTGGAAAATATTTTAGAACATCATATGCATTCTGAATTCTATATGGTAGAAGAAGATCAGGCTGCAATCATTAATAAGACAAAGAAAAACGGCGGCAGAGTGATCTGTGTCGGCACAACAAGCTGCCGTACACTGGAATCTGCAACTGGAGAAGACGGAATTTTAAGAGCGGGAAGCGGCTGGACAGAAATCTTTATTTATCCGGGGTATAAATTTAAGATTCTGGATGCGCTTATTACCAACTTCCATTTGCCTGAGTCTACATTACTCATGCTGGTTTCTGCACTGGCAGGCCGTGACAATGTGATGGCGGCTTATGAGGAAGCAGTAAAGGAAAGATATAGATTCTTTTCTTTCGGCGACGCCATGTTCATCAGTTAGAAAGGAGATTACATGTTAAAGAAGTATTTAATTATATTTTTGGTATCTATGGTTCCACTCATCGAGCTTCGTGGTGCGATTCCTGCTTCACAGGTGATGGGACTTCCATTATTACAGTCTTATATTGTATGTATCATCGGAAATATGCTTCCGGTTCCAATCATTTTCTTCTTTGCAAGAAAAGTACTGGAATGGGGATGCGACAAACCGGTGATCGGTAAATTCTTTACTTTCTGCCTTGAAAAAGGACACAAAGGCGGAGAAAAATTAAAAGAAAAGGCTGGTCGAGGACTTTTCTGGGCATTGCTTTTATTCGTAGGTATTCCACTTCCAGGTACAGGTGCATGGACAGGAACACTGGCTGCAAGTATTCTTGATATGGATTTCAAATCAAGTGTACTGGCTTGTATGGGCGGTGTGCTTCTTGCCGGTGTCATTATGGGTGTTGCAAGTACAGGTGTCCTTGGCGCACTTGGAGCAATTTTTTAAATTTTAATGAACAATTGTTAAATTTTAGTAAAGGGTGGTCAAAAGACCACCTTTTTGTGTTATACTCTACTTTGGGCAAAATTTGCCCATACTTGAGGAGGATTAAAATGAATACAAATGAATTAGTCATTCGTCCTGCACTGGCAGATGATGTGACAAAAGTAGCATATATTGAAGAAAAATGTTTTCCAAAATCTGAAGCAGCTTCTTTAAAGAGCTTCTTTGAACGTTTCATGGCGTTTCCGGAATGCTTTTTAGTAGCAGAAGTGGATGGAAAGGTTGTAGGACATATCAATGGATGTGTAACAAGCTATGATAAGCTGATTGACGCATTGTATCATAATTCGTCTTTACACGAACCGGATGGTCCATGGCAGACTGTGTTTGGAATTGCAGTGCTTCCGGAATATCAGCATCAGGGAATTGCAAGAGCTTTGATGGAACATTTCAAAGAAAATGCAAAAATGAGAGGAAAACAGGGTATCCTACTGACATGTAAGGACGAAAAAATCGGTTTTTATGAAAGCCTTGGTTTTACATATGATGGAGTTTCAGCATCTTCCCATGGCGGAGCACGCTGGAATGACATGATTTTAAAATTTTCCTAAGAAGGGAGAAATGATATGAAAAAACTTTTGAAAGTATTGGTAGTGTTGGCAGCAATCATTGCGGCAGGTGTATACTACTATGTGACAATTCCGGCAGTAAATATTCATTCCGCAGGGTTCTGGTTTTTCTTAATCGGAGCACTGGCAGGTGTAGCTGCAGTTGTTGCGCTGTATAAGATTGTAAAGACAAAAACAGAAATTATTGAGCTAGGACAGAGCAAATTGATGAAGGTGCTGCTTGGAGCGACCATCGGTGTTGTTGCAGTATTTTTGGTAGGAAGCTTATTATCTTCTGAAATTATTAATGCAAAGAAATATCAGCAGTTAATGACTGTTCAGGATGGTGATTTTGCAACAGAAATTGCACCGGCAGATTTTTCAAGTGTTCCATTGCTGGATAAGGATTCTGCAAGACTTTTAGGGAACCGTAAAATGGGTACCATGGTAGATATGGTTTCTCAGTTTGAGGTAAGTCCGCTCTACACACAGATTAACTATCAGGGCAGACCGGTGAGAGTATCTCCACTTGTATACGCGAGCCCAATTAAATGGATTGCAAACCAGGCAGACGGTATTCCTGCATATATCATGATTGACATGGCAACACAGGAAACAGAATGTGTACGTTTGCCGGAAGGACAGTATATTAAATATTCTCCAGCGGAATATTTTAACAGGAATATTTACAGACATTTACGTTTTAACTATCCAACCTACATTTTCGATACATTGAGCTTTGAAATTGATGATGAAGGTACACCATACTGGATCTGTCCGGTAAAACAGTTTAATGTAGGCTTGTTTGGTGGTCAGACGATTGGAAAAGTGGTGCTTTGTAATGCTGTAACAGGTGAGACAATCAGTTATGATATCGATGATGCACCAACATGGATCGATCATGTATATTCTGCAGAACTTTTGATTGAATTGTATGATTACCATGGTGTGTTAAAGAATGGATTCTTAAACAGTATTTTAAGCCAGAAAGGTTGTCTGATGACAACAGATGGTTATAACTATATTGTAAAAGATGATGATGTTTGGGTTTACACAGGTGTAACATCTGTATCCGGTGACGAATCCAATGTTGGTTTCGTATTGATGAATCAGAGAACCATGGAAAGCCGTTACTACGCTTGTCCGGGTGCGGAAGAGTTTTCTGCAATGGATTCTGCACAGGGTCAGGTACAGCATTTGGGCTATACTGCAACATTCCCATTATTATTGAATGTGTCTGGTGAGCCAACTTACTTTATGGCGCTCAAGGACAGTGCTGGTCTTGTGAAAATGTATGCCATGGTTAATATTTCCAAGTACCAGAACGTAGCCATTGGCGATACTGTTGCTGAATGTGTGAAGGATTATCAGGCGTTATTAAAGCAGAATGGTATATCTTCCAGTGCTAGTGGAACAGGTTTGGAAGTAAAGGCTGTGATTGAAAAGATTTCACCAGTCGTTATTGAAGGAAATTCTCATTATTACATTACACTTGCAGGAAAGACCGGCATTTATGATGTAGATGTGAGTGCATATCCTGAAATCGTGACTTATGATGTCAATGATGTGATTGGATTTACCTATTTGGAAGGTACAAAATTATGTGAGGTAACCGGTATTAAGTAACCGGGAAAAATGAATATGAAAATAAAGTGCAGCTTATGCCCGCGAATGTGTATGGCGGACCGCGAGATCACAACCGGATATTGTGGAGTGAAAAATACGCTTCGTGTGGCAAGGGCAGCACTGCATTTTTGGGAGGAGCCCTGCATTTCCGGAGAGGAAGGAAGCGGGGCTGTTTTTTTTACAGGCTGTAATTTACGGTGTGTATTTTGCCAAAATTTCCAGATTGCGAGAGCGGAGCAGGGAAAAGAGATTACGGTTGAGAGATTATCGGAAATTTTTCTGGAATTGCAGGCGCAAAAAGC
>JBGVRS010000057.1:0-3010 GCA_045128635.1 Lachnospiraceae bacterium
TTATGTAACAAAACCATTTTCTTTGATGGCACTTCGGTTGAGAGTACAAAAATTACTATCGCATACAGTTAGTAAGAATGTATATGATAATGGGATTTTGTATTTTGATTTTGATAATTTATTATTTAAGAAGAATGGTATTGAAATTGAACTTAGTAAAACAGAACTCAGACTGCTTCGTTATTTCGTGTATAACGAAGGGATTACACTTACAAGAGACAAATTGATTACTTATGTTTGGCAAGATCAAGAATTTGTAGAAGAGAACGCCTTATCTGTTACCATTAAAAGAGTGTGTGATAAAATAGAAGATGACAATAATAAATATATTCATACAGTTTATGGAATAGGTTATGTGTTTAAGAGGTGAGACTTCATGTTTAACAGAAAAAAGGAATATGAAATGCTTAATAAAATGTTAGACGATGCAATTGCTGGAGAATTTGATGAAACAATATATGATGAAAGTGAGTTGTCAAAGTTACAAGTAAAATTAGAACGCTATCTTTCTACTTCAACGATTTCAGCAAGGAAGGTATATTCTGAAAAAGAGAATTTAAAAGAATTAATAACCAATATATCACATCAAACTAAAACACCACTTACAAATATCTTATTATATTCCCAATTGTTAGAAGAACATGCTGATTCAGATGATATTAAAACATATGCAGATGAGATAGTCATACATGCGAAGAAGCTGGATATGTTGATTCATTCTTTGGTAAAAATGTCGAGGTTAGAGGTTGGTATATTTGAATTTGAAACAAAGATGGAATCCCTGAGAGAAATTGTTCGGTCTGTTGTAGACATGGGTAATAAAATGGCTCTGGATAAGAATATCACTATCCGTATTGATGAGGAGTTGGAAGGAACGGCTATATTTGATAAGAAATGGACAGTAGAAGCAATCTACAATATCCTAGATAATGCAATCAAATATTCATATATAGATTCTGAAATTTGGATTGATACATTTCAATATGAAATGTTTGCAGGTATTCGAATCAAGGACCAGGGTATAGGCATGTCAGAGGATGAAATTCCTAGAATATTTGGACGATTTTACAGAGGAAAAAAAGTACATGATAAAGAGGGAATTGGGGTTGGTTTGTATCTGGCAAGGGAGATTGTGGAAAGTCAGGGTGGTTATATCAAAGTCAGATCAGAAAAGGGAAACGGAACTACTTTTGAAGTTTATTTACCAAAATGAATTATGTCAAAATTGAAAGATTCTGGAAAGATTCTGGAAATAGTTGTTTTGTATGCTAAGTGTATAAAATCACTTAGCATTTTAAATTTGAAAGGAGTTTTTATGGATATTTTAATAACAGAAAATTTGAAGAAGTATTATGACCAGAATAAAAATGTGGTAAAAGCATTGGATGGTGTGAATCTTTGTGTAGGAGAAGGAGAATTTGTAGCCATTGTCGGTACTAGTGGAAGTGGTAAGTCAACATTATTACATATGCTAGGTGGATTGGATCGTCCTACGGAAGGGACTGTCTATGTCAATGGCAAGGATATATTTGCCTTGAGTGATGAGGAACTGACAATTTTCCGCAGAAGGAAGATTGGATTTGTTTTTCAGGCATTTAATCTTGTACCTGTATTAAATGTGTATGAAAATATTGTACTTCCGATAGGGCTAGTACAGCGTTGCATTAATTTTTGAGTAATATTTCTATAGAAAAATTTATGAACATATGGCATAATTAAAAAAAACGCAAGGAGAACATCGATATGCCATTTGTTGCTGCCACTGTTAAAATACCAGAAGACATCCGTCACATTCTTTCTAAATTTGCAAAAAGCAGGACATTTCCTGCCCGCCAAGTACAGCGTGCCAGAATCATCCTGTTAGCTGCTGATGGTCTAAATAATATGCAGATATCGACTCAGGTTGGTCTTGGGCAGGATTCTGTCAGTAAGTGGCGAGGACGTTTTATTAAAACTCTTCCTCTTTTGCAGGAAGTTTCTGAAAAAGACAGTTCTCATCTTGAAGAGGCTGTTATTGCTTTTCTTAATGACTGCCCACGCCCAGGACATCCTTCCCATTACACGGATGAGCAGATTATCAAGATACTCGAGATTGCCTGCCGTGAACCGCAGGAATTTGGATATGAGGTCAGCCACTGGAGCCTTAATCTGCTTGTGGATGTTGTAATAAAGGAAGGAATTGTGGATTCCATATCTGCCAAAACGGTAAGTCGTTTTTTAAAATATGGGGAAAATCCGCCCACATCGCATCCGTTATTGGCTTCACTCCACAGAGAAAGTGGATTCTCCGGAGACCTTTGCAGAAAAAGTGAATGAAATCTGTAATGTTTACCATGAGGCGGAAGCCGTTCATGAAAATGGCGGTCATACGGTATCTGTAGATGAGATGACAGGCATCCAGGCATTGGAACACAAATATCCAGACAAGCCAGTAATTCCCGGAAAAGCAGCCCGTATGGAATTTGAATATATCCGCCATGGAACAATTAGCTTGATTGGCTTCTTTGACGTTGCCACGGGTCGTATGGAAAAACCCTATTTAAATAATACACGTACAGAGAATGATTTCGTTGAGGCTATACGTGCATTGGTAGAAACAGATCCCGAAGCACCATGGACATTTGTATGTGATGGTTTAAACACACACAAATCAGAAAGTCTGGTACGTTTTGTTGCGGAGCAGTGTGGATTGTCCGAAGATCTTGGCTGTAAAGGAAAGTCCGGAATACTGAAAAATCAGGAAAGCCGTGCAGAATTTCTCCATCAGAAAGATCACAGGATACGTATAGTATATACACCAAAACATTGCTCATGGATGAACCAGATTGAAATTTGGTTCGGCATTATAAACCGACGTCTGCTTAAAAGGAAAAGCTATCAGTCTATAGATGAACTAAAAACAAGTATTCTACGTTTTATAGAGCAATACAATATCATGGCAAAGCCTTTTAAATGGACGTATAAAGGTATACCTTTGACGGTTTAATATTACTTAATTATTAATGCAACG
>JBGVRS010000058.1:0-38699 GCA_045128635.1 Lachnospiraceae bacterium
GTCTCCGGATCAGTAACGATGATTTCACGTTTCTTCTTTGTATCTTTGATTGTTACAACGCCGCCAAACTCAGCGATGATTGCGAGACCCTTCGGACGTCTTGCCTCGAAAAGCTCCTCAACTCGCGGAAGACCCTGTGTGATATCACCACCGGCAACACCACCAGTATGGAATGTACGCATTGTAAGCTGTGTACCCGGCTCACCGATAGACTGAGCTGCGATGATACCAACTGCCTCACCAACCTGTACCGGCTGACCTGTAGCCATGTTCGCACCGTAACACTTAGCGCAGACACCGATGTGGCTCTTACATGTTAATACTGTACGGATCTTAACAGAATTTCTGCCAAGTTTGTTCAGTACTTTCATAACAGCAGCGGCACGTTTCGGAGTACACATATGGTTTGCCTTAACAACAACTTCTCCTGTATCCGGATCAACGATTGTCTCAGCAATATATCTGCCTGTTAAACGCTCTTCAAGGCTTTCGATTGTCTCTTTACCATCGGAGAAACCTGTGATCTCCATGTACGGAATCTCGTTCTTGCCTTCGCAGCAGTCTGTCTCACGGATGATAAGATCCTGGGATACGTCTACAAGACGTCTTGTCAGGTAACCTGAATCGGCTGTACGAAGGGCTGTATCGGAAAGACCTTTACGAGCACCATGAGCGGACATGAAGTATTCGAGTACGTCAAGACCTTCACGGAAGTTGGACTTGATTGGTAACTCGATTGTATGACCTGTTGTATCGGCCATAAGACCACGCATACCTGCAAGCTGTTTGATCTGCTTATCAGAACCACGGGCACCTGAGTCAGCCATCATGAAGATGTTGTTATATTTATCAAGACCGCCAAGAAGTTTCTTAGTAAGAATCTGGTCAGTTTCCTGCCATGTATCTACAACTTCTTTGTAACGTTCTTCTTCTGTAATAAGACCACGTTTGTAGTTACGTGTAATCTTATCTACTGTCTTTTCAGCATTTGCGATGAGTTCCGGTTTTTCTGGTGGCACTGTCATGTCAGAAATGGATACTGTCATGGCTGCACGTGTAGAATATTTGTAACCCATTGCCTTGATATCATCAAGAACTTCTGCTGTCTTTGTAGCTCCGTGTGTGTTGATAACTTTTTCAAGAATCTGTTTTAATCCCTTTTTACCAACATGGAAGTCCACTTCAAGTTTTACTTCATTTCCAGGAATTGTTCTGTCTACAAAACCGAGGTCCTGTGGAAGAATTTCGTTGAAAATGAAACGTCCTAATGTGGATTCTACATTTCCAGTAATTTCTGTACCATCAGCAAGTGTTTTTGTCACACGAACGATGATCTTAGACTGTAATTTGATTCCACCGTTTTCATAGCAGAGGATTGCTTCGTTTACACTCTTGAATACTTTGCCTTCTCCAAGGATGCCTGGTCTTTCCTGTGTTAAGTAGTAAATACCAAGGACCATATCCTGTGAAGGAACAGCTACCGGACCACCATCAGATGGTTTCAGTAAGTTGTTTGGAGAGAGTAATAAGAATCTACATTCTGCCTGTGCTTCAACTGATAATGGTAAATGTACCGCCATCTGGTCACCGTCGAAGTCGGCGTTGAACGCTGTACATACCAGTGGATGAAGCTTAATGGCTTTACCTTCTACCAGAATTGGTTCGAAAGCCTGGATACCAAGTCTGTGAAGTGTAGGAGCACGGTTCAACATAACCGGATGTTCTTTAATAACATCTTCGAGAACGTCCCAAACTTCCGGCTGAAGTTTTTCAACCATCTTCTTAGCGCTCTTGATGTTGTGTGCTGTGCCGTTGCAAACAAGTTCTTTCATAACGAATGGTTTGAATAACTCGATTGCCATTTCTTTTGGAAGACCGCACTGGTAAATTTTCAGTTCTGGTCCTACTACGATAACGGAACGTCCTGAGTAGTCAACTCGTTTACCGAGAAGGTTCTGACGGAAACGTCCGGATTTACCTTTTAACATATCAGAAAGAGATTTTAATGCTCTGTTACCAGGACCTGTTACCGGACGACCACGACGACCATTGTCGATGAGTGCGTCAACAGCTTCCTGAAGCATTCTCTTTTCGTTACGTACGATGATGTCTGGAGCTCCAAGTTCAAGGAGTCTCTTCAGACGGTTGTTACGATTAATGATTCTTCTATATAAATCATTTAAGTCAGATGTAGCAAAACGGCCACCGTCTAACTGAACCATTGGACGTAAATCTGGTGGAATTACCGGAATTGCATCCATTACCATCCATTCTGGTTTGTTTCCGGATTCACGGAAAGCTTCTACAACTTCCAGACGTTTTACGATACGTGCACGTTTCTGGCCTGTTGCATCTACGAGACCTGCTTTTAATTCTTCAGCCTCTCTTTCAAGGTCGATGTCCTGAAGCAACTGTTTAATTGCTTCAGCACCCATACCTACTTTAAATTCATTGCCGTATTTTTCTCTGGCATCCTGGTATTCTTTTTCAGATAACACCTGTTTGTAAACAAGTTCTGTTGCATTGCCTTTATCAAGTACAATGTAGGAAGCAAAGTAGAGAACTTTTTCCAAAATACGTGGAGATAAGTCTAAGATAAGACCCATTCTACTTGGGATTCCTTTGAAATACCAAATGTGTGAAACTGGTGCAGCAAGTTCAATATGACCCATACGTTCACGACGTACGTTAGATTTTGTTACTTCAACGCCACATCTGTCACATACAACACCTTTATATCTGATCTTTTTGTATTTACCACAATGACATTCCCAGTCTTTGCTTGGTCCAAAGATCTTTTCACAGAACAGACCGTCTCTTTCAGGTTTCAGTGTTCTGTAGTTAATTGTTTCTGGTTTTAATACTTCACCATATGACCAGTCTCTGATTTTTTCAGGAGATGCAAGACCGATTTTGATCGCATCAAAGGTCATTGGCTGGTAAACTTCATTACTTACTGTTTCTGGCATCTTCGGCGCTCCTTTCCGATTGATTATTCGTTGTCTGATTCTTCTGAAGCTTCGTCAGCTACGGATACAAGTTCGTCACCCTGGAATTCCTGAGTTGTGTAACCGTATGCTCCGTATCCTCTCTCTTCATTTCTGAAGTGTCTGTCTCCTTCAATAATGGAACGTAAATCTGTTGATTCGCCATATGCGCTTGTTTCCATGATTTCTACTTCTGTATTATCATCCTTTAATACTCTTACATCGAGACCTAAGGACTGTAATTCTTTTAAGAGAACCTTGAAGGATTCTGGAATACCTGCTTCTGGAATGTTTTCGCCTTTGATGATTGCTTCGTAAGTTTTTACACGTCCGATAACATCGTCAGACTTAACTGTCAGGATTTCCTGTAATGTATAAGCAGCACCGTAAGCTTCCAATGCCCAAACTTCCATTTCCCCGAAACGCTGTCCACCGAACTGAGCTTTACCACCCAGAGGCTGCTGTGTAACGAGAGAGTAAGGACCAGTTGAACGAGCATGGATCTTATCGTCTACTAAGTGATGGAGTTTCAGGTAATGCATGTGACCGATTGTTACAGGGCTGTCGAAATATTCACCTGTTCTACCGTCACGAAGTCTTACCTTACCATCTCTTGACAATGGCACGCCCTTCCATAATGCTCTGTGGTCTCTGTTTTCATACAGATAATCCAATACTTCCGGAAGAAGTTCTTCTCCGTGTTTTTCTTTAAATTCATCCCACTCAAGATTTACGTAATCATTTGCAAGATCAAGAGTGTCCATAATATCATTTTCGTTTGCACCATCAAATACTGGTGTTGCAATGTTAAATCCAAGTGCTTTTGCAGCTAAGCTTAAGTGGATTTCAAGTACCTGTCCGATGTTCATACGGGAAGGTACACCCAGTGGGTTTAATACGATATCCAAAGGACGTCCGTTTGGAAGGAATGGCATATCTTCAACTGGTAATACGCGTGAAACAACACCCTTGTTACCGTGACGACCAGCCATCTTATCACCTACAGAGATTTTTCTCTTCTGAGCAATGTAAATACGAACTGCCTGATTTACACCTGGAGATAATTCGTCGCCGTTTTCTCTTGTAAATACTTTTGCATCTACAACAATACCATATTCACCGTGTGGTACTTTCAGGGAAGTATCACGTACTTCTCTAGCTTTTTCACCGAAGATTGCACGAAGAAGTCTTTCTTCTGCTGTCAGTTCTGTTTCTCCCTTAGGAGTTACTTTACCAACAAGGATATCTCCTGCACGAACTTCAGCACCGATTCTGATGATACCACGTTCATCAAGATCTTTTAATGCATCGTCGCCGACACCCGGAACATCACGAGTAATTTCTTCAGGTCCTAATTTAGTGTCACGAGCTTCTGCTTCATATTCTTCAACGTGGATAGATGTATAAACATCATCCTGAACAAGTCTTTCACTTAATAAAACAGCATCTTCGTAGTTGTAACCTTCCCATGTCATGAAACCAATGAGTGGGTTTTTACCAAGTGCCAATTCACCCATCGCTGTGGATGGACCGTCTGCGATTACCTGACCTGCTTCTACGTGTTCACCTTTGAATACGATTGGTCTCTGGTTGTAGCAGTTACTCTGGTTACTTCTTGCGAATTTAGACAGATGGTAAACTTCACGTGTGCCATCTTCGTCATATTTCATAATAATCTGGTTAGATTCTGCTTTTTCGATCACACCTGCACGTTTTGCAACCACACAAACACCTGAGTCAACAGCTGCTTTTGGTTCCATACCTGTACCAACAACTGGTGCTTCTGTAAGCATCAAAGGTACTGCCTGACGCTGCATGTTAGATCCCATGAGGGCACGGTTCGCGTCGTCGTTCTGTAAGAATGGAATAAGTGCTGTCGCAACAGAGAATACCATCTTAGGAGAAACGTCCATGTAATCAAACATTGTCTTTTCATAAGACTGTGTTTCTTCACGGTAACGACCAGATACACTCTTATGGATGAAATATCCATTTTCGTCTAATGGTTCGTTGGCCTGAGCTACATGGTAGTTATCTTCTTCATCAGCTGTCATGTAAACAACTTCGTCTGTTACACGTGGGTTTAATGGATCTGCTTTATCAATCTTACGATATGGAGCTTCTACAAAACCATATTCATTAATACGTGCATAAGTTGCAAGAGAGTTGATCAGACCGATGTTTGGACCTTCAGGTGTTTCGATAGGACACATTCTTCCGTAGTGGGAGTAGTGAACGTCTCGAACTTCGAAACCTGCACGGTCACGGGAAAGACCACCTGGACCAAGTGCTGATAAACGTCTCTTATGTGTTAATTCACCCAGTGGGTTGTTCTGATCCATGAACTGGGAGAGCTGTGAAGAACCAAAGAATTCTTTCACTGCTGCAGTCACCGGTTTGATATTGATCAGAGCCTGTGGTGTAATATTTTCCAAATCCTGAGTTGTCATTCTTTCACGAACAACTCTTTCCATTCTGGAAAGACCGATACGGTACTGGTTCTGTAAAAGTTCACCAACCGCACGAATACGTCTGTTTCCTAAATGGTCGATATCATCATCATTACCCATGCCGTATTCTAAGTGCATGTTGTAGTTGATAGATGCAAAGATATCTTCTTTAGTAATGTGTTTTGGAATTAAGTCTGTAATGTTTCTCTGAACAGCTTCGATTTTGTCTTCCAGAGTTTCATTTTCTTCCAGGATTTTTTCAAGTGCTGGATAGTATACTAATTCTGTAACACCGATTTCTTTTGGATCTACATCAAGGTAAGCGCCTAAATCTACCATCATGTTAGAAAGAACTTTGATGTTGCGATCTTCTTCGCCTTTTACCCAGATGTATGGGATACCAGCGTTCTGGATTGCATCTGCAAGATCTCTTGTGATTTCAGCGCCTGCTTCTGCAATGATTTCGCCAGTTGTTGTATCAACAACGTCTTCTGCAAGAACCTGTCCTGATACACGGTTCTTGAGTAATAATTTCTTGTTGAATTTATAACGTCCAACTTTCGCAAGATCATATCTCTTTGGATCGAAGAACATGTTCATGATCAAACTTTCAGCACTTTCTACTGCTAAAGGTTCGCCTGGACGGATCTTCTTGTATAATTCTAAGAGACCTTCCTGATAGTTTGTGGAAACGTCTTTTGTAAGTGCAGCAAGAATCTTTGGTTCTTCACCAAATAATTCAAGGATTTCTGCATTTGTACCGCATCCAAGTGCACGGATAAGCACTGTAATAGGTACTTTTCTTGTTCTATCTACACGAACATAAAATACATCGTTAGAATCTGTTTCATATTCTAACCATGCACCACGGTTAGGGATAACTGTGGAAGAGAATAATCTCTTACCGATCTTATCGTGTCCGATCGCATAGTAAATGCCAGGGGAACGTACTAACTGGCTGACAATTACTCGTTCTGCGCCGTTGATAACGAAAGTACCGGTTGCTGTCATGAGTGGAAGATCACCCATGAAAATTTCGTGTTCATTGATTTCATCTGTTTCTTTATTGTAAAGGCGTACCTTTACCTTTAAAGGAGCTGCATATGTTGCATCTCTTTCTTTGCATTCTTCGATTGTGTATTTTACATCGTCTTCACACAGTGTAAAATCTACAAATTCCAGACTTAAATGTCCGCTGTAATCTGCGATTGGGGAAATATCTGCAAATACTTCCTTTAAACCTTCATCAAGAAACCACTGGTAGGAATCTTTCTGAACTTCGATCAGGTTTGGCATTTCCAGAACTTCTTTTTGTCTGGAGTAGCTCATTCTGCTACTTTTTCCGTTTACCACAGGACGGATTCTGTTCTTTTCCATTGACACGTTCACCCTTTCTATTTTTTAAAACTTTCGTTTTGTACTGATTTATCGCATTATATGGCATGATAATAATGATAGTTTACCATAATAATGCACCCTATACAGTAACACAAGTTCACAAGGGTGTCAACAAGTTTTTTTGAAATTTTTTACAGTTTTTGTAATAATAATTTTTCAATCTTCATCCATACATTCTACCTATTCTTACGCCCTAGGGTATGCTCCTGTGCACCGGCAGGCGTCGTCCTCCTCAACTTCCTCATAAGAGGCGATTTTCGGACTCCTTTGGCCAATGCCTCCCGCAAGAGCATACCCTGGGGCTTACGGCTTGGCAGAATTTACGGATGAACATTGTCGATTCATTATTTCAAAGCTGTAAAAATATCAAAAAGCTCCATCTGTCAAACACAACTCCCCCTCATCGACTGATATTTTTTCGAGAAGCAATAGCTCAAGCCGACTTCGGATGGATCCCCCGGGGGGTCTTCATGTGTTCTTGCCGATAAAGTGAGCGGTCAGCCACTGCTTCACTGTGCGCACTTGGCCAAAGGAGCCGGAAAATCCAGCCCTTAGAACTACTCCGCGAAACACCCGTTGGTGTGAGTGGCTAGTAGTTCTTAGGGATTAGTTGGAGGGGACGACGCCCGAAGCACAGGGAAGCAGTACCTGCCCGCGTATTATATATGTAAGAACGCAAAAAAGACCCCGATGGTTTCCCACCGAGGTCTGTCATGTTGCATATTAACTTCTCGAATAATCTGAAATTATTTAAGGTTAACTTTAGCACCTTCAGCTTCAAGTTTAGCTTTAAGTTCTTCAGCTTCTGCTTTAGAGCATCCTTCTTTAACAACCTTTGGAGCTCCGTCAACAACTTCTTTCGCTTCTTTAAGGCCAAGACCTGTAACTTCACGAACGATTTTGATAACTTTAACTTTAGAAGCACCAGCGTCTGCTAATTCAACGTCGAATGAATCTTTTTCTTCAACTTCTTCTGCTGGGCCTGCTGCTGCTACAACAACGCCTGCTGCTGCAGATACACCAAATTCTTCTTCACATGCTTTTACTAATTCGTTTAATTCTAATACGGATAATTCTTTGATAGCTTCAATAAATTCAGCTGTTGTTAATTTTGCCATTTTAATTTCCTCCATTTTGAAATTTATAATTTAATTTGTTATTCACTCAAAAATCTACGATTTTTTCGTTATCAATGCGGTCTCTTCGAAACCTAAGCAGCTATGCTGCAAATTGTCTGCGACAATTCCATTGATAAATTATGCATCCTTTTCTGCGATCTGTTTGATAACACGAGCAAAGTTTGCGATTGGGCTCTGCATAGAACCAAGTAATCTTCCGAGAAGGATTTCTCTTCCTGGAATCTGGGAAATAGCCTGCATTCCCTTAGCGTCATAGAACTGACCTTCTACAACACCTGCTACCATTTCAAGGTTTGGAATTTCTTTTGCAAAGCTAGCTACCATACGAGCTGGTGCTGTAGCATCAGTTGTAGAAATAGCGATAGCATTTGGTCCTTCTAAGCTTTCATTTAAAGCTTCGTATGCTGTTCCAACAAAAGCACGTTTCATTAATGTGTTTTTGTATACCTTGTAAGTGATACCAGCTTCTCTCATTGCTTTACGAAGTTTTGTGTCCTGTTCAACAGTAACACCGCTGTAGTTGATGATAACTGCAGTCTGCGCACCTTCAATGTGAGCTTTGATTTCATCTACGATCGGCTGTTTTAACTCAATTTTTGCCATGTGAATGGTGTACCTCCTTTTTAGAATTTTACACCGCCAAAGTGTTCTGCATAAAAAGAACCTCTCTATCCGCAGACAGAGAGGTTTAAAAAAGTCTTTCTCCAAGTTGGATTTTCTTGAACATTAGTAGTTCAAGAAACAAAAATACTTTTTCCTCGGCAGGCGTTTTAACCTTATGCCTTACGGCACCTGCTGTCTTCGGCAGTTTTGTATTGCATTAGCTACAATACCATAATTATATATTGAATGTCAATACCAAATTATATTATTGAACATTAGTAGTTCAATAATCCTAACCAAGTTTTGCTGTATTAACTTTAACGCCAGGTCCCATTGTAGGTGTTACTGTAACACTCTTTAAGAACTGACCTTTTAATGCAGCAGGTCTTGCTTTGTTGATTGCACCCATAAGCGTCTGGAAGTTGTCGGTTAACTGTTCTTCTGTGAAAGAAGCTTTTCCGATTGGCACGTGGATAATGTTTGTTTTGTCTAATCTGTACTCAATCTTACCAGCTTTGATATCCTTGATTGCTTTTGTTACGTCCATTGTAACTGTACCAGCTTTTGGGTTTGGCATAAGACCTTTAGGACCGAGAACACGACCTAAACGACCAACAACACCCATCATATCCGGTGTAGCAACAACTACATCGAAATCAAACCATCCTTCGTTCTGAATTCTTGGAATGAGATCTTCTGCTCCAACGTAATCAGCGCCTGCTGCTACAGCTTCTTCAGCTTTTGCGTTCTTAGCGAATACTAAGATACGAACTGTTTTACCTGTACCGTGTGGTAAAACTACAGCACCACGGATCTGCTGATCAGCGTGACGTCCGTCACAACCTGTTCTGATGTGAGCTTCGATTGTTTCATCAAATTTAGCTACTGCTAATTTTTTTACTAAAGCCATAGCTTCAGTTGTATCATACTGAGTCTGCTTGTCGTACTGTTTCGCAGCCTCAACATATTTCTTTCCATGTTTCATATTAAATATCCTCCTAGTGGTAATTGCGGGAATTTCCCTCCCACGTTTTCAATTGTTATTCAGTTACTACGATACCCATACTTCTTGCAGTACCTTCGATCATGCTCATAGCTGCTTCAAGGCTTGCTGCATTTAAGTCTGGCATTTTTAATTCAGCGATTTTCTGAACTTCTGCTTTGCTGATTTTTGCAACTTTGTTTTTGTTAGGAACACCTGAACCAGATTTAAGACCGCAAGCTTTCTTTAATAAAACTGCAGCTGGTGGTGTTTTTGTGATGAAGCTGAAGCTTCTATCAGCATAAACTGTGATAACAACTGGGATGATCATACCATCCTGGTCTGCTGTTCTAGCATTGAATTCTTTTGTGAACTGTACAATGTTTACACCGTGCTGACCAAGTGCTGGACCAACTGGTGGTGCTGGTGTAGCTTTACCAGCAGGAATCTGTAATTTAATATAACCTGTTACTTTTTTTGCCATGATAAGGCACCTCCTATGTGGTATTTGCGGGGATTTCCCTCCCACGATCCGCAAGTGCTATAAATAATATTTATGCGGACGTATTAATTTGTTACATTTTCTTGATTTCTGTGAAACTAATTTCTACCGGTGTTTCACGACCGAACAGGTCTACGTTAATGGTTACGCACTGTTTGTTTTCGTTGATTGACTGAATCATACCAACGGTATCTTTCCATACGCCACCGATAACTACGACGCTGTCACCTACTGCAAAATCAATTACGACATTCTCATTGCTAATTCCAAGCGGTAACATTTCTTCAGCTGTTAATGGAACCGGTTTTGATCCCGGACCTACAAAGCCTGTCACGCCTCTGGTATTTCTTACAACGTACCATGTATCGTCGTTCATTACCATATTGATCAGAACATATCCAGGAAATAATTTTTTGGAAACCTGTTTTTTGGCTCCGTTTCTCATTTCCACAACATCCTGCATCGGAACTCTAACTTCGAGAATCTGATCTTCCAGGTGTCTGTTTTCAATTGTTTTTTCAATGTTGGCTTTTACCTTGTTTTCATACCCTGAATAAGTATGAACTACATACCAGTTTGCTTCTGACATAAAAATCACCTTTCAACGAATCTTATAAACCCATCAGGAATTCAAGTCCGTAGTTAATCACCACGTCAATGACTTTAATGATAATGCCTAACGCAACAGCAGATGCTACGACAGCAGCGCTTTCGCGTGCAAGTGATTTCTTGTCTGGCCAAACAATTTTCTTAAATTCAGCTTTAAGACCTTTGAACCAGCTCTTTTTTGGAGCTTTAGCTGCAACTTCTTTTGTTGTATTTTCTCCCATACTTGTCACTTCCTTTGCATCAGACTATTTAGTCTCTTTATGTGCTGTGTGTTTTCTACAGAATCTACAGTATTTGCTAGTTTCCATTCTGTCAGGATGAGTTTTCTTATCCTTTGTCATGTTGTAGTTACGCTGTTTGCATTCTGTACATGCCAATGTAATTCTAACGCGCACAACTTCCACCTCGCTTTTTTCTTTTTTAGTACGACAGCCGCGACACTGTCAAATTTTAGGCATAAAAAAAAAGCCTTCGCTTCTTCCATTCGCTCTGATAGAATACCATATACGAATGTAAGCGTCAAGCTTTTTTCTTCCATATTTTCATAATATTTGCGCATTTTCACTCATCAAATATATTCCTTCCTTATATTATAGACATCCATTTAAATAAAACATTCATCCAATAATCTTTTTACACAGATTTTACAAAAAATACACAAAAACCACAAGAACTCAACAAATACAACATTGCATTTTGCATAATTTAGTGTTATCATATTAGAATAATTGGGTGAATTATGCCCATTTTTTTAGGAGGGTATTATGCAGAAAGTCAAAATTATCACAACTTCCGGTTGTGATCTCACCTTTGAAGAAACGGAAAGGCTTGGTGTTACCATGATTCCGGACTGGGTAATTTTTGGAGAAACCCAGTACCGCAACAACATTGACATTCTGCCGGAAGCCTTTTACGAGAAAATAGCATCTGAAGAAAATCTGCCAAGCAGCGCTCACCCAAGTCCTGCACAGTTTACAGAAACCTTTGAAGGGGTAAAAGATTGGGACGAAGCGATTTGTATTGTCGTATCTTCCCAGATGGCAGGTGCCTATAACACCGCGACCTTTACTGCCGAACAGGTGATGGAAGATGGAATTAAAACGAAAATTTATATTTTTGATTCTCTGCAGATTTCTCTGGGTATGGGAATTTTGGTCCTTGAGGCAGCACGAATGGCAAAGGAAGGCGCATGTGCCAGTGAAATCCTTGAACATTTAACAGCCCTTCGTTCCAATATCGGTCTGTTTTTTGTAATGAACACTTTAGATTACGCCCGCAGAGGAGGACGCATCGGTGCCATTACTGCAGTGGCAGCTGATACCCTGGGTGTAAAACCGCTGCTTACCTTTAAAGATGGAATCGTCAGCGATCTTTCTTTGAACAGAACCTTAAAAAGCGGTATCAAAGCGATCTATAAGAAATATGTTAGTTTAGCAGATGATAATCCGGAAGTATTTATCTTCCATGCAAATAATCTGCGGGGAGCAGAATCATTAAAAGCCATGCTTCAGGAGCAGTTTCCTGAACTTCAGCCACGCATCGAATGGGTAGGCCCTGTGGTAGGTCTCTACAGCGGTCCCGGATGTGTAGGCATGGCATTTCGCAAAAAGGAAGTCTAAATGAGATACATAATACCCGGGATTGCAGGATTTGCAGCCTGCTGCCTGTTTGATCTTAATAAAATTCGCTGGAACAAAAAGTTTTTGAACCTGTTTTTTGTAATCGGTTCCTTGCTTTTGATCCTCTCCACCGTGCTTTGCATCCTGCAGGCGGACTTATCTTCCGTGTTTTCAGATTTCGGAGCTTATCGTCTGTTCATGCTGATGGGCCTGCTCCTGTCCATTCTGGCAGAAATCTACGCACTGTTTTTTGCACTGCCCTTTGAAGACACTTATATGGAAAGCGAACATGTTCCTGTAGTAAGCAGGGGCTGGTATGCAGCCTGCCGCCACCCCGGATTTTGGACACTTGCATTTGTATATCTCTTTTTATGGCTGTTTTTTGAGCATTCATTGCTGCTGTATGTATTTTTTGCATACACTATATGCAATTTTCTCTATATTTATATACAGGATACTTATATATTTCCTCGATATATCCGAGGTTATGAAGAATACAAAAGGAAGGTTCCGTTTTTGATTCCCACCCGGGAAAGTCTGAAATGTGCCTTTGACAGAAAATAACTTTGAAATAAGGAGGAAACCTTCCGTGAACTTTGAGGAGAAACTCAAATCAAAATCGAACAATGATATTTGGCAGGAATACTGCGGTTTTCTTGATCTGAGCATGGATGAATACATGCATATTCAGTACCGCCTGTTAAATGAGCAGATCGATCTTCTGTCTAAATGCGGTCTTGGCCAGCGTTTCCTGAAAGGACGCCATCCTGAGAATGCTGAAGAATTTCGACAGATGATCCCGCTCACTACTTATGAAGATTATGCCGATATTCTCCTGATGAAACAGTCAGATATGCTTCCTGCACCGCCGGTTGTATGGTTAAAAACAACCTGGGAAAGCGGGGACAAACCGGAAAAATGGGCACCTTACTGCGAAAGCATGTTAGATTCCTATAAGACAAATATTATTTCAGCACTCATTCTTTCCACAAGTACAAAGAAAGGAACATTTCATGTGCGCTCCGGTTTTAAGGTCTTATATGGTCTGGCTCCAATGCCATATGCCACAGGACTCTTCCCGGATTTGATCGATTCTGAGATTAAAATGAAATTCCTGCCTCCATTAAAAGAGGCAAGAAATATGTCTTTTGGAAAACAGAGCAAGGTTGGATTTAAGATGGGAATGGCCCAGGGTATGGACATGTTTTTTGGCATGAGCAGTGTCATCCACAGAATCAGTCAGAATTTTGATCTTTCCTCCGGCGGAGGAATGAGTCTGAAAAGCCTTTTCTCCATTTCACCGGTAATGCTCTATCGTTTTTTACGTGCCAAATATATCAGCAAACGTGACAACCGGCCGATCCGACCGGCGGATCTTTTCCATTTAAAAGGATTCGTATGTGCCGGTGCTGATACAGAGCTTTTTAAATCCGATCTGGAAAAAGCCTGGGGAAGACGTCCTTTGGAAGTAAACGGCGGAACCGAGCCTTCCTGTGTGGGAACAGAGACCTGGTCTAAGGATGGGCTGGTATTTTTCCCGGATAACGCTTTTTATGAATTTATTCCGGAGCAGGAAATGCTGAAAAGTCTGGATGACCCGGACTATCAGCCTCGCACTTATTTAATGGACGAATTATCTGCCAATGAAAATTATGAACTGGTAGTTACCGTATTAAAAGGAGGATCCTTTGTTCGCTATCGTCCCGGTGATGTTTACCGCTGTGTACGATTAAAAAATCCGGCGGACGGTATTGATTTTCCTCAGTTTCAGTATGTGGATCGTGTTCCTACCGTCATTGATATTGCGGGGTTTACACGAATTACGGAACAATCCATCAACCGTGTCATTGAAATGTCCCGCGTTGACATCACTGACTGGTTTGCTTTAAAGAAATACGATGACAACAGCCGTCCATATATGCAGATGTACGCAGAGCTTTCTTCTTCCGCGGCAAATTCCGAGCTTGCCTGTACAAATCTGCTGCGCGCCCACCTGGGTATTTATTTTAATCATTTCGACAATGATTATGATGACTTAAAACACATGCTGGGGATCGAACCCCTGTCTGTTACCCTGCTTCCTGCAGGAACCATTAAAAAATTTAAAGAAACCTTCGGACGCCCGATCCGTAAGATCAACGCCTCACGCCAGGACGAAATTGAAATTTTACGTTTAAAATAAAAGATACATCACAAGGAGCCGCCATGAATATTATTGAAAGCTTATTTTATATTGTTCCACTCACATCAGCATTGTGCAATCTTTTCCTGCTGCTGACTTTTTTGAGTGCAAAAAAGGATAGTCTGATCCGTTCCTTTATGAATATGCTGATCTGTTTTACCACATGGACACTGGGTTCCTTCTTTATGCGTATTTCCCTTTACCCGGGAGACTATTTCTGGTTTCAGGTATCCATGATCAGTATTCTTCTGGTACCGATCTGTATTTATAACTTCCTGTACCATTATACTCAGCAAACAGCCAGCTTTACATTTCATATGTTAAACGGTGCATCTATTTTTATCGCACTGCTGAATCTGGCAGATATTTTTATCGTAAATCCGCACATTACAATCACAGAAACCGGACAGCATATATTTACCTATAAAGTATCCTTCCTGGCAGTCATTCCGGTTGCCCTTGCAATGATCGTTTTAGCAAATGCCGTCAGGATCGTGTACAGCAGCATTAAACAGGACGGACTTCCGTTTTCCATGTTTAAACCTTTAATGATTGGCGTTGTGATCATGTTCATTGCACTGATCTTTGAATGTATTCCTGTAATTTCCGAAATCATTCCACTGGACCAGTTTGCATGCCTGATCAATGCGATCATCCTTTACTATACATTGTACAGACAGCATATCTTTTCCCTGACACAGCTGACATCCAGCGGGTCAACCTATCTGGTTTCCACTGTTTTGACCAGTCTGATCCTTGCAAGTGCCTTTCAGCCATTGTCAAGATTTTTGAAAAAGTATTTTGCTTCCTATGCGAATTATCATAACATCGCTGTTACGATGCTTGTTTCTGTCATTACAATCCTTGTGTTTAACCTTCTGAAAAGATTAATGAACAATCTTTTCATAAAACCACAGGAACAAAAGGAAAATGCATTAAGAGATTTCAGTATTTCTATTTCAAAAACCTTAAAGCGCAACGAAATCTTATCTCTGTTTTGTGATATGATTCAGGAATATACAGAGGTGCAGACAGCATATATCTTCCTGTCGGACAGCAGTTCCAAGGAATATCAGATGAAACTCTGTACCGATAAGATGCGTTCTACAGCGGTTACTGTTTCTGAACAGCACCCTTTGATCGCATGGTTAAAAACACACAAGATTGGTATTGAATATTCCGATTTTAAACATACTGTAAATTATAAATCCATGTGGGAAAACGAAAAACAAATTTTCACTCTTTTGAATACCCAGTATGTTCTTCCCATTTCTCTGGAAGAAGAATTAATAGGTTTTGTAGTTCTGGCTGAACAGTCCGATCAAAAGCCATACAGCTACGATACCATCAATTTTATGGAATCCATAACGTCCATCGTATCCATGGCGCTTAGAAACTCTACTTTATATGAGATGATTCAGGAGGAGGCACGACTGGATGATTTAACCGGTATCTATAACAGACGATACTTTACGAAGAATCTGGAAGAACTTTTCAAACAGTGGGAACATGATTCCATCAGCATTGTCCTGATCAATTTCGACGATTTCCATCTCTATAATGAGCTTTATGGCTCTAATGACGGAGACGAGGTCCTGGTTGCTTTTGCAAATATTTTAAAAACTGCAATTTCTTCCAAGGGCTTGATCGGACGATACAGCGGAAAAGAATTTTGTATTGCACTTCCACTGTGCGGAACAGACAGTGCAGAAGTAATCGTAGATGATCTGCGTGAAAAACTCAATTGTTATTTGAACAGTTCAGAAGAGATTACAAAACGATTCCTGACCTTCAGTGCCGGAATCAGTGCTTATCCATCTTCTGCAACTAACGTAAAGCAGCTGTTAACCTATGCCAACATGGCAGTTTATGCTGCGAAAAAAAGCGGAAAAAACAAAACCATCGTTTATTCCGATTATAAACATACATTAGACGATTCAGCACTTTCTTACGCACATATGGAAGCCATCGGTCACGAATATGCACCTACCATCTATGCGCTGACAGCTGCTATCGATGCCAAAGACCACTATACATTCAGTCATTCTGTTAATGTTTCCTATCTTGCAACCCAGCTTGCACGAGCCATCGGACTGGATGACGAGCATGTAGAAATCATACGCCAGGCAGGTCTGCTCCATGATATTGGAAAGATCAGTATTCCGGAAAACATTCTGGCTAAAACAACACCGTTAACGGATGAAGAGTACGAAATCATGAAGAGTCACGTGGAAAACTCCATCGCTATGATTCGTCATCTTCCTTCTCTGGATTATGTAGTTCCGATCGCCATTTCACACCATGAACGATATGATGGCGGTGGATATCCACGCGGTTTATCCGGAGAAAATATTCCAATCGGAGGACGTTGTCTTGCCATCGCAGATGCCTTTGATGCCATCGTGTCAAAACGCCCTTACAAAGAGGCGATTTCCATTCCGGAGGCCCTGGAAGAAATCGAGCGAAACCTTGGCAAACAGTTTGATTCGGAACTTGGCAGAACCTTTATTGAACTTGTAAAAAGTGATACCATTGGCACTGAAATCTACGAATAATGAAGCGAAAGCAGAAAGGAGCTCGAACTCATTATGACATTCAATGAAATCCTTACATCCCTTGCAGGTTTTTGCTGTTTTTCCGATACTGAAAATTTACCTTTTGTAGGAACAGATTCTGATCTTTCCTCAATTTTGGGATATACACCGGAAGAATATGCACAGAAATTTGATAATCAGCTATGCGGTGCGATCCTTCCTGATGATCGACCTGAATTTTTCAAAAGTCTTCGTACACAATTATTAAAAAGCGATCATGCTGAAGTTATTTTTCGCATGCGTCACAAAAACGGCCGGGCCATCTGGGTTCTCGCAAAAATTCGCTCCGTCACGGATTCCGAAGGTGTCGAATCCCTTTGTGCTGTTATGGTTGATTGTACAAAATACAAAAAGCAGCAGGATAATGCAGATGAACTGATGCATCAGTATCAGATCATCCTTTCCCAGACACAAAACGTTACTTTTGAGCTGGATACCACCACCGATACAATTTCTTTTTCCGATTCCTGGACGGATATGTTTGGATATAAGCCGGAAACGCGAAATTTTATAGCAACACTTCCTGCAAAGGCACATATTTACTCCGCAGATATTCCTCGTCTGCTTCAATGTTTCAAAAAGATGAAAAACGGGGACTCCTATCAGATGATAGATTTGCGTCTTAGCAACGGAAAAAAATATATATGGTTTTGCCTGCGGGCTACTGCCATGTATGACGAAGACGGGAATCTTTTAAAAATCATTGGGATCTTGTTGAATATTGATGAATCAAAACGGGCAGCTTCCGATTTAAAGAAACAGGCGGAGCGAGATTCCCTCACTAAATTGCTGAACAAAGAAACCTGCAGACGCCATATTACAGAATATTTGAACAGCTTTGGCAACGGCGCCTACTGTGCGATGATGATCATTGATCTGGATAATTTCAAACATATCAACGACCACTACGGACATATGTTTGGGGATACTATACTTTTAAAAGCCGCACAGGCAATCAAAACCTCTTTCCGCGAAAGAGACATCGTGGCTCGTTTCGGCGGCGATGAATTTATGGTTCTTATGAAGGATGTTTCCAATCAGGATCTGGTGGAAGACCGCTGCCAGAAAATGCTGAATTATTTTCAGGAGCTTTTGGATGAAGAAAACATCAAGGGAGTTACGGGATTTTCCATAGGGGTTTCCTTATCTCCGGAGCACGCAACCACTTATGAAGCATTGTTTCAATGCGCGGATAATGCATTATATGAAGTAAAGAAACGCGGAAAAAACAGCTATGCCATCTTCCATCCAAAGGAAGATAAAATCTACTATTACTAAATTGAGAAACGATAAGGAGGCCTGTTATGTCGAATATGATTTCATATAATCGTCATAGAAGCCTCCTTTTTTTGTATATACTGATACTTTGCTTTGCTGCCGGCTGTTCAGGAAAAACTACAGATACTGCGGTTCCTTCTTCTCAGCCACAAAAGCTTCGGGATAACACGCCAAAAATACTTGCTACAGATGCACCCGGAGAAACTGTTTTCGGAAACGAAACCGTTACCATCGATGCATCCGGCCTTTCTGGCGGATATATTGTTCTTACCTATCTGGGCACCAATGAAAAGGTGAAATTTCAGATTGCCGCACCGGATGAAGTCACCTATACCTATCTGGTAGCAAACTACAAGGAACCTATTGTCTATCCTTTGACAGGCGGAAACGGAACCTATCTTTTTTCACTTTTAGAGTCTGTGGATGCAAAAAAGGATTTGTATGCCATTGCATTTTCTCAGGAGGCGGAAGTATCCATCAGCAATGAATTTCTCCCCTACCTGACACCAAATGTTTATTCCTCTTTCGACAGTTCAAGTGCTTCTGTTTTAAAAGGCACGGAGCTTGCAAAAGAATGTTACAGTGACCTGAATGTCATTGAAAACATCTATCATTTTGTTACACAGACCATTACCTATGATGAAGCAAAGGCCCGGTCCGTAGCCTATGGCTATATCCCGGATCCGGATGAAACACTCTCTTGCGGAACAGGCATCTGTTTTGACTATGCCTCCCTTATGACTGCCATGCTTCGCTCTCAGCAGATTCCTACGAAACTGGAGGTTGGATACGCCGGTGAAGCTTATCATGCATGGATTAGCTGCTACGTGGATGAAATCGGTTGGGTGGATAACATTATCGAATTTAACGGCGAATCCTGGTCATTAATGGATCCGACACTTGCAGCAAACAATAACAGTTCTGCCGTACAGGAATATATTGGCGATGGCAGCAAATATGTTGTTAAATACACTTATTAATACAAGGAGATAAAACCGTGGCAAAGGAATTTCAGCAAAAAATGCTTTCAAATTTAGAGCTTTCAGAATTTTTCAATCAACTTGGTATGATATTGCGTTCTGGAATTTCGGCAACTGAAGGATTATACCTTTTGTTGGAAGATGCGCAAAACGATGACGAGCAAGCACTTCTGCAAAAAATGATTGAAGTCATAGAAACAACCGGATATTTCTATGAGGCAGCTTCCACTAGCGGCGTATTTCCAAATTATGCAGTCCGTATGATTCAGTTAGGAGAAGAAACCGGTACTTTGGATGAATCAATGAATGGACTTTCTAAGCATTACACACGTGAGGAAAATCTTGCCGGAATGATTCGCAGTTCCCTCATTTATCCTTCCATCATGCTTGGTATGATGGCCCTGGTGATTGGAGTTTTGCTTACAAAAGTAATGCCTATTTTCCAACAAGTATTCGAACAGCTAGGACAGGAAATGACCGGTTTTTCTGCCGGATTATTGAATATCGGAAGAACATTGTCTAATTATTCTGTTATATTTATAATTTTTGGAATTTTACTTGTACTGTTTATTATTTTCGGAAGAAAACAGCTTCCGTTTTACCGGAAACTTCAGAATGATATTTCTGCCTGCCAATTTGCAGATGGTATGTCCATCGCTTTAAGAAGCGGCCTTACTCCGGAACAGGGCATTGATTTGGTTATAAAACTGATTGAAAATGAAGATTTCAAGAAAAAAGTCACAGCCTGCCGGCAAAAATTGGAGGAAGGAACTGATTTTTCGTCTGCACTTCACACTTGCGAAATTTTCACCGGGACTTATGCCCGAATGGCATCCATTGCAGGCAAGGCAGGGACCATGGATGAAGCCATGGCAAAAATATCTGCTGAATACGAATACAATGTAAATACCAGAATCAACCACCTCATTGGCTTATTGGAACCAACCCTTGTAATTGTTCTTTCAGTCATTGTAGGGATCATTCTTTTTTCTGTCATGCTCCCGCTATTGGGAATCATGTCTGCATTTTAAAACAGCTTAAAGGGATATTCTGACATGAAACGATTTACACACGAAAAAACGCACAACTGGAAAAAACAAGTCTTTTCAGTGGCTTTATTTCTTTTTATCTTTCTGATATTCCTTTTGGGAATTGCAAAGGTTTCTGAGAAAACGTCTGAGCAACAAGCAGCAAGCTTAGAACAGGCAATTTCCCGCAGCATTGCACATTGTTATGCCACAGAAGGACACTACCCTGAAAGCCTTTCCTATATTCAGGAACACTACGGTATTTCCTATAATCCTGATGAATTTTTTATAGATTATCAGGTTCTGGGAGAAAATATCTTCCCAGATGTTACTATCATCGAAAAGTAGGAGAAAGTAAATGAAACAATCTCATCAGCATACCATTGATTTTCTCTTTCCAATTGCATTATTTTTTGTATTTTCTGCGACTGCACTCATTGTGCTTTTGTTTGCTGCAAACATTTATCAAGGTATCGTTGCAAGTTTTGCGACTCAGTTTGAGCAGACAACCTGCCTTTCCTATGTAACAAATAAGATCCGTCAAAACGACGAAGGTGGAACAGAACACATCTACCTTGATACATTTGACGGTTATGATGCTCTTGCTATAGAGCAAACTTATGCCGATGCTTCATTTGTTACTTATATTTATGAAGCAGATGGCGAATTAAAAGAAGTCTTTTTGCAAGAAGGCGTAGAGGCTTCTGCAAACTCCGGCACTACTATCATGGAAGCAACCGATTTTAATATGAAAGAAATTGATGACGGTCTTTTAAAATTCAGCTGCATATCCACAGATGGCATCGAAAATTCCGTTATTGTCAACATACACAGTGAAACTGATTAACCGAGGAATTCATATGAACAAACAGCCCACAAGACGTTCCAGCTTATTTTTAATGGAATTAATTATTGCGATCTTATTTTTCAGTCTGGCAGCAACGGTCTGTGTACGCTTCTTTGTAAAATCCTACACACTGGAACAAGAAAGCCAGAAATTAAATCACGCAGTCAATGCTGCAACTTCAGTGGCGGAAATATTCAGAAATCAGGAGCAGCCATTTTCTCTGCTCGCAGAAGAATATCCTCACGGAGAATCTGATGATCACTCTTATCTAATTTACTATGATAAAACCTGGACACTCTGTAGTTCAGCAGATGCTGCATATACAGTTTTGCTGCAAACAACAGAAACCAGTACCTTTATCATAGGTGACATTACAGTAACTGATCATGACAATACCATTTATCATTTGACCATAAAAAAACACATCGAAAAGGAGGTTCCATTCATTGAAAACGAAGAAATCCTCGTATCCACCGATTAACATCGGTACCTCCTTTCTGCTTGTGATTTTCATCGTCCTTTGCATGGTAATTTTCTCTGCACTTTCTTTATCCAGTGCGTCAAAAGATTACGAATACAGCAAGAAAAATGCTGCCAGAACACTAGCTTACTATGAAGCATGCAATCAGGCGGAAGAAGTCCGCGCACAGATAGAAAACAGCAATTCTACCCAGGAACTCATAGAATACAGTGTTCCAATCGATGATAACGAAGCATTACATGTTGTTTTAAAGCGTCAGAATGGAGAAGATTCCAACTATTCTATCCATTCCTGGACACAGCAATCCATTACCGAATGGAACAGTACACAGACACTGCCTGTTCTTGGCAGTGAATAAACGACGGAGGAACATTTATATGGACGTAAAAGAACTATTACAACAGGCGGTTTTAGAAGGCGCTTCAGACATTTTTATTGTTGCCGGCCTTCCGGTTTCCTACCGTCAGGAAGGCTCCATTATTAAGAAAAGTGATCAAAAACTGACACCTGCTGATACGGCCGATCTTCTCAGACAGATTTATGAATTAGATATGCAGGCGGATCTGGATAAATTATTAAAACAGGGGGACGATGATTTTTCCTTTGCAATCCCTGGGCTTTCCCGCTTCCGTGTAAATGCATACAAACAGCGCGGAACGCTTTCTGCAGTCATCCGTATCATTACCTTTGAACTGCCTTCACCGGAAGCACTCGGTATTCCGGACAGCATTATCCATACCGGTGATTACTCTAAAGGACTTGTGTTGGTTACAGGACCTGCTGGATGCGGAAAATCAACTACTTTAGCCTGCATCATCGACTATATTAACAAAAATAAGCAACAGCATATTATTACTCTGGAGGATCCACTGGAATTTCTCCACAGACATAATCAAAGTATTGTAAGTCAGAGAGAAATCAATATCGACACAGAAAGCTACGTGACTGCGCTTCGCGCATCCTTACGTCAAAGCCCTGATGTGATTCTTCTTGGAGAAATGCGTGATTATGAAACCATCGATGTTGCCATGACTGCTGCCGAAACAGGGCATTTGATTTTCTCAACCTTGCATACCTTAGGTGCTGCCAATACGATTGACCGAATCATCGATGTATTTCCAGCTAGTGAACAGGGCCAGGTTGCAACCCAGCTTTCCATGGTATTACAATGTGTCATTTCCATGCAGCTTGTACCTGATGTAAATGGTCAGCAGGTTGCAGCATTCGAAATCATGACACTGACTCCGGCAATCCGAAATATGATCCGAGAAAATAAGGTTCCTCAGATTGAGGGAATGTTATATGCCTCAAATAAAGAGGATATGATTTCTATGGATAACAGTCTGTTAAACCTTTATAAAGCAGGCAGAATCACGAAAGAAACTGCGTTAGAATACGCCACAAATCCGGAAATGTTAAAACGTAAATTATAAAAAGAAATAGATGGATAGGATTACCTATCCATCTATTTCTTTTTTGCGCTTATCTAACGAATCTGCCATTATATGCAGTGCGATTGCCAGTCCGATCATACTTCCAACTGCAATTTTCCCCGGCACACTGGTCATCATCTGTGTCACAAAACCAATATAAGGAATATGAAATTCTACCCTTCCGATAAAATTTTGATACCTGGTGGGATTCATATCATTTATATTATTTGCATCCCCTTTGGTGATCAATTCCTGCTCTTCTTTATGATTTTCAACGACACGATGAGTCACAATGGTTCCCGGATCTCTTGCCGCATAAAAGGCAATAATTTCATCTTCCTGAATTTCTTCCGGATTGGCCCCCTTGACATAAACCAAACTTCCTGTAGGAATTTCCGGCTCCATACTTCCGCTAACAACAGCTAAAAACTGCCCGCCAAAAAATCCGGACATTGTCAATGGAAGGCAAATCAAAATCACTGCTATTAATATAGCAGTGCCCAGTACACTGCATAAAGCAGATACTGGGCTCTTATTATTACTTTTCGTTTTCAAAATAATTACTTCCTGCTATTAATTTAATTATCCCTGAATTTTCTTCTTTTTAGATACAATGTAAGCAACAACTGCTGCGATGATTACTGCAAGAATACCTAAAGCTGTGTAAACACCTGCTGAAGAACTGTTTTCTTCTTCTGCAGCTTCTACCTCAATATTTGCAAGAGGTGTTTCTTCATCATCCAAATCTACAATCTGTGACTCGTCAATGACCGGAACATCTGCTTCTGCACCAGTTCCTTCGCCGGCATCTGCTTCTGCATTACTTTCTGCACCTGCGTTGCCTCCGGCACCGCCACCAGTTACATTAGATGCTGTGCCACCGGTTGTTTCTCCGCCTACAACAACTGTTCCTCCGCCAACTGTTACATAATCGTATTCTGTTTCCTCTGTTACAACTTCATCAATTTTATCAGCCGGAACCGAATCATATACGAATGCGAATACGTTTTCTGCCGCAATTTCACTTAATGTTTTGGTAAATGCGACAACTGTTGGAACATAACCACTAATTCTCTTATAAATAACAACTGGTTTTTCTCCGATATTTCCGTAGAGCACATCATCTTTTACTAATGTCTTACCAGCTTTATCCTGATATTTCACAGTGTATGCAACCTGACTTGCTTCAATTCCGTATGCTACCACGTACTTCGCATCCTCCGAAACCGTAATTGTATACTCTGAGCCGGAAACGATTGAATCAAGTCCGTTTACTCGAAATCCCTTTGCTACATAGATGCTGCTCTCAGGTGTATCTTTCACTGTAACAAGTTCTCCCAACTGAAAGCTCACCTGGTCTCCAGCCTTCAGATTTGAAACTGTAATTACCTCTCCGGAACCTGCAATGTTTGCTTCACTATTTGTACAGGAAAGTTTTGCTGCATCTAAAGTTCCATGATTTCCT
This sequence comes from Lachnospiraceae bacterium, assembly GCA_045128635.1. GTDB lineage: Bacteria > Bacillota > Clostridia > Lachnospirales > Lachnospiraceae > HGM12587. The sequence continues at coordinate 24,578 of JBGVRS010000058.1, forward strand.
GCAAAAAATTCAACGGTATAGGTATATTCATTCGATAATCTGTTGATCACTTTATCATTTGCAGAGCTTTCCGCAGCAAATACACCAATGCTTGAAAGAGTAAAGAGCACTGCAGCAACAAATGCTGATGTTAAAATTTTTTTCATCATTTTCATCCTTACTGCTCTCCTTTCTCATCACGACGTTTCATCATCATTTTCGAAGCAATAGCAATCAGTGCAACTGCACTCACAAATGCTAATACACTAAACACCATGATTGGTGCACTATCTCCTGTCGATACAGTGGATGTACCAGTTCCTGACTGTGCATACTGTACAACCGGAGGAGTATAAGTTACTACTGTTTCTTTATTAACTTTTTTTACTTCTTTTTTGATTGTATCTTGTGTAATCTCTTCTACAGTAAAGTTGAGATCCATTTCTATTGATTCATCCTGATAAACGTTCGTAACGGTTTCCCCATCTAATTTCATATAAAGAGTTACACGCGCTGTTTCTCCAGGATCTAATCTGTCCAGATAAAAACCTGTTTTTTGAATCTTGGAAAGCTGATCCTTTGTGTCAGCAGAAGGTTCTACCGCAACTGTTCTACTGTTATAAAGCTCTGTTTTTTCATTATCCGGACTAATATAAGTCAAAATATATGTGTATGCTCCGCCACCCGCTTTTAACGAACTAAGAACATTTTTCATATACCACTCTGTCTTGTTCTTAGAATCATTTTTTAATTCTATGAACACTTCTACTTCATCGCCTGGCTGTGCATTTGAAAGCAGATTCTGCAATTCTTTTCCTTCTAAGCTGCTCTTGATCTTGCTTCCGGAAAATGTAACTGTCCAATCCGGTGCAGCAAGACCTGGTGCTTCCCCACCTGTATTACCTCCACTAGCCAATGCAGTCATTGGTGTGCCTAATACCATAAGTGCCATCATAGCAAGGCACAAAATTTTCTTCATCATATTATGTACCTCCTATTAAATTGTAAGACTTCCATCTTCAGAAACTACTACATCAATTCCCCATGCACTCTTGATTGCTTCTCCTGCATGATTTGTCTGAACAGCATCTACATCAACTTCAACATTAAATGTATATCCATCAAATGGGTGAGTATATTCAAATACTTCTGCGCCCTTTTGCTCTAAAGTTGTTTCAAATGCATTATCAAGTCGAATAGTTTTTGTAAACTCAGGTGTTCCTTCACCTGCTTTTAGCGGCACTGTATAGTATAATACAGTGCGTTCTGCTGTTGAAGCTGTTGAATCAATTGTCCATCCATTAGCTTCTAACACTTCAAGTTCAATGTGTTCCGGTGAAAGAGATCTATATTCATCACCCTTTTCATCTGTCCAGCTTTTTTTGATTGTAACTCTCACATATGCGTCCATTGAACCGTTGTTTACAACCTTTAAAACTTCATCGTAAGATTTTCCAACGACAAAAGTTCCATTCTCCTGAAGTGCTGTCAATAACTTTCCATCATTAACCAACACTCCATTTTCCTGTAAATCAACTACGATTTCGTTGGCCTTCATACCTGTCTTATAAGCTTCTTTGTCACTCATGTCATAAAGTTTTGACGCCTGTGTTACTCCTACAGTGCTAAGCAGCATTAAAACTGCTGCCATAGCAAGGAGGATTACCGGCTTATTTTTTAAAGATAATAATTTTTCTTTCATTACGTTCATCCTCCTTCTTTATTCTGTACCTACAAACCCTGTATTGCTTTCAGAATTCCACTCTACAGATTTTACTGTTCCGTCTTCATTATGAAGTACAGGTGTAGATTCCTGAATCACGATTACGTTATAGTCAACATCTTCTGATGGGATATTGTAAAGTACACTCATTTCATTTGTAGAAGCATTTGGTTCTACAATGTGTTTGTATTCATAATATCCATCTTTCAGTTCCCAATCAGTGCTTTCTGCATAGGTCAAATTACAATCACTTACTGCAAATGCTTTCACACGAACATAACAATCAACAATTCCTGTATTTTTGATTGCAATTTTTTTACATCCGACTGTTGAATCTTCACTTTCAACAATCTCTGTCTGAGAAAACTTAAGGTTTAATGTAACTCCACCTTTTGCAGATGTGTGAGCTGTAAAATACGCCAATGTGCTGCTGATATTCAACGTCAGAATCAGTGCCATTGCCATTAAGGAGAGGCAAATGGTTCTTAATTTTTTATTGTTCTTCATAGTTCCATACCTCCCTTAGATTTCATTTTCTTTCTTAACTGTTGCTATTACGGAAGTACCATAGTTAATACGTCCTGGGATATAGCTTCCTGTAAATACAATTTTCACAGGAGTCTTGTTTTCTTTTGAATATACAACGGTCTGTGTCTGTGACTGTTCTGCTTTCGTATATCCTGCACCCGAATAAATTTCAGTTACTGTAACTTCTGCGTCTTCCAGAATCGGACCAACCTGTACATATTTGCCTGATGTTCCATCCATTTCAATCGCAACTGCTTCGTTAAATTTGTAGTATGGATCACCGTATTTTTTAGCAGTTACTTCGTATACAAATGTTGAACCTTTCATTGTTGCGTTGTAATTTTCTAAATCCTTTTCAATTACCACGTAACCGTATCTTGGGTTGTATCTTCCGTAAACATCCAGGTTATCCAGCAACTCTGTATTTGCAAAATCGTAAACATTCAGGAGTTCTTTTTCGGTATACCATGTATCGATTATTTTTCCTGTTTCTTCATCTGTATAGGTAATAAATTCTGCATATTCATCCTGGTTATACCAGAACTCATCACGTAAAAGTTCAAGGAACTCTTTCTTCACAAGAGTTGTGTTATATTCAATATTTTCGTTACCTTCTGCATCTAATGTGACAATTTTTTCTACCGCATGGTATCTTACACGATATCCAGGAACTACGATGTAGTCATCTGTACGTTCTGAATCTTCGTAAGGAATACATACATAACCTTCTGCACAAAAATCATCTACATCCTGAGTATAAATTCCACCAGTTACCCACCATGTATCAAAATTGTAACTATGACCAACGTCATGAGATCCACTATTTGCCAAAGAAACATTATCAATAACCATAGGATGATTACTTGCTGTGTAAGCTGCTGCTTCACTTTCTTTCCATTCTGGATTGTCGAATTCCTGATCAACACGATTGATATCTAAAATCGAATTCTTTTTGTAAGAGTCAATACCACCACGACCTGTTCCGATATTACAACAAATAGTTCCTCCTGTCATTTTAACATAAGAACTTGAATGCAAGTAAACTGCTGCATTACGTCCATTATCCGGACCAATTACACTCGAGTTATGGCAAATAGTTCCTCCACTCATAATAAGCTGAGAGCCCCCACCATACATCATAAATACACTTCCATTGGCATTATGACCTTTATTATCTTTAATAATACCACCAGACATGTATATCTGACCGCTATCATTACGACACATACCACCATTGCCACCACCATAGTTTTCACTAATAACAGTGTCCTCTTTGATATACCACTTAGAACCACTCATATAAGCAACCGTATTTGATGCCTTGTTCGCGCAATGTACAACTTGAGCTCCCTCCATATTCAGCACTGCTATTGCTCCTTTAACGTAGAAAAGAGGATGACCAGAATTAAGAGAATAGGTATTTTTAATGCTCATATCTTTGGCATTTACAGTTCCATTAACCATAAACATTGCCGCATTGGCAACTGTACCATTTTCTTCAGGAGTAATATAATCATTCCAATTCGTGCCTCTGACCATGTTCATCAAATTATGATTATATAGTTCTTCATTAAATGTCCAGTTATTATTTCCATCGATAGTCAACCCACCATCTAAGGTTAAACTAGCACCCGCTGGTACTTTAAATAAAGTTCCTGCATATTCGCCACGGGAAATTGTATAATCACCAATAATTGTCACATCACCTGTGATACTTAACGCATCCACCTTCTTAGCGGATTGATTCTTTTTCATGTAATCCGTGTCAAAATCAATGCTCATCAGCATTCGGATGGTATCAGCACCTTCAGAAACATTAGCATCAGCAATGGCTGCTGCTAATGTTTTATATTTCACACCTGTCTCAACGATTTCACAGACATGATTTCTATCATAACCCCAGATTTCTTCCTTGGCATAATCAAATCCGCCAATTCCACCAGCCTGGTTCTCAAATGTATATTCTGTTTCTTTTCCATTCGTAAATGTTTCTTTTACCTCAGACCCCTGTGGAATAACATAATAATTATTTTCTGCATCGTAAGTGATTCCATCACCTGCTGTAGCAACGATTGTTTTTCCATCTTCGATGTTAAGCGTACCCTTCATTATGGCAGCTGGAGTCATCTGCACATATGTGCTTCCGTTCTTTAAGGTTGCTTCCTTCACCTTCGCATCCTTTTCAATCATACTGAGTGCTGTCTTTCCAGACGCACCAAGGATACTGTTATCCAGGATAATTCTGGATTCACCTTGCTGAGATGATGTCAGAATACCTGTATTAGGGCTTACTGCATAAACAGAACTATCTTTAATTGTTATAATGGCATGTGCTTCTTCATTTTTACCTGAAACACTTGCAAAGATACCTGACCATGTACCATCTACTGCATTTGCAGTTACTTCACTATTTGTAATATCAATATAAGAAGATCTGGAATTATTAGTATAATTATTAACGCTAATCCCTGCACTATAACCAGTTGTATCTATCTTAGAATCACTGATTTCAACTCTACATTCCATTTTATCTGCATCCTGCACAAAAACAGTGATTCCCGAATTAAGTGCTGTACCGCTATATTTATTTGTTGTACTGGTTAAATCCAAATCACAATTTTCAATTTCTACAGACACATCACCCTCTGTATATGTGCCTACGGCCGAAATACCTCTATACCCACCAATAATTGTTCCATCAACGTTTTTCAATGTTACACTTGAATTGCCATTTTTATTAGTAACATTAATACCAAAAGATGTTGCATTAATATCCACATCAATTCCTTCGATTGTAACAGAAGTTGCCGTAATTCCATGGTAACCTGTTAATGTCAGTTCACCAGAACCTTTAATTGTTAATGCGCCTTCACATGTAATAGCATTTTTATCGCCGCCCGCGATAGAAGCATCTTTTTCAAGTACAATTGTTGTACCATCTGGTAATGGTAATTTTTCACTTAACTCAGTTACTTCGCCGCCTTTTAATGTTAATGTCGTTGTTTCTTCATCCCATGACCAGGATTCATTTCCTTCATTAACATTCATCAATAAAACTGGTTCTGTTTTTTTACATTCATCAGTGTGTGTATGCACTGTTTTTTCACAAATAAGAACTGGCTCTGTGTAACATGCCGCTTCATGTACATGTTCTACAATGTAACATGCTTCTTCATCATGTACATGTTCTGTTTTTTCACATTTTAAAACTGGTTCTTCATAACATGCTTCTGTATGAACATATTCTTCTGTTGTACATACTAAAACAGGCTCTGTGCTTTCTGTACATGTCACTGTATAGCAGCCTTCTCCATGTACGTGCGCTGTATAACATGCATCTCCATGTTTATGTTCTGCTTTTTCGCAAACCAAAACTGGGTCTGTGCTTTCTGTACATGTTACTACCGATGTATAACAACCTTCCCCATGGGAATGTGTTGTATAACAGCCTGCATCTTCGTGTGTGCAATCTGCTGCTGTACATGTTAATGTTTTTTCAGGAGTTTCACATGTTAATTCACTTCCATAGCAGCCTTCTCCATGTACATGTGCTGTATAGCAGCTATCTGTATGAGCATATACTTCTGTTGTACATACCAAAACTGGCTCTGTACTTTCTGTGCATGTCAATGTATAGCAGTCTTCTCCGTGTTCATGTGCTGTGTAACACGCACCCCCATGTTTGTGTTCTGTTTTTTCACATTTCAAAACAGGTTCTTCATAGCACGCTTCTTCATGTTCATGTGCTTCAACAACGCATGTTAAAACAGGCTCTGCATTTTCTGTACACAATAATTCCTTGCTATAGCATGCATCTTCGTGTTCATGTTCTTCAAAACCGCATTGATACTCTGTAGCATTTGGCACTTCCGGTACTTTTCCAGAATTTTCTTCAGCGAAAGTTGTAACTCCGCTGTTTAACACCATCGCAGAACAAAGCAGCAATGCCAATGCTCTTTTTTTCAAGTTCCTCATCATATTACTTTTCATGGTTTCCTCCTTCTATATCTAATTCTTCATCCAATGCTCCGTCTACTAGTTTTAAAAGTTCTAAAGCACTCCTAAAATTTTGTGTTCGTTGTTCTTCCACCCAGGTGACACTTCCCTGCCATGTGGAATTTTGTTTATTTAATATTTTTACAATAAACGTACCTTTGGGTTTCTCTATACCATTCCTCACAGTTCCCTGCCCCCTTTCTGAAAGTTTTTCACAAAATTTCTTATCTTACGTTTATTCTACGCTTCGCCCCATTACACAAAGCATTACAAAAAATTAATTTTTAATATTTTTTCGGTTATTTCAAAGTTTTTTGTAATGATTTTACAAGTGTCTTTCTTATGAAGAAAATCTGTGATATATTATCTATATTCCTGTCCAATCGTTTCCTATCAGGAAACAAATTAATTCTTGTTCTAATTCAGAACATTTTCCCAATTATTTAAACGATACGGAGGATTTATGAGTACAAATTTAAAACAATATTTTCCTATGTTATGGGAAAAGAATGAACTATTAAATGAAATTTCTAATGACAAATATTTATCTTTAATATTCAACAAATGGACACCTGAGCAGCAACAACAATTTATTGATTCCTGCACCGGTGTTCGAGGAATGAAATTACTTTATGATGGATTTTTCAAGGAAATCTTGAATGCAGAATACACTCCTGAAAGACTGGACGAATTTCTATCCTTACTACTTCAAAAGAATGTTCGCGTACATGCCGTACTTCCTAATGATTCTACACGAATTGCAGATGAAAGCTCATTATTAATTACTGATTTGGTTGTAGAATTAGAAGATGGGAGTCTTGCCAATGTAGAAATACAGAAAATTGGTTACAACTTTCCAGGTCAGCGAAGTTCTTGCTATTCTGCCGACATGCTTCTTCGACAGTACAAACGCATACGGAGTCTAAAAAAGAAAAAATTTCATTATCGAGATATTAAAGATGTTTACATTATTGTTCTTTTTGAGCAGAGTACTTCCGAATTTCATAATTTCCCAGACGATTATCTACACTATTTCAGTCAACGTTCCAACACCGGTTTAGAATTAGAATTACTACAGAAATTTGTCTTTGTAGCACTTGACATCTTTCAGGAAATTCAGCACAATAAAATTATTAACTGCAAGTTAGATGCCTGGCTCCTATTTCTTACCTCTGATAATCCAAAGGACATCCTTCGATTAATTTCAGAATATCCGGAATTTCAGGCAATGTATGAACAGGCATATGCAATGTGCCGGAATTTGGAGGAAATTATGGGATTTTTTTCAGAAGAGCTTCGAATTTTAGATCGCAATACTGTGCAATATATGATTGATGAAATGCAAGAAAAAATCGATGAAATGAATGATACAATCAGTAATCTACAGGAAGAAATTGATGATAAGCAATTTGAGCTCGACGAAAAGCAGTCTCAGCTCGACGAAAAGGATCTTCTTCTTCAAAAGCAGCAACAGCGATTAGAAGATTTGGAACATCAAATAACAAAACTTAAAAATAATCTCTAAATTTATTAAAGGCTATGGACAATATCGTCCATAGCCTTTGCATTTTATTCGACCATCGCCAGTGCACTATCTAAAATTTTTATAAAATCTAGTGTATTTGCAAACTGCCGTTTAATTCCTTTTTCCATCCAGAAAAGTTCTCCCTGCCAGGTAGAGTTCTGACGGAATTTAACACATGTCACAAAACTGCCAATCGTTCCTCTGTACCGAATTACATCCTGCTGCATAACAACTTTCTCCGGTCTTACAATTCGTCCCGCCGTTTCTGTTTCCTTAAAGCTCCTTGTCTTTGTTGATGCTTGCGGAAAACAAATTCGATCATACAAATCTTCTATTTTTCTCAAAAGCTCTACTATATTATAAAATGGTACAGCTTCTTTATCATAACAATGATAAATTCTTCCGCTGATTTCTCCATGTCCCCTCTCATCTACACAAATATTGACCAGATTCGGCATGGATATATTAATCTGAGATTGTATTTTATTGTCCATGGATTCCTCTTTAATTATAACTTTTTAAAATATACTTTCGCCAAAATGAATTCCCGTCATCTCATCATTCCCTGAATAATCAAACAAGGATGATACGCTGCATTCTAAATGATTCGCCCATGTTTTATGCTCTTGCGAAAAACTCTTTATGATACGGTCAATTACAATCTGACAGTTTTCTTCATTGGTTCCCATCAGCATCACAAGATATTGTGTGGAATTGTATTTTGTAAAAGAATCGCACCTTCTTAAAGAATTCTTGATTGCCCCAAACAATGCATCTGACATCTGTTCTAATTTCTGCGAATTTTCCATCGGTCTGCCTTTGCTGTCTGCCAATGTGCAAACCAAAAGAAATACTGATTGTCCATTTCTCTCCATACATCTGCACATCACGCGATATGCATCTCGAAATCCGGGAACTGTACAGAAAAATGCGCCTCTTTCCCAGTTTTCTTCCTGCAGCTCATCCTTAATCTCATCAATCTCCTGCGGACGGTTGCTGATACGCTTACTCATGACTTTGAACTGTTCCATCATTTTCGGCGTTGGAGAAACGCCAAGTTCCTCAATCAGCAGTTTTGCTGTTTCTTCATATTCCTGAAGTGCCTCTTTATAACGATGCAGTGCTATGTAACAATCTATTTTTACCGACTGCCATTCATCAAATGGATACATCTCACATGCCGGCGCACATATTTTTAATGCACTTTCATATTCACCATTAGAAATTTTCCATTCACAGACAGTATGTAATGCATCCGAATACATGTTTTTATATCGAATCGCTTCCATGACTACCCATTCTTCTCCAGACATATTGGAGAGAAAATCTCCCACATACATATGACAGGCATTTTCCAGCATCTCTATTTTCTTTTTTTCATCGCTTTCGTTATCTGCGTTTTCAATCAATCTGGACATTTCCAACACATCTACCGATACTTCCATCGGTGAATCCCACTGATAAATCCCCTTTTTAATTGTAATATAATCATATTCAGGCAAGCCTGCATCAATAAGAAGTTTTTTCAAACGATGAACTGTAACTCGTAAATTATTGGCGGCATCTGTCAATTCTTCTCTTCCATATAGAGCTTCCAAAAGTTCCTCTCGTGCAATCCCTTTGTCCACATGGTAAAGCAGAATCTGCAGCAGCTTCATCGACTTTGTTGCAGTATTTCTTCCTAAAGAAAGTGGTTTGTCTCCGTATTTCACATTAAAAACGCCTAGCATCTGTACATGCAGCACAGCTTTCGTTTCTTTCATGTATACTCTCCCTGCTGTAATTAAACTAATCACCCACTACTTAGTTACCGGGCATAAAACCCATTTTAGTACATCCATTTTAGTCCTCAACAAAGTGTTTGTCAAATGATTCCTGTCGATTTACATAAAAAATCTCAAGAGATTTTCATCCCTTGAGATTTTTCGTTAGTGTTTCTTTAATTCTTTTTACGTTTGTAGATTGTAATTCCTGAAAGACCAAGAACTGCTGCACACGCTAAGGCCGCAAAGATTGCAATGTTTGCAGAATCACCTGTTGCACTGCCGCCACCCTGAGTTGGCTGCTGTGGTGCCGGGTAGTATTCTGGTGTTTCTGAAACTGTAACATCTTTACCTGGATCAATGATTGGATCAGGTTTTGGAAGTTTACCGCTATAAGTATTCTCAAACTCAAGCAGCACATTTTCAACAATCTGTCCATTCAATTCCGCAATTACAGCAAGATTATTTCCTACATATTCTACCGTCACATCAACTATATAAACGGTATCATCATAAATCATATTCTTTTTGCCTGCATTAATTTCACGGATTTCATAAGTATATGTTTTTCCGATATCAGCTTTTGTATATTGCACATTAAATAATGCATCGCCATTTTTGTCTGATACAGGTTTCTTAGAATATACCTCTCCAGTCGTTACATTCTTGATCTCAAATTCGAAACCACTAAGTGTATGATCTGCATTACCCGTTTTAACAATGGTCTTCTTAATGTTAAATGGAACATCTATCGGTGTTACATTTTTTTCAATATTTTTGAATTCTTTTGTATCACCATAAGTAAAATTCACACGATTTCCATTTACATCTGTTACATTTACCAATGTATTTAATTTACCACTGCCATTATCGAGAACTACCACCATTACATGGTATATCGTTGTATCATAAATAATCGTAGGACTATCACCCAGTTCTTCATGAATTACGTAATAGTAGGTTCCTTTCTTATCGAAATTCAACTCAAATGCAAACTGGTCTACAGCAAGTCCATTTGCACCATTTGTAGTGTGTTTTACATCTTTTGCCAAATCGATTACATAATTATCATCAGTTTCATGCAAACCGAATTTAAATTCCCCACCTTTTAACTCAAGCTGCTGATTAGATTCATCAACATAGAATTTTTCGCCTGTGATAATTACTTTGTCTGCCGGACTAGCTTCATAAGTATTTGTGAATTTCGCATCTCCCGTATAGGTAATATCACTTTCTCCAATCGCAAGGCCGCCGACACCATTATCAGATACCTTGACGGAAATGTTAATTGCCTTTTCATCATACGTTACTCCGCCAAGTTTTTCTGTTTCACTCGGAATATTTTCCTTTAAAACGTAGTAATATGTACCTGGAGCTGTATACTGAAGTTCAGGCAATTTAAGTTTACCGGTATTTGCGTAATGTCCGATATTACCATCTATTGGTGTTGTACCATTCTCTGTATTTCCATCGTTATCTACGGTATTATACTCTGAATCCGCTTTATAAAGAGAGAATTTAAATTCATCTTCTTTTAAGTCACGACCAGTTAGGACTTTTGTTACATCCAACGTAGCTTTAGTACTTCCTGTAATGGAGTAGGTATTCGTAAATGCGATTTCGTTCGCTCCGCCACCAGCTTTAAACACTTTGATATTTTCATCTTTTACCTCAAGCTCTTGTTCTGTATCATGAGGTGTCACCTTAATTTCCACACGATATTCAGAAGTATCATAGGTAATACCAGCCTTCACTCCATTTGCTGCATCAGCCGGAACCTGTTCTTTTACTATGTAGTAATAAGTACCTGCCTCGTCAAATGTTTCCGCAAATGAAAATACTTTACTTTCTTCATTTTTCAAGCCCTTAACAGAAGAACTTACTTTCGGATATCCAGTTGTTTCTTCAATCTGATACTCCGAAGTTGCTTTATAGAGTTCAAATTTGAACTCTTCATTAGCATTCATGTCGCGTCCTGCAAAAGTCTTAGATCCAGAAATGGTTGCTGTTGCTGAAGCAAGTTCATACGTATTCTTGAATGTAGCATCAGTATCATTTTCAACTGCAACCTCGTCGTTATCTTCATATTTTACAGTACTTGTAAGTTTCGTAACAGTGTAACTTCCTTGGTTTGTAGAATCATCTTTAGTTATCTTTACTTCTTCTGTTATAGTAACTGTAACTTTAACTTGATTAGTTAAGCATGACATTCCTGCAATACTAGTTGGTTTTTCGAACAAATAATATACATATGTTTGTGTATATACTTTTGTTTCTTCATTCTGAACAGCGGTATAATCTATCTGCGGATTCCATGCTTCATATGTCATTGGAATAATCACATCACCGTTAACATTTGGTCTAACAGTTTTATGTGTAGCTGACGACGTACAATTTCCGTCTTTTGTACAGTTTTCATTTTCGCAAAGTACAAATTCGAAGCTGTTCATAGGAACATCTACACCTGTGTTATTTTCCAATATTTTTTTGATATTAATGTTTGCCGTTGTACTATTATAACGATTTGTAAATGTTGCCTTAATTGTATTTCCGTCAAGAGTAGCATTGTTTGCCGCTTCAATCGTATATTCAAACTTTTCATCCATGAGATTATTATCAGTTACGATGACGCGGAAATATGCATGTGTAGCATCATATGTAATTCCAGAAAGATTGCCTGTTTTTTCTGAAATACGATAATAATGTGTACCAACTTCATTTGCTAAAATATTCAACTGTTCCTTGGTAAGTGTCACTTTGGTTAACTGTGTAGCATTTTCTACTTTTGAAATTTCAAAAGATGCTCCATTTGTCAAAGAAACCTCATTCCAGCTTTTAGATTCTGCATTATATTTTTCAATCTGGAATTCAAACTTAGCTCCCGCTTCAAGTCCTTCCCATGTAATTCCATCAAGGTTCTTTGTAACCTCTACACTTATATCTACCTGTGTTGAGTAGCTTGGATCATAAGTATTCTTAACATCTATATTATGTGTTTCTTCTGCAACAATCTTATGTTCTTGCTCATCATATGTAATCTGATTTGTCCAACCCGTCGCAGTAGAAGGAATTGTTTCTGTCACGTCATATTCTGTACCTTCAGGCAAGTTATAGAATGTAACATCATCCATATGTCCGAATGTGAATGTAAATACTCCATTTGCATCAGCTGTTGCGGATGTAATTGACTGACCTACATTTTGAGTACCATCCAGATAAACGTCACTTTCAGAAACCGCATTCGTGAGTGTTCTGTCAGCAAAAGCATTGCCAAGATTTACTTTAATTTCAAACACAGTATTGTCTGGAATAGCATAGCTATCGCCATAGCTATGGTGAATAAGTTTTGTTACAACTAAGTTTCCTGTGTTAGGTTTTTCTACGTTTGTTGCAACAAATTCAGCGATAGTATTTGCTGTCACAGTACCACTTCCACCGTTTGTAATAGATGAAAGCTTATAATCATCATGATTCTGTTCTGTAATTGTATAAGTTGTTCCTGTTGGAATTCCTGTAATATAAACTGTCTGATCTTTCGCAAGGGTTACTGTTACTTTTTCCTCTGTAATTGTTACATTAGAAGTGATTTCATTATACTCTCCATCTGTTACCATAATTGCGTTCATTTGTTCAGTAGTAATCGCGCTACCAAATGTAATATCAAATACAAATTGAACAAAATCGCTGCGCGATGACCTGCCAAGGCTGTGGCGCAGTTTTTCTATTCTTTCTAAAAAAGGCAGTTGATTCCTCTTTAAAAAGTATCTATTGTTAAGTTACCACACAAAACAAAATACAAAAGAAGATACACTGCCTATGAAAACAATATCATTTTTAGGCTGCTTTCACAAGCAGTTTTATTTTGCAAATGCACCTCCATGGTAGGTAGTTACTGTTGTTATTACTTTTTTCATGGAGAATATTTTTATGTACGAAGACATTTTTGAATTAGTAACTATTGCTGCCCAAAAGAGAAACCTGAAGGAATCCACATCTCACAGGTATTGCCAAGCGCTTACGCCTTTTCTCAAAGCATCCAATAAGCCTTGGCAAGAACTCACCATCGAAGACGCTGATGATTATTTGACAGCCAAAAGACTTGCCGGAATTATGCCTGAAACTTATAACCACTACTACGGTGCTATTCGCTTCATGTATAAAAGAGTTCTCAAAATTAACTGGAACGAAGATGACCTTCCACGCATGAAGCGTGACCGTTCTCTTCCTACAGTTCTTTCAAGACAAGAAGTGAATGCCATCCTTGATGTCACCACAAATCTGAAATATAAGGCAATTTTTGCTGTTATGTATTCAGGTGGACTTCGAGTCTCTGAAACAACCCATCTGCATTATGATGACATTTCCCGCAGGAATCACTCCATTCACATCCACAATACCAAAAACAGAATGGACCGTTACACCATTCTTGCTGACCGTACCCTTGATATTCTTACAGAATACTGGTTTAAGTGCGGAAAGCCCAGAAACATTCTGTTCCCCAGTCAGGTGACAGGAGATTATCTGGATATTTCTGCCGTAAATCAGGTATTAAAAAGAAGTGCCGAACGGGCAGGAATCCCTAAACATGTCACTTCACATGCGTTCAGA
>JBGVRS010000059.1:0-24706 GCA_045128635.1 Lachnospiraceae bacterium
TATCCCTCCTCTTAACTTAACGCAGATTCTAACATATCCGGGTCGAATGAAAGAATATTTTCAATTGACTCAGCAGGTGTGTAAGGAGCCATCTTCTGTCTGAATATAATATGTCCATCCAACAATCCTGTAACAGGATTATCTTCTGTACGATATTCAATCTTTGCTCCAGCACATTTTCCCTGCTGTGCATAGCTATTCCCTTTGATATTTTCAGCATCAACTATACTATCAATCAACACTCTGTTCGCCGGATTATCCACTTTTGCCTTATATGTAAGAATGAACGAATTGCCCCACCAACTGAAAAATCTTCTGCAACAAATCCATCTGTCCTTCGGGTCTGTAACAGCCGGATAACATGCTGTATTATTTCCCCATGCCTTCCATCCACTGTCATTTATAGCAGTTACAATTCCTTGTGCATTCAGCGTATTTGCCTGCACCTGGTCAAGTACCACTTCTGTGCCATCTTCCAGAACTGTTCCTGTAACTTTGCTCAAAATGTTCGACGGAGATAAATTTGGTACATCATCATTATTAGCATCCATGTAGCCAATCATTGCTGCATAAATAGCCGAATATGCATATACCTTTTCTCCAATCTTCACCTTTGGCCAGAGAACAATAGTATGTTTATCAACAAGTCCTGCATCTTCTTTTGCCTGCTTACAGTCCGTATATTTCGTGGCAATTGTTGTGTCCAAATCGACCACATTTTCACATCTGAATACCCCATTTAACAATTCACTTTTAGCTGCAAGGACAGCCTGCACAGTCGGAATATGCGCCCACCCTGGAGCAAGCAGCAATCCCGGAACCTTGCCGAATCTTGGATATACCTGACGTACTGTTTCAATACCACTTTCGACACCGGTAGAAGCATCATAACCACCAATTATATCTTCATATGTCACTGATTCTGGAGCAATACTTGTACTTTCCACTGTTACAGCTGCTATTGCTGTATCGCTCACAATAGTAAGAAGCACATAACCATTGTCATTAAAGGAAGCCAGATAATCCACATCCTTTGTAAGCTCAATATCTCCATTGCTTACTTTCAGTGTATCAAGAAGAATTCCTTCTGTTGTAACAAGAGCCTGTCCGTCAACAACAGTATACTGCTGTACATCATTTTTTTTCACATGTTTGTTCGGGTCTAAAACATTAACAAAAATAACCGGAGCAATTTTAAATACTTTAAAATGTGCATCCATACTCATACATAATGTATAACTTTTGAAGTTTTCGCTATACCCAAGTTGCTTTTCGCACTCCGTAAAATCATTACAAAGAATAGGTTTATTTACAGCATCATATGGATTCTCAATCAAATTAATTGGTGCGGTGCCAAATACAATTGGCAAAGCTGCTGTACCCGTTACCGGCGAAACGAGTTCTGTATCCTCCTCTTTGACGTATATTCCATGCTTATATTCTTCCATTTTCTACACTCCCTTCTTTTCTTTCGCATACTCACATACTTTTTTATAGCATATTGCAAGTGCGGAATCTTTTGTATTAATCTGAATTCTCGCTACAGATAACTCCTTAATTGGAATAATCAGCTTTTTAATCGCTGGAACTTTCTCAATTGCATTTTCTAACTCATTGCTGATTCCATTATTAAAAATGGTATTTGCAGCAACTACTTCTGCAATCTCAGGGCCAACATAAATAACAACCTCTTTCGTTGCTTTTTTTGTAGACGTAGTCGTTGTTTTTATCGACGCCTTCGCTGTAGTTGTAGTTTTTTCTTCTGTCTTACTAGTTACTTCACTCATACAAATGAGTCCTCCCTTCTTAATTCAGCAGTATGCCATTCCAGATACATCCCGCCAAAAAAATACGGATATGTATCCTCGTCTTCATCTGCTAATGCCCATGATATTTCATCACCACATATGTATCTTTTATCCAATACCGGATTTTTGCGGAACCGATAACGAATATCCTCGAATATGTTCAAAATACTTTTATACCCGTCCGCCTTTTCCGAATCGTCAAAAATACCAATAATAAGAGCCATTTTTACCATATGTGCGGAATCCGAATCCTTAGAATTCCCAGAATCCAATTTCACAATACAATATGGAAAAAATTCCTCGACTCCATCTTCATCTTCCTCTAATTCTTCATCATCATCTAAATTGCCTTTCTGAATCCGTCTTTTAGGAAGATTCTGCTCATATACATTCAATTTAGCAGGATTTCCTTTACAATCCTTAAATGTCATGTGCTCTGTAAGATTGCGAATTTCTTGTACCAAAGCAGATTGTAATTCCAACGCAACCATGTTATCCCTCCAATAAAGCCTTAATATGCTTATCAATATTTTCTTTAAGCATGTCAGCAACCTGCGGTTCTAATTCGCCAAAAGTTCTTGCACTACCAAGCATTGCCGGCAAGGAATTACTGTATTTTTCCTGGATTCCAAGTCTTGCCTTGCCATCTCTTTGTGCTACAGCATTATGAATAACCTTTGAGCCTGCTTTACCTTTTGCGCTGTCCTTTTTTCTGACTTGACCCTTAGCCGCAATATTATTCACAAATGCTCTGATATCACCATTACTTTTTTTCAGCTCTTTTAAGTTGCCCTTTTTTAGAACCTGCACCTTTGTTGTCTTTTTTCCGCTTGACACTTTAAATCGCGTCAAAGGCAAAGCTTCACCCTTTGCAGAAATAACTGCTGTTTGATTTCCAACTGTAGCAGATTTAATCCGCATAACCTCATTGAAATTAGCCTTTTTAACTGTATATGTTTCCTTTGCCTTTTTGCTCATCATCTTTTTAGTCTGTTTAGCGGTATCATTTACCGCTTTTTTCAGCACAGATGGAGCTTTGCTTGAAAGATTTCCCAACTTCTGCTCAATATATTTCAAAGCATTTTCTTCTACGCTATACTTAATCATGACTTATTCGCCTCCAAAGATATAGAGTACATCGCACCCTCTCGAATTGCATCTGTCACAATATAATTTTTTCCATCGAGATTAAGCAACCTTCCAATACGTGGAAGGCGCCCAAATTCACCAGCCTTCACATAGAAAAGTATTTGCTTCACAAAAGTGCCTTTTTCAATTTGCTCTTTATAACGCTTTTCCCGCTCCAGCATTTCATTGTTGTCGATGATAATCGTCATTTCCTTACCATCGACAACATGTTTCTCTGCGAATTCATCCTCATTCAGAAAAGTAGTATCTATGTCATTCTTGATAATATCTTTGAACGTCATTTTCTACCACGTCCTCTACGAGGTGATGCAGGTAGCTTCCCAGCTAAATCTTCCTCTCCAGAAGGTACAGCCATCCCGGTCATCCCAGGTGTAGCACTTGCTGATTTCACCTTAACCTTCTTATCCGCGTCCGGAGCCTTCCATTCAGCAGAACCACATACAATCCATGCATCCACCATGTCAATGTTATGACATGGTAATTTATCACCTGGATTATACAGATGTGATTCAAATAAAATTGGAAGAACGGCAATCAAATTCTTGACCACTAGTTCTTCCGAATTGTCATCTGTATTCTGTTCTGCGTCCGCATCCGCTTCAGTATCCGTTTCGCCGCCATTCGACTCTGCATCACCATCTGATTCCGTTTCGACGCCAGATTCTACATCATCGTTTGCATCTGTATCTCCATCCGATTCTACAGATGCAGGTTCCGAATCGGATACGGTACCTGCATCTACTGTTACAGTTTTATTTGATTCTGCATTTTCAGTCTGTTCAGTAACATTACTTTTAGCCATATGCTACCTCCTATCCCAGCAATTTTACAAGAATTGTCTTTGCATCTGCTGCAGAATCCTGTGCCGCATATCCGGCTGATACATTGCCATCGCTAGTAGCAGTAATTCCATCCTCAGAAAAATACACAAGTGTTCCCATTGAAATTTCATCTGCATCTACCTTTGGCATTTCAAATACACCAGTTACATGAATTGCACCTGTCTGTCCAGGCTCAATGTCATTCCCCGCAATACCAATTCTTGTAACAAGAGGAATAACCGTATTCGCAGGAATTGTACTGGTAGTAGTATTCTTATAATCAAGCGCTTCGCCGCGCTGCCAATAACTTGCTTTCATCTATGTGCCTCCTTTCTTAACCTAATGGACTTTCTACCTTGATACCAGGATTCATAACAGCACCACGGTAATCCATTACCGTAACACCCCAGTCAAGGTAAATATCCCATACAAATCCAAGTTGTCCCGGTGTTTCCATACGTCTGATTGTTGGAATCTCCTGACCATTCAAATAGTCAACCTCAATGAAATCAGTATCTGACTTTGCGCCAATTAAAAACCAAGGCATTACATTACCGAAACCGCCACACAAAACATTGATTGTCGGGTCTTCCACAACTTCAATCATATCTCTGTAACGATACAGCGGATTGACTGACTGCGTATTATCCGAAGTATTCACTGTCGGGCTGTATAAAATCGTATAGATGTCAAATGCATAGCCGGAAGGTACTACAATCACAGCCGGATTTACAATAATTGCATCGCCAAACTGGTCTACCTGGGTCTGCAATGCCATAATCATCTTCTGTAAAGATTCTCTTGTTACACCACTGCCGGATGCCAATACATTTTTATGTGCAGCAGAGAACATCTGAGTACCATCATAGATAACAGCATTCTTACACATAATAGAGTAAACCTGCTTATTCAAAGTCTTTCTAGCAGATGCCGCATACTTAGCCGGAATCTTAGACAAGAAATCAATATCATCATTGATAAATGCCTGTCTCGTCATTGTAAACTGACGACCATACGTTTTTAATTTTCTAGTAGGTAATTTCTCATCTGTCGGTAAATCATGTTTCAATTCACCGCCTTCTGGAACCTCAAGGAATTCACCAGCAGGACCAGCAAGATAATAGTTATCATGTGTCTTGAAATCTTTCAGGCTTCCTTTTTTGGTAAATCTGTCAAATGTTACATTTACAGTTTTGTGACCTTCCTTATACGCTTTGTTAATAGCAGTATCCATGATAGAAGGGAATGCGGAAGTTGGATTGAAGTATCCTCTCTGTAATAATGAGAATAACTCATCAGAGCTTCTTCTGTTCAATCCGGAATATCCCTCTGCCTGCAGTGTCTCAATAGCTAAATCTCTCAAAGTTAAAGCCCGAAGTTCCATGGCACCCTCAGCAGGCTTTTCAACATTCACACCACCACGCATAAGCAAAGCATCCGCTGCAGCCGCGCGGAATTTATCGCCTTCGTCATTGGTAACATCAGCAACACCTCTTGCACCAACAGGTGGATTATCTTTTTTCATTTTCTCAAGGATAGCAGCTCTAACCTGGTCAACACTCATTCCATCTGAGATATACTTGTCCGGCTCCATGCCAAAATCTCTGCATAAGCTTGTAATTTCTGCCGCGCGTGCTCTTTCTGCTTGTACAGCAGTACCTGCATCTGGAGTGCTAGATGCCGAAGGTGGGTCATTATTTCCCTTTTCCAGACCTCTGATTGCCTCATTCAGCTCATTAATCTCAGCCTGTAAATCATTAAACTCTCTCTGTTCCTCAGCAGTCAGCTCACGTTTTTCGTTTTTCGCATTTTCAACAAGAGCCTGCTGACGTAGAATTTTTTCTTCTCGTTTTTTCTTTGGATCCATTGTCTTTCCTCCATTATTTATAATTTTTATTTATTTGTACCTGCATTTCATATAATGCAAGTGACCTACAGTAATCATCCTTCGGCTCTGTACCATGTTCTTCTAATTCCCTACCCACACCAACAGTTGGGTCTGCTGGAACAGACACGATTGAAACCTCATACGGTGTCCATCTTCTTGCAATTTCCACTGGCCCGGTAAATCTTCCATCTGCAGATGTCTTATTCGCTGCAAGTTCTTCCCAGGAATCCACCTGGTAGCCAACGCTTACACCTTTGAGAGTGCCACCCTTAACTTTTTGATAGATTTTTTCTGATTCTTCATCTTCATCAAATTCTATCTCAGCACATCCTCTATTATTCTCAACCCACACACGGTTAATTTTTCCAATAACAAAATCTCTCTTGTGATTAAAAAGCACACAGCCAATTTCACTTAACCGTGTAAGATCAATCGCGCCATCTGAATGATCAAGAACTTCACAGCCCCACCACCGCTCGTAAGGTTCTTCGCTAGAAAAACTAAGAATGAATTTTCTTTCATTCCCTTCACCTTCCATCGCTCGCAAAGAATTCACTTGAAAATCTCTTGTTAATTGAGATTCCTTTTTATTCTCACTCCTTTTTCTCACTGATAATTCCACCTCCAATCTCTATACCTTTTTCTCTTGCATATTCCAGGACCTCTGCCATATCGTCGATTTGGTCACGCCAGTCCTTTCCATTTTCAGCAGCAATCTGCTTAAATGTCTTCTGCCCTGTTTCCAAAGCAATTTTATTCGCAGTAGATTCCTTTGCAGGGTCTATCCAGCGTTTTGGTTCCTGGATCCATACATGACTCATATATTCTTCCTTGTGATTCCAAAAATCCGGTATATTAATGGCACCTGCCAGTACTGCTGATATCAAAAATGTTTCGTAAATCTCATCTGCAACATCAATAACAATTTCCTTGTCATCTGCATAAGTCAAATCATCCTCAATCATTCCCTGCCTTGCAGATGAATAATTGCTTTCTGACATATCTCTTGACGTTGCTTCATAACTAATGCCCTGGCCTGCGCCAATCATGCGCTGATGCAATTTCACAAAATTAGTTGCATCCGTAGCTTGACCGGAAGGATTAATTGTTTCCACTTCATCCCCAGGATTAAGATAATTAATCATGCCAGGCGTCAATGTTTTCCCGTTATAATTATATTTACCACCGGTAGAATTTCCCCTGCCAACACTGCCAATCGGCGTTGCCTGCTTGATAAATACCGATAGGCAAGCAGCAATTCTCTCTTTCACTGATACTGCCGTCATAAATTCATTCGTGTCTCGTATTCTTGTAACAGAATGACTCATGTCCGACATCTCCCTAATCTGCGATGGTCTTTTTTTAGAAAATACAAATATCATATCCTTTGCATCCACATAGACAGGCTCATAAATGCTCATGCCATCCAAGGAATACTGTCGAATCCAATAACCTTCTGCTCGGTTATATTGATTTAATTCAATTCCACCTACAACTTTATTTGTTTTTTTATGCGGTGTAACCTGTGACGAATCCAATTCGTCTACCTCAAGACATTGCAATTTGAATGGTAGCACTCCACCAGCTGTATATACCTTATGTATCAACATACCGCCATCCACTTTTTTACGCTGGACCAGCATACGCATAATCTGATTGAAGCTCTGTGTAGCTGTAATATCGCAATTTTTTTTTCTACACCAACGCTTCCATAAGTCTTCAATCTGCTTATTCAATTCATTATTGCTTGTTTTTGCCTGTAAGTTATATCCACCACCTACAACATTTCTTCTATAAGTTCCAATAACGGAATTTGCGATATCTGAATTTCTCTCCAAGTCACGTGCTCTCGCGCGAACTGTATCTCTGCTACCTCTATCCATATATTCTGCCGAATCATTCACAGCACGCCAATTTGCATTGAGTCTACCGTAATCTCCAGCATCATAATTCCGCATTTCTTCCAGATTTTGACGCCATGCTTCGCGCCTATATCCAGCCACTGGTGAAATAAAACCAATCACATTATCTAGCCAATTTCCCATATCTACCTCCTGTCGAATATAGCTACGACAGTATTGTTGAATAAATTACCATCATCTGCTGATGACAATTCAGCTTCCAAATCGGATTTCATTGCTCTCAATTCAGACAAATCAGCTCTAGTCAACTGCCTAGTGCCAATTTTATAAGACTGACCGCCTATAAGAACTGTCTTAATAGCTTTCTTTACCTCAGCAAGTAATGATTCAGTTGTCATATTTTCAAATTCATCTGTATTTGCCATATGCTATTCTCCTAACCATGATTCATTCTGCTGTATCCATCTTTCCTCCGGTGATTCAGATTCCTGTTTTTCCACATCATCTTCCTGTTCAACATTCCATAAATGCATTGTTCTAACTTCCCTGATATCCGCTGCAGCTAATGCATATACCTCTGCATCCAGATAATGATTGTCTGCATGACTTTTTTTGGGCACCCATATCATTGTTGATTTTGATCCATTTTTCACCAACACTTTATGCTCTGCAGTCACCTGCTCTGCATACTCCCTGTCGCACCCATCATATACCATCCATGAACCTCTACCGTTAGCTCTTTTCATACGAGCAGCAATCATATCTTTATACTTTCCACCATCCACAAGAACCAAATCCATGCCATATGCTTTTGAATTTGATTTGTTTACTTTAGAAAATTTATAATGTGTTTGCATGGCAGTATTCGAACCTTTAACAGGCAATGCCCATTCCATGTTATTTGCGCAGAAATCGTATACAGTATCAGCGTCATATCCAGAGTCAATTAATGCAAGATTTACAATATACCCTGTTCCGTTTTGACTTTTGTATTCCAGATTCATAATGAATTCAATTTCATTCAGATTCTGTGCCTGCCCATGTGCAATATTTTGACTGGTGATATGTTCTCCCCATGCTCTGATAGTCCAATACACGCAATTTTCCTGAACATCTACGCCACCAGTCAACATGTTTGCCCAATCTGGCACTACAAATTCCGGAATCTCTGTCTGTCGTTCCATAACCAAATCGGCAGATGTCTTTAATTTTGTATCTTCCCAAGGCTCTGCCAGCCATGAATTGACAAAGTTTTGCAACTTCTCCGGGTCATCTTTACTGTTAAGGAATTCAAGAGCAATCTCTGCCCATGTCAAAAATCTGCTGTACAAGGCATTTATCCAAAAGGATACTTTTCTAGCCTTGCCAACTCCTTTTTTGTTGACAGTTCTCCATTCTCCCTTTCGCAACATACTGATTTTTTGCTTGTCAGTAATACAACAACCACATTCTTGACATACATATGTAGCATCTTTTGCCCTATCCTCATGTGACACGCCTTCTTGCTTTTCCGGATATCGTATTTGCGCCCATCGCAACACAATGAATTCGCCACAGTGCGGGCATGGAACAAAGTAATTTCTCTGTTCATCAGCTTCTTCATGTAACTGCCATACATAATTTGTCTTCAAAGTCGGAGTTGAACATGTATATATCTTTTTGCTGTATATATATGTTCTGGTTCTTTCTTTCGCCAAATTATAAGGCGATGCTTCTTTTTTGGAAGCACCGCCTATCTTGTCGATTTCATCAAAGAATAAATATTTAATTGCTTTCGAAGACAACTTCGATGGAGAATTAGATCCTCGCAGGTACATGGACATTCCCCGGAATTTTAAATTTAATTCCTTTGAGTTATTCTTGTAGAATCTCTCATTTATTTCTGGAGTTTTTTTCAAAGATGGCTGAATTCTGTCATTGGATGTATCCTTAGCCAAGTCGTCAGATGGATATACAATCATCGTAGGTGACGGGTCATTCATAATAATCCAACCAAGCATATTCAACATAGCTTCTGTACCGCCGACCTGTGTCGGTTTACAGAAATTTATTTCCTGAACATAAGGATCATTAAATGCATCCATAATTCCAATCATGTAAGGTGTAATGTCGTTCGACCATTTTCCTTTGAAGTTACTGGATTCATCTAATATTCTATATTTTTCTGCCCATTCACTGACCGTCAATTTCTCCGGTTTTTTCAGTGTCCGCTTGATTGTATTAACAAAAAGATTCCGTGTACGATTTCTGGATCTAAGGCGTTCTGATGATGACATAGCTATCCACCTTCTTCCTCATCCGACTCATCGTCTTCAATATCCTCTATTGCCGAGTTCTCCTTGTCAATTTTAAGCGGATCATACTCCGATAATTCATCCAAGGCCTGGAATACTTCTTTCTCAAGAATATTGATTACTGCATTGACATCATCCTCGGCAAGTACCAGGGGGGAAACCTTTTGTGGGATTGACAGCATGCGATTCTTAAAATTCATAAGCATATCTGTCAAGAATTCCTCAACATCTTCTGCATTATGCAATTCCCTTCGCAGCTTTCTCAATTTTAAAATTGAGATTTTCTTCTTAATCTGCTCATGCTCTGCCTGTTCCTTTTCCCGGATGATTGATGCACCCGGTGTCGCTTCCGCATCAACCTTGTATTGAATATATTCTGGAACACATCTCTCCAGGATGTATTTTTTTGACTTAGAACCTTCTGTCATGCCATTCTCAAATAATCCGAATTGGTCTTTCAATTGGCGGATTCTCCTATCCGTGATACCCAATATCTTAGCCAGCTCTTTTTGATTCACTTCCACAAAATGCCACCCCCCTCACATTGACCTCACCACCATCCCCCGAGAGGAAGGAAGTGCCAACTTTTTTTCGACTTTACAGAGAAAAATGCCGCGCCTTCCTCGCCCCGTACCGCCCCCTGGGTAGGGGAAGTACCTAAACCATTCTGGTCTTTGGAAAGCACAGCATTTCGTTGTGATAGCAATCTCTGCTGATGTTGTTATCTATATTTTTTCATGATAGCATTATAGCATATGTAACAGTCCGATTGAGTCCGAAGTTTTGTGTTTTTTATAACAATTTTGTTACCTCTGCCATTTGCAGGCAATAGATTTCCTAATGTTTTTATTTTCTTTGTGTTATCTTTTTCCTCTGCATTTGCAATTTTGTGTTCAATTTGAACACATTTCAGCATATGCAACCCTCCTTTCTATATCCTCTGTCATTTTCTTATAGCAGTACAATGTTGCTTTTACATCCTCTAAGGAATCGTGAGCCTTAAAGGTATATCCGTAGTATTCTGCACATTTACTAAGGTTCTGCCACTTGTAATTACCGTAATACTCGTTCCATTCGCCGTATATTTCCGCAAACGCCAACATAGGGTCAAACCATTTCGTGAGGTCTACCTCAATGCCGTAGGCTCTTAAAAATGCGTCCTCAAAGGCGTAATTGTACGCTATTACATAATCTGCCTTTGTGAGGATTTCTAATACTGCTGCCGTGTAATGCTCAAAAGGTAACGCATTTGCCACCATCAAAGGCGTAATGCCGTGTACTTTCTGTGCGTCTTCCCAACTGTTGCAATTAACAGGCTTACAATAAGTGTTAAGTAATACATTTTCGTTTTCATCAATAATTGATACCTGTAATACTTCATCCACTCCTGCTTTAAATCCTGTGGTTTCAAAATCAATTACTACTACCATTCGCTACCTCCGTCCTTTTCGCTTTTGCTTTTAATTAATCTTTAAGGCTTACTCCCTTTTTCTTTGATTCTGCTACCTTTACTCTGAATGCCCTGTCTTACCACTCGGGAATCCTCTATCAAATAATTTGTATTTCACCTTCAAATTAACAGAAATTTTGTATTTCAATGTGATTTCATACGCCCTCATCTATCTTTTCTATTACTTCAATTCCATTTCTGTATATATCCAGTATACTCCTTACTTTCTTGAATTCAAGAAGTTCGTCCAATCCGGCATTCCAATAATCAATGCACCTAGATTTACTCATTGCCAATTCTTCTACGATTTGTGGCCAGGAATAGTCATCTAAATATTTACATTCAAGTATATTTTTTTCCTGGGAATCCGGTGGCAAAAAACTTAATATATCAATGATTTTTATCATTGCTGAGGCTGCTGCTTTCCTCTCTTTGTTGATTCTTTCCTCAATTTCTTCACAGTGTATGTAAAAATCTACTGGTTCATTTGAGATATTATTTGTCTGACTTTTTGGAACCAGGGAATAATTCACGGCCTTAGTACCAAGCATTTCCTCTTTGAATTTATGTAATCTCTTTTGCAATATCTCTTTCCGCTTTCGTTTTCTTGTATACTGCTCCAAGTATTTTTTCAGTACACTTTTCATATCGACCTCTGCATCCTGTCTATTTTCTATTACTCCCATATCTTCCTCCTTCGTTGTCATCCATCTTTGCGGCAAGGAAATATGCCTTGCCGCCTATCAATCTGACTTGCTGTACAATCTTTTCTTTGTTATCAAAATCTCTTACTTCTTGCCCTCTCTCTTTCAAGATATTTAATGACATTTCTATTGACTGTAACAATACTGCAGTTGGAGTTTTTCGCAATACGTCTATTGCAGATTTTAACGCAACTTCTTGTTCTGTTTTTTTATCGCGAAATGGAAATTTATTGCTCATGCTTTACCCCTTTTATACATATTTCATTTCTATTTTCTCATCCAATGCTGATATAATTTCAGCTGCTCTCTTTTCGCCGATACCTTTTATATTAAGAATTACATCCTTTACTTCATCAACAGTTAATCCTTTTGTCTTCAACTGTCCCTCTGCATATCCACTCTTGTAAATATCTTCCAAAAATGCAGACATTTGTGCATGGTCCATTCTTTTTACTGTTTTGTATTTTTCTCTATTTAATGTTTTCATTCCTGCTCCTCACTTTCTTCTTTGTATGGCTCTGGCAACTCGCACCACGCTACAATCTCATAATCCTTTACAGGGTCAACAATTAAATGATGATATGTATTGCAAGTTTCTTAAGGTGTTTCAACCAGAATGCTTATTCACGTTGCCCATAGATATCAAATATAGAGAGCTGCCCCTCCATTTGATTTACTTTACAGTACTGGATATTTGTTTTTTGTACATTTTCATCCAGCTGTGCATATTTAATATTATCTTTGATGGGATATAACAGATGTTCGTATCTATCAGTTGTAACAAATTCTGCCATTAAAACTCCATCCTTAACACAAATACCATACAGCTTTGCTGTTCTGTTGGCTGGAAATCCCATGTCTCGTAACTTGCCTGTCTTTCCCAAATCAACGGATATTTTGTACTTAGGTTCATATTCTTGAGAAAACTCTCCTGTTATGTCATACCCAAGTATTTTCCCATCACCTGTTTTCACGTCTGGGTAAAATAAGCCTTTTGTTAAGCCTGTTAATGTCATTCTTTGCCCAGGTTCATAAATTCTTTTTCCATTCGCCCAATCTTTGAACTTCAATTCTGTGAATTTTTCTCCTAGCCGGCAAGGTAAATATATAACCATGCTATCTTCCCCTCAATTATTATTTGCTCCTTGCTACATGTTCCGCCGACGGTACTAATAAAATATCATGACCAATTTTCTCCAAACCAATCCTAACCAATTCACGCACGGCATCCCATTTACTTAACAGTTTCATTTTTTCTTTATCTGCCTGGTTCATTCCTGCTCCTCACTTTCTGACTGTAACCATTCAATTAAGCATTTCTTACAAATTTCATCTGAAATTCTTTCACCGGCATCCAACTTTTTCTGGCACTCTATTAAATTCTTGCAAAATGGTACAATATCAGCAATCTCACGATTAACATGTGTCATCATCTTTTCTGCTAATTCTTCATCACTCATTGCCCGAATGCGGTCCGCATTTGTTATTAAATCCCCATCAGAATCAACACATTTTCTAAAATTCAAATCCTCAGAATCAACATAGCAGTAGTATTTCTTACCTGTTAATGTCTGCATATTTACTGCTCCCTCATGCGTTTTGTATCCATCAATGATGATACCTTTTACCCATTTTCTATCAACTCTCATCTCAATTGTATTTCCAATACGGTCGTACCATTTTATCATAACTATTCTCCTTTCTGATATGGTTCTGGGAGCGGTTGCCATGCAATTGGCTTTCTTCGACTACACCACCATAATAATTCCCAATCCCCATCAATGAAAAATGCCGGCGCAGTATATCCATAATCAAATGAGACAATATAATTACCTTCTTTTTCTGGCAATCTCTCACTGCAAGGAATCCACCCATTGTTCCCGACGCAAATGTCGGGAACATATTCTTCTTTCTTCTGAATCCACTTTTTGCCATCATGTATTAAATGTGTACCATTGGCCAAATCAGCAATATATGTTGATACATGCATATTGCTCACATTATTTACACCAATAGCTGTAATGCTTAAAACATCATCGTTACCTTCTGGTAATTCAATTACTACTCTTTTCATTCTCTGCTCCTTTATCAGTTTACTTTCTGTCCAATGACTATCTAATTCCTTCATCTTTTCCTTGTTTACTGCCATTTGTATCTCCTTTCCATTTTTCGCAAACTTGATATTCCGAACGGAAATCTGCTCTAAATCTGCTATCTCCATTGCAACACACTTCATCCTCATACCATTTACAGGTTCTGCAACACTCGTCCATTTCTGTCCCTCCTATTCTTGTGTGCGGAGAATATTCATCACTTTTTCAATGGTCTTATCATAAAAGCACTCAAACAAATCCTGTAGAACAATATCGTTGTCATTCAAATCTTTGGCCGACATTTCATCTCAATCTCCAGTTCCTCCAAGTTCTTCCATTGCCTCGTAAAAGCTTTGATGAACAACTTCCTGTGTGTCCGCATAGTCGCACCCTCTACTAAGAATATCCTCGATTTCTTCCAATGTCTTCTTACCTATCCTTGCCACAATCTCACTCCTACTGTATCCACACTTCCTGTGGAAGTGTATCTGTATATCTTCTCCATTCAACAGCTTCTTTGGTGTATTCCGAATCCCACCAAATTGTCCTTTCGCTTGCCGCTTCATACATCTTTTCAATTTCTTTGACCACTTGAAGTATTCCGGTGTTTTGATCTCTTAACACATCTATTGCAGCCTTTAGACTGTCATACCTATTTCGCAATCCGATATAAGCATGATACACTTTAAAACATTGTCTTGCGGAAACTATCAATTCATCCTTTGTCATTTGTTTCAGCTTCTTTTTTGCTTCGTCCTCTGCGAAAGATTCGGTGCAGGATATCCCCATATAGTCTTGCTCATATGAATCCCATCCAAGTATCTCTCCGAAAGTCCCAGCTCCTGCTCCAACAAAGAATATGTCAAAACACTCTGGTACCCATTCTTCGTCTAAGTCCCTCAACATTTTTTCACACTCAGCACACAAATCTCCAAATGCCATCTTGAACTCATACGCTTCATCTTCATCTCCAGCAAGTGCATTTATGAGGGAATCCTCTCCGTCATCGGAATCCGTATACCACCTTATTTCCTCACACGCTTCTTGGATATACCACAAATCCTGTTGTATGAAATCTAAGTTTAAATTCTTTACTATCGGTTTTTTATACCGAAGTTGTTTTGCCTTATCTCTCTTTGTTTCCTCTGTGTTTATCATTTTGACCTCACAATCCTCAGTTTCTTCCTGTTCTGCTCTGCATGATAATTGTCTATTACATATTCGGAGCATTCTGTTCTGTCATTCTTCTCACTCACTTTCACTATGTCAATTGCTTTATCAATTACAAAACAAGTTTGTTCATATCTTCTTTTTACATCTGGATAATTTTTGTATAGAGAATTATTATAATGCTCTGTATGAATTTCTTTCTCTTTCTCTAACTGCTCCACTACCTTTTCAATAGGCTTTCGTGTATTCCACCTTTCAATAGCTTCTGCTACTGTTTCACAAAACCCTGTTCTGCAACTGCAATCATCATTCAAACAAGTCGCAACTTGATAATTTTTAAACTTTGTTCCTACAAGTCTTGTGTTTCCATATAACTTTGCTTTCCCTCCACAAAAAGGGCATGGTTTTAATTCTTCTATACTCATAATTATTTACCTCACAATCCTTATTTGCTCCTTTTCTTTCTGATAATCAGCAAAATTTTCTACTTTATCAAAAATTGCTCTCATATTGACCCATCGTTGCATTTTTCTTGTAATATGTCCCTTTGGAAGTTTTTCTTTGTTGTAAATCATCACATATGGCCAATACCCTAAATCTTTGAGAGTATATATTCTTTCAAGGTCCTGTTCGTGTGTGGTATTGAAATTTGTGAGTACATACACAATAAGTTTTCTTTTGTCCAAATGCGTGATTTGTTTAACCATCTCAAATTTTGGAATGACAATATCTTTATCCTCATACCTGTCCCATGCAAAATGAACCTGCTTAACCTTCATCTGTTTCAGCATTTCTGCTTTTTCCTCAGTCATTAGCCTTATGTCTAATCCCTGCGTGAAATCCACCCAGGCTTTACTGTCAATAAGTTGCTGAAATAACTGTTTCCACCATTTACAAGCTGTTATGTTCGGATCTAATAATACAATGTTCTTCTGCCCTCTCCAGAACATGTCTAAATCTGCAACTTTCACGGAACACTTACCCTCTTTTTCAGCCACATGACAAAAATTACAATCTCTGGGGCATCCT
Source organism: Lachnospiraceae bacterium (assembly GCA_045128635.1). GTDB lineage: Bacteria > Bacillota > Clostridia > Lachnospirales > Lachnospiraceae > HGM12587. Next base: position 16,269 of record JBGVRS010000059.1, read on the forward strand.
CTTGTGAGAAATCCATATGCTGTATCAGTGATGCCATAAAGGTCATAATCCGGATAGATATTTTCTATCTCATATGGCAATTCAATATCTTTTGATTTATCAAATACTTCTTTGCCATTTTCAAGGCTGATGCAATAACCACTCCCACCTTTTATTATCTCATTTGCGTTCACGAAGTATGGATAATCTGAGGTATATTCTTCCGAAAATACTTTTGATATATAAACTCTGTCCAATGGCTGGTTAGGAAAACCGTGTATCAACGGTTCATACCAAATAACCGAATCTCCATTTTTCTTATGCCATGCTGATATTTTCATCAATGCTAAATTCGGAAAATTATGTCCATCTACATCTATTAATCCTATTCTCATACTCTCTCTTTCTCAAATACATACAAATCATCATGTACATTCTAGCAACATCGCTCACATATGCTTCCGGAGCAGGCATCCATGCTGTCAATCTGCATCCCTCTGCCATATTTATTCCATCATACTTGATAATTGTCACAATTGTTTTTTCTTTACTTTGCAGTGTTGCTATGATTTTCTGTCCAAAATGTGGAAGCTTCGCGCCTACTGGAATCCATTGATTAATTGTATTCATTACTGTTTCTCCCTTTTTTCAAAATACGGACATTCATTTTTTTTCGCAAAGACTCGGAATATCGGCACCTTCTTCAAAAATTCATTCCAGGCTTCTGCCAATCTTGCTTTTGCACAAATAATGCAATCCGCATTCTCATACAAACATTCGCTACATTTCATCATCTTACTCCTACATTGTTCGTCTTATATCCAAATTCACTTTTTTATAAATCATCTTCAACAACAATCTTCTTAAATCTTGATTTTCTAGTACCTTTTTTCTCACAAGACATGTTATAGAATATTGTGCTTTCAGATATGTGTCTCAATTTTGCAAGCTCTTTTATTGTATCTGCAACTGCTAAAGGCAATTCATATTCATCCTTTGATACTTCTATGTACAAAATCATTCTTTCACTTCCTAATGTTGGCCAGACAGATATCTATTTACATACTGACCATATGACAACCCCTGCATCCTCGCTAGTTTATTGATTCTTGCAATCTCTGACATATTTTTCTGCCTACGTGCCTTGTTACGGTCTTTTTCTTTTTCTGTCTGCATCAAATTATTAGCAATTCTTCCCATCTTGTAATCTTTAATGCTCCTTTCCCATTCGCAACAAAGTTCTTGATACTTTATCTTCCATAAATGATTTGAATATTACTTTACAATCTAACAAATGTACAATCTGCTGAATCATGATTTCCACATCTGCCAATTCTTCAATCAACTCATGTGTTGCCTGATATTCTGATTTCTGACAAGGCTGGCCATTTCCATTCGCTCTACGCAACTTATTTACTGCCTGGATGAGTTCTGCAGCTTCTTCTTGCAACTGATTACTCTGTGCTTCATAGCCGTATGTATCAGCTATGTGCTGAATCTTTTTATTTAAAATTTTTTCTCTTTTATCAGCTTCTTTCTCATAATTCTGTATATTTAGAATGTGTTTTTTTAACTGACATTTACTGCAAATATCTTCCAATTCATCCTGTTTCAAATTTTCTTTGCAAGCCCAGCAAATTTCATCACAAATAAATCCAGCCACATCATCTGCTATTGACTCTAGCGTATTCATTTCACATCCCCCTGCCTTTTTCGTAACATTCTCTCAGATATTCCTCATACATACCTGTTTTTCCACGAATTTCTGCATTCACCTTTGCAGCAATCATAGATTTTATTTTGACACATTCACTTTCACCTAACTTGGCATCACATTCAAAATCCTGCATCACCTCTCCCACCATTCGCATAATCCGACTAGCTAATGTACATTCATATTGCTCGATAAACCATCTGCCAAAACTTTGTATTTTCACCTTTTCCTCTGCCAGCTGCTCTGCTTCTTCCTCTGCATTCACCATCTCATCCACTTGTACATCTGCATCCGCGCAAGGAATATTCTTTGTCACAGGCTCTTTTTCCTTTTTCTTTTCCACATGCTTATCCACATCCTTGATATGAATCTCACCGACTTTTTTATATTCCTCGTAGATTTCTGCCTGTTCTTCTTCCGTTTTCACGGAAATGCTCACTGCTGTGGACATATTAATATTTCCATCTTTTAATTCTTCTTTGAACTCATCTGAAAGATTTTTATCAATTCTCTCCATTCTTCCAACCTGGGATGGAGAAATATCCAGCAGCTCTGCGATACAATCCCGAATGCGGCCAATGCGAATTTGTTCTTCCCTTGGCTTATCCTTATTTTCCTCTGCCAGCTGCTCCTTGTATTTCTGGAGTAAATCTTTTAATATCTGGACCTGCTTAATCTTTTCAAAATCTGTTAATTGCCTTGCCGTACTATTTGTCAATATCAATCTCAAATCATTCAATGTACCCTCACTGCCAGCTCTCACCCGGCAAGGAACCATTCTGTATTCTTCCTTGCCTTCTGCCAATAGCTGCAATACAGCTTTTCTTCTTCTATGTCCGGCAATTACTTTGTATTGTCCATCTCCGGTATCCTCAACAATCAAATTCTGCTCAATTCCACCTAGCAATTCTATACTTCTAGCCAATTCTTCCACATCATTTGTAGCATAGAAATTATCCTCTGATTCAATAAGCTTTTCTACATCAATCATTTTTGTTTCAAACAAGGAATCATTCCTTGTCATTTGAACATTTTCTTTTGATGTATTATTTAATAAATTCGTCAAATCAAATTTAGCCATCCTGTACTCCTTTCTGTGTTCAAATTGAACACATTATTTGTATTCCCTACCTGTTTCCCTGTCCTTTAACTCAATCCTATTAATTAATTCAAATCCCGCCAGGGTGATTATGTACTTCAACATTTTTATCAATAACTGTACATCCCCTTCACGTTTCTTTTCTTCATTTGTCACGGTTCGCATTGCAGTTCCGGCTGTCACATCCGGATATCCCTCACTATTCTTGTACATATCATCCCTCCTCTAAATACTCTTTCACAAATGCTCTGTAATCTTTTGCCGGAGCTGAATACGGACTGTATTCCAGCAACGTCATATTTGCAAATGTGCTCTCATCCTGCTTCACACTTCTGCGAATATGAGTTGCAAAAACATGATATCCATTTTTAATCAGCCATTCCTTTCCCTGCTCATTCACATTACTTCGCTGGTACATTGTGATTAAGCATCCACGGAATTTCAACTTTGGATTCATCTGCTGTGCGCTATGTATCTGACCAAGTAAAATATTCATGCCCTCAAATGCATATCCATCTACCTTAACCGGAATAATCACTTCATCTGATGCTACAAGAGCCGCTATCACACTGATATTGATGTCTGGCGGACAATCAATAATACAATAATCATAATTGTCCATCACCTCTGCAAGGCTGTCTTTGAGAATAGCTGTCTGATCAATCTCTGTATTTGTAATAAGTGCTAAATTTGCAGTCAACAGATTCATATCAGCAGGGCAAATATCAATTCCATTTTCTACAGTCTGAATCGCTGCTGTTATAGGTTCGCCAATGATCACATCCGTCAATGTCTTTTTACTTGCATCCGCATTGAATGTCTTTGTGATATTCCCTTGCTTATCGTTATCAATGACAAGAACACGCTTTCCGTAATCCTTTGCCAAAATATATGCCATGTTAGCACTAGTGGTTGTCTTTCCACAACCGCCTTTTAAATTTAAAACTGATATTATCTTCTCCATATGCATTCCTTTCCGTTATTGAGCTGTTGAAATAATCGTTCCATCCTCAATAACAAATTCAATTCCTAAATCTCTGTTAAAAAATTCCAGCTGTTTTATACTCATTTTGTTAAAATCTGTAATATACATTTTTCCTCCTTGCAAGTCCGGCACCCGTGTGTGATATGTTAAAGTCGGGTGCCATCCATTCTTGTAGCAATTCATAAATCACTAGTTTCTTAAGGTGTTTCAACCACTAATGCTTCATCCATAATCTTGCCATATGAATTAAATTCATTAACAGCAGTCACGATATGCCTTTTCCCTCTGCAGATATCATCAATCTCTTTCACAAGCTCCGCGTTACTAACAGGCTTGCCATTCTTTTTCAAGAATCCATTCTTATGCCACTGCTCCAGCCAACCTGTTCCCGGATTCTCACCAAAGAGATTCAGCACATATTCCGAATCTGTGATGATTTTAATTTCACAAGGTTTATTAACACGCTTTAGGCAAATAAGCAGAATTTCAAGCATTGCCTTCTGCTTAGTTGTATCTGTAAGATCCACAGTATCACCTCTCGTTTCCGGAACCCCATTTTTTATATATTCCAGATAATAGATACCCTGTCCGGAGTGTTGGTTAGGTCTCTTGATATTTGTCTTTATGTAAATATTTATGTTTTGCACTAACTCATCAACTCCTTTTCCAATGCATCATAATCATATTCACGCTGTTCAAAATTGTGAAATTTATTTTTACTGCCTGTTTTCTGACCTTTAAATTTCTTCTCTCTTGTAATCCATGAGTGTAAAAGAAGATACCAATTCAAAATTGGCCTGTCTTCTGTTATCCAGCCATGTTGATTGTAATACTCGTAAAACTTTTCATAATCAACACTAAGATTATTATTCGTCACATAATTTCTAATTTCATCTAACGAAGGTATTCCAGTTGATTTGGAATCAACTATAATATTAGTTTGATTTAATTTAGTTTGATTTACTTTACTTTCCTTTATTGCTTTTCCGTCTACATTATCCGAATTTATGTTGACATTTATTCCATTTTTGTAAGCATTTTTCTGTTTTTGGGTGACTTTAACTAAGAGGTACTCTTTCTTAATTTTTTTTGTTTTACGTCTTTTGGTTGACTCCAGGTACTGTTTTTGAATACCTTCCGAAGTCAAAATTCCGTAATTCTTATACATTTCTTCTGAAAAAATACCCCGACGAATTGCGCATTGCACAATCTCGTCTATTAAATTGTCTCCACAAACGCCTGCAGAACCCCCGCCCGGGAACGCCACAGGAACCTGCTGCCCCTTTGTCCCTTGCCCTGTTAATCCAACCTGTTTGGCAAACAACAAAGAAATGTCTTTGTCCCATTTGCAATAATAACCTTCTACTCCGTAGATCCGCTGGAACAGTTTAATAACCACAGCGAATCCCCTGAGTCCATACTCAGCTTCCAGGAGCTGGAACTTCTCATTCAGATAGCAGTCCAACGGAAAGTAATCAAGGCCTATCTTTTCTCCTCTGCCCATACTTCCACCTGCTTCCATACTTTCAGCCGATTTCCATCATAGAACGCCTAAAGAACCCTTTTCAGAACGCAATAAGAACCCTATATGTACTGATGCCGAACTAAAAACATACATGACAATCAATTTCCAACACAGAACGCTTAAAGAACCCTTTTCAGAACGCAATAAGAACCCTGCATGTACTGATATTGTCCTTAAAAAATCTGACAGCCTATTTCCGCCCCAGAACGTCCATGGAACCCATTTCTGAACGCCATAGAAACCCTGTGCGTACTGATACTGTTCACCTAAAAAATGATGCCGTATACCTTGTATTTTTCACTAAATGACGGCATTCCTAAAGAGTGTGCCTCTGTATGATGACCTCTGCACAAGCAAATCTTCCTGTAAAGCGAATCATCTACCTTTCTACGGTCATTACCCATACCGATTGCATCTACATGATGAATTTCGCCTTTACGGCCACATACAGCACATTTCCGGTACTTAATACATTGATACAGATACCGGTCCGCATCATCCGTTCGATTGATGCCAAAATCATTCAAAATCACTCCTTCAGACAGCGCATAATCCATAATAGAATTAATAAATTCCCTTGCCCTGCCCATAGAGCAGTTTGCCAGCGAGAAATACTCGCATCCGGACATAATCATGTGACGATATTTCAATACTTCCTTCTGCTCCTCCGGCATATAACCTGTGTGTGCAGAAATATCCGCTACAGTCGCATATATTTTTTTGCGCTGCTGACTTGAAATGTGACGACCATCATCCAGCCAGAGCGAACACGTATGAATATTCTTTGATTCAATATCATTCATAAGACATGCACCTTGTATAAAAAGCTGCATTCTTGTCCCATCTTCACTTACTTCATACGATTCTATTCTTGCCGATTCGAACATCACTTCACCGCCTATTTTGCTATTATGTCCTCAATTTCCTCTACTGTAAGAGGGTAATGATACTTATCCCACGCATATGTTTGAAGCTCAGACATTTTGGGAAATTCATGTCGCGTCTGCAAAATTTCACAGATAAATTCTTTCAAGTCAACATATAATGCCTTCATTTCAATCCCTTTCTTATCTATTCCTTAATCACCCGGAGACAGGAGAGTCAAACAACACATACTATATAAGGAATTATTTATGGTGAGATTACACATTCATATCGTGGGAATTTCCCTGTCTCCGAATGCCACTCTGCATTCTTCCTGCGGGCTTGTGACCGCCATTGGCTGCATTACACATATATTTAATTCAACAAGGATGCAGGACGTAGTATTGTGATTCGTAAAGAGAAATTATTCGCATATGGGTAGTGATTTCGTAAAAAAAGCATTGAAATTCCCACATCCTTGTTGCTCACTCTGTATTTCTCATGCGGGCTTGTGACCGCCAATGGCTACATTAAGCGGCAGAGCCTGTCCTCTGCCTATTGTGCGTTATGCAATAACCTTAAATTTCGGTAAATCTTTCAATTCCTCTGCCAGGTATGCTCTGATTCTTTCCATAGCATCCATCTTCCATTTACCGCCATCTGCTTCGAAAACGGCACACTCAATACCATTTCTATCTTTGCGCACACGGAAAATAAATTCAGATGCAGGCTGTTCTACTTCTAAAAATGTTCTGTACGGAGCCAGTACAACCGGATTCGGTACAACAACCTCGCTCCTGGAAGCAATTCCGGAGCGGACAGTTGCTTTCTGTGAAATTCCATCATCACCGTACGCAACGACATTTTCATCTTCTACATTTCCGCAGAATTTCAGTAACAAATTGCGATCATATACATCTAAAAACTTTGACTGCAGAGCAATGTTGAATTCCTCATTGTCATAATAAGAATTAAATCTAAACTCTGGGATGCAGGCTTTTACATGTACTAAATTCTCTCTGTCACGCTCAATATTTAACTGTGAACAAAGGGTGACACGTGTAGGGCTTTCTACATGTACAATCATCTCAGGAGCCATCACGTCAATATTAGATTTGATATACTCTACTAAGCTGGTCAGAGTTGTCATAGTCAATGGTTCCGCTTTAGGAATATAGGAAACACGATTGAGATTAGTATCTGTATATGTATTTCCATCAATTTCCTTAAAAAATGGCTCCTTCTGCAAAGAAATAATATATTGTAATGCTTCTTTAATCACTTAACTGTCCTCCTAACTATTCATCGCTTCTCTAAAATCAACTACGGTTTTATTCTGCTGTGTACTATCAGCTTCCTCATCCGGGTCATCTTCCTGTTCTGTGGCATAGTCATTCAGATGCATCTGCCCACGCATCACTTCATGACCATATTCATGTGTGAAAATTTCACCGGTTCGGATATCTTGGTCAACATACATCTGTGTCTGAATTGGATTGACAGGAGCCAATTTTTCAGAAACAAGAGCATCAATCTGAATATCATCACGCTGCTCATTCTGAGTGAATTTTAGCTTAATATTGATTTCACGTGTTTTTTTATACGGTGTATTCACATCGCGCATGTTATTCAATACTTTTCTCACAGAATTGCCGAACTGCTCATCCAACGCACCGCCTGCCAGTGTTGAAAGTTTAAAATCTTCCATAAATACCCATCCTCCTTCCTTTATTTTTTTTGTAAGAGAGCTTGTCTTACAAATACGCCACCCCGGATTCGAACCGGGCATCTTTCACCTATATGGCGACTGCATAAACCAGCCATGCTAGTAGCGCATATGTGCTCCGATGAGCACATATTTACTTAATTTGAATTTCCAGCAGCTTAGTTGTGTTATTTACCCCAACAACAACAACTTCTCTATCCAATAATTCTTGTGATACATCAGATAACCTGCTAGTACATAAATCCTCATATTCTTCGCTGTTTTTTTCTTTGTATATGCAAACATCTTCCATAATCACAGATTTTAATTCTATCAATTTCATAAAAATTCCCCCTTTATAGTGATGTAATATTTTCCGGATTTGTTATATCCATGCCTTCGTAATCTGCAAGAAATTTTTCCAATGCAACTTTCCGACATTTATAATTTCCAAGTTTTAAAAAAGGCAAAATATTTGCTTTCCGCAACGAATGAACATAATTTACATTCGTTTTTAAAATTTGCGCTACTTCTTTCACTGTATATAGCATGTCTTCCATCTTTGTT
>JBGVRS010000060.1:0-3042 GCA_045128635.1 Lachnospiraceae bacterium
ATGGCTGACGCATCACCATATACTCTGGCAGACCAAGCTGTCTTCCCAGTTCTCTTACCTCGTCCTTGAACAGAAGTCTAAGCGGTTCAATGATTTCTTTAAAATCAACAAAATCAGGCAAACCTCCTACATTGTGATGACTCTTTATGGTTTCAGCATTTTCCTTTCCTGATTCAATCACATCCGGATAAATGGTTCCCTGCGCCAGATAATCTGTCTTTCCGATCTTTTTGCCTTCTTCTTCAAATACACGGATAAATTCCTCTCCGATGATCTTACGTTTCTGTTCCGGCTCTGTAACTCCTTCCAGCTTTTTCAGGAAACGATTCTCAGCATTCACACGGATCAGGTTGATGTTCCACTTTTCAAATGCTTTTTCTACCTCGTCACCTTCGTCTTTTCTAAGAAGTCCGTGATCCACAAACACACAGGTAAGCTGTGAACCAACTGCTTCTGCAAACAAAGCAGCACAGACCGAAGAATCCACGCCTCCTGACAGAGCCAAAAGAACTTTCTCTTCTCCCACTTTGTTTCGGATTTCTCTGATGCAGCGCTGCATATAACCTTCTATCGTCCAATCGCCCATTGCACCACAGACTTTATATAAAAAGTTTCGAATCATGGAAATTCCGTTTTCTGTATGATTTACTTCCGGATGGAACTGTACGCCATAAAATTTTCTCTTTTCATCACAAATGGCTACATTCGGACATTTTCCGCTATGAGCAACCAGCCTGAATCCGTCAGGTACTTTCTTCATGTAGTCGCCATGGCTCATCCATGAAATACTCTCCTCATCCAGTCCGTCAAACAACAGACAGGAATCGTCATAGAAAGTAAGTGTTTTTCCATACTCTCTGGCATTTTCATTTTCTGCTGTCGTAACTATACCTCCCAAATGATACGCAAGGAGCTGACAGCCATAGCAGATACCAAGAATCGGTATTCCAAGCTCAAAAATACCTTCTGCCGGATGATAAGAATTTTCTTTATATACACTATCTGGTCCGCCGGTGAAGATAATGCCAAGGGGATCAAATGCCTGAATTTCGGAAAGTGTCATGGTATAGGGCTTGACCTCACAATAGACATTACATTCTCTTACCCTCCTGGCAATCAACTGGTCATACTGACCTCCAAAATTTAAAATTAGTATTTTTTGATTCTGCATCTTTCATTTCTCCTAAAACATTGTGATATAGGCATCACGCTCTGCCCCTACAGAAACGTACTTAATCGGGCACTTGATTTCTTTTTCAATATAGCGGATATATTCCAAAGCCTCTTTGGGAAGCTCTTCTGCGGTTCTGCAGCCACTGATATCACACTGAAATCCCGGCAGATATTCATAAACCGGTTTTGCCGCATTCAATTCCTCAATACCAGATGGAAATACGTCTACTCTTTTTCCATCAATCTTATAAGCTACGCATACAGGAATTTTTTCCATATAAGAGAGCACGTCCAATTTTGTCAAGGTTACATAAGAACAGCCCTGCATTTTCGTTCCGTATCTGGAAGCGACCACATCAAATCCTCCGACTCTTCTTGGTCTTCCGGTTGCAGCTCCATACTCTCCACCTGCTTCACGAAGTTTCTCTGCTTCCTCTCCAAACAATTCACAAGTAAATGGTCCTTCTCCGACACAGCTTGAATACGCTTTCATAATACCAATGCTATTATCCAGCTTTGCAAATGGAACCCCTGCTCCAATCGGTGCATAGGACGCCAGGGTCGTGGAAGCAGAAGTGTAAGGATAAATGCCAAAGTCGATGTCACGGAGTGCTCCAAGCTGCGCTTCAAACAGAATGGATTTTCCTTCTGTTATGGCTTTTTCAAGATATTCCGTCGTATTGCAAATAAAAGGACCAAAGAACTCTCCATAGTTTTTCAGCCACTGATACATTTCTTCTGTCACCACCGGAACATGACCATATCCATGCTCTACGGTCAGATTTTTCCATTGTACAATTCCCTCAAGACGTTCCTTTAAAGTTTCCAGATGAAGCAAATCACCCATACGCAATGCTTTTTTCATATATTTATCTGCATAAACAGGTGAAATTCCTCTTCTTGTAGAACCAAATTTTTTATCCTGAAGTCTGTCTTCCTCTAAACAATCCATTAGCTTGTGATAAGGCATACAGATGGTTGCTCTGTCACTAATCTTCAAATGCTCAGGTGTTACCTTCACACCTTTCTCTTCCAGTTTCTGCACTTCACCATATAAATGTTCCAAATCAATCACTATCCCCGGCCCCAGAATATTCACCGTATCTTCACGGCAGATTCCGGATGGCATCAGATTCATGACAAATTTTCCTTTTTCATTAATCACGGTATGACCCGCATTATTTCCGCCCTGATAACGGACAACAATATCATAGTTTTCGCTGAGAAGGTCTACCATACGGCCTTTTCCCTCATCTCCCCAGTTCGTTCCAACAATTGATGTAAGCATATTTTCCAACCTCCTATTAGACATTCACCTGTGCTTCAATCTCTACTCTCTGTTCCTGATTAAGAAACGGTTTTACTGTCTCATTTACAAATTTTTCACACTGATATTTTGCCATTCCCGTAAACTTCGCCGGGTCCAGCAGGATTTCCAATTCCATGGCAGTTAAACCAAACGTATCATCTTTCCTGATACGTTCTATCAAGTCATTCTCATTTCCATATAGCTTCACCTGTTCTGCCGCCATAATCGAATGTTTACGGATTGCTTCGTGAAGTTCCTGTCTGTCTCCACCTTTTGTCTTGACACAGTACATCAGAATATTTTCCGTAGCCATAAATGGCAGTTCTGCATCCAGATGTTTTTTGATCACCGCCGGATATACTTTCAATCCTCTAATCACATTGATGTAAAGATTCAGGATGGCATCGGTTGCCAAAAACGCTTCCGGTACAGCCAGTCTTTTATTTGCCGAATCATCCAGCGTTCTTTCAAACCACTGAGCAGAAGCTGTGATTGCCGTATTCTGCAGATCACAGATCACGAAACGCGCCAATGATGCAATGCGTTCGCTTCTCATCGGA
>JBGVRS010000061.1:0-5724 GCA_045128635.1 Lachnospiraceae bacterium
CTGGGCTAGTTGGATTCGAACCAACGAGTGCAGCAGTCAAAGTGCTGTGCCTTACCGCTTGGCGATAGCCCATTAAATTTGAGGGTGGATAAAGGGATTCGAACCCTTGGCCTCCAGAGCCACAATCTGGCGCGCTAACCAACTGCGCTATACCCACCATAGTGCCAACCAAGTTGGCAAATGTGCCCAAAGGGATTCGAACCCCCGACCCACGGCTTAGAAGGCCGTTGCTCTATCCAGCTGAGCTATGGACACATGTTTTCTCTAATGAGCTATCATCACACCAATTGACATTGGTGAAGCGGGTGATGGGAATCGAACCCACGTATCTAGCTTGGAAGGCTAGTGTTCTACCATTGAACTACACCCGCTTAAAGTCGGGGTGACAGGATTCGAACCTGCGACCTCCTGGTCCCAAACCAGGCGCTCTAGCCAAACTGAGCCACACCCCGTGATGTGTTGACACTCTATATGGTGTCTTTTGTTTGTTTTGTGTTGCGTTCCTTAACGCAAGACATATATTACAACATAGAAAAACAAATGTCAACACTTTTTTTCACTATTTTTTATAAAAATTTTGTTTCAAATTTAGGCACTTTGCCTTTTTCCAGGTAAAGCACCATATAACTTGGTCTTCTTTTCTCCTGTCTAGGATAAGTCAGGCTTCCTGGATTAGCCACTATGATATCTTCATCGATTTCCAAAGTCGGTCTATGGGTATGTCCAAACAGTACAATATCCGCTTTATTTCTTCGACCCGCAGATTTTAACTGCTCATTCCCAGAATGAGCATAATAATAATGCCCATGAGTCATAAAAATTCGAAATCCATGTAGCTCAAAGGTAACTTCCGGATTTAAATCTGTCCAAAAATCGTTGTTTCCCGAAACCATTGCCAAAGGACATCTTGTGATTCCACGAATATAATCCTCTGACCCTTCTAAATCTCCCATATGACAGAGAAAGTCCGGCTTTTCAATTTCCAAGGCTTCTTCCAAATAATAGTCTTTTCCATGAGTGTCGCTCACTAATAGTATCTTCATTTCCTTATCCTTTTATAATACTGCTTTCAACTTCTCTTTCATCAAACGAAGTGCTTTTCCTCTGTGGCTCAATTCATTCTTTAATTCAGGAGAAATTTCCGCTGTGGACTTTCCATACTGCGGGAGCATGAAAATCGGATCATAACCGAATCCGTTTTCCCCACGTTCTTCGTATCCGATTCTGCCTTCAATGGTTTCTCTTGTTTCCAGAACTCTTCCATCCGGTAAAACCGCTGCAATGGCACACACGAAACGTGCGGTACGCTCTTCGTCAGGTACACCTTCCAGACGTTCCACTAGATTCGCATTTTTAATATGATAAGAAGTATCTTCTCCCATATATCTTGCAGAATATACTCCTGGTTCCTTATTCAATGCATCAATTTCCAGTCCGGAATCATCTGCCAGCACAATATCATCACAAAGTGCTGCAATTCCTTTGGCCTTAATCACTGCATTTTCTTCAAAAGTTGCTCCGTTTTCATCTACATCGGCATAAAGTCCAGCTTCCTTCATAGAAAGAATTTCCAACCCTAAATCTGCCATGATCATGCGAATTTCACGCATTTTCCCTTCGTTTCCTGTTGCAAAAATAATTCTCATATAGTTCCTCTTTTCTATTGTAAATCTGCATATGCTTTCAAACAAATATTATATTCTTTTGTCGCTTCTACATGCTCCCAAAGATTCCCCTGAAGACTTAGATAACCCCGACCATCAGAAATGTCTGCATTTTCAGAAAGACCTTCTACCGGGCATTCAATAGCAACCGGATATTCTGCATTTTCTGTTGTAATCTTTACAACCACGGCAAAATCGTTTCCAGCCTCTACATTTACCGGTTCTGAAAAATCTATCGTATAAAAGCCTGCATCCTCCAGCTCTCCGGCAGCAATGAGACGTTTAAACATAAATGAATTATCATCCCTGAATTTCGGTATCACATAAATTTCATATTCCGAGTTTGCTCCGGTGGCATAAAAGCCAGCTGCACGCACCTGCAATGCTTCTTCCGCAGTGTACACATTTGCAAACCACGCGCTGTCCTGCTGATATCCAATCTGCGCCGTGTAACCGCACAAATCCGATTGATATATTCTATCGTAATTGTTACATCCATCAATCCGGCTGTAAGTCACCCCGTATCCGCCGATATTTACATCCTCATAAGATACATAAAATGTTCCGGCATTCCCAAAGGCTTCTCCCCAACTATTCAAGCAAAGAAATGCACCATCCTGAGTCACATCGCCAACAAAATTTTCAGCCGGATAATTGTCATCCCAGCCCACGATCAACACATCATGGTTGCTGATTTGCTCACCCGGATAACAGTAAGAATTATGCGTTTTGTTATAATAAGAAGATTCTGTCAAGGCATCCTGAAAGTCCACATAAAGTGCCGATTCCACTCCTCCATACAAATATACAAATCGCTTAATCGACTCATAATCCTTTGGTTCAGATTGTCTGATTTCCTGCACATGAACAATTTCATTCAAGCCTTCCGGTGACTCCCCATCAAACGGATCGTCGATTTCAGCCACTGGGCCTTTCCACGCCAGCAAATATGCCATTGTCACCACATAGGAACCACCATCTTCAAACTGTTTTTCAAACGGATTGTGGTTTATTAAATGATCTGCAGAATACGGCCCTTCTGCATCTTCATCCATAGAAGATTCCAGTGCAGACAATGCCGCAAATGCCCAACAGCTATTGGTATCTCCCTGATTTCTAAGCATTGGCATTCGATTCTCTTCTATATAATTATATGCTGATGGTAAAATAACTTCTTCTTCAGCCACCTCATCTTCCTCTAACTGAAAAGCCGGAAGTGTCGGTGCTTCTTCTAACTCAGCATAAACTTTTGTTGTTTTCTCTTCTTCTTCGCATCCGGCTATCAAACACATCACAGCCAGCAAAGCCATAAGCAAAAACAGTTTTCTCATTATTTATTTCCTTTTGGCGGTCTTGGACCCATAAACTGATAAAGATAGGTCTTCATCATACCATTATAAATTTTTCGATTTTTGTCAGCTTTTCTGCCAATATGTTTTTCTGCTTCTTCATAGCTTGTGATCATATACATTGACCAGCTATCAAGTTTTGCATAGGATTCACCGATTTCACGATAAAGCTTTGGCAGGTTGGCTTTCTCTTCAATTCGTTCCCCGTATGGCGGGTTTGTAATTACGAAACCATATTTCTTCGGATGACGTAAATCTGCCACTGCACGCTGCTGGAAATGAATCAGATGATCTACTCCGGCATCTTTGGCATTCTGTCTTGCAATCTTTACCATCGCAGGGTCAATATCGTATCCCTGAATATCTAGTTCTACAGAATCATCTACCAGATCATTTGCTTCATCAATGGTTTCGTACCACAATTTTTTATCAATCAGATTTGTCCATTTTTCTGCTGTAAAGCTTCGATTCATCCCTGGGGCAATATTTGCTGCAATCATCGCTGCCTCAATTGGAAATGTCCCGCTTCCACAGAATGGATCTACTAAAATTCTGTCTTTTTTCCATGGTGAAAGTAAAATGATTGCCGCCGCCAGCGTTTCTGTAATTGGCGCTTTGCTGCTAAGCAGTCTGTAACCGCGCTTATGCAAAGATACCCCTGACGTATCCAGCCCAATCGTCACTTCGTCCTTCATAAATGTAACACGAATCGGATATTCCGCTCCGGTCTCCGGACACCAGGATACCTTGTATACCGATTTCATTCGGTCTACAATGGCTTTTTTCATGATTGACTGAATATCAGATGGGCTAAACAGCTTACTCTTAATAGAAGCCGCTTTTGCAACCCAGAATTTTGCATCCTGTGGTAAATATTCTTCCCATGGAAGGGCTTTTGTATTTTCAAATAATTCATCAAATGTTTCTGCTTTAAATTTTCCAACTTTTAACAGAACTCTTTCTGCTGTTCTAAGAAATACATTGGCTCTTGTAATTCCTTCTGCATCAGCCACAAAAGTAACTTTACCGTCTTCCACCAAAGTTACATCATAGCCCAAATCCTGTATTTCTCTTTTCAAAACTGCTTCCAGACCAAAATGGCATGGCGCAATCAATTCATATGTTTTCATTGTTATTTCCTCATTTTTCGCATCTTACAAACATCTTAACGGTCAAACTTCCCTCTGTCAATGGAAATAAGCTTCGATTCCGCCTACAACAGACTTTGCCTGATATCCCAGCTCATTCAATTCATTTGCTGCTTTTAAACTCAATCCCCCACGGTCACAATACAAGATCAGTGTCCGATGCCGCAGCAAATATACCTGTTGGTGTAATCTTTCATAAGGAATGCAGACCGCCCCCTTAATATGTCTCTCCCGATACTCTGCCGGGCTTCTGATATCAATAATGACGTATTCATTTTTAAATGCATATCGATCCACTTCTTTTGCTGAAATAAGCTGATTGTCCATAATATCACCCATATTCGTTATTTATATAACTTATGAACAATGCTTCTGTTTTGTTCCATTTTTTTCATGGTCTATGCAAATAAAAAAAGTCTTCAAATGTTTTCACATTTAAAGACTTTAACGTGGGCTAGAGGATTCGAACCCCCGACCTTTTGGTCCGTAGCCAAACGCTCTATCCAGCTGAGCTAAGCCCACATTTTTCAAAAAGAAAAGCACTGATTACCTTTTGTAATCAATGCCGGCGACCGGAATCGAACCGGTACGGGAGGTAAGTCCCGCAGGATTTTAAGTCCTGTGCGTCTGCCAGTTCCGCCACGCCGGCATTTGATGGGGCCTACAGGGCTCGAACCTGTGACCCTCTGCTTGTAAGGCAGATGCTCTCCCAGCTGAGCTAAGACCCCATGCACTTTTGCTTCTGCTTTCACAGAAACGACCCAGAAGGGACTCGAACCCTCGACCTCCGCCGTGACAGGGCGGCGCTCTAACCAACTGAGCCACTGGGCCATATTCAATTTGTTATCTTAGGTAATTTAGTGGACCTTCAGGGACTCGAACCCAGGACCGACCGGTTATGAGCCGGTTGCTCTAACCAACTGAGCTAAAGGTCCAAAAAATTTGGAAAGCCGATGATCGGACTCGAACCGATAACCTGCTGATTACAAATCAGCTGCTCTGCCAATTGAGCCACATCGGCATGCCTTTTTCCCTTAGGTAGATTACCTAAATGACTCCTACGGGAATCGAACCCGTGTTACCGCCGTGAAAGGGCGATGTCTTGACCGCTTGACCAAGGAGCCTTATATATTAACACCCTTTCAGGTGTTCTAACTCCCCCTGTTGGACTCGAACCAACGACAACTCGGTTAACAGCCGAGTGCTCTACCGACTGAGCTAAGGAGGAATAAAGGATTGTTCCTTCAAAATTGCATATCAAATTCTACTTCAATCTTCAAGACTTTGGATAAACCTCTTATCTCTAACCAGCCTCTTGGTTAAGCCCTCGACCTATTAGTGACAGTCAGCTGCACATGTTACCATGCTTCCACCTCTAACCTATCAACCTTGTCGTCTTCAAGGGGTCTTACTAGCTTATGCTATGGGATATCTCATCTTGAGGGGGGCTTCACGCTTAGATGCCTTCAGCGTTTATCCCTTCCCGACTTGGCTACTCGGCCATGCCCTTGGCAGGACAACCGATACACCAGAGGTCAGTCCATCCCGGTCCTCTCGTACTAA
>JBGVRS010000062.1:0-3140 GCA_045128635.1 Lachnospiraceae bacterium
GATACCCTTGAAAATGAAAATCTTGCTTTAAAGAAGGAAAATCAGTTGTTGAAGGATGATAATGCCCGTCTGAAAAGCATCATCAATAACGACAGTTCCAACACATCCCTTCCACCTTCTACCGACCCAAAAGGTGGGAAACCTGCGAATTCTTACAATGGAAGAAAGAAAACCGGACGTAAGGCAGGCGGTCAAAAAGGACATAAAGGAACCACGCTCACAAAAGCTGAAATAGAAGAAAAAATAGCTTCTGGTAAATGCAGACATAAAGTGAAAACGATTGGTAATGCATCCGGTCAGAAATATGTTACAAAATATGTGGTGGACCTAGTGACAGAACCGGTAATTACAGAAATTCGTATCTATGCAGATGAAGATGGAGTCTTACGCATTCCTGCAGAATACCGCAGTGATGTTACCTACGGCGCAAACGTAAAAGCACTGGCTGTATCCCTGTATAGCGAAGGGGTTATGTCAAATGACAGGATAGCATCTTTTTTAAACGCAGCAGGTAACGGAGAACTTGATTTGTCAGAAGGCAGTATCTACGGATTTTGCAGGAAACTGGCGCAGGCTTCAGAGACAAGCATTTCAAATCTTGAAACAGAAATGCTGAATCAGGAGATTGTTGCAACGGATGCAACAACAGTAACTGTTAATGGGAAGCAGAATTATATACGAAATTTCAGTATAATAAACAGCGTGGTCTATCATGCCATGGACAGTAAATCCATAAAAGCACTGAGAGAGATTGATTTTCTGAAACGCTATACCGGAACGCTTCTTCATGATCACGAGACAGCTTTGTATCATTTTGGAACCGAACATGCTGAATGCAATGTTCACATTATCCGTTATCTTCGCAAAAACACGGAAGAGACAGGAAATAAGTGGTCAGATGACATGATTACGCTCTTATGCGAAATAAACAAAAAGCGAAAATCATTACTGGAACAGGGCGTATGTTCATTTTCTGTTGAGACGCTGACAAAGTATGAAACAGATTATTTTTCACTTTTAGTAAAAGGCAGGAAAGAGAATAAAACAACCAAGCATAAATACGCCAAAAAGGATGAACAGACACTGATTAACCGGATGGAAAAGTATAGTCATAATCATCTTTTATTTCTGCATAATTTTTCAGTTCCTTTTGATGACAACATTTCAGAGAGGGACTTGCGCAAAGCCAAAAACAGGCAGAAAATGGCCGGTGGCTTTCGTAAGGAAAGCGGCAATAAGATGTACTGTTCTATCATGACAGTCATAGAAACCCTTAAGAAAAGAAATATGGGGATTATCGAAAATCTAAAGAAGTTATTTATGGGCACACCGGCTATATTTTAGCCGGTGTAATACCCGTTGGATAAATTACAAGGCTGAACTGTTACTTGTTACGAAATAAATTTCCTAAATTCATTGACATTTTAGGTATCCTATAGTAAAATAAGTTCGATTTTAATGTTTAGCAAATGCAAAGATAAGGACTAGTAAGTGATTGCACTGTTTTCAGAGAACTGCCGGCAGGTGTGAGGCAGTAGCAGAGGTCATCTGAACTCACCTTGGAGCTTCCTGACTGAACACGTATCGTACCATGTACGAACAGTAGGCAGGACGGGTAATCCCGTTATAGATGTAATGAGTGCATTTCTTTGAAATGAACTAGAGTGGTACCGCGAATGACAGCCTTTTCGTCTCTAGATTTTTAGACGAGAAGGCTTTTTTTAATTTTCAGGAGGAACAAGTACAATGGAAAAGTCATATTCACCAAAGCGAATCGAGAAAAAATGGCATGAAATATGGGATAACGAGGAAGCGTTTAAGGCAACCAATGATTATACCAAGCCAAAATATTATGCATTAGTAGAATTCCCATATCCATCCGGACAGGGATTACATGTAGGTCATCCAAGACCATATACAGCACTTGATATCGTAGCAAGAAAAAGAAGAATGCAGGGGTATAACGTATTATATCCAATGGGATGGGATGCATTTGGTCTTCCAACAGAAAACTATGCAATCAAGAACAAAATTCATCCAAAGATTGTAACACAGAACAACGTGGCGCATTTTAAGGATCAGCTTCGTTCCTTAGGTTATTCTTTCGACTGGAGCCGTGAGATCAATACAACGGATCCGGAATATTACAAATGGACACAATGGATTTTCTTAAAATTATTTAAGAAAGGACTTGCATACAAGACAGAAATGCCAATCAACTGGTGTACTTCCTGTAAAGTAGGTCTTGCCAACGAAGAAGTAGTAAACGGCGTTTGTGAGCGTTGTGGAAGCGAAGTAGTTCGTAAGGTTAAGAGTCAGTGGATGTTAAAAATCACTGCATATGCAGATAAATTATTAGAGGGCTTAGATCATGTAGATTATATCGACAAGGTTAAAGTATCCCAGAAAAACTGGATTGGACGTTCCACTGGTGCGGAAGTAGATTTCAAGTTAGCCGGTAAGGAAGATACCTTAAAAGTATTTACTACAAGACCGGATACTTTATTTGGTGCCACATACATGGTAGTTTCTCCGGAACATCCATTAGTAGAAAAATATAAAGACGAAATCAGCAACTATGATGCATTAGTAGCATATCGTGAACAGGCAGCAAAGAAGTCTGACTTTGAAAGAACAGAATTAGTAAAAGAGAAAACTGGTGTAGAAATTCAGGGAATCAAAGCCGTTAACCCGGTAAATGGAAAAGAGATTCCGATTTGGATTTCAGACTATGTATTAATGACATATGGAACAGGTGCGATTATGGCAGTTCCGGCACATGATGAAAGAGACTGGGAATTTGCAAAAAAATTCGGTCTTCCAATCGTAGAGGTAGTTGCGGGCGGTAATGTCGAAGAAGCAGCATATACCAACACAAGCACCGGAAACTTAGTAAACTCTGACTTCTTAAATGGGTTAGAGGTTGCCGATGCAAAGGAAAAAATCATTGCCTGGTTAGGCGAAAAAGGTATCGGTCAGAAGAAAGTAAACTACAAGTTAAGAGACTGGGTATTCTCCCGTCAGAGATATTGGGGTGAGCCAATTCCGATTGTAAACTGTGAAAAATGTGGTTATGTGCCGATTGATGAAAGCCAGTTACCACTGATGCTCCCGGAAGTAGAAAGCTATATGCCAACCGA
>JBGVRS010000063.1:0-2064 GCA_045128635.1 Lachnospiraceae bacterium
TTTCCGGTTCCGGCAGATACTGCATTATCATATACATCAATATATCTGCAAAATGGAATAATCTTTGCAGTCTGTTTCTCATATTTGCCACTGTTATGTAACAATTCAATATAATCCAAAGCCTTTTCTTTCCCTTCATCATTGAGGGCAGAGAGTGGATCTGCCGGATTTTCTCCAAAATATTCTTCATATATATTTGTGATGTTTAATACTTTGCATACTGCAAGGAAGGTTGCCACACTGGGCTCTGTAGCATTTGTCTCCCATTTGGAGATTGCTTTTACCGTAAGATTAATTCCTTCCTGCTGTAGTAATTCAGCTAACATTGGCTGAGATAACTTCAGTTTCTTTCTGTTAGAAGAAATGATTTCACCGATATTTCTCATAATTCCGCCTCTTTTCTAAGGATAATAAATGTCTTGCTTTCTCCTATAGTATATATCAGATAATAGAATATTTCAAGTATAAAATCTCTATATGAGAGATGAAAGGACACATGTGTCCGTTGACAATCTCTTTGCAAGAGAGTTATACTTGTACCTGCAAGAAGCAATACAACACATACAGACTGGAGGTGAATGTGTGGGAGACAGAGTGATTTTACATAGTGACATTAACTCCTGCTATGCAAGCATTGAGCTGTTGCATCATCCGGAACTTCGTGGAAAGCCTGTTGCAGTAGGTGGAGACCCGGAAGCGAGACATGGAATTGTATTAACTGCCGATTATGTAGCGAAGAAACACGGAGTAAAGACTGGAATGGCTCTGTGGCAGGCAAGACAGGTTTGTCCCGATATTACATTTGTTCCTCCAAGAATGGACTTGTATCTTCGGTTTTCAAAGATGGCTCACGAGATATACGGTGAGTACACGGATTTACAGGAACCTTACGGAATTGATGAAAGCTGGCTGGATGTTACAGCAAGTGCTTCTATTAAAGGTGATGGTTACAAGATTGCACATGAAATAAGTAATCGAATGAAATCAGAACTTGGCATAACAGTAAGTGTTGGTGTGTCATTTAATAAGATATTTGCAAAGCTCGGTTCTGATTATAAGAAACCCGACGCCATCACAACCATGTATAAGGATGAGTTTCAGACAAAAGCATGGAATCTTCCGGCTTCTGATTTATTATATGTGGGAAGAAGTACAGACAGTAAATTGCGGAAAATGGGCATTCATACCATAGGTGATATAGCAAAGGCTGATGAAAAGTGGTTGAACAGTTATCTTGGTAAAATGGGAAGTATCCTATGGGCATTTGCCAATGGTTATGATACTTCACCGGTAAGAAAAGAGAATACATCAGCTCCGGTTAAGTCGATTGGAAACAGTACAACCACTCCAAGAGATTTAGAGAATGACGAAGATGTAAAAATTGTATTGTATGTTCTTGCAGAGAGCGTTGCAGCGAGACTTAGAGAGAATGGTTTTCGTTGCAGGACTGTAGAAATCAGTATTCGTGATAATGAGCTGTTTTCTTACACAAAACAGATGAAGGTCTCAAATGCTACGAATATTACAAAAGAGATTGCGGATGTCGGATTTATGCTTTTTAAACAAAGCTATAACTGGCAGAAGCCTATTAGAAGCGTTGGTATTCGTGGAGCAGACCTTGTGAATGACAATTATTGGGAGCAGCTGGATTTATTCCATAATGCAGAATTGAGAGACAAAATGATGAAGATGGATGCAGCGATTGATGATATACGAAGAAGATTTGGTTTCTACAGTATACAACGGGGACTGATGCTGGGTGATACGATTCTTTCGGCTGTAAATGCAAAGGAAGAGCATACGGTTCATCCACATGGTTACTTTTAGGAACGGTACATTTGGTGTAATACACTGATGTATTCGCAATTTGCATTGGAGGTAGGAATAATGCAGGAAAAAAGTTTATCGGAAAGACAGACGGAAATATTGGCAGAGATTATCAAATTCAAAAAAAAAATGGTTTTTCACCGACGGTCAGGGAACTGTGCAAATTAGTTGGACTTAAATCAACATCAAGTATGGCAGCACAGTTAAGTAATCTAAGAGATTCAGGACATATCACAT
>JBGVRS010000064.1:0-45441 GCA_045128635.1 Lachnospiraceae bacterium
TTTGAAGAAAGAGGACTTCGTATTTTTGGACCTCGTAAAAATGCAGCGATTCTGGAAGGAAGTAAAGCATTTTCGAAAGATTTAATGAAAAAATACAATATTCCAACAGCTGCATATGAAAATTTTGATGATGCAGACAAAGCACTGGCTTATCTTGAAACAGCAAGCTTTCCAATCGTATTAAAAGCAGACGGACTTGCTCTTGGTAAAGGTGTACTCATCTGCAATACATTAGAAGAAGCAAAAGAAGGCGTAAAATCCATTATGATGGATAAAGCTTTCGGCAGTGCCGGAAACCAGATGGTTATCGAAGAATTTATGACAGGTCGTGAAGTGTCTGTTTTAAGCTTCGTAGATGGCAATACAATTAAGATCATGACATCCGCTCAGGACCACAAACGTGCCATGGACGGAGATCAGGGATTAAATACAGGCGGTATGGGAACATTCTCCCCAAGCCCATTCTATACAGAAGAAATCGATGAATTCTGCCAGAAATACATCTATCAGGCGACTGTAGATGCTATGAAAGCAGAAGGAAGAGAATTCAAAGGTATTATTTTCTTCGGTTTAATGCTGACAGAAAAAGGACCAAGAGTCTTAGAATATAACGCAAGATTTGGTGACCCTGAAACACAGGTTGTACTTCCAAGAATGAAAAACGATATCGTGGAAGTATTTGAAGCATGTGTAGACGGAACACTTGATCAGATTGAACTGGAATTTGAAGACAATGCAGCAGTTTGCATTGTACTTGCAAGTGCAGGATATCCTTTAAAATATGATAAAGGTCTTCCAATTTCCGGATTAGATACTTTCAAAGACAAAGACAGTTATTTTGTATTCCATGCAGGAACAAAATTTAACGAAGAGGGAACAATTGTTACGAATGGCGGACGTGTATTAGGTGTCACAGCGACAGGTGCTACTTTAAAAGAAGCCAGAGCCAATGCATACGAAGCAACAAATTGGGTTACATTTGATAATAAATATTGCAGAAGTGACATTGGTAAGGCAATTGATGAAGCTTAATTCAGGCAAGAAAGGAATGTTGCCCTTTATGACGAACAAATTAATAAAGAAAATGATGCTGGCAATGGTTGCTGCATTGTTTTTCTGTACCTCTCCATTAATGGTAAATGCCACACAGATGGAAGAAACCACATCCGATAATCCGCTGGGCTTTGAAATTGCAATTTTTGAATTTGAAGTTGTGGAAGAAGCTACACAGGAAGATATGCCGGTTGGATTTACTCTTGCCGACTATGAATATAATGGTGTGGCAATCAAAGCGGGATTTACGGAAAATTCTGACATGATCTGTATCATGGGTAAGAATTTGGAAAATGGAAATCAGTATCGTTTTATTTATGATCCGGAACATGATATGTTCGTGCCATATTTTGGTACAGAGATTAAAAACGGTTACATTTATACCATTCCAATGTACGAAGATGCAGAGGTGCCTTATGGATTTGTAGAATCTTACTTTGTAATCCAGACTGTTCCGATGTTTACTTACATGCGTGAAGATGCGGAATTGACTCAGGAAGAAATCGCAGTAGGTTCTCTTTCAGAAGATAACTATCTTGTATTTCTGATGATGGATGAAACCGGCAGAGAGGTTCATTATACCTATGACTTGGTTGATCGAACCTTCCAAAGAGCACTTCTTCAGAAAAAAGATGCTGAAAAAGTTACAGAGTTAAACGAAACCATTGATAAATTGTCAGAAGAAATCGGAAAATTAAATGCAACTCATGCAGAACGCATGAATGGTCGTCTGACAGTCATTGGTGTCCTGATCGCAGCAGTTGTGATCATGGCTGGTATCATCGTGAATCTTATAATCAAAGTTTCGAAGCTGAAAAAAGGTGTAGTGCCTGTGGAGGAATCGGACGAAGATGAGGAAGATGGAGATGAAGAGTCTACAGGAAAAGGATTTTTAGGATTCTTTAAGAAAAAAACAGAAGAATCTGAAGATGATGATTTGGAAGAAGATTTCGAGGAAGATGAAGCAGAAATCGAAGAGAAACCTCGAAGAGTCTGGTTGAAAAAGTCTGAATCTAAAAATATCGAAGAACCAATAGAAGATTCTGTTGACGATATCGATGATGATGACGATCTGGAAATTCTTGATTTAGACTTGGATGATTTATAAGAAACTTAAGAGGCTGTGGCAGAAATGCCGCAGCCTTTTTGCGTCTTGTTGCAAAAGTTAAGTGAAAATGGTAACATTAATAGATTAGGAGGCATGAATCTTATGAAAGAACAATATACAGACAAGGCGAAACAAGTCTTAAAATATGCCAAAAAGATTTCAAAAACATTAGGACATTCTTATACAGGGACAGAACATATTTTACTGGGACTGATCAAACAGAAGGAGTCTTTAGCAGGCAGTGTACTGCAGGGATTTCATGTGGATGAAGCGAAGGTATTAGATTATATTGATCAGCTCATTGCACCGGTGGAACTGACAACTTTAAAGCAGAAGGAAGGCTATACACCAAGAGCTGAAAAAATCTTAGAAGATGCAAGAATGGAAGCTGACAGATTTCATGAAAAAAAAGTCGGAACAGAGCATTTGCTCATTGCAATTTTGAAAGATTTTGAATGTATTGCTGCAAAGCTTTTAAAAACTTTAAATATCAATGCCAGAGATATCTATATGGAAGTTTTAAATTCCATGGGCGAGGATGGAAAGACTTACAGAGAAGAACAGGCCAAAGAAAATCAGATGAGAGAAAAAGGTTCTTCTTTAGAACAGTACAGCCGTGACTTGACAACACTGGCAGAAAAGAACCAGTTAGATCCTGTCATTGGGAGAAAAGACGAGATTAAACGTCTGATTCAGATTTTAAGCAGAAGAACCAAAAATAATCCATGCCTTGTAGGAGAGCCAGGAGTAGGAAAGAGCGCCATTGTGGAAGGTCTTGCTCAGGCAATCGTGGCAGGAAATGTACCGGAAAGCATTCAGACGAAGAGACTGATCATGCTTGATCTGACTTCTATGGTTGCAGGAACCAAATACCGCGGGGAATTTGAAGAACGTATCAAAACGGTCATTGATGAAGTACGTCTGAATGGAAATCTGTTATTATTCATTGATGAAATTCATACAATGATTGGAGCCGGCGGTGCAGAAGGTGCCATGGATGCTTCCAATATATTAAAACCATATCTTTCCAGAGGGGAAATTCAGCTCATTGGTGCCACCACCATGGAAGAATACCGCAAATATATTGAAAAGGATCCTGCGTTAGAGCGAAGATTCCAGCCGGTATCGGTGGAAGAGCCGACAGAAGAAATGACAGTAAAAATTTTGGAAGGTTTAAGACCGGCTTTTGAAGAACATCATCAGGTAAGTATTACTGATGAAGCCCTTGTGGCAGCCACAAAGCTTTCTGAAAGATACATTAACGATAGATTTTTGCCTGACAAAGCCATTGATGTGATGGATGAAGCAGCGGCAAAAGTGCGTCTTGGCAGTGTGAAAAAAGAAGCCAATGATCATGTGGCTGAGGAGAGATTAAAAGAATTAACAGAGCTTCGAGAAGCAAAGATTTTTGCAGAAGAATATGAAGAAGCAAAGGCTTTGAAAGAAGAAATCACAGCGTTGGAAGCTAAAATTGAAAAAGAAAAGAAAGCTTCCGGGCGTGGCAAAAAGAATTTACAGGTTCTGGAAAGTGACGTAGAAGCAGTGATTTCAAACTGGACGAAGATTCCAATTGAGAAACTTGCAGCAAAAGAGTCTGAAAGACTAAAAAATTTAGAAACAATTCTTCACAGAAGAGTGGTAGGGCAGGATGAAGCGGTAATCGCGGTGTCAAAGGCAGTAAAACGTGGTCGTATCGGTTTAAAAGACCCAAAACGTCCAATTGGTTCCTTCCTTTTCTTGGGACCAACCGGTGTTGGTAAAACAGAACTCTCCAAAGCATTGGCAGAAGTGCTTTTTGGCAGTGAAAATTCCATGATTCGTGTTGATATGTCGGAATATATGGAAAAACACAGTGTCTCTAAAATGATTGGTTCACCGCCTGGTTATGTAGGCCATGATGATGGCGGTCAGTTGAGTGAAAAAGTGCGCAGAAACCCATATTCCGTCATTTTGTTTGATGAAATTGAAAAGGCACATCCGGATGTATTTAATATTTTACTTCAGGTACTGGATGATGGCCGTATCACAGACTCACAGGGGCGTGTGGTAGACTTTAAAAATACAGTCATCATTATGACTTCCAATGCAGGAGCAAATGCAATCATTTCTCCGAAAAAGCTTGGCTTTGGTGCGAAAGAAGATGCGAAAGCAGATTATGAACGCATGAAATCTGGTGTGATGGAAGAAGTAAAACGTATTTTTAAACCGGAATTTTTAAACCGAATTGATGATATGATCGTGTTCCATACATTGAAAGAGGAACATTTAAAGAAAATTGTAGGTCTGTTACAGAAAGAATTATCCAAACGCTGTAAAGAACAGATGGGAATTGAACTGGTATTTAGAAGCACTGTGAAAAATCTCATTGTGGAAGAAGGCAAGGATGAAAAATATGGTGCCAGACCGTTAAAACGTGCAATGCAGACAAAAGTGGAAGATGCATTGACTGATGAAATCTTAAGTGGAAATGTAAAAGCCGGAGATACGGTCTCAGTAGGTGTCAACGGTAAAAAATGTGTTTTCCATGTAAAGAATTAACAAGGAGAAACTATGGCAAAAGCAAAATCCAATGTATTTTTTTGTCAGGAATGTGGATATGAATCTTCAAAATGGATGGGACAGTGTCCGGGATGCCGTGCATGGAACAGTTTTGTGGAAGAAACGGTGGTAAAAACTTCCGGAAAAACTTCTTCCCGTACCCTTGGAACTGCGGCGAAACCGGTTACCTTAGAAGAGATTGAAACTTCGGAAACAGAGCGCATCAGCTCTGGTATGGCGGAATTAGACCGTGTGCTTGGCGGTGGAATTGTTCCGGGGTCTCTTGTGCTGGTAGGCGGTGATCCGGGAATTGGAAAATCCACGATTCTCTTACAGGTGTGTAAAAATCTTGCGGCAGCAGGTGTTTCTACACTATATGTATCAGGAGAAGAATCCTTAAAACAGATTAAAATGCGTGCAGCAAGGATTGGTTCTTTTACCAATGATGTGAAATTTATGTGTGAGACCAGTCTTGCAGAAATTGAAGGCACGATTACAAAAGAAAAACCAAAGGTTGTGATTATTGACTCTATTCAGACCATGTGTAACGAAGAAATATCTTCTGCACCAGGAAGTGTATCACAGGTTCGTGAATCAACATCGGTATTGATGCAGCTTGCAAAAAAGCAGGGAGTTATGATCTTTATTGTTGGTCATGTGACCAAAGAAGGTACCGTAGCAGGGCCGAGAGTGCTGGAGCATATGGTAGATACGGTATTGTATTTTGAAGGTGACCGCCATGCAGCATACCGAATTCTTCGAGGAGTCAAAAACCGATTTGGCTCTACCAACGAAATCGGTGTATTTGAAATGTGTGAAAATGGTCTTTCAGAGGTTGCCAATCCATCAGAATATATGCTAAGCGGCAGACCGGAGAATGCATCCGGTTCTGTGGTTGCCTGTTCTATGGAAGGAACCAGACCAATTTTAATTGAAATTCAGTCTTTGGTGTGCAGAACCAGTTTTGGTATTCCTAGAAGAACAGCAGCAGGGACAGATTTTAACCGTGTAAATCTCCTTCTGGCAGTGTTGGAAAAACGCTTAAATATGCCGTTATCTTCCTGTGATGCCTATATTAATATTGCAGGTGGTATCCGAATGAACGAGCCTGCCATTGATCTTGCCATGGTTCTTGCAATCATTTCCAGTTATCAGGATAAACCGATTGATGAGAAAACCATTGTGTTTGGAGAAGTTGGTTTAAGTGGTGAAGTTCGTGCAGTCACACAGGCGGCCCAACGTGTGATGGAAGCGAAAAAACTTGGTTTTCATAGAGTGATTTTACCGAAAGTATCGGCAGATGCTATGGAACCTGTAGAGGGTATTCAGCTTGTAGGAGTTGCAACTGTATTGGATGCAATGAGGAGCATTTCTTAATAATTTTCAAACTTTTTTAATAAGAAAAACACAGATTCGTCACAAAACATTGATAGACTAAAAGCACAAAAGTAGGAAATTAATAGAAATTGTGACGAAAGGAGTATATTATGAGTGAATATAGATTTACAGGACCATTTTATAATGATAATGAAGAACGAAAATATGAAAGTAACTATACCGAATATAGAAGCGAACCTGTAACACCACCGGTGGAAGAACCTAAAAAGAAAAAAGGCGGATTTGGAAAGACAATTTTAAAGACAATCTGCATTGCACTAATTGCAGGACTTGTAGGCGGAGGCGCATTTTTAGGCGTATTATATGTAGGCCATGATGTGCTGGGAATTGGTGAAGCGGAAGAAACTGTCACAGAAATTCAGAAAGCGGAACCGAGTCAAAATTTTGCAACAACCGTGAATAACAGCATTGATGTATCTGCGATTGCAGAAAAGGCCATGCCATCGGTAGTGTCTATTAATAACAAGGGTGTGCAGGAAATCAGAAGCTGGTTTGGTACTTATCAGCAGGAAACAAGCGGCAGCGGTTCAGGTATCATCATTGGTGAAAATGAAACAGAACTTTTAATCGTAACAAATTACCATGTAGTAGCAGATTCTACAGAGTTAAGTGTTTATTTTAGTTTTGATGAAGCAGCAGAAACTTCAGATGGTGAAGCTGAAAATGTAGTTAGCGCAAAAATCAAAGGATATGATTCACAAAAAGACCTTGCAGTGATTTCTGTAAAGCTAAGTGATATTCCAAATGATGCTAAAAAGAAGATTGTAATTGCAAGCATCGGGGATTCTTCTACACTGAAAGTAGGAGAACAGGTGGTAGCAATTGGGAATGCATTGGGATATGGACAGTCTGTAACAACAGGAATTGTCAGTGCATTGAACCGTGAAGTGACTTTAACAGCAACAAACGGTGAAACAATCTCTAACCAGTTAATTCAGACAGATGCAGCAATTAACCCTGGAAACAGTGGCGGCGCTCTGTTAAATATGAAAGGTGAAGTCGTAGGAATTAACTCAGCAAAATTAGCTGCCCAGGAAGTAGAAGGTATAGGATATGCAATTCCAATTACAGCAGTAGAATCTATTATTGGCGACCTGATGAATAAGGAAACCCGTGATAAAGTGGATTCTGAAAAGGCAGGTTATCTTGGAATTGAATGTTTAAGTGTAACTTCTGACGTTGCAGCAGCTTATGATCTTCCGATGGGATGCTACGTAAAGAATGTTGTAAAGGGAAGTGCAGCTGAAAAAGCCGGTATTCAGGCTGGCGATGTTATCGTAAAACTGGATGGAAGCAGCATTGCAAGTGATACAGAACTTGTAGAAGGCTTGAAGTATTATGAAGCCGGTGAAGAAGTGGAAATTGTTGTAAAAACAAGAGAATCCGGATACGAAGAACAAACATTTACTGTTATTCTTGGAAGTAGAAAAGCAGCTGGTCTCGACTAATTAAAAAATCTAAAAATTTCATGAACAATTCAAAGGGGTATAGGCATCTATACCCCTTTTGTGATAAGATAAGGCGGTAGATTTACAGAGAGGTAGATGAAAGAATGACAGAAGATTTTAGAGAAATCAAGGATGTTGTAGAAATAGAAGACGATACAACAGAGGATGAGTACGAAAAATATTGTTTCGTATGCAGACGACCTGAGAGTAAAACCGGAAAAATGATTACCATGATGGAAGGGATGTATATTTGCCCTGACTGTATGCAAAAAACAATGGATGCAGTGAGTGCAAGCCCTTTAAATCTTGATAAATATACAGAAAAAAGCGATGATCTGGAGATGCCAAAAGGACCAAATATCAGCATGATTAATCTGGCTGATTTACAGGGGCTTATGTCTCCAAGAAAGAAAGTGAAAAAGAAAAAGGCGGATAAAAAACCTGCCATTGACTTAAAAGATATTCCGGCACCGCATAAAATTAAGGCGCAGCTGGATGAATATGTGATTGGACAGGAACATGCGAAAAAGGCTATTTCCGTAGCAGTTTATAATCATTATAAACGTGTTGCAACCAATACCATGGACAGCATTGAAATTGAAAAATCCAACATTTTAATGATTGGACCGACAGGCTGCGGTAAGACATATCTTGTAAAAACGTTAGCAAAACTTCTGGATGTGCCATTGGCGATTGCAGATGCTACCACACTGACAGAGGCAGGTTACATTGGTGATGACATTGAAAGCGTTGTTTCTAAGCTTTTAGCGGCAGCTGACAATGATGTGGAAAAAGCAGAGAGAGGAATCATTTTCATTGATGAAATTGATAAAATTGGTAAGAAGAAAAACCAAAACCAGCGAGATGTCAATGGAGAAGCGGTTCAGCAGGGGCTTTTAAAACTATTGGAAGGTGCGGAGGTAGATGTGCCTGTAGGTTCTAACAGCAAGAATGGCATGGTTCCAATGGAAACTGTGGATACAAGAAATATTTTATTTATCTGTGGCGGTGCATTTCCAGGCATGGAAGACATTATCAAAGAACGACTGAACAAACAGTCTTCTATCGGATTTAATGCGGACTTGAAGGATAAATATGATAATGATAAGAACATTTTACAGAAGGTAACTGTTGCGGACGTGAAAACATTTGGTATGATTCCTGAATTTATCGGTCGTCTTCCGGTGCTGCTGTCTTTAGAGGCGCTGACCAAGGATATGCTTGTAAAAATTTTGCAGGAACCAAAGAATGCGATTTTAAAGCAGTATAAAAAGCTGTTGGAGTTAGATGAAGTAGAACTTTTATTTAATGACGATTCTCTGGAAGCCATTGCCGAAAAAGCCATGGAAAAGGATACAGGTGCCAGAGCGCTTCGCGCGATTATCGAAGAATTTATGCTGGATATCATGTATGAAATTCCAAAGGATGACAACATTGGACGTGTGACGATCACAAGAGAATACATTGAGCATACCGGTGGACCAATCATTGAAATGCGTGGTACGAAGGTACTCGAACAGAAAAATTAGCAAAAGAGGAAGAATGTTATGAAATTTACAAAAATGCATGGAATCGGAAATGATTATGTATATGTGAACTGCTTTGAAGAAACCGTGGAAAACCCAAGCGAAGTATCAAAATTTGTCAGCGACAGACATTTTGGAATTGGTTCCGATGGATTGATTCTCATTAAACCATCAGATGTAGCGGACTGCTACATGGAAATGTACAATGCGGACGGCTCCAGATCTGCAATGTGTGGGAATGGAATTCGCTGCGTGGCAAAATACATTTATGATTACGGTCTCACAGACAAAACAGAAGTAGACGTTGACACTGCAGCAGGAATTAAGCACATTGTACTGACTATCAAGGATGGCAAAGTGGAAAAAGCCTGCGTGGATATGGGCGAACCAATCTTAAAACCGGAGCTTGTACCGGTTTTGGGTGAAGGAGATATGCTGGTGGATGAACCAATTCTTGTAGATGGACAGGAGTATCATATGACCTGTGTTTCTATGGGAAATCCTCATGCAGTAGTTTTTTTGGATGAAGACATTAAGAATCTGGAAATTGAAAAAATCGGACCAAAATTTGAAAACCATGAACGTTTCTCGGAACGCGTGAATACAGAGTTTATGAATGTAATTGATCGTAATACCATGAATCTTCGCGTATGGGAACGTGGTTCAGGGGAAACATGGGCATGTGGAACAGGAACCTGCGCATCAGTTGTAGCATCTGTATTAAACGGATTGACCGAACGCAAGGTGTTGGTACATCTGCTTGGCGGAGATTTGGAAATCTTCTGGAACGAAGAAGACAACCACGTTTACATGACGGGGCCTGCTACCACAGTATTTGATGGCGAAATTGCATTATAAGACACGAAAAAGGATTTCTCAGCCGAGAAATCCTTTCGTTTTTTATAATAATTTAATTCCCATATATTCACATTCTTCGCGCATATCATCCGGCCAGATAGAGCACTGTACCTCTCCGATATGTGCTTTTCTTAAATAGAACATGCAAAGACGGGACTGTCCGATACCACCGCCAACAGTGTATGGAAGCTGTCCGTTAATAACTGCTTTCTGGAATGGCAGTTCGGCACGATCTTCACATCCGGAAATTTTTAACTGAGCTTCCAGAGCTTCTTTATCAACACGGATACCCATGGAAGAGAGCTCTAAAGCACGGTTTAATACCGGATACCATACGATAATGTCACCATTTAAGTTCCAGTCATCATAGTCCGGTGCACGGCCGTCATGGCGTTCGCCGTTAGACATTTCATGTCCGATTCCCATGATAAATACAGCACCTTTTAATCTGGCGATTTTATCTTCGCGTTCTTTAGATGTGTATCCCGGATACATTTCTGCTAATTCTTCAGAAGTAATAAAGAAAATGTCCTTTGGAAGAATTTCTTCTATGTAATCGTAACGGATAGACATGTATTTTTCTGTCTTTTTGATTGCTTTATAAACTTTGCGAACCACTTCTTTCAAAGTTTCTTTGTTGCGCTGTTCTTTTAAAATGATTTTTTCCCAATCCCACTGATCTACATAAATGGAGTGGATATTGTCTGCAACTTCATCTCTACGGATGGCATTCATATCTGTGTAAAGCCCTTCGCCTGGATGAAAACCGTATTTTTTCAGTGCGTAGCGTTTCCATTTTGCAAGAGACTGCACGATTTCAGCAGATTTTCCATTCTGTTCTTTAATATCAAAATCAACAGGACGTTCAATACCATTTAAATTGTCATTAAGACCTGATTCAGGTGTAACAAATAATGGTGCAGTCACACGAAGCAGCGTCAGCTGTTCGGAAAGCGCCTGCTGGAAAAAGTCTTTGATTGTACTAATTGCTTCCTGTGTTTCGTACAGATTTAACTCTGAACGATAGTTTGCAGGGATTACTAAATGTTCCATAATATTTCTCCTATAATACCTAAAAGTATCTCTAATTGTTGATTATAACACTATATTCCAAAATAACAAGAAAAATTTCCCTTTCAATGGCAGAAAAGTCTGTAAAATACCAGGGAAAATACTTTGACCCCATATAGAAACTATGATAAAATCAAGCTATGTTCGGGGGTAACGCAAAGACGGGCATAGATATTTTTTAGGAGGGTACCGGTGTTATGAGTAAAGGTACAGTAAAATGGTTTAATAACCAGAAAGGATACGGATTCATTTCTGATGAAGCAGGAAATGATGTATTCGTACACTACACAGGATTAAACATGGAGGGCTTTAAAACATTAGAAGAAGGCCAGGCGGTTGAATTTGAAGTAGTTAACGGAGCAAAGGGTCCACAGGCTACAAATGTAACAAAGCTCTAAATTTTGTTATAGATGTAAATAGACAGCCCTGCTGAAAGATGAACTGGTAAAATAATAGTTCATCTTTCAGCAGGGCTGTTTGTATTTGCAATTATTCACTGATTTTATAAATGATATATCCAAGGGAGTCATCATATTCATAGGAAAGCGTATAAGGGCTTCCTAAAACTGCTTCAAACAGTACATTTTGAACAGCTGGATCTTCAAAATAGAAGGCTGTTTCTGCGCCATCAAAGGAGAAGATAGCTGTATGGTTATCTTCCAGACCTTCAAAGATTCCTATAGCATCTTCAACGGGAGCGGGCGCCGCTGCTTCTGCATCAGCAGCCTCTTCTGTAACGGCAGCTGCTTCTTCCGCAGCCGCTGCCGGACTCTCAGGTGCAGCAGATTTCTCAGAGCTTCCGCATCCAACACATATCATTAAAACTTGAAGTAATAAAAGTATAAAGAAAATACTTTGTCGCTTCATTTAATACCTCCATAAACTGTGCCTGATATTACTTTTTGTTGATAATAAAAGGTTTCCTGGCTTTATCTTATAAAATAATTATGAAAAGAACAAGAGGAAAACTTTTAAGATTTTATGAATGTTTTTGATTATTTTCTTAATTAGGGGTATAATCAGTATAAAAATTTGCATTGTAGGAGAAAAAGACATGCAAAAGAAAAAAATGAATGTAAAAATGTCTCATGTGCAGATCATTGCGCTGGGATTTTTTCTGATTATTATGACCGGAACCATTCTTTTGATGCTTCCGGTATCTACTAAAAATGGGCAGGGAGCTTCTTTTCTGGATGCGGTTTTTACGGCAACCTCTGCTTCCTGTGTAACAGGGCTTGTGGTGCAGGATACATCAACTTATTGGAGTGGCTTTGGTCAGGCTGTGATCTTGACCATGATTCAGATTGGCGGTCTTGGATTTATGACCATTGCCACCATGTTTTTTATGCTTCTTCGGAAAAGGGTACATTTGCGTGGAAGGGAACTTTTGACGGAAAGTATCAGTGTAAATCAGGTGGGCGGAATTATGAGACTGGCGAAGAAAATCCTGATTGGAACATTTTTGATAGAAAGTATTGGTGCGCTGCTTTTGATGATTCGATTTGTCCCGTTGTATGGAAAACAGGGAATTTGGATGTCGGTGTTTCATTCGGTTTCAGCCTTTTGTAATGGCGGGTTTGATCTGATGGGACAGCATACAGGTCCATATTCATCATTGTCGGCATTTACAAATGATTGGTTGGTAAATATTGTAATCATGGCGCTGATTATCATTGGCGGTGTGGGATTTGTTGTCTGGGATGATATGCTGACCCACAAATGGAAATTAAAGAGATACCATCTGCATAGTAAAATTGTATTGTTTATGAGTACGGTGCTGATTTTTGGCGGCGCAGTGTTGTTCTTGATTGTGGAAAGAAATGCAACAGGGGCCGGACTCTCCATAGGGAATCAGGTTCTGGCAGCTTTATTTGATTCGGTAACTGCAAGAACGGCAGGATTTAATACGGTAGATACGGCAGCACTTTCAGATGCGGGGAAATTGTTGACAATTGCATTGATGTTTATTGGCGGAAGCCCTGGTTCCACGGCAGGCGGTGTGAAAACAACTACCATTATGGTTTTAATGCTGTATTCGTTCTCTTATATGAGGAAAAACCGCAGTACCTCGGTATTTGGAAGAAGTCTGGAGGATGACGCTCTTCGAAAAGCTAGTGCGGTATTTTTTACAAACCTGATGCTTGCACTGGGGGTAACCATTGCAATCAGTGCAATACAGTCTCTGCCAATGCTTGATTTAATGTTTGAAACATTTTCCGCAATTGGCACGGTAGGAATGTCTACGGGACTTACAAGGGATCTTAACAGTATTTCCAGAGTACTGATCATCTTTTTAATGTACTGCGGCCGTGTAGGAAGTCTTTCCTTTGCCAATGCATTGGCTGGAAAACGAAAAACAGCACCAGTAAGAGATGCGGTGGAGAAAATTACAATCGGATAGGAGTTTGGGATTATGAAATCATTTTTAATTATTGGAATGGGAAAATTTGGACACCACATGTGCAACAATTTGGCGACTCTTGGAAATGAGCTGATGGTTGTGGATGATATTGAAGAAAAAGTAGAGGATGTTGTTGATATCGTGACAAGTGCCAAGGTTGGAGACTGTACAAAGATGGATGTGCTCCAAACTTTTGGTGTTGGAAATTTTGATGCCTGCTTTGTATGTATTGGTGATAACTTCCAGAGCAGTCTGGAAATTACCTACAACTTGTCAGAACTTGGGGCAAAATATATTATCAGCCTTGCAAGCACAGATATTCAGGCAAAATTCCTGTTGAGAAACGGTGCAAATCATGTAATTTATCCGGAAAGAGATATGGCGACCCGACTGGCAGTGTCTATCAGCAATGACAGCATTTTTGATTATATTAAATTGAGTGATGAATACTCTATTATGGAAGTAACACCTTATAAAGCCTGGATTGGAAAAAATGTTATTCAAGCAAATGTCCGTGCCAAGTACCATATCAATGTTCTTGCGGTGAAAAATCCACAGGGAGATATCAGTATGCCGGGTGTGGATTACATTTTTAATGAAAAAGATCATTTGATCGTTATGGGACAGCAGGACGACCTGAATAAATTGTTCTAAATTATGATACGATCAGGTCGCTGTAACTAAGACGAATGACTTTTTCTAAATCTTTTGCGTTCATCTGTACCTGATAGCCGATTTTACCGGCACTAAAAATAATGGAATCAAAGTCTCTGGCGGTTTCGTGAAGAACGGTTTTCAGGGACTTTTTCATTCCTATCGGAGAGCAGCCACCGTGTACATAGCCAGTCAAAGGAAGCAGTTCCTTTGATTTGATCATTTCAATGGACTTCTCGCCCACACATTTGGCAGCCTTTTTTAAATCCAGTTCCTCAGCAACCGGGATGACAAATACATAATTTGTTTTGGTTTTTCCAACGGTAACGAGAGTTTTAAATACCTGGGCAGGATTTTGCCCAAGCATATCTGCCATTT
The DNA here is from genome assembly GCA_045128635.1 of Lachnospiraceae bacterium. Classification (GTDB taxonomy): domain Bacteria; phylum Bacillota; class Clostridia; order Lachnospirales; family Lachnospiraceae; genus HGM12587. The sequence continues at coordinate 14,434 of JBGVRS010000064.1, forward strand.
CTACGCCGCTTAAGGCTTCTGTAATATCTAAATGATGACTCTGGAATTTGATTTTTTTTTGTTCCAGTAAACGCATCACATTGGTTTTTTCTTCCATCATAAACTCCTTGCAAAATATACTGCCTATAGTGTAGCATGGAAAATGAATTTATACAAAGGATTTTCCGGGAGGCGTAAGATGCTTGGAGAATGTCACGCACATGTGATCATGGATGGGAAAAATTATAAAGAGGCGGTAGCGCTGCATAAAAATGGTGTGCAGGAAGATGTGATTCATAAATGCTTTTGCAAATACCAGAAAGCAGGCATTACATTTATCCGTGACGGCGGTGACTCTTATGGAGTATCGAAAAGAGCCAAAGAGATTGCACCGGAGTATGGGATTGACTATCGTACCCCGATTTTTGCCATTCATAAAAAAGGACATTATGGAGGCATCGTAGGGCGTAGTTTTGTAAACTTGCAGGAATACCATGGACTCGTAAAAGAAGCAAAGGAATCCGGTGCGGATTTTATCAAGATTATGGTCAGTGGTCTGATTGATTTTAGTCAGTTTGGCGTGCTGACAGAAGAAGGATTGGAGCCGGAACTGATTCGGGAGATGGTTAAAATTGCTCACGAAGAAGGTATGGCAGTCATGGCACACTGTAATGGCGCAAGAACTATGGAAGAGGCGGTATGCGCAGGAGTTGACAGTATTGAGCATGGTGCGTATAGTGATGAACAGGCTTTGAAATGTATGGCAGAAAACGGAGTCATCTGGACACCAACCGTATCGCCAATTGGTAATTTAAAGGGTGGCGGAAGATTTGATGATGAGATTACGGAAAAAATCACCATGCATCATTTAAATATGATTAAGATGTTTGCAGAACTTGGTGGAACCATTGCCCTTGGAAGCGATGGGGGAGCATGGAGAGTGCCTCATGTGGACGGTTTAAGAACCGAACTTGAATATTTACGACCGATTGTCAGTGAATTGCATCTGGCAAATACGGAGAAGTTGATGAAAAATAAATTTTCAAAAGGAATGAATCTATGATGCAGGAACAGTTGTCCAGAACAGAATTGCTAATTGGCAGTGAAGGACTGGAAAAATTAAAAAATGCTAAAGTTGCAGTCTTTGGAATCGGTGGTGTAGGCGGATATGTGGTAGAAGCGCTTGCAAGAAGCGGGGTAGGTGCCTTTGACCTAATTGACAGTGATACCGTTGCATTGTCAAATCTGAATCGCCAGATTATTGCGACCAGAGATACCATAGGAAAATATAAAACGGAGGTCATGAGGGAACGTATCCAGTCAATCTGTCCGGATACAAAAGTAGAGGTACACAATTGCTTTTATTTGCCGGAAACAAGGGAACAGTTTGACTTTACCCAATATGATTATGTGGTGGATGCGGTCGATACAGTGACAGCAAAAATTGATCTGATCATGAGTGCGAAAGAAGCAAAGGTTCCGGTGATTAGCAGTATGGGAGCCGGAAATAAGATGAATCCGGCCATGTTTGAAGTGGCAGATATCTATAAAACAAGTGTATGTCCTCTTGCAAAAGTCATGAGAAGAGAATTAAAAAAACATGGTGTGGATCATTTAAAAGTGGTTTACTCCAAGGAAGAAGCGATCAAAAGAGAAACTGACGAGAGAAAGCCGGTGCCGGGAAGCATTGCATTTGTACCTTCGGTAGCAGGGCTGATCATCGCCGGTGAAGTAGTAAAGGATTTAATTGAATGGAAGAACAGGTAAAAAAAGAAAAAATATTGGAACCATATCAGGAAATTGAAAGAGCCCTGATTAAAAAATTCAGAAAACCAATCTGGAGAAAATTTACCCAGGCAATCAATGATTATGATCTGATTCAGGAAGGGGATAAAATTGCAGTTTGCATTTCCGGTGGAAAGGATTCCATGTTGCTGGCGAAACTGATGCAGGAATTACAGCGCCACGGAAAGTTTCCCTTTGAACTTGTTTTTCTTGTAATGGATCCTGGATACAACCCGAGAAATCGTAAAAAGATCGAAGATAATGCCAAATTATTAAATATTCCAATTACAGTATTTGAAAGTCCAATATTTAACTCGGTAGTAGATATCAAAGATAATCCATGTTATCTTTGTGCCCGTATGAGACGAGGATATTTGTATAATAATGCGAAGATGCTTGGATGCAATAAGATTGCGCTGGGACATCATTTTGATGATGTGGTTGAGACGATTCTGATGGGAATGATTTATGGAGCACAGATTCAGACAATGATGCCGAAGCTTCACAGCACCAACTTTGAAGGAATGGAACTGATTCGCCCGATGTATCTGGTAAAGGAAGAAGATATTCTGGCATGGAGAGATTATCATGGTCTGGAATTCTTACAGTGTGCGTGCCGTTTTACGGAAAAAATATCTGAAGCAGAAGACGGCATTGGAGAATCCAAACGTCAGGAAATGAAAATGCTGATGAAACAATTTCGTGAGACCAGCCCTCATATTGAGATGAATATTTTCAGAAGTGTGGAAAATGTAAATTTAAGCACGGTCGTTGCCTATAAGAAAGACGGTGTGGAGCATCATTTTTTAGAAACCTATGACAGAAGCAGACGCTTTAGAAAGACAGAATATGCGGATATCCCTGCTGTTATGAAAATGATTCGTCAGGCACAGAGCTATATGAAAGAACAGGGAATTGATCAGTGGCAGAACGGTTATCCAAATGAAGGAGCCATTGCCATGGATATTGCCAATGATTACAGCTATGTTATGGAGGAAAATGGCAAAATTATCGGTACTATGGCTGTGATTTTTGATGGTGAGCCGACTTATGATAAGATTTATGAAGGTGCATGGAAAACGACAGATGAGCCATATGCAGCAATTCACAGAGTTGCCGTGGATGCTGAATGTAAAGGCAAAGGCATTGCCGGTGCCATGATTGATGAAGTGGTGAAAATGTGCCGTGAACGAGGTGTGCGCAGCCTGAAAAACGATACCCACAGAAACAACAAATCCATGCAGCGCATGCAGTCGAAGAATGGATTTGAGTACTGCGGTATTATTTATCTGGAAGACGGTGCAGAGCGCATCGCATTTGAAAAACTTATAGAATTGTAAAATGACTTTTCTGACACTCAATGATGCCTTCTTTGCGGAGTTTGCCAATTTCAGCTGACATGGCACTTCGCTCTACCCCAAGGTAGTCAGCCAGTGCCTGACGGTCATAAGGAATGGTAAAAGAGCTGCTTCCGGTCTGTTTGGCAACAGACAGCAGATAGGTCATAAGCTTCTCTTTTGTAGAACGTTTTGAAGTAATCTCGATTTTCTGATGAAAGTCGAGATTTTTTCTTGCTACCAGATGCAACAGATTAAAAATCACCTGTTTGTGAAAAGAGCAGGCATTACAGCAGGTATAGGTAATGCGCTTGCAGTCGATCAGCATAATCTCACAATCTTTGGAAGCGATAAAGCTAACAGGCAAAGAGGTGATTCCTGCGCAGGCAAAGGATTCGCCAAAGAGCCCGTTTTCGCCAATGCTTGTCACAATACTGCGGTTTCCATAGAAATCGTCCTGTACCATCTGTACAGCCCCGGAAAGAATGAGTCCAATATATTTTGCAGGAGTTCCTTCACAGAAAATAGTCATATCTTTTTTGACGGAAAATACTTTTGCGCCAAGGCAATCTAACATGGCGGTGAGATTTTCTTCTTCAATTTCTTCAAACAATCCACATTTTTTTAACGCAGGAATATAATTTTTCATTTCTTCTCCTTTTGTTGGAATTCCAACATACATATTGATTACAGTATATTAAAATGTGCTTGTAAAGTCAAAGGGGGACAAAAAGATGTTAAGAAAAATTATTAAAATAGATGAAGAAAAATGTATCGGCTGTGGTTTATGTGCAGCTGCCTGTCACGAGGGTGCTATTGGAATGGTGGATGGAAAAGCGAAGCTGCTTCGAGAAGATTACTGTGATGGTTTGGGAGACTGTTTGCCAGCTTGCCCTGTAGATGCCATCAGTTTTGAGATGAGAGAAGCGCCGGCTTATGATGAAGCGGCTGTTTTGGCGGCAAAAGCAGAGAAAGAAAATCGCCAGAAGGTAAAACTGGAAAATGTGAGGGTAAAGAGCCAGCTGATGCAGTTTCCGGTACAGATTAAACTGATGCCGGTTCAGTCAGCATTTTATCAGGGAGCTAATCTGTTAATCTCAGCAGATTGCTGTGCCTATGCCTACGGGAACTTTCACAATGATTTTATGAAAAATCACATTACGATTATCGGATGTCCAAAGCTAGATATGGGAGATTATACGGAAAAACTGACACAGATCATTGCCAACAATGATATTAAGAGTGTAAAAATTGCACGCATGACAGTTCCATGCTGTGGAAAGCTGGAAATGGCAGCAAAACGTGCAATTCAGAATAGCGGAAAATTTATTCCTTGGAGTGTTGTATCAATTACACCTGATGGAGAAATCAAAGAATAGAGGAGTTTATGCGTATGGAAAAGAAAATGTTTTGTTTTCAGTGTGAGCAGACTGCCGGATGCAGTGCATGCACTGGTGCTGCCGGTGTTTGCGGTAAGAAGGCAGATACTGCGAAATTACAGGATAAATTAACAGGTGCACTGATCGGTCTTGCACGTTCCACAGAAGGGAATGAAGAATTAGTGACACCGGAAATTAATAATCTGGTTATAGAGGCTTTGTTTGCAACTTTAACCAATGTAAATTTTAACGATGAAGAATTAAACAGATTAATTGAAAGAGTATACGAAGCAAAAATGCATCTTGTGCCGGAATGCAGTCATTGTGTTAATGCCTGCGGAAGAAATGATGATTATGATCTGGAACTTATCTGGAATGATGAGGAAGATGTCAGATCGTTGAAATCACTCATTTTATTTGGAATCCGTGGGTTGGCGGCATATGCATATCATGCAGAAATGCTTGGATATCGAGATAAAGAAATCCCTGATTTTCTCTATAAGGCATTATTTGCAATTGGCATGGAGTGGGGCGTGGAGGCCCTGCTGCCGATTGCGTTGGAAGTAGGGAAAATAAATTATAAATGTATGGAGCTGTTGGATAAAGCGAATACGGAAACCTTTGGAACACCTGTGCCGACAGAAGTTCCTCTGACGATTGAAAAAGGACCGTTTATTGTAATTTCAGGACATGATTTATATGATTTGAAATGCTTACTGGAGCAGACGGCGGGCAAAGGAATCAACATTTATACCCATGGTGAAATGCTTCCGGCGCATGCTTATCCGGAACTGAAAAAGTATTCACATTTAAAAGGAAATTACGGTACTGCATGGCAGAACCAGCAGAAAGAATTTGCAAAAATCCCTGCCCCTGTAGTCTTTACGACAAATTGCCTCATGCCACCAAAGACCTCTTATGCAGACCGTGTTTTTACAACTGCTGTGGTATCCTATCCGGAAATGCAGCATATCGGGGATGAAAAAGATTTTACACCAGTCATTGAAAAATCCCTGGAACTTGGCGGTTACAGTGCGGACCGCCTGATGACCGGGATTAACGGCGGAAACAAAGTGATGACAGGATTTGCTCACGGAACAGTTCTTTCCGTAGCAGATCAGGTGGTAGCAGCTGTGAAAAGTGGTGCGATTAAACATTTCTACTTAATCGGAGGCTGTGATGGTGCAAAAGCAGGACGTAATTATTACACAAACCTTGTGAAGGCAACACCAGCTGACAGCATTGTGCTGACGCTCGCCTGTGGAAAATACCGTTTTAATGACCTTGATCTGGGGACAATCGGCGGGCTTCCAAGGCTGATGGATATGGGACAGTGCAATGATGCTTACAGTGCGATAAAGGTGGCTTCGGCATTGGCAGAAGCATTTGAATGTACAGTGAATGACCTGCCATTGTCCATTATCCTTTCCTGGTATGAACAGAAGGCTGTATGCATTCTGCTGACACTTCTTTATCTTGGAATTAAGAATATTAAGATTGGACCATCATTGCCGGCATTCATTTCGCCAAATGTGTTGAATTATCTTGTGGAAAATTATCAGATTACGCCGATTTCGACGGTGGAGAAGGATTTATAAAAATTATGATATGAAGGGAGCTTGAAAAAGCTCCCTGATTTTACTGTACCGCATTTTCTGCATAATTTTTAATAACAAGTTGTTCATAAGGAACTTTTTGTTCTAATTCCCCGGCTTCCATGAGAATATCCTGCAGAAGCTCAAAAGCATCCTGTTCAAATATCAGGTTTTCCTTCCATGTATCCTGCTCATAGTAACGTTTTACAATGGTAGTAATCTGTGCAAGATCAGTTTCTGCGAACTGTGGCTGGATAATCTGGGCAATTTCTTCAGGTGTGTGGCTGTTGACATAATCCATCCCTTTTTGAAGGGCATTGGTAAAGCTCTGGATGATTTCAGGATTTTGTTCCAGATAACTCTTTTTTGCGGAAAAAGCAGTGTATGGTACATAACCGGAAGCTTCACCTAAGGATGCTACCACGTAGCCGGCACCTTCTGTTTCCAAAGCTGTAGCAGACGGTTCAAATTCTACCGTAAAGTCCCCTTTTCCGCCTGAAAATGCCGCTGCCGTACTGCCAAAATCAATGCTCTGATCAATATTTAAGTCTTTTTCAGGGTCAATTCCATTTTTCTTAAGAACATATTCAAAGACCATCTGTGGCATACCGCCTTTACGTCCTCCAAGAACTTCGCTTCCCTTTAAATCCTTCCAATGAAAGTTATCCATAGGTTCTCTGGCAACCATAAAGTTTCCGGCTCTTTGGGTTAGCTGAGCAAAATTGACAAGATAATCATCGGCATTTTGATTATATACATAAATGGTGCTTTCAGAACCCATAAATGCAATGTCTGCTTCACCAGCGATAACAGCGGTTGTCACTTTGTCAGCTCCAAATGCATTCACAAGCTCCAGATCAATTCCTTCTTCGGAGAAATATCCTTCTTCGATGGCTACATACATTGGCGCATAGAAGATAGAATGTGCCACTTCGCTTAAAGTGACTTTTGTAAGATTTGAATTATCACCGGTTCCACAAGCAGTCAGACAAGTGAGTGCCAAAATGGAAGTCAGTGCAAGAGATAAGAATTTTTTCATAGAAAACTCCTCGTGATTTTCACTAGACAGTATATGCAAAAAATGTAAAAAGGTGATTTTATAAAGAATTCGCTTTACATGTAGTTTTTAATACTATATAATGCAGATAGTAATGGATTACATGAGGTGAACGTTGTGAACATTGAATCTGATAGAATGATAGAAAGTATTTTGGATAGTCTTTCTAAAATGGAATATGTGAAATCTTCAAAGATTCCAAATATTGATTTATATATGGATCAGGTGCTTACTTTTATGAATGGGCATCTGGAAAATGTGAAGCGATATGAGAGTGATAAGGTCATGACAAAGACTATGATCAATAACTATGCAAAAAATCATCTGCTTCCGGCACCGGAAAAGAAAAAGTATACCAAAGAGCACATTATGGTGCTGATGTTTATTTATTATTTCAAAAATATTCTTTCCATTGGTGATATTCAGAGTATTTTAAATCCGCTGACAGACCGCTATTTTGCAACCGGAAAGGATTTAAATCTGGAAAAAATCTATGAAGAGGTATTTAGTCTGGAAAAAGGTCAGATTGAGCAGTTAAAAGAAACGCTCACAAAAGACTATGAACGCGCCGGGAATACATTTGTAGAAGAAGCGGAAGAAGATAAGGAATTTCTGCAGTTATTCTCATTTATCTGCATGTTAAGCTACGATATTTATATTAGAAAACAGATTATTGAAAAAATTGTAGATACCATGCCAAAACAGTCGGAGAAATAGTTGAAAAATAATTTTAAAAATGTTGTTGACATTATACCTCAAAGTATGATATAAATTTGGGGTAGCAGTCAAAGGGATATAGTTCAGTTGGTAGAACGTTGGTCTCCAAAACCAAATGTCGAGGGTTCGAGTCCTTCTGTCCCTGCTAAATGCGAAGCCGCAATCGAAAGATTGTGGCTTTTTTTTTGTTTATGGAGTAAGATGGAGATAGTATTTTGAAAGGGTATTCGACCATGAAAAAGGAATTGATTGTTGTACGTGGCGGCGGAGATCTTGCCACGGGGACGATTTATAAATTAAGAAAAAGCGGATATCGTGTATTGGTACTGGAGTCTGAAAAGCCTTCTGCCATACGAAGAAATGTGGCATTTTCAGAAGCAGTATATGAAGGCAGATGGACAGTGGAAGATATGACTGCTGTTCTTGCAAATGATATAGAAGAAGCAGAAAAGATTATGGACACAGGGGATGTGGCAGTGCTGGTAGACCCACGGTGTGACTGTTTGAATACTTTGAAGCCTGTGGCACTTGTAGATGCCATCATTGCTAAAAAGAATCTGGGAACCAATCGAAGTATGGCACCGATTACCGTTGGACTAGGACCTGGTTTTACAGCGGGAGAAGATGTGGATGCGGTCATTGAAACTATGCGAGGGCATAAGCTTGGAAGAGTGATTTTAGAAGGCAGCGCCATTCCAAATACAGGGATTCCGGGGGCTGTTGCCGGAGTTACAAAAGAACGTGTCATTCACGCACCTGCAGCAGGAGTGTTAAAAAATGTATGTCACATTACTGATGTGGTAGAAAAGGGACAGATAATTGCCTGTATTGAAACATGTGAAGGAAATGTGGAAGTGCCAGCAACGATATCAGGACTTTTACGAGGACTCATCAGAGACGGCTATCAGGTAACAAAAGGATTTAAGATTGCGGATATCGACCCACGTGTAGAAGAATACGAAAACTGCTTTACTATATCAGATAAAGCAAGGTGCATTGCAGGTGGTGTACTAGAGGCAATTCTTTATCTGAAGAATGAGAGAAAGTAAAAATGGCAGAATTTGTAATCGCAGTGGTTGGTTCCGGAGGGAAGACCACAAGAATTCATAAGCTGACTGAAAAGTACCGAAATCAGGGGAAAAAGGTATTTGTTACCACAACAACTCATATGTATGAGGAACCAGAGTGCATTTTATCAGGAAATGTGGAGGAAATCGTTGCAAAACTAAATACCTGTGGATATTGCATGGCAGGACTTTCAGCGGAGAATAGAAAGATAAAAGCACTGAGCTTGGAGGTATATGAAGCTGTTTGTGAATATGCAGACATTGTTTTGGTAGAAGCTGACGGGAGCAAAGGAAAGCCGGTGAAATTTCCGGCGGAGCATGAGCCGGTGATTCCGGAAAATGTGGACGAGATTCACATTGTGACCGGGCTTTGTGCTGTTGGAAAATCATTGAAAGAGGTATGCCATCGCAAAGAACTGGTGCAGAAATGCCTGGGAGTGTCGGAGGATACCATTTTAACGAAAGAGCATTTAGAGATACTTCTTCAAAAAGGATATGTGGAACCTATGAAAAAAGAATATCCAAAAGCAGCATTAAAAATATTTTTTAATGAATTCATAAGAAATATTAATGATTAAAGATGAAAATAAACAATTTTACGATAAAGAACGCTTGTGTTATCCTTGATAATTGGAGTTTTTTGTTTTATACATATGATTCAGGAGAGAGAAACAAATGAAAAAAGATGTAAAGTACACAAGTCCTTATGACTTTGAAGGACGTATTCCTTTGAAAGAGGCAATTCCGCTGGGGTTACAGCATGTACTTGCCATGTTCGTAGGAAACTTAACACCAATTATAATCATTGGTGGTGCCTGCGGTATTGCAGCAGGCGGTGATCTGGCAGAATTACAGGTTACATTATTACAGAATGCCATGCTGATGGCTGGTGTTGTTACTTTGATTCAGCTTTATGCAGTTGGACCAATTGGTGGCAAGGTACCAATTATCATGGGTACAAGTTCCGGATTTATCGGAGTATTTAACAGTGTTGCAAATGTTATGGGTGGAGGTATTCTTGCCTATGGTGCAATTATGGGGGCTTCCATCATTGGCGGTCTTTTCGAAACAGTTTTAGGTGCATTCTTAAAACCGCTTAGAAAATTCTTCCCAAGCGTTGTAACAGGTGTTGTAGTATTGGCAATCGGTCTTTCTCTGATTTCTGTAGGAATCAATTCCTTCGGTGGCGGTTCCGGTGCAAAAGATTTTGGTTCTTTAGAGAACCTTGCACTTGGCTTGATCGTACTGATTGTAATCATTCTTTTTAAACACTTTACAAAGGGAATCACAAGCTATGCAGCAATTTTTATGGGTATCTTGGTTGGTTATGTAATTGCAGCAATCATGCCAATGTTCTTAGAAACAACTGCAGTTACAGCAGATGGCGTAGAATTTACAAAAGCATGGGTACTTAACTGGCAGAAAGTAAAAGATGCTGCATGGATTTCTATTCCACAGCTGATGCCTGTAAAACCGGTATTTGATTTACGTGCCATCGTTCCTGTTATGATCATGTTCATTGTAACAGCAGTAGAAACTGTTGGTGATATTTCCGGCGTTATGGAAGGCGGTATGGGAAGAGAAGCTACAGATTCAGAACTTGCAGGCGGTGTTATGTGTGATGGTATCGGATCATCCTTAGCAGCACTTTTTGGTGTTCTTCCAAACACATCATTTAGCCAGAATGTTGGTCTTGTTGCTATGACAAAGGTTGTAAACCGTTTTGCACTTGCAATTGGTGCAATCTTCTTAATCTTCTGCGGTCTGTTCCCAAAACTGGCAGCACTCATTTCTATCATGCCACAGAGTGTTCTTGGCGGAGCTGCAGTTATGATGTTTGCTTCTATCGTAGTAAGCGGTATCCAGTTAATTACAAAAGAAGCACTGACAGCAAGAAATATTACAATCGTATCCGTAGCACTTGGTCTTGGATTTGGTCTTGGTGCAAACACAGCGATTTTATCTGCATTACCAACAAACTTCCAGTTAGTATTTGGTGGTTCGGGTATCGTTCCGGCAGCAATCATTGCAATTATTTTAAATATCGTGATTCCAAAGGAAAAGAATTAAGCTATATGAAATTTAGGCAGGTGAGAAATCACCTGCCATTTTTTTGTTCCAAAAAACGCAAGCGAAACTTGTTGAAATTTGGTAAATATGTTACGATTAAAAAAATGTGTAAAAGTGGGGGATGGCTTTGCTGACAATTAAAAACTATGTAAAAGCAGAGAGCCTTGAACAGGCTTATGAATTAAATCAGAAGAGAAGTGCAAAAGTTCTTGGTGGTACTCTCTGGCTGAAGATGGGTAACAGAAATGTACAGACTGCCATTGATTTGTCAAATCTCGGTCTGGACAAAATCGAAGAAACTGAGGAAGAGTTTAAAATTGGGGCAATGACAACGCTTCGTCAGATTGAAAAACATGAAGGATTAAATGCCTATACAAACGGTGCAGTAAAAGAATGTGTGCGTCATATCGTAGGTACTCAGTTTAGAAACTGTGCAACAGTTGGCGGAAGTATTTTTGGAAGATTTGGTTTTTCTGATGTGCTGACATGTTTTTTGGCAATGGATGCTTATGTGGAGCTTTATCCAACAGGAATCGTATCTTTGGAAGAGTTTGCCAAGATGCCATATGGCAATGAAATTTTAGTTTCTTTGATCGTAAAGAAGAAACCAATGAAGATTGCATATGAAACAATTCGAAGAGAAGCGACAGATTTTCCTGTGATTGCAGTGGCTGTTGCAAAATGGGATGAAACATACCACCTATCCGTTGGTGCAAGACCGGCAAAAGCAGCAGTGATTGCTATGGATTCATTGGAAAATGCAAAAGAGGCAGCAGGAAGATTTACTTACGGAAGTAATCTGCGAGGCAGTGCTGAGTATCGCCAGCATGTAGCAGGCGTTTTGATTAGAAGATTACATCAGAGACTGGAGGAGAAATAAATGATCTTAAAATGCTTTATTAATGGAAAAGCAGTAACTGCTGATATTTCTCCGGATATGGCTCTTTTAGAGTTTGTGAGAAGTCAGGGCTGCTATAGTGTAAAAAGAGGCTGTGAAACTTCCAACTGTGGACTTTGTACCGTATGGGTGGATGGAACACCGGTACTTTCCTGTTCCACACCAGCAATGAGAGTAGAAGGAAAAAAAGTAACCACATTAGAAGGTTTACAGAAAGAAGCTGAAGAATTTGCAGTATTTTTAGGTGGCGAAGGTGCTGAACAGTGCGGTTTCTGTTCTCCGGGGTTTGTTATGAATGTACTTGCGATGGTGCGTGAATTAGAGGATCCTACAGAAGAAGAAATCAAAGAATATCTGGCTGGAAACCTGTGCAGATGTACAGGATATTCAGGACAGCTTCGTGCAATTAAAAAATATCTTGCATGGAAAAAGGAACAGGAGGCGTAATTTATGGCATATGTAAATAAATCAATCATGAAAAAAGATGCCATGGCGCTGATTACAGGAAAGCCTGTCTATACAGACGATCTGGCACCGACGGACTGCCTTGTAGTAAAAGTGCTTCGAAGCCCTCATGCCCATGCATTGATTAAAGAAATTAAAACAGATATTGCGATGAAGGTTCCGGGAATCGAATGCGTTCTTACATACAAAGATGTTCCGCAGAATCGTTTTACCCAGGCTGGACAGACTTATCCGGAGCCAAGTCCATATGACAGATACATTCTTGATCAAAGAGTGCGTTTTGTAGGCGATGCAGTTGCAATCGTTGCCGGAAAAGATGAAAAATGCGTTGACCGAGCACTGAAAATGATCAAAGTTCAGTACGAGGTATTGGAACCGGTACTGGATTTTAGAAAAGCGAAAGATAATCCGGTTTTAGTGCATCCTGAAGAAGACTGGGTAGCACACTGCGACGTAGGTGCAGATAATAAGCGTAACCTTGTTGCTTCAGGCTGTGACAGCAATGGAGATGTAGAAGCAAAATTTGCGGAATGCGACCTTGTGTTAGAGAGAACCTATCATACAAAGGCAAACTGCCAGACGATGATGGAAACATTCCGTTCTTATGCATATATGGATCTTTATGGAAGATTGACTGTGGTAAGTTCCACACAGATTCCATTCCATAACAGACGAATCCTTGGAAATGCCCTTGGAATTCCGAAATCTAAGGTGCGAGTAATTAAACCACGTGTGGGCGGTGGCTTTGGCGCAAAACAGACAGGGGTTGCAGAAATCTATCCTGCAATCGTTACCTGGAAAACAGGAAAACCTTCCAAAATTGTATATTCCAGAAAAGAAGCGATGATTGCAGGTTCTCCTCGTCATGAAATGGAAGTTACAGTTAAGATTGGTCTTAGCAAAGATGGACAGGTACGTGCGCTCCGTATGTATACGTTGTCAAATTCCGGTTCCTTTGGAGAACATGGTCCAACAACGGTAGGACTTTCCGGACATAAAGCGCTTCCAATCTACACACCGGAAGTATTTGAATTTGTTTGGGATGTTGTTTACACCAATGTACAGTCTGCGGGAGCGTACCGTGGATATGGCGCTACTCAGGGATTATTTGCAGTGGAAAGTATCTTAAGTGAAGCGGCAGATATGCTTGGCATTGATCCACTGGAAATCCGTCGTAAGAACTTTGTTCAGGTAGGCCAGAGAATGCCGGCTTATTATAATGAACTGTTAGAAAGCTGTGCGGTAGAAGAATGTATGGACAAATGCCGCGAAATGATCGGATGGGATGAAAAATATTCTGTCAGAGATTTAGGAAATGGAAAGGTCAGAGGTCTTGGCGTGGGTATCTCCATGCAGGGCTCCGGTATTTCCAGCGTTGACGTTGGCAGCGTGACCATCAAAGTTTCTGATGAAGGTCATTACAATATGATGATTGGTGCGGCTGATATGGGTACCGGCTGTGATACAACACTGGCTCAGATTGCAGCAGATTGCTTAGATTGTGATGTGGATGACATCGTTGTATATGGTGTAGATACAGATATTTCTCCATATGATTCAGGCTCTTACGCATCAAGTACTGCATACGTAACGGGTAATGCAACCATCAAAGCCTGTACAGAACTTCGACAGAAAATCTGTGCCATTGGAGCAAGATTGTTAGAAGTAGAAGCAGATGCTGTAGATTTTGATGGAAAATATGTTTTTGTAAAAGGTGAAGAAGAAAAGAAAGTAACTTTAAAAGATATTTCTACAAAAAATATGTGTGGATGTGAGCTGACACTGGAAGCTTCAGCATCCCATACTTCACCAAAATCTCCGCCGCCATTTATGGCAAGTATGGCGGAAGTGGAAGTTGATACAGAAACAGGTGAAATTAAATTGGTTGATTTTGTATCCTGCGTTGACTGTGGAACTCCAATTAATCCGGCCCTTGTAAAAATTCAGGTAGAGGGCGGTGTTGCACAGGGTATCGGTATGGCTCTTTATGAAGATGTTACTTATACAGAAAAAGGTATGATTGCAGAAAACTCCCTGATGCAGTACAAGATTCCATCTCGTGTGGATCTTCCAACTTTCCGTACGGAAATTGCAAAAGGAAGTTATGAACCGACTGGCCCATTTGGTGTAAAATCTGTTGGTGAAGTGGTAATTAATACTGCTTCTCCTGCAATCGCACATGCGGTAGCAAATGCAACGGGTGTTCGTATTAGAGAACTTCCGATTACACCGGAAAAGATTTTAAGAGGTCTTCATAAAATCGGAGAATAACTATGGTTTATATGATTTATTTAGCGGCTGGCTTGTCCAGCCGCTATGGCAGTAATAAATTGCTGGCAGAGATAGATGGCAAGCCAATGTATCGTCATCTGCTGGACATTCTGACAGTAATGAAAGAGGAGGAGCCGCACCGATTTGAACTGGTGGTGGTAACTGCTTATGATGTAATTGAAGAAGCTTTACAAGGACTCCCATTAAAAGTGGTGAGAAATCATCATCAGGAACTTGGAGCATCACATTCCATAAAACTCGGCTTGGAGGCATGCGGAGAGATCGGCAGACACGATCATGTGATGTTTGCAGTGGCAGATCAGCCTTATGTTCAGGAAGACGAATTGTTTGGATTTATTCATATGTATAAGCGCTCTTATAAAGGCATTGGTGTTTTATGCTGGAAGGGCGAAATGGGAAATCCGGTCATTTTTCAGGGACAATTTGTACAGGAGCTTATGGCACTGACAGGTGATGTGGGTGGAAAAGCAGTGGTGAAGGAACATTTATCAGAAGTATTTCAGTATGAAGCAGATAGTGAAATGAGTTTGAGAGATATTGATATTCCGGGAAAATAGCACTTAACAAAAGAAAAGTTTCGTAGTAGAATGGTTACAATTTCTTGAAAAACACATTAGGAGAGACAAAGGATGAAATTATTAGAAGAACGTATTCGCAAAGACGGGATTGTAAAACCGGGCAATGTATTAAAAGTTGACAGTTTCATCAACCATCAGATGGACGTGGAACTGATCAGTGAGATGGGAAAAGAATGGAAGAGACTTTTTGCAGAAAAAAAGATTAATAAGATCTTGACTATCGAAGCCTCTGGAATCGGAATTGCATGTATCGCTGCGGTGCATTTCAATGTTCCGGTAGTATTTGCAAAGAAAGCAAAAAGCATCAATTTGGATGGTGAAATGTACACAGCGGAAGTGGAATCCTTTACACATAAAAACAAAAATCAGGTTATTGTGTCCAAGAAGTTTTTGAATGAAAATGACCGTGTACTGATCATTGATGATTTCCTTGCCAATGGTTGTGCATTGCAGGGACTGATTCAGATTGTTCAGGCTGCAGGCGCTACTGTAGAAGGAATCGGTATTGCAGTTGAGAAAGGATTTCAGCCTGGCGGAAGAATGATTCGTAATCTGGGATATCAGTTAGAGTCCCTTGCTATCGTAGATGGTATGAATGATGAAACCGGAGAAATTATTTTCCGTGAACAGTAAATAAAAAATATTTTTGGGAGAGAAAACAAAAGATGAATAATCAGGCAAATATTAATAACATCTATCAGTTAGATGGAAAAGTGCCGCTTGGGAAATCGATTCCATTTGGTATTCAGCACATTTTAGCAATGTTCGTATCAAACTTAACACCGATTACATTGATTGCGGCTGCGGCACAGCCGGCACTTTCAACTTCAGAAATTGCGATGCTGCTTCAGAATGCCATGTTCGTAGCCGGAATCGCAACATTGATTCAGTTGTTCCCAATCTGGAAAATCGGTTCCAAGCTGCCAATCGTAATGGGTGTTAGCTTTACGTTCGTAACAGTTCTTTGTACTGTTGCGGCAAATTATGGATATCCGGCAGTTGTAGGTGCTGTTTTAGTAGGTGGTCTTTTTGAAGGTACATTAGGTCTTTTTGCAAAATACTGGAGAAAGATCATCAGCCCGATCGTTGCAGCTTCCGTTGTAACAGCCATTGGTTTTTCACTGTTTACAGTAGGTGCACGTTCTTTTGGCGGTGGCTATAACGAAGACTTTGGTTCTGTTCAGAACCTGATCATTGCAGGTGTTACTTTACTTACATGTCTTGGATGGAATATTTTTGCAAAAGGATATATCCGCCAGCTTTCTGTACTTGCAGGTTTGATCGTAGGATATATTGTAGCAATTTTCTTCGGAAAAGTTGATCTGACAATGATTTTTGCAGATGGATTTATTGCGCTTCCAAAACTTCTTCCATATAAACCGGAATTTAACGTGGGAGCAATCATTTCTACAGCAATTATCTTCCTGGTATCTGCGGCTGAAACTATTGGGGATACTTCTGCGATGGTTGCTACCGGATTAAACAGAGATATTACAGACCGTGAAATTTCCGGTTCTTTGGCATGTGACGGTTTCGCATCCTCTATTTCTTCTTTATTTGGATGCCCTCCTGTTACATCATTCTCACAGAATGTTGGTCTGATTGCCATGACAAAAGTTGTAAACCGTTACACAATTGCAACTGGTGCAGCATGTATGCTTCTTGCAGGTCTGTTGCCTCCAATCGGTAACTTCTTTGCGTCTTTACCTGATGCGGTCCTTGGCGGATGTACCATCATGATGTTTGGTACAATTCTTACTTCCGGTATGGAAATGATCGCAAAATGTGGATTCACACAGAGAAATATCACAATTGTATCGCTTTCTCTGGCAATCGGTATTGGATTTACAACTGCAAGCGAAGTTGGTATCTGGGCAATCTTCCCGGAAGCAGTACAGACAGTATTTGCATCTAACGTAGTAGCAGTAGTATTCGTTATGGCGATTATTTTGAATCTGATTCTTCCAAAGAATATGGAAATGGAAAAAGTAGATTAATAGATAATAAAAAACTGGCATCGATCATAGTATCGGTGCCAGTTTTTTAATTCGCTCTAATTTGTAAATTGTAAAAATAGATGTTTATTACTTCACAAACTACAACTACAGTAGTATAATACAACATATACAACTGCAGTTGTAGTAGGAGGACGGGATGATTATATATCATGGAAGTGAAAAAATAATAGAAAGTCCAATTTGGGGTAAAGGAAATCTTCGTAATGATTATGGCAGAGGTTTTTATTGTACGGAAAATGAAGAACTTGCGAAGGAATGGGCGTGTTCTAATAATAAAAATGGCTTTGTAAATAAATATGAATTGTCATTAGAAGGACTAAAAATTTTGTATCTGAATTCAGATAAATATCATGTCCTGAATTGGCTTGCAATTCTGACAAAGAATAGAACCTATTGGGAAAATAGTGCAGTATCAGAAACTGCAAAAAAATATTTGGCAGAAAATTTTATGATTGATCTGACGCAATATGATGTGATCATAGGATATCGAGCAGATGATTCTTATTTTTCGTTTGCCAGAGATTTTGTATCAGGAGCGATATCTTACAGGCAATTAAGTGAGGCGATGAGACTTGGAAAATTAGGGGAACAGGTTGTTTTGATGTCTAAAAAAGCCTTTCAAAATATTCGTTTTCTTTCATTTGAATCGGCGGATGCACAGATATACTATCTAAGGAAAAAGGAACGTGATCGACAGGCAAGAAAAGAATATCGTCAGACCAAAGCACTTGGCGAACTGAAGAATGAATTGTTCATGATTGACATTATCAGAGAGGGGATGAAACAAGATGATCCACGCCTACGATGAGGACTATTTGTATTATGCACAGAACAATTTTGGACATATGATTGATTTTGCAGTAAATACTTGTGAATACAGTCTTTTTGAGTATTTTCAAATGTTTCTTGTGTCAAATGTATGCTGTCAGTTTGAGAATGGGAATCCTGCTTATATTGCAGGAAAAACAGGTTGTGAATTGGTTCGTCTGGTTGTAGCAGAAGTATGTGAAAAAGAAATTGATGTCGATGATGTAATGTATATTGATCGTTCACCTGAATATTGGCTTGGATGGTCATTAGCACATTATGTGTGGGAAAAAAACAAAAAGTTTTCCTATGTATTGGAAGCTGTGAAACCAGACCATCTGCTATGTATGTATGACACTTTACACGAGGCTGATATATCTAAATTTGTGATGCATGTGGATAGAATGCTGGAAAGTTATTATAGACAATCTGCGATTGCCAGGTTTCGTGCTTATGCCAATCTTACACAGGCAATGCTTGCAGAAAAATCCGGAATCAATGTACGTATTATTCAAAGCTATGAGCAGGGGATGCGAGATATTCGAAAAGCACAGTTTGATACAGTGCTGAGGATTGCAAAAGCATTGGAATGTTTGCCGGAAGATTTGTGTGGATGAAAAACCGCCACAGAGTTTAATCTGTGGCGGTTTTTGTGCTATCCTAAAATAATAGGATAATCTTGTGCTTCTGTTACATGACCTACGATAGAAGCCTGCACACCGGATTCTACAAGCTCGTGGTGTAATTGTGCGGCATCTTTTTCAGCCACTGCAATTAACAGCCCGCCGCTGGTCTGTGGGTCATACATAATATCCTGCATTGCGCGGGAAATATCGCCTACCACATGAACACCGTTTTCTGCAAAATCACGGTTTCTGTATGCGCCTGCTGGAATAAAGCCAATTTCTGCAAATTCATAGGCTTCTTTATGGAATGGTACATTCGCCACATCAATGTGAATCGTACAATCACTTCCCTGAGCCATTTCAAAGGAATGTCCAAGTAAAGAAAAGCCAGTCACGTCTGTACAGCTATGTACTTCATATTTTCTCATAATGTGGGCAGCGGTCTTATTAAGATAAGTCATCTGTGCATAAATGCGATTTAAAAGTATCTCGTCCACTAAATCTGCCTTTGCAGCAGTTGTCAAAATACCGATTCCCAAAGGTTTTGTCAAAATCAGTACATCACCTGGCTTTGCGCCGCTGTTGGTAAGAACTTTCTGTGGATGAACAAAACCGGAAACAGAAAGTCCATATAATGGTTCTGCGCCATGAATCGTGTGTCCGCCGGTGATGATGGTATCTGCTTCATATGCTTTGGAATAACCGCCTCGTAAAATTTCCTGTACGGTTTCAGAATCCATGCTGTCTTTTAAACAAAGGATATTTAAGGCAAGTCTTGGTTCTCCGCCCATGGCATAAACATCGCTCAGCGCATTGGTTGCTGCAATCTGCCCAAACAAAAATGGGTCATCTACGATTGGAGGGAAGAAGTCTAAGGTCTGCACCAGTGCAGTTTCTTCGTCTAACTTAAATACGCTGGCATCGTCGCTCTTATCGTATCCCACCAACAATCGTTCATCAAAATGTGTCTGAAAGCCTTCCAACATCTGGCTAAGTGTTCCGGCACCTACTTTTGCGCCGCAGCCTGCGCAGGAGGCTAATTTTGTAAGTTTTACATTTGTTTCCATAAAACTCCTATCTAATCAGAAAGCTCCACATGATAGTGGAGCTTGTAGCCTGATTCTGTGATTTCTACGACCTGCTCTACTTCCTGACTCCATGTGAATGTATCAATATTTTTATCTGTTTCAAATTTAACACAAGTACCGCAGCTGCTGCTTAAATTTCTTGGAACCGGCATGGCTTCTGCGGAAATATTTTCTTTTTTGCATTCTTTTTTGAAACGTACCGCACCGAAGTGGGAGTAGAAGGTTGCAATATAAATCATCTTATTTTCTCATTTCTAAGGTGTATTCACCGGCATTTTCAGTAATTGTAACTTTGTAGCCAGCTTTTTCTGCAAAGCGAGTTACATTTTCTTTGGATGCGTGGTTATCTACCATCATAACATAAGCTGCTTCTTTTGTCTTCATTGCTTTCTGAATCATGATGACTGGTTCCGGACAGGAAAGTCCTCTTGCGTCTAATGTTGTCATATTAGTTGTCCTTTCTGAATGTGTTCATTGCACCGATTGCTGCAACAACGATGATACCGATGATAACTGCGATTTTACCGTTTGCTGTTGGGCCGGCACCGGAGGATGCAAGACCGAAGTTGTGTGCAAATGCAGCACCAACCATAAGCCCAAGTACTGTCACAGCACTGTCTGTGTTTCCTTCACCTGCAAGTACCAGCTGACGAAGTGGACATCCGCCTAAGAGTGTACATGCAAAACCAGCAAGTAACATACCGAGTGCATTCCAAAGACCGTCAACATGTGCTACCGGCTGTTCTGCCATAGATAATGTGAAGAATGCAGCATCGCCAGTAGCTGTTAAAATTAAGTTTACGATAAGAGCAGCAACAAATACTGCAACAAATCCGGATAATAATTTCATATCTTTGAAAAGTACGAAATCACGGATACCGCCAACCATACAAAGTCTTGTTTTCTGTGCCATTGCACCAACGATAAGACCAGCGATCAAACTGATGATAATTGGAGCATGAAGTGCACCAGGACCTTTTCCTTCCGGTGAGAAGAGAATAAATGCCGGAGCAGCAACTAACAATACAAGGAATGCCACCTGCATTGCAGGGAAAAAAAATCCTTCACATTTAGACATTGTATAAGTACGTTTCAGTGAATATCCTCTGTTTAAGAAGAAGATACCAACGAGGATACCTGCAATGAATCCTACAAGACCAAATACAGCGTTTAAATCACCGCCTGCAAGTCGAAGGACCATACGGAATGGACAGCCTAAGAACATTAAACATCCGATCATTGCAAAAAATCCTAAGATGAAACGTGTCAGTGGAGCGGAACCGCCTTTTGGACGAAATTCTTTGCTCATGAGGGCTACAACAAAGCTTCCGATAACAAGTCCGATGATTTCAGGACGGATGTACTGTACGGCTTCTGCTCTGTGAAGACCGAGGGCACCTGCTGTATCACGGATGAAACATGCGATACAAAAGCCCATGTTTTTTGGGTTGCCAAAGAGAACTAAAGCAGCCCCTAAGATACCTGTTACCAGACCGGCGATCAGGATATTTCTTACTTCTTTTTTCTGATTCATAATAAATCCCTTTCTCTAACTGTAATCGATAAAAGTATACCATTGCCTGACAGGATTATCCAATTTGAATTATTGATAACTTTGATGAATTTATTGAAAAAATAAATGAATGTGATAAAATAGAGGAAGGATTTGATATACAGAAGGTAACAGAAGATGAAAAAAATATATTTAGACCAGGCAAGTACCACCTATCCAAAACCGGAATGTGTGGCGAAGGCGGTGTACGAATACATGACAGGCAATGGAAGTAACATTAACCGTGGATGCTATGAAAACGCTTATGACACAGAAGAAGTGGTTCTGGAAACGAGAGAACTTCTCTGTGAATTGTTTGATGGACCGGATTGTAAAAATGTGGTGTTTACAAAAAATGTGACAGAGAGTCTCAATGTTGTTCTAAAAGGCTTCTTAAAGCCGGGAGACCATGTGCTGGTCTCTTCCATGGAGCACAATGCAGTGATGCGTCCAATCAGACAGTTAGAAAAAAACGGTGTGGAGTTTGACCGTGTCCCATGTTCAGAGCAAGGGGAACTTAAATTACAGTCTATGGAAGCGCTTTTAAGACAAAATACAAAGGCAGTGGTGATGATGCATGCCAGCAATGTGTGCGGTACAATTCTTCCATTAAAAGAAGTTGGAGCATTTTGTAAGACTCATGGACTAAAATTTATTGCAGACTGTGCACAGACCGCAGGAACAATGCCGATTTCCATGAAAGAAATGAATATCGATATCTTATGCTTTACCGGACATAAAGGATTATACGGACCGCAGGGGATTGGCGGATTTATTTTACAGGAAGAAATGATCAGTGCAATGACTCCGTTATTATCCGGTGGAACAGGAAGTATTAGTCATACAGAAGAAATTCCTGAGTTTATGCCGGATCGCTTCGAACCGGGAACCATGAATCTTCCAGGAATTTTTGGTCTGAATTCAGCACTTGGGTGGATAAATGAAGTAGGAATAGAAAACATTTATAATAAGGAAAGAATATTAACGAGATTATTCTTGGAAGAAATTGGGAAATTGGACCCTAAAGGAGAAAAAATCAAACTGGTCGGGAAAAAGACAGAAGAAGGGCGAACAGCGGTGGTATCCATTCAGACTCCTGGAAGAGATGTCTCAGAGGTGGCATATCTTCTGGATAAAAATTATGGAATCATGACTCGTGTGGGACTTCACTGTGCACCAAGTGCTCATCAAACGCTTGGAACCTATCCAACAGGAACGGTCAGATTTTCTTTTGGGTATTTTAACACAGAAGAGGAAGTGCTTTTTGCAGTAAAGGCATTGGAGGAAATTTTATGGAATTGAAACAGTTAGAGTCTTATGTGGCAGTCGTAGTGTACAAAAGTTTTACTGAGGCTGCAAAACAGTTATACATTTCTCAGCCGACCATCAGTACCCATATTCAGGCGCTGGAAAAGGAACTGGAGTCGAAGCTGATCATCCGTACAACCAAAAGTATTGAGTTAACACCAAGAGGAATGGAACTTTACGAATGTGCAGTGAAAATGCTGGATCTTCGGGATACGCTGTTATATAAATGGAAAAGTTCTGATGAGAAAATTGTTCGTCTGGGAGTGTCTACCATTCCTTCGGCCTACATTTTACCGGAATTTTTGCCGGAATTTTGCAGACAGTATCCGGAAATATTTTTTCATTCAATCCAAAGCGATAGTAAAGAAATCATTGAAGGTGTGCAGGAAGATCGTATGGATGTGGGACTTGTGGGAATGGAGTCTGAGGATGAACGTCTTGAATGCATCCCATTTTATGAAGATGAGCTGGTGGCGATTACCCCGGTGACAGAACATTTTCTGGCACTGAGGAAAAAAGAATCTCCAATGTCAGAACTTTTAAAAGAACCGATTATCCTACGGGAAAAGGGCAGCGGAACGAAAAAAGCAGCGGATGTGTTTCTTGAAAAAGAAGGAATTTCCAAAGACAGCCTGAACGTGGTTGCTTACATGAACGACCCGGAAGCAATCAAAAATTCTGTGGCGGCAGGACTTGGAATTTCCATCGTGTCAAAAAAAGCTGCCGAAAACATGATTTTAGAAAAAAGATTGTTATCTTTTGAATTTTCCCAATATACAAATGGTAGAAAATTTTATATAATATACAAGAAAGATTATGTATTAAAACCATTTATAAGTACATTTATTAATTATATTCTTAATTATTATAAGAATTAATTAATTATGAATCGGTTGACTTTCCAACCGGAAATTATTATCATGGTCTGAATAAGCAAAAGTGTTTAAGAGTGAAAGGAGATTTATATCATGGCGTACTATTATAGTGAACCATCCCACACATTTAGTGAATATCTGTTAGTTCCTGGTTATTCCAGCAGTGAATGCATTCCAGCGAACGTTAGTTTGAAAACTCCGTTAGTAAAATTCAGAAAAGGTCAGGAAGAACCTGCTTTATCTTTAAATATTCCAATGGTATCCGCAGTTATGCAGTCTGTATCTAACGACACAATGGCTGTTGCATTAGCAAGAGAAGGTGGCGTTTCCTTTATTTATGGATCCCAGACAATTGAAGCTCAGGCTGAAATGGTAAGAAAGGTAAAAGCTTACAAAGCAGGATTTGTAGTAAGTGATTCAAACCTTGTACCTGAAAATACATTAGCAGAAGTTCTTGCTTTAAAAGAAAAAACAGGACATTCTACAATGGCTGTTACAGAAGATGGAACAGCAAAGGGTAAATTATTAGGTATTGTGACAAGCAGAGATTACCGTGTTTCCCGTATGTCTATGGATACAAAAGTTGCTGATTTTATGACACCATTTGACAAGCTCATCACAGCAAAAGTTGGTATGACATTAAAAGAATGCAACAACATTATCTGGGACAACAAATTAAATTCTCTTCCAGTAATTGATGAAAACAATTGCTTAGATTCTATCGTTTTCAGAAAAGATTACGAATCTAAAAAAGCAAACCAGAACGAACTTCTTGATGAAAAGAAGAGATACGTTGTTGGTGCTGGTATCAATACAAGAGACTTTGCAGAACGTGTACCTGCACTCGTAGAAGCTGGTGTAGACATTTTATGTATCGACTCCAGTGAAGGTTACAGCGAATGGCAGAAAATCACAATCGCATGGATCAGAGAACATTACGGCGACACAGTAAAAGTTGGTGCCGGAAACGTTGTTGATGGTGAAGGCTTCAGATTCCTTGCAGAATGTGGCGCTGACTTCGTTAAAGTTGGTATCGGCGGTGGTTCTATCTGCATTACTCGTGAAACAAAGGGTATCGGACGCGGACAGGCAACAGCTACAATCGAAGTTGCAAAAGCAAGAGATGAATACTATAAAGAAACAGGCATTTATGTACCTATCTGCAGTGATGGTGGTATCGTTCATGATTATCACATGACACTCGCTCTTGCAATGGGTAGTGATTTCATCATGCTCGGAAGATATTTCTCACGTTTTGATGAATCACCAACAAATAAAGTTATGATCAACGGTCAGTATATGAAAGAATACTGGGGCGAAGGTTCTGCACGTGCTAGAAACTGGCAGCGTTATGACCTTGGTGGAGATAAGAAATTAAGCTTCGAAGAAGGTGTAGATTCTTATGTACCATATGCAGGTTCTTTAAAAGACAACGTTGGTTTATCATTAGCAAAAGTAAAATCTACAATGTGTAACTGTGGAGCGCTTACAATTCCTGAATTACAGGAAAAAGCAAAGATCACATTAGTATCTTCCGTAAGTATCGTAGAAGGCGGTGCTCACGACGTAGTATTAAAAGATTCTACAGCATCACGTAATCAGTAAGATAATAAGACGACTCAGGTTTGGAAGTTTTTCCCAAGCCTGGTCGCTTTTTGTGTTTAAATAGACTATTAAGGAGAAAAACATGAGAGTAGCAATTATTATGGGTTCTACATCTGACCTTCCAAAGATGGAAGCGGCAGTTGAGATTTTAAAATCCTACGGTGTAGCAGTAGATGTAAGATGTTTATCTGCTCATCGTGCACATGCAGGTCTTTCTGCATTTATTGAAGAAGCAAATAACAATGGTACAGAAGTATTTATTACAGCAGCCGGTATGGCAGCAGCGCTTCCTGGTGTTGTGGCTTCTCAGACAGTTACACCAGTGATCGGTGTGCCTTTATCAGGTTCAGTGCTTGATGGAATGGATGCATTAATGTCAATCGTGCAGATGCCGCCAGGAATTCCTGTAGCAACAGTGGCAATTAACGGTGGAAAAAATGCAGCATATCTTGCATTACAGATCATTGCAGTAAAACATCCTGAAATTAGAGAAAAACTTCTTGCTCACAGAGTAGAAATGGAAGAAGCTGCAATGAAAGCAAACAAAGAGGTTATTGAGCGCTTCGCTTAAGGAGGACAATAAATGAGTGGATTTTTTGGAGTTGCGTCCAAAGAAGATTGCGTAACAGAATTATTTTATGGTGTAGACTATCATTCCCATCTGGGTACAAGACGTGCAGGTATGGCTGTATATAGCGAAGGAAAAGGATTCAGCCGTGCCATTCATAATATTGAAAACACACCATTCCGTACAAAATTTGATAAAGATGCCAACGAGATGAAAGGTAATATCGGTATCGGCTGTATCTCTGACTTTGAACCACAGCCACTGCTTATCCAGTCTCATCTTGGAAGTTTTGCCATTGCAACAGTTGGTAAGATCAATAATCATGACGAACTTGTAAAAAAAGTA
This sequence comes from Lachnospiraceae bacterium, assembly GCA_045128635.1. Taxonomy (GTDB): domain Bacteria; phylum Bacillota; class Clostridia; order Lachnospirales; family Lachnospiraceae; genus HGM12587. The sequence continues at coordinate 40,445 of JBGVRS010000064.1, forward strand.
TATGAAGAAGGAACATGCCATTTTCAGGAAATGAGTGGCGGTATGATCAATGCGACAGAACTGGTTGGAGCACTCATGTGCACAAAACACAGTATTTTGGCAGGTATCCGTTATGTACAGAGCCTTGTAAAAGGTTCCCTGTCCATTATGCTTTTAACAAAAGAAGGAATCTATGTTGCCAGAGACCGTCTGGGAAGAACTCCTGTCATGATCGGTAAAAGAGATGGTGCGATGTGTGCAACATTTGAAAGTTTTGCATACATGAATCTTGATTTTGAAGATTATTATGAATTAGGACCGGCAGAAGTATATTTCTTCAATGCAGAAGGTGGAAAAACTATCGGAGAAGCCGGTGATAAGATGAAAATCTGTTCCTTCCTTTGGGTATACTATGGTTATCCAACAGCTACTTATGAAGGCGTGAACGTAGAAGATATGCGTTGCCGCTGTGGTGAGATGCTTGCAAAACGTGACGAAGGAAAAGTCTTCCCTGATTGTGCAGCCGGTGTTCCTGATTCTGGTCTTGCCCATGCAATTGGATATTCTAATTATACAAAGATTCCATATGCAAGACCATTTATCAAATATACACCAACCTGGGCCCGTTCTTTCATGCCTACAAACCAGAAACAGAGAAATCTGGTTGCACGTATGAAACTTATCCCAGTGCATAAAATGATTAGAGACAGAAAGCTGCTTCTCATCGATGATTCTATCGTACGTGGGACACAGCTTCGTGAAACAACCGAATTCCTTTACAGAAATGGTGCAAAGGAAGTACATGTCAGACCGGCATGTCCACCATTGTTATTCGGATGTAAATATTTGAACTTCTCCCGTTCGAAATCTGTAATGGATTTGATCACAAGAAGAATCATTGCAGACTTTGAAGGAACAGAAGATGTATCAGAAGAAGTATTACAGCAGTATGCAGATCCTGACCATGAAAAATATAAAGCAATGGTTGAAGAAATCCGCAGACAGTTGAACTTCACAAGCTTAGAATTCTTAAGACTGGATGATATGATCGAAGCTATTGGAATTGAACCATGTAAGCTTTGTACATATTGTTGGAATGGAAAAGAGGATTAATGGAAAGAATGGTTCGTCCCGGACAGTTTTATAAACATTTCAAAGATAAACTCTACCAGATCGTGACTGTTGCAGAGCATTCTGAAACAGGAGAAAAGATGGTGGTCTATCAGGCTTTGTATGGTGATTTTCGTACCTATGTAAGACCATATGATATGTTTGTCAGCGAAGTGGATAGAGAAAAATACCCAAACGCCCGACAAAAATACAGATTTGAGCTCATAAAATCGGAAAACTTTGGCAATACTGAAGCTAAACCTGAAAAAACAGCAGAAGCAGAAAGTAAAGAAGTTATTCCGGCTGAAATAGAGCTGAACCAGGAACTGGCTGGAGTGAATCCGGACCTTCTGGCATTTTTAGAACTCGATACACTGGCTGAAAAGCTGGAAATGTTACGAGATCTTAGAAAGAGAATAGATGACCGTCTTCTGGACAGCATTGCTGCTTCTCTGGATATTGTGGTGGATGATGGTCCATTGCCACAAAGATATCAGGAAGTATTAAACTGTCTGGAAACGATGGAACATTTCGAATGTAGTCGCTTCCGGTAGGAAGGAGCTTCGAAGTGAACAGAAAAACAAAAATTGTATGTACTCTTGGCCCTGCAGTAGATGATGAAAATATTTTACGTCAGATGATACTGGAGGGCATGAACATTGCCAGATTTAACATGTCTCATGGAAGTCCTGAAGAACATGGAGAAAGGCTTGCAATGCTAAAGCGCCTAAGAGCGGATTTAAATATGCCGGTAGCTGCGCTGCTGGATACGAAAGGACCTGAAATTCGTCTTGGCGATTTTGAGCAGAAGCAGGTAGTTTTAAAACAGGGGCAGTTATTTACCCTGACAACGAGCGAAATTCTGGGAAATAAGGAGAGTGCTTACATTACCTATTCCGGTCTGCCATATGATGTGACTCCGGGGAATCGGATTCTCATTGATGACGGGCTGGTAGAAATGGAAGTCGAGAGCGTGGTTGGCGAAGAAATCCGCTGCCTTGTGAAAAACACAGGAGTGATTTCAGCCAGAAAGGGAGTAAATGTTCCCGGTGCCGCTTTAAGTCTTCCATTTATTAATGAAAAGGATTATAATGATTTAAGATTTGCCGTGGAGCAGGGGTTTGATTTTGTGGCAGCCTCGTTTACCCGTACTTATGAAGATATGCGGGAGCTTAAACACATTTTAAAGGAGCTTGGCGGTGAAAAGATAAAAGTCATTGCAAAAATTGAAAATAGTCAGGGTGTTGAAAATCTGGATGAAATCTTAAGTATTGCTGATGGTGTTATGGTTGCCAGAGGCGATATGGGAGTGGAAATTCCTTTGGAGGAAGTGCCTGTCATTCAGAAGGAAATCATCAAAAAAGTGTACGGTGTCGGAAAGCAGGTCATCACAGCGACACAGATGCTGGATTCCATGATGCAGTATCCTCGTCCGACCAGAGCAGAGGCGAATGATGTTGCCAATGCAGTGTATGACGGAACCAGTGCCATTATGTTATCAGGAGAAACCGCTTCCGGGAAATATCCTCTGGAATGTGTTCGTACCATGGTGCGTATTGCAGGCCGTACGGAGCAGGATATTGATTATCGAAAACGCTTCTTACAGAATAAACTGCCGACATTGGGAAGTATCACCAATGCCATTTCCAAAGCAACCGTCAATGCTGCCATGGAACTGGATGCCAAGGCAATCGTTACGGTTACGGAGTCCGGCAGAACAGCTTATATGATTTCCAGATATCGACCATTCTGCCCTGTGATTGCGTGTACTTCAAAGGAGCAGACTTATCGTCAGCTATCATTAAGCTGGGGAATTATTCCTCTTCTCATTGAAGAAAAAGAGGCTTTGGATGAGCTGTTTGAAGAAGCAATTAAGGCAGTGGAAAAAGCATCCTATGCATCCGAAGGGGATGTGATTGTATTGACTGCCGGGGTTCCAATCGGAACTTCAGGCACAACAAACCTTTTAAAGGTACATTGTATCGAATCACAAGATTGATAATATACGAAAGTGGGGAAAGTAACATGTCAGAAAAAGAATGCGCAAGCAAAAGCACTTGTACAAGAGAAAGCTGCGAAGGATGTCCAAGCAAAAATAATCCTCAGAGCTTACTTGTAGAACAGAACATTTATTCAAATGTAAAACACGTCATTGGTGTTGTCAGCGGTAAAGGTGGTGTTGGAAAGTCTCTTGTAACAGCATCTTTAGCAAATCTTCTTGCAAAAGAAGGATATACAGTGGGTATTCTTGATGCAGACATTACAGGTCCATCGATTCCAAAAATGTATGGCGTTCACGGACCGGCAATGGCATCAGATGATGGTATCGAACCATTATTAACAGCAAATGGTATCCGTTTAATGTCCATCAACCTTTTACTTCCGGATGAAGAAAGCCCGGTTGTTTGGAGAGGTCCTGTTCTTGCAAACATGGTAAAACAGTTCTGGAGTGAAGTTATGTGGGGAGAAGTAGATTACCTTCTCGTAGACATGCCTCCAGGAACAGGCGATGTACCATTAACAGTATTCCAGTCACTTCCAGTAGATGGAATTGTTGTAGTTACATCTCCACAGGATCTTGTTAAGATGATCGTTAAAAAAGCGCTTAACATGGCAAACATGATGAACATTCCGGTACTTGGTCTTGTTGAAAACTATAGCTTTATCAAATGTCCAGATTGTGGCAAAGAATTCGCAGTATTCGGCACAAGCAATATTGATGAAGTTGCAGCTGGTGTAGAACTTCCAGTACTTGGAAAGCTTCCAATCGACTTACATCTGGCAGAACTTGCAGATGCGGGTGACTTCGCACAGGCAAATGTGGAATATTTGACAGCAGCAAGAGAAGCAGTTGTGAAATTTGAAAAATAATAGGAATTTTGACACACAGTTTGCTAATTTAAGTGAACTGTGTGTTTTTGTATAAACTTTAGGAAGAGTATGAATTATAAATTAATCTTACAATATGATGGTACAAAACTAAATGGCTGGCAGAAGCAGGGAAACACGGATAATACCATACAGGGTAAGCTGGAAGCAATTTTGGAGAGAATGTATGGACAGTATGTGGAAATCCATGGCTCCGGTAGAACGGATGCAGGTGTTCATGCACTGGGACAGGTAGCAAATTTCCATGTTCCAGAGGTTTCTTCAGGAGAAAAAGTCAAAGTGTATTCTAACGAAGAAATCAAATCTACACTAAATGAGTATCTGTCTAAAGATATTCGTGTAATGAAAGTAGAAACAGTGGATGAGCGATTTCATGCGAGACTGACAGCAAAAGCTAAAACCTATGAGTATCGAATCGACAATGGTGAGATTGCCAATGTGTTTCAGAGAAAATATGTGATGAGAGAGGAAACACCTCTCAATCTGGAAGCAATGCGTCAAGCAGCAGGATGTTTGATTGGAACTCATGATTTTAAGACCTTTTGTGCTAATAAGAAGATGAAAAAGTCAACAGTGAGGACGATTTATGCTATCCATATAGATGAGAAAGATGGAATTGTGTCTATCAAATATAATGGCAATGGATTCCTTTACAATATGGTACGCATTTTGACTGGTACACTCATTGAAGTTGGTCGTGGAAAACGTAAACCGGAAGAAATACAGGCGATTATAAATGCCCAGGATCGTGGCGCAGCAGGTTTTACAGCACCGGCACAGGGGTTGTTTTTGGTAGAAGTTGAATACAACTAAAAAGTTTAAGAAAATCTTAAACTTTTTAGTTGTATTTTTTTCAAACTTTTTTATTAACATAATTATCATGATGCCGGGGTCAAAAGCCCCTATTGAACCTTGAAAATTTAATATTTTACAGTAAATTCAAAAACCTTCTTTAATGAGTTATAATAAAAGTAACTTATGAAAGGTGGTAAATCCTATGTCTTTTCGTACCAATGATT
>JBGVRS010000065.1:0-10453 GCA_045128635.1 Lachnospiraceae bacterium
CTATATTTGAATATATTCTTCCTCAAAACTAAACTTCATTTTATACCAAGATTATAACCTCCGTCAAGGAAGTTACACCTGTTTTAACATGGAATTATCCGGTTCTATGCAAAATTCCATGACTTTTTTCGTCTTTGGATGTACAAATGACAATTTATATGCACAAAGCGCGGTCTGCACATGCTCCATTACTTCCTGAAACTGCGGATTATATTTGGTATCTCCGTAAAGAGGCCACCCCGCATTTGCCATCTGGACACGAATCTGATGATGACGACCGGTAATCAGTTCTACTTCTACCAGTGTCGTCTCCTCGTTCCGCTTTAATACCTGATAGTTTAATTCCGCGCGTTTCGCATCTTTATTCTGCTCTTTTACCGCAGAAGAGGTATTGGTGCGACCGTCTTTTACAAGATAATCCACAAGCTTTCCGGAATCTTCAGATGGTTTTCCACATAAAAGGGCAAGGTAATGTTTTTTCATGCGTCCATCCGTTACCTGCTCACTTAAAGCACCCGCTGCAAAAGGAGTTTTGGCAAATACCATGACACCCTCTACCGGCTGATCCAGTCTGTGAATCAGTCCAAGATAGGGTTCACCACCTTTTCGGTTTCTTCTGTATAATTCATTTTTAATGAGTCCCTGCAGGTCCATCATACGCAGTTTCCCAGCCTGTACCGGAATCCCTGCATCTTTTTTCACCACAAGCACATGGTCGTCTTCAAATAAAATGTTTAATCCCATATTAGCCCTTCACCACATTTTTCTCTTCGCCGCACAGAAATGCCTTGATATTTTCCGTTACCACATCTACACAACGTTGTCTTGCTTCGCTGGTCGCCCAAGCAACATGAGGTGTGATGATAATCTTGCTGCTGTCTTTGAATTTTAACAGCGGATTGTCTATCGGCATTGGTTCCACACAGAGAACGTCTAATCCAGCTGCACGAATCCGGTCTTCTTCCAGTGCACGTGCCAGATCTTCTTCCACCACAATTGGTCCGCGGCCTACATTAATAAAATATGCGGAAGCTTTCATCCTGCAGAACGCATCGTAATTCATAAGTCCCTTTGTATATTCATTTAACGGTGCATGCACAGATAAAATGTCTGATTTTTCAAGTAACGTATCAAAATCCACCTGTTCATACGGCATATCATAGGTTCTGCCGGATGCAGAATAGCAAATCACTTTACAGCCAAAGACCGTTGCAATCTGCGCTACCTTCTGCCCGATGGCGCCCATGCCGATAATTCCCCATGTTTTTCCTGCGATTTCCGGATAGATCATATCCAGACAGGAAAAGCAGTTGCTATTGCTGTAGGTTCCGTTTTTTACATAATCATCAAAAAAACGCATTTTTTCTACAAGATACAAAAGCAGGGCAAAGGTGTGCTGAGCTACAGAATCTGTCGAGTAGCTCGGCACATTTGCTACTTTAATACCTTTAGAATTTGTATAGGCAAAATCCACATTGTTGGTACCTGTGGCAGTCTGTGCTACAAATTTTAAATTCACTGCGCCCTTTAATGTCTCTGCATTCAGAGACAGTTTATTGGCGATGATAATATCCGCATCACCGATATGCTCTACGGCATTTTCCACGGTAGTTGCAGGATAAACCGTCACTTCACCTAATTTATCTATTTCAGACATGTCCACGTCAATACCGAGACTGTCACGCTCTAAAATCGAAATTTTCATGGTTTATCTTGATCTCCTAAATTCATTTTATAATTACTTCAACATTTTTTCCACAGAAAGCAACTCCATATTTCACAATTGTATCAACACCCTTTGCACGAAGTTCACTTTCATAATGTTTTTCTTCAATCTGCCTGATTGCTGTCTCTGCCAGTTCTTTCAGATCACTTACAGGATATTCTTTTCCCACTTTCAATTCTATCAGAATTCCTGGCAGTGTATCTTTTTTCGGCATCAGCTGAAGGTCGTATCTTCCATCCCCGGACTCTCTGTTTGATGTGATTAAATATTGATTGTCCAGCGTTGCACAAAGCCCCAATACCAGCCCATGATAAAATGTTTCCTTGGCAGTATCATAGAAGCTGACCGACTGTTCCAAAAGCTTCTGCAGATGTTTTTGGAATTCGGTCACATTATTTTCATAAAGCGCCTGTTTGATATTGATTGCTGATGATTGTGGAACAACATCTCTAAACCTCGCAAGCACCTCCTTACTGTACACAAAAGAAATCTCTTTGTTCGGCAAAGACACGCGGCACATATAATCCTCTCCGTAGGAGGAATCCACAAAATCAGCCTTTAAGTATCCTGTTACAAGCAAAAAACTATAGATTGTCGATGGATTATCCTTAATTTGTGGATAAATAACTGCTGTGTCTATATAGCTAAGGATAGATTCTCCCTGCATCAGTTTATTCAGTTTTTCATAAACATCCTCCGGTGCATTCTCCAGAATATCTTCCAGAATATCATTACTTCCGGTAAACTGCCAGAAAGCTTTTGGTTTACATCTATTGTTAAAATAAGAGATTACTGACCAGGGATTAAATATCTCGTAACCGCCAAAACGATAGCCATCATACCATTCGTAGATTTCTTTGTATTTTTCCGGCACGCCATAGTATTTGGCCATCTCTTTAACTTCATCAGATGTAAAGCCAAAATACTGTCCATACCTCTCGTCCAAAATCGAATTCAACTTCAAGTTATTTAAACCGCTAAAAATACTTTCCTTCGCAACACGCAAAATCCCCGTCATAAATCCATAAGATAAATGCCTGTTATCTTTCAAGCCTCCCGAAAAGAAGTTTCTCATGAACATAACAACCTCATCATAAAAGCCTTTTGTATACCCCTGCTGAATCGGCGTATCATATTCATCAATGATGATAATTGGTGCAATTTTATGATATTCATGTAAAATTCTTGATAAGTTTAAAAGAGAACGAACCCAGTCAGCATCATCTGCTTCTTTGCTCAAAATTTTCTGGTAATATTTTTTATCATATTGATCACAAGTTTCAAGCACCTTCTGATGACGTTTATACTCTGCTTGTATAATGTTCATCAAATCCGTTTTGGTATCTTCCCAGTTAGTACATTTTACATCCTTAAAAGTCAAAAAAATTACCGGATATTTTCCCTGATATGCCTGATAACGCTCGCCGCATGCCCATATTTTTTTATTCCTGAAATAAATCGATGTATCTTCTTCCGTTTTTTCAAAGAAAACGCGAAGCATATCCATATTTAAGGTTTTTCCAAAGCGACGTGGTCTGGTAAACAAAGAAACCATCGGTCGCTCATCCAAAAACTCCTTAATCAGCATTGTTTTATCTACATAATAATATTTCGTAGAAGCAACGCGATAATCAGAAATACCAACCGGCATTGAAAGTTTTTCTGTTGATTTTTGTATATAATTCCCGGATTTCACACGATTGTCAGATGGCTTTTCTGCCTCTTCCGGAATCATCCAGCTTCTTCCCTGCTTTTTAGAACCATAAATACGCTCTTCTCTGCACAAAGTAGTCACTCTGCGTTCTGATAGGCCCCAGCGTTCTGCTGCTTCTTTTGCAGTGATATAATCTGTCATTCCAAAACCTCCTCCCATTGTTTTGTTCTTATTATAACAAAACAGCGGAACAATATCAATTCTTTCTCGATATTGTTCCGCTGTTTATTCCGAATTATGTTCATAAATGACTTTACATTTTCTGTAAAAATTCTACAACCTCTTTATTTGGTCCCATGACACAAATATATTTGATTCCGTTTTCCCAGAATGGTAAGAAGCATGGTCCTTCAAATACATCCAAACCTGCAGCTACCGCTTCTTCATAGCATTTTTCAATGTCTGTAACACGAAGTGCAATGTGGTCGATCGCGCCGCGAACCATGGCAGCTTTGCCAAATACTTCATAAGTTTCGATAATGATTGTTTCATGCTGGAAAAATCTTACGATACCGCCGTTGTTGGTATTTTCATGAACCAGTTTAAAACCGATTGTTTCATAAAATTTAGTGGTTGCTTCCATATCATTGGTTGGAATCCCTACATGATCATATCCTGTTACGAAATCTGTTAACATCTATATATCCTCCTGTTGTAAAAAATTTGCTGTTCTACGCAAAAACGGGACGAGGTTTCCCCCGTCCCGCCAATTAGTTCTTATTAGATATTTAATAAATCGCTGTATTCTTTTAATGCACCGTCTGTTTCATGTGCAAGAACTTTTTTCGCTAATACTTTACCAAGCTGTACGCCTTCCTGGTCAAAGCTGTTTACATTCCATGTGAAGCCCTGGAACATAATCTTGTTTTCATAGTGAGCAAGTAAAGCACCCATAGATGCTGGATTTAACTGATCACCAATGATAATGCTTGATGGACGTCCGCCTTCGAATTTCTTGTTAGCGTCTGCATCATCTTTACCGCATGCGAAAGCTACGATCTGAGCTACAACGTTTGCGCAAAGTTTCTGCTGGCTTGTGCTGCCCTGAATGTCGATATCCATATCGCACTGGTTGTTCTTGAATCCGATGAACTGTAATGGAACAATGTCTGTTCCCTGGTGTAATAACTGGTAGAATGAGTGCTGTCCGTTTGTACCTGGTTCACCAAAGATCACTGGTCCTGTTACATAGTCTACCGGTTCGCCAAATCTGTTTACAGATTTACCGTTGGATTCCATATCCAGCTGCTGTAAGTGAGCTGGGAAGCGGCTAAGTGCCTGAGAGTATGGAAGAACTGCTGTGCAAAGATGTCCAAGGATATTTCTTTCATAAACACCGATGAGAGCATCTAACATTGCAGGGTTTTCTAATAAGTTTTCATTCTTAGCAAGTTTGTCAGCTTCAGCTGCACCGTCTAAGAACTGTGCAAATACTTCCGGTCCAAATGCAAGTGAAAGAACTGCGCCGCCTACTGCAGAGCTTGAAGAGAAACGTCCGCCAATGTAGTCATCCATGAAGAATGCTGCAAGGTAATCTGCACTCTTAGCAAGTGGAGATGTTTCGCTTGTAACTGCTGCCATATGTTTTGCAGGATCTAAACCAGCGTTCTTTAATGCATCTTTTACGAAAGATTCGTTTGTTAATGTTTCAAGTGTTGTACCTGATTTAGAAACAAGTACGAATAATGAATGAGCAAGGTCGATAGAATTAATAACAGCTGCTGCATCATCAGGGTCAACGTTGCTGATGAATTTTGCTTCCATCTTTAATGTATTGTTTTTCTTTGCCCAGTTTTCAAGTGCTAAGTAGATAGCTCTTGGACCTAAGTCAGAACCACCGATACCGATCTGAACAACTGTTGTGAATTTTTCGCCTGCTGCGTTTGTGATTTCGCCTGCATGAACTTTGTTTGCGAATTCAGTAATTTTAGCCTGTTCGCCTGTGTAGAATGCACGTTTGTCTACGCCGTCAGCTACTACTGCTTCGCCTAACTGGCCACGGCACATCTGATGAAGAACGAGACGTTTTTCACCTGTGTTGATCATTTCGCCGTTGTAAAGAGCTTCGTATTTTTCTGTTAACTGAGCTTCTTTTGCAAGTTCTGCTAAAGCTGCAAGTACATCATCATCTACTCTTTTTGCTGCATAATTGTATGCAAGTCCTGCACCCATAGGAACTGTGTATTTTTTTACACGTTCTCCGCCGTTTTCACCTGCCATGACTGTTGGAAGGTCAACTTTTGCTACTTTCGCAAGTTCAGCATAAGATGCAAGAGTGTCTAAATTTTTCCATGAAACCATCTGAATCATCCCCCTTAATTAATTAAAAAGATTATTAACGTTCTAAATAAAGTTAGCTAGAGTCATTATACTATTAAAAGGGATATTATTCAAGCATCAGCCGAAAAACTCACTCATCATTTCCTGCAAAACTGCCATTTCATTCGTATCATATCCGCTTTTTTTCTCAGGTTTTTTCTGTCCTTCCGCTCCACGCTTCTGCTTCTCGAATTTCACCACCGGAATATCTGAAGTACCACCCTTTACTTCCTCTTTCAACTGCCGTACATTCTCTTTTTTCTGCACTCGCATCTTATAAGTCCGCTTTAACAGACCGTTTGTCCGAAACTGGAGTAAAATAAGCACAAGCATTTCTACTGCCAGTATGTAAAAAATGAGAGTTTCTACTTTCAATATCTGCTGTAACATAAAAAAGGCCTCCTTATCATATAATGCTGTTACGGGCATTATATGAAAAAGAGGCTTTGATTTCATAAAAAATGTGTCGTTTTATTTTCGTCAAATTTTACAGACGGCGAACCATTTCTTCTGTAAGACGTACACTGTGAATGATTGCCTGACGTTCAAATGTTGGATAGTCCATTTCTGCACTGTCATCTGCCTTGTCTGAAATAGCACGGATGATAACGAAAGGAATCTTATTTAACCATGCTGCCTGAGCAATGGCTGCACCTTCCATTTCTGTGCAAAGTCCGTCAAAGTTTGTTTTGATATAGTCTTTCACTTCCTTGCTTGCCACGAACTGGTCACCTGTTACCACACGTCCGGTAAATACGTTGATTTCCGGATTTACTTTTTCGCAGGCTTCTTTTGCCACTTTTACCATGGTTTCATCTGCAGGAAAGGCAAATGTTTCCATACGTGGAATCTGTCCCAAAGGATAGCCAAACTGTGTAGCATCCATATCATGCTGCACTGCTTCTGTAGAAATGACAATATCTCCAATGTCGATGCGGGCATCTAAGGAACCTGCAATCCCTGTGTTAATGACCTTTTTTACATCAAATAAATCTACCAAAATCTGTGTACAAAGACCTGCATTGACTTTACCGATTCCGCTTCGTACTACCACCACCGGTTTTCCCTGTAATGTTCCTTTATAAAATTCCATGGAGGCTCTCTTTAAGACTCCGCTGATCTGCATTTTTTCTTTTAACGCTGCGACTTCTTCTTCCATCGCGCCGATAATTCCAATTACTGACATCTTATTTCTCCTTGCGTTTGATATGCCCATTATAGTCCATGGAATGCCTTCCCGTCAAATATGGGCGCGCAAACGAAAAAGGACGGAGATTCCGTTTCTCCGCCCTCTCTTATAAATTCTCTTTTTGAAATCGCATAGTTGCTATATGACCGGGTTGGAATGTTTGATCGTAGCTAATTATTTGATTTACTGTTGAATTTACTTTGTTACTTAATTTTTTTGAATGTTGTTATTTTTTTGTTGTTTTTCGTTTGTTGTTTTATTGTTTTATGTTTTGTTGTTTTTTGTCTGAGCACATAAGGCCGAATTATGTGTTCCAAACAATCATTTTCTGAAAAAATAAGATTAAATTCGCCTATTTAACCATACAAAATGCTTTAAAACTGCTTTTTTCAATACCCGACTGAATATGATTTTGTTTTATTTTTGCATCGGGGGAAAACAAGTTATGTTGAGTACTCTACATTAAAATTTAATTTTTAGCGGTAATCGATTGGATTAGTTACGCTGTCTGTTGTTTCTGTGACACCATTATGAGTTACAGAGTGCACCGCTGCAACACGATAATAGTAGCCTTTGTCTACTTTAATGTTAGAAATCTCTTTTGCAAGCTGATACACATCGTCTGCGGTATAATGATAAGTCTTATAGGTTCCATAACCGGTCGCATAGGATTTTGACCGTTCCACATATAAGGTCAAAATCACCTTATCACAGGTTCGTGTACAGGTTGTATCACCCGAGATATGAATATGCGTACTGTCCGCTCGGGCAATGGTACATGTACCACTTCCCAAGTAGGCACCTCTCTGATCCACACTCCATTCATCACTTGCAAAGTCCTCTGTTGTAGTATATACATGTGAAGCTCTTGGATAGGTTGCTTCCTGCGCAAAAGTATTTGCACCAAAGCAGCCTACCGACAGCATCACACATAATACCATACTTAACAATCTCTTCATCTGTGTTTCTCTCCTTTCTTTCGTATTCATAAGTACTTACACCTTAAATACGATTAGAAATGAAAAATCTTACATACTTTTAAAATAAATTCCATTTAAAATATCTAAAAATAATTCTTCTGAAGAAAAAGAACCTAAAATATTGTAATATCCATTTCCGTAAGTAATGTTCGCCCCATAATTTTGATTTTTCTCATCCACACAATATGCTTCTATTTCATACCCATATTTATTTTGCACATTTTCTATCTCCCTTGACTCTCCATCCCATTGTATATTACTTGAGATTTCAATATTATTTTTAGCCATCTTTACAGCAATCAAACTATCATTATATAAATAATACAAATTAGCCCAGCCCGTATTTTCCATAATCGTATAACTATCGAGCGCCATTCCTTCCGGCTTATATCCCAGCCGCATTGGTGCAATTCCCAGTGTATCTGCGATTTCCTGATAAATTTCCTCCTCTTCCTTAAGAATATCTACCTTTTCCTCATTATCGACCTTTGTGGTAACCTCGCTTTCCCTCTCCAGATCACTGCTGTCCGCAATCCATGCTCGGTCACCCACAACGCCCATACCCATCAAAAGAGTCAGCGCTGCAGCCAAAACGACAATATATCTCTTTTTCAAACGGAAAACTTTCGATTTTTCCTTTGTCTTATCTGCACTTTCCGCCTCCATAGCGTCTATCTTCGCCAAAAGCCTGGCTCTCGCCTCGTCGGAAAGTCCTTTTGAATTTTCCCAGTCACCGCATTTTTCTTCCATCTCGGCAGCCAGGTCAAAAAATTCCTTCTGTTTCATAAATTTTCCTTTTTTTGTTTTCGTTGACTTTTAGTTTTCTGCGTATCATAATATTTTTATAGGGGATTTTTTCGCCCACAAAACCTGACGGAGGCTTCTATGAAACGAATTGTATTAACAGGCGGCGGTACAGCCGGCCATGTCACCCCAAACATCGCATTGTTACCAAAGCTCTACGAGCTTGGCTATGATGTTCACTATATCGGTTCCTATAACGGAATCGAAAAAACTCTGATCGAAAATTGCCAGGTTCCATACTATGGAATCTCTTCCGGCAAGCTTCGTCGTTATTTTGATCTGAAAAACTTTTCAGACCCATTCAAAGTAGTAAAGGGCTTCTCTGAAGCCGCTAAATTGCTTAAAAAATTAAAACCTGATGTTGTATTTTCGAAAGGTGGCTTTGTATCTGTTCCGGTAGTATTGGCTGCAAAGCAGCAGCGCATTCCGGTCATTATCCATGAATCCGATATGACTCCGGGACTGGCAAATAAGCTTTCTATCCCGGCAGCATCCAAAGTATGCTGTAATTTCCCTGAGACCATCACACATCTTCCAAAGGGAAAAGCGGTGCTTTCCGGTTCTCCGATCCGTGAAGAGCTTTTATCCGGCAGCCGCAGCAAAGCACTGAAATTTACCGGTCTTTCCGGCACGAAACCGGTACTTTTGATCATTGGCGGTTCCTTAGGTTCTGTGGTGGTCAATGAAGCTGTTCGAAGCATTTTGCCAAAGCTTCTGAAAAAATTTGACATCATTCACCTTTGTGGTAAAGGCAAATTGGATCAGACCTTAACTGCCATGAACGGATATGTACAGTATGAATACATTTCCGAAGAGTTAAAGGATCTGTTTGCACTCTCTGACATTGTGATTTCCCGTGCAGGTGCTAACTCCATCTGTGAATTTTTAGCACTCCGTAAACCTGCTCTTTTAATTCCGCTCTCAGCAGCAGCCAGCCGCGGAGACCAGATTTTAAATGCTCGTTCTTTTGAAAAGCAGGGTTACGCAGCTGTTCTTGAAGAAGAACAGTTAAATGCTGAAACACTCTACAGTGCATTAAACGACCTTTGGGAAAACAAGGATTCCTATATCTCCGCCATGGAAGCAAGTCCAATGGGAAATTCCATTCAAATCATTACAGACCTTTTGGAAGAACTGGTAGATCAGAAATAGTCCCGAAACTCTTTTCCGAGTTTCTTCTTTAGATAGCTTCTGGCTCTGTTTTTCATTACATCCACAGTGCCAGGCTTTAAATCCAGGACTTTACCGATTTGCGCACTGGTCATTCCCAGCATACAGGAATCGATCATGATGTAATACCAGATTGGATTCTTATCAAACAATAAACTACAGGCAGTCCGAAGTAAGCTCAGGGCTGCCTTTCGTTTTTCATCTTTTTCAAAGCATTCTTCCGCGGATTGGAAACGCTCTTCCATCTGAATTTCCAAATCAATGGGATCCATCACTTCCGCTTTATATTTGCCGCCTTTCTTCAAATAATCTTTGGCGATATTTCCGGATACAACAATCAGCCAACTTTTAATCTTGTCGTCCTCCAGATAGTCCAGATGTTCATACATTTTCAGGAACGTATCCTGCGCCACATCTTCTGCCAGCTGGTCATCGACATAGTTACCCGCATTTGCTACTACGACCTTCTCGTATTTCTGCAGATAAACCTCAAATCTCTCTCGTTTCTGACTCATCTTTTGTATCTCTCTAAATTATGCAAGTTTTTCTAA
>JBGVRS010000066.1:0-108638 GCA_045128635.1 Lachnospiraceae bacterium
TCTTGTGGATGTGCCGGAGATTGAGAAGCGTATGGCAGGTGTGATTGCGGATAAGCAGAAGCACCTTGAGAATGAGGAGCTTACCTTTAAGCAGAGCATGGAGCTTTCCAAAAACAACTTTGTTCTGCTCCGTCTGGTTAAGAAGGTGAAAAAGGCAGAGGAAAAGACTATGAAAAAAGGTCTTGATACAGAGTTTTCGGTAGAGCTTGATAAGGAAGAATATAAGCTCTTTGTGGACATTGTAGGAATACAGGAGGGTTAGATTTGGGGAAAAAGTATAAAGTGATTTATGCTGATCCGCCTTGGCAGTATAAGGTCTACTCCAAAAAGGGAGAAGGCAGAAGTGCAGAAAACCATTATCATACCATGAACATTGAAGATATACGGTCATTACCGGTAGGAGAAATCGCCGATGATGACTGTATTCTTTTTTTGTGGGTAACATTTCCCTGTCTGTTAGAGGGAATCTCTGTTATGGAAAGCTGGGGATTTGCCTATAAGACCTGTGGTTTTAATTGGGTAAAGAGAAATAAGAAATCCGACAGCTTTTTTATGGGATTTGGTTTCTGGACCCGCTCCAATTCGGAAATCTGTCTGCTTGGGACAAAGGGCAGACCGAAAAGGGTATCAAAGGCAGTTGCACAGGTGTGTGATGCAAGAATTATGGAGCATAGTAAAAAGCCGGATGAAATCCGTGACAGAATTGTGGAGCTTTGCGGAGATGTACCACGCATAGAGCTTTTCGCAAGGGAAAAGTTTGAAGGCTGGGACTGTCTTGGTGATGCCATTGACGGAAAGGATATAAGAGAGGCGATATTGGAGGTGTAGGACATGAGAGTAGATTATCAGGTCGGATTGCTATATGAAGAAGGTATGAAGCAGATTGTTTCAAGTGCTGACAACTGGAAAGCAGTATGCCGCATGACAGGCAGGCTCTACCGATATGAGTTTGACAACATTCTCATGGTATATATGCAAAGACCAAACGCAACCCTTGTTGCAGACTATGATACATGGAAAGATCCCCGTGTGGGAAGATATGTAAAGCGTGGTAGTAAGGGTATTGCAATTTTTCCGTCCAGAGCCTTAAAGCCTTATATGAGGTATGTGTTTGACATCAGTGATACCGGAGGCAGGAATACCCGTCTTACTTGGGAGCTTGATGAGAAAAATAAAGAAGCCTATGCCACATATTTAGGCAGGAAAAATGAGGACGAAAAAGAATCTGCGGAAAGTTTCTTAAAGGACTTTACAGAAAATCGAATCGGAGTCATAATGGACTCAGAGTTCGGGGAACGAATTACCGAGCTTGTGCATTTAGCAGGAACGAAAAGAATAATGGTAGATGATGAAACGCAAGAGATTACGGCAGAGGAAGCGTTAAAAAGAAGTGTCATGTATGCGGTATTTACAAGATGCGGCTTTGCCCTTCCTTCTGAAAAACAAGACTTTTCTTTCATTACCGCATTTAGTTCGGAAGAAGAGGTCTACCGTTTAGGATCACTTGTAAGCGATATATCCTGTGAAGTTTTAAAGAGTATTTCGAGAGAATTAACGCAGATGGAAAGGAGTATTGCTTATGCAAACGATGATTTATCAAGAGGCAGCGGACGGGATGTTGTACCCGAACCTGACATTACCACAGGAGAACATTTCCATGACCAACCTGGGCAGATTTGCAGTGAGGGCGATGGAATACCTGAAGGAGAACCACAAGGCGAGGTATCAGACTTTAGTGAGATTCGGGAAGCTGGCAGAGAAGATGCAGGAAGTGGAAACAGAAGCCAATCAGATGATGGAAGTTTTAGAGAACGACTATCTGAAGAAGAACCCGCCGAAGAATCCACAGTCCACAATGGAGATGTGGCAGATAAGACAGCAGGCGAGGATGCAGGCAGAGGAAATCGTGATGACGGAAGTCGTACTGAAGTTTCATTAGAAGAAGCGGAGCGACAAAATCAGTTAAATAGTGAAATCAGCAGGGAGCTTGAGGAACTTGAGTCTCTCGGCAGAACGGAAACAGGAAGCTATGAACAGGCTTCCTTTTCTTTTGCCCAAAATGGGGATGTAAAGATACCGGAGAAGTACACCTATGTGAAACCTAAGATGGAGCTTGTAATTCCTCATGATTATATCCGTGAGGTGCTTTTACGGGGCAGCGGCTTTTCACATGGCAAACGCAGAATATATGGAATATTTGACAGCGTTTCTGATCCGGGCGAGCGTGTCAAACGGATAAAGAAGGAATATGGACAGGGCGGTGCAGGCTGGCCCATTGATGGGTACGGACTGCACGGCTATGACACTTATTACGGGAAAGGATTACGTTTTCAGTGGCGTGACGAGGAGGGAGAAAAGGAAGGGTATCTGAACTGGAACGCTGTGGAGCGTGAGTTGAGTGTCCTGATTATGACCGGGGAATACTACCAGCCACCGAAAGCATTTGATGCAGATGTGGTGTCAGCGGTTTTATGGCAGGAGCCTTTGGATAAGTTTTTCAATAAGGGATTCTGGCAGAAGATACCTAACATTGCATTAAAGGAAGTGCTTAGTAAGGACTATCCGGAAAGCAGTAAGATACAGTTTGTGGAGAGAGTATTCCAGACAGGTATGTTTTCCTTTAATTCCAGCAGTCATTTTAAGAATGAGTATGGTGAGTGTGGGGTCGAGCGACATGAATGGGGTATCTCTGTGGAGTTCTATGACGAGAACGGAACAAAGTGGAGAACAGAGCTTGACTGGCGTGAGTGTAATGCCTATTTGGAAAGTATGATTGCCGATGGGGTATATCAGACAGCAGAGAAATTTGACAAATTCCTTGAAGTGGCAGCAAATGAAAGCAGGGTAAGCGGAGTAACGAGCTTTAAGGACGATACTCTTAATTTCCTGACAGATACAGCAGAGGAACACCAGACGCACCGTGTCGAGGTAGTGGAGCGTATCTTAAAGACCGTAGGCAGAGAGGACATTGAGGTTACTTGGGATGATACTTACGATGTGCTTCTCGCCGGGGATGGAGAGCATTTGTGGCATGGTAAAGCTGCCTATGATTATATCAAGGAAAACTGTCTGGAGTGTGATTCGTTTGGGCGTGATAACCGTATTCATTTTGAAGATATGGCACAGTTTAAGCATGATGCGGCGGCTAGTATTGATTTAACCAAAGAAAAATTTATCCGCAGAAAAACCTTTGTGACGGTGAATAAGTCTGAGGAAGAAATGCGAAAGGACGAAGAAAAGCTTTGGCAGAATGCTTTAAAGGAATACTTCAATGAGGAGATTCAGTATATCTCCGTAAAGACTTTGATTTATGACATTTTTACCACCAACCTTGACATGAACAGCAAAGCAGAGTTCCTTGCATCCGTGTATGGCGAGGAACGGGCAGACATTGTAATGACCGACAAGGTGGATGGTCCTTATGGTGAGAGTTTTATCACAAGGGATATGGAAGGTGTGACGGTATCCTATAAAAAGCCAGACGGAACAAGGGGAGAATATAAAGCAGATTATAGGTATTGTGCTTCCTTGATTCTTTACATGATTGAGGAGAATGATTATCTGTCGGAGGAGATTTTTGAACAGTTCAGAATCAGTCCTCAGTCCTTTCAGGCAAGTCCGGCATTTATGGAGATTTACCATGAATACAAAGAACGTATGCGTATGGAGCCGAACTTTGAAGCTCTTGAAGTGGAAGAAGGAGAGCAGACCGAACCGGAGGAAGTGCAGTCAGAGCAGACGGAAGTCATAGAAAGGGTTGAGGGAGAAATCATTGACCAGAGTGGGACCGTGATGAAACCCGCTTCCACAGCAGCTTTTCCTACTGCATTAGAGCAGGTGGAGGCAATTGAGGAGGACTTGCGTGAGGCATTGGAGCTTTATATGCAGGGATGTTCCGTTATCAGACCGTTTCAGCCATTTTTACAGATGGTGGCTAAAAGTGAATTGTCAAAGACAGATAAGCTTCATTTTGTAAACCGTATTACCAATCATTACGGAAACGGAGATACCCATAGTGCTTATCATAACAATGCTTATGGTCTGATTGAGTATATCGGTAACTCGGATACTTTTATGGTAGATTATAAGAACCGTAAAGGAGAGCGTAAGCGAGCGTCAGTTACCTTTGAACAGATTTACAGCGTTATGGAGTATCTTATCCGGGCAGGGCAGTTTACAGAAAAGGCTCGCATGGAAAAGTATGAAAAAGACTTTGCAGAGAAGCCTTATGAAAAACTGGACTCTCTTGAAAAGCAGTTTGTTGATAAGATGCAGATTGTTAAGGCAAAGAAGCAGAATGAAAACTTCCATTTTGAGGTTTCAGAGCTTCCAAAGGGTGGACAGAAAACAAGGTATCAGTGGAATGTGGAAGCAATCCGTCTGATGAAGCAGATTGAATTTGAAAACCGTGCAGCAACACCGGACGAGCAGAAAATACTTGCAAGGTATGTTGGCTGGGGTGGTATTCCGCAGGCATTTGATGAAAGAAATGAGAGCTGGAAGAAAGAGTATGAGGAATTAAAGAGCCTGTTATCCGAGTCTGAATATATGGATGCAAGGGAGTCTGTCAATACAGCCTTTTACACTTCACCGGAAATTATCGAAGCGGTATATCAGGGACTTTCACAGCTTGGTTTTAAGCAGGGAACAATTCTTGAGCCTTCCGTTGGTGTCGGTCACTTCTTCGGTGCCATGCCAGAGGAAATGCGTGGCAGTAAGCTCTATGGTGTGGAAAAGGATGATATATCAGGCAGAATTGCAAAGCTTTTATATCCAAAGGCAAAAATCAGGATTGACGGATTTGAAGAAACACAGTTCCCGGATAATTTCTTTGATGTGGCTGTGGGTAATATTCCTTTTGGAGATTATAAGCTGTACGATCCGAAGTATGCAAAGCATAACTTCCGTATTCACGATTACTTTTTTGCAAAGGCTTTAGATAAGGTCAGACCGGGTGGTATTGTGGCATTTGTCACAAGTAAGGGTACACTTGATAAAGCCAACCCGACAGTTCGTCAATATCTTGCGGAGAGGGCAGAGTTAATCGGTGCGCTCAGACTTCCGAACACAGCTTTTAAGGAGAGTGCGGGAACCGATGTAACAAGTGACATTATCTTTTTGCAAAAGAGGGAGAATAAGATTGTTACAGAGCCGGATTGGGTACATCTTGGTCAGACTGAGGATGTTATAGCAGTCAATTCCTACTTTGTGGAACACCCGGAAATGATGCTTGGAAAGATGGAATATGACTCCAGAATGTTCGGCAACGAAAGCAAATATACAAGCTGTATCAACCATGATGAAAACTTTGATTTAAAGTCTGCTCTTTTGCAGGCAGTATCGAACCTAAAAGGGCAGATAACCGATGTGATGGAGCTTACGGATGAATCAGAACCTATGAAGGATATGATTGATGCCGATTCGGATGTGAAAAATTATACCTTTACCTTTGTGGATGACAAACTCTATTACCGGGAGAACTCCAAAATGTACCGGAAGGAGGTGTCAGCCACGATGGAGGAGCGTATCCGGTTAATGGATGAAATCCGTGCTGTGACAAGGCAGCTTATTTTCATTCAGACAGAAGGGTGTAGTGATGAGGAACTAAGGTTCCAGCAGAAGCTCTTAAATGAGAAGTACGATGCCTATGTCAGAAAATACGGTCCGATTACAGGCAGGGGAAGTAAGCAGGCATTTCAGGATGATGCGGACTATCCTCTGTTATGTTCTTTAGAGGTTGTTGACGAGGATGGAAATGTAAAAAAGGCGGATATGTTCTATAAGCAGACAATACGTGCAAAGAATCAGGTAGACCGTGTGGAAACTGCTACAGAAGCCCTAAATGTGTCGGTCAGCGAGTTTGGTGTGGTAAACATTCCGTTTATGCTAAGTATCTATGAACCGGATATATCTAAGGCAATGGCTGAGTTACCGGAGGGCAGTACACTATCGGTACAGGCAGAAGCCGAGGTGAAAAGGGCAGTATTGCTTGAGGAACTTTCGGGACTAATTTATCTTGATCCTACAGAATATAACGAGAATAACCTAAATGCAGGCTGGAAAACAGCAGATGAATATTTATCCGGCAATGTCCGTGATAAGCTCCGTATTGCCAAAGCATACGCAGAGGAAAACGGAGAACGATTTGCAGTTAATGTGCAGGCATTAGAGCAGGTACAGCCGAAGGACTTGGACGCTTCGGAGATTGAGGTCAGAATTGGTACGACTTGGATTGAGCCGGAGGACTATGAGAAGTTTATTTATGATCTTCTTGGCACACCAAATCGTGCAAAGGCAGTCAGAAGTTCTTATTACAGTTCCGGTATTCAGATTAAGTACAATTCTTATGGGCAGAACTGGTATATTGAGAACAAAAATCTTGATAAAAGATCCATTGCGGCAACAAAGACTTATGGTACGAGCAGGATTGATGCCTACACCATTATGGAGGAAACCTTAAACCTTCGTACCGTAACAATCCGTGACCGAATTGAGGATGGGGACGGGAAGTTCCATTATGAAGTGAATAAAAAGGAAACCATGCTTGCAAGAGAAAAGCAGAACCAGATGAAGGAAGCGTTTAAGGCTTGGATATTTAAGGATCAGGAACGCAGACAGAAGTATGTGGACTATTATAACAACACTTTCAACTGTATCCGACTTAGAAGCTATGACGGTTCCTTTTTACAGTTCCCCGGCATGAATCCGGAGATTAAGCTCCGTGACCACCAGAAAAACGCAGTTGCCCGTATTCTGCTTGGAGGGAATACCTTACTTGCCCATGTGGTAGGTGCAGGAAAGACCTATACCATGATGGCAGCCTGCATGGAGCAGAAGCGTCTGGGACTAGCTAATAAAAATGTGATTGTTGTACCAAAGTCCCTTATCGGACAGACCGCAGGAGAATTTATGAGACTGTATCCGTCCGCAAATATCCTTGTGGCAACGGAGAGAGATTTTGAAAAGAGCAGACGAGAACAGTTTGTAAGTAGGATTGCTACGGGTGACTATGACTGTATCATTATGTCCCACTCGCAGTTTGAGAAAATCCCTATCTCCAAAGAGCGTAAGGAGCGAATGTTAAATGACCAGATACAGGAGCTTTCCTATGCCACCCAGGAACTCAAGGCAGAAAAGGGAGAACAATGGACAATCAAGCAGATTGAGGCACAGAAAAAGAAGTTGCAGGAGCAGTTAAAAGCGTTATCCGATGAATCAAGAAAGGATGACCTTATCTGCTTTGAGGAACTTGGTATCGACTCAATCATGGTAGACGAGGCACATCATTTTAAGAACCTCGCCATTTTCTCCAAAATGAATAATGTGTCCGGTATTTCAAGCTCCGGTTCACAGAAGGCTACGGATATGCAGTTAAAATGTCAGTACCTAACGGAGTTAAATGGCGGAAGGGGTATTGTGTTTGCAACGGGTACTCCCGTCTCAAATACCATGTGCGAGCTGTATGTTATGCAGTTATATCTTCAGAAGGAAGCCTTAGAGCGTATGGGAATCCACCATTTTGACGCATGGGCAAGCAACTTCGGAGAAGTGACAACAGCCTTGGAGCTTACGGTTGAGGGCAGCGGTTTCCGATTTAAGAGCCGATTTAATAAGTTTACCAACTTACCGGAGCTTATGACTACCTTCAGAGAGGTAGCCGATGTGCAGACGTCGGATATGTTAAACCTTCCTGTGCCGGGACTTAGAACCGGAAACTATATCATTGTGGACAGCGAGCCGGATTGGTATATCAAGCAAGTGATGGAGGATTTCGTAGTCAGGGCAGAGCGTATTCGTGGTGGTGGTGTTGATCCTTCCGTAGATAACTTCCTTAAAATCACAAATGAGGCGAGATTGCTTGGAACGGATGCAAGGTTATTAGAACCGGACGCACCAAACAATCCCGAAAGTAAACTGAATAAAGTGGTAGAAAATGTGGCAGCCGAATATTTCCAGAATAATGTAGACGGAAAAATTGGCTGCCAACTTGTTTTTTCGGACATTGGTACACCGAAAGCCACATGGAGCGAGGATTGGGAGGAACTGTTTTTAAAGGGCGAGCGTACCTTTGATGTGTATAACTACATCAAAACCGAGCTTGTGAAAAAAGGGATTCCGGCAGAGGAGATTGCCTTTGTCCATGATGCCAAAAGCGATGCACAGAGGGAAACACTCTTTAAGGAAATGCGTACCGGTAAGAAAAAGATTATGATTGGTTCTACTGACCAATGCGGAACCGGTGTAAATGTCCAGAGACACTTGGTTGCCATGCACCATATCGACTGTCCGTGGAAGCCTTCCTGTATCGAGCAGAGAGAGGGACGAGGTATCAGACAGGGTAATGAGAATGATGAAATTGCAGTTTACCGTTATGTGACAAAGGGTACATTTGATGCCTACTCTTGGAGCTTGGTGGAAAATAAGCAGCGTTTTATCTCTCAGGTAATGACAAGCAATGCAGTATCCCGTACTTGTGAGGATATTGATGAAGCAACCCTTTCCTATGCAGAGATTAAGGCTGTGGCAACCGGAAATCCGCTGATTAAGGAAAAAATGCAGCTTGAAAACGATGTGCAGAGATTAAAGCTCTTAAAGAGTACCTATGACAGCCAGCGTTACAGTCTGGAGGATAATATTGTTGTCCGTTTCCCGAAGCTTATTAAGGCAGCGACGGAAAAAGCTGAATGTGTCCGTGAGGATATGAAAACGGTGGATAAGGGACTCTTAACGGAGCCGGAATTTGCTATCACAGTTAAAGGTGTAAAGTTTAAGGAACGAGTGGATGGCGGTACATCCATGCTGGAAGCAATCAGCAAGTGCAAGAATGGCGAGACTACGCATCTTGGAGAGTTCAAAGGCTTTGAGCTTTTGGTGGAAAAGAATTTCATTGGTGTCAATTATCTGGTGCTTCGTGGCAAGACAGATCATAAGGCAGAGCTTTCCTCAAGTCCCGTAGGTAATATGGTGAAACTTGAAAATCTGCTTGGTGGTATGTCAGAGAAACTTGACTTCCTGACAAAGAAAATCGAGCAGTATGAAAGGGACTTGGAGCAGTCGAAGTTGGAATATGAGAAGCCTTTTGCACAGGAAGTAGAGCTTTCTGAGAAGATTGCAAGGCTGAATGAACTCAATGTGCAGCTTGACCTTGAAAATGGCAGGACAGAGGATGTGGACTTAGCCGGACAGGAAAAAGAAGAACAAAGCAGAGTGGCAGAAGAGAATTTCTACCATACAAAAGGAAACGAAAGAGAGGGGAGGTAAAATGCAGACAGTGGGAAATTATAAACAGATTTTTTGCAGAATACGTCAGGTGGAAGAAATCATAAGTGAAATTGATTTATCATACGTGGCAGATGATGTTGTGGAAACAGAGGAAGATTATCAGATTGTAATAAGTGGATGGTGGATATTTATACCTGAACTTCATATCAATGTGCATGAAGGCGTGTTTTGCACTTATGATGAAAATGAAAAAGAGTATCTCCCAGATTTTTCGATAACCACCATTATGGAAGCGGACACGGAACGCAGAGAAGATAAATAGATTTATTATGAGCAGGACGGATTTGAAATAACCTTAGCCAATTACTTTAGTGGAAAAATGGCTATGGAGGCTATATCGGAGTTGTCCTGCTCTATTTGTATTCCAAATGATGAAACATGAACGAAATGAAAATGCTGTGGCCTAAGTTACAGCATTTTCAGATAAACAATTACAAATTTTTAGCTTGTTTGAAAGGCGGAAAGAGGGGAAGTTATGAAATATTCAATTAAATTAAATGCAGTAAGCAATCCTGACAAGAGTGTAAAAGCCTTTGCAACGGTAACCTTTGGTGATTGCTTCAAAATTACTAATATTGCAGTAGTGAAAACACATGAGGGAGAACCTTTTGTGTCTATGCCTTCATTTAAAAGTAAAGAAAGAAACGAGCGTAATCAGCCGATGTATAAAGACGTATGCAATCCAATCACGGGCGATTTCAGAAAAGAACTCTATGTTGACATTCTTTCTTTGTATGAAGAAATGAATCGCTCTGGAAAAACGGAGGTAAGCAAAGTAGAAGATCATCCGGAAGAGCCAAAGTTTCGTGTGGCGGTAACACCTTTTGAGAGAGAGGGAAGCAATATCAGAGGACTTGCTCGCATTTATTTTGAAGACTGTTTTGTGGTGAATAATGTTAGCATTATTCAAGGAAGAGAAAAAGAATTTGTGGCAATGCCTTCCTATATGTTAAAGCAGAATGGAAAAGATGGAAAACCACAGTATCAAGATGTATGTTTTCCAGTAACAAAGAAGTTTAGGGAGACATTATATGATACTATTGTGGAATGTTATCAGCAGGAAAAGGAAAAAAATAGGAATCAGAGCAAGGAGCAAATAATTTCACGGAGCATGGCGAAAGCAGAGCCTGGACAAATGAATAGAGAGTTACCTTTTTGTTAATATGCCAATTTGTTAATGGAATATTGCTAATTTTTTGCGGACTGCATGGTGAGTTTTTTGCTAATCATGCAGTTGTAGCAAATTAAGCATGTAATTTAACAAAGTACTCAAATGACATAGAAAAACATGTTGAAAAATGTAAAATATAAATAGTAATTTATAGTGATTTTTGGGAGGATTATGTTATGGGATATAGAAGTAAGGTTGCAAACTATTTGTTGCACACTCCATTTGATAAAAAAGCTATTGTACCTCTAGAAATATCAGGAAAAATGTCAGAAAAAAATTTTTTTGAGGAGTGTTTTTCGTATCCTACATTCGAAAATGAGGTTCATTATAAATTTGAGAATGAAAATATGGATAATTATGATTACCAGGTAAAAATAGAGGAATTATCGAATTTACGCTATCGTCAGAGCAGAGAATATAAAAATTTTGAAATATGGTTACGAAATTTTGATAACGTTAAAGTATATACATTAAGTGGTCATGCAGGGACAGGTAAAACAACATATGTAAATTATCTAAAATTCTTATGTACAGACATGGAATGGATAATACTTGATGTTGCTCAATCTATAAGATCTATTTCCTGGTATGAGGATGAAAAAACCATTATTAACAATAAAGAATTCGCATCTCCTTACAATAAAGTTTTTGCGATTATTTTACTTACAATTAAAGATATGCTTTTTACAAAAACAAATGAAAATGGTGATATTACGGTAAACCTAATTTATGATAATATTGAACGTTTACATAATAATTTTATATCAAAATATGCATTTAGACATCCAGCGGGAAGTCGTTTCTTTAAAAATATTGGAAAATGTTTGTTAAAAAAAGAAACAAAAGATAATGTGGTTGTGAAAATTGCAAATATGTGTAAAACCTATTTCGAGGATATTCAGAAAAACCATCATGGGGATGAGATTATACAACTCAGTTTAGATGTTTTAACAATTTTATTACGATGTTCGAGAGAAGAAGACCAAAAATTTATAATAGCTTTTGATAATATTGAGCGGTTTATTACAAAACATGAAATATATAATCAAGATGTGGTAGATATTCGAAAAAATATAATGTCATATTGTGAGGAAATAAATGGGAGAGGAAAACTACATAGAGGAATTTTTAAATTTTTAATGGTTGTAAGGAACAGTACAGCCAGTATGTGCGGAGAAACATTACAATCTTTGGATGAATTGGCAAGTAGATTAGATATTAGTGAGTGGTTTGATATAGACGATATTGTGGCAAAAAAAATAAAATGGTATAAAAAAATTAATTCCGAAAATGAGGATATAAAACTGATTGAGCAGATTACGGGAGACTTTAGAGTTTGTACAGACAAAACCACAACAGGGTTAAAATTACAAATAGATCCATTGTTTAACGGAAACACAAGATTAATTATTGATTTTGTTGGAGAAATAGTGGAATTACCAGGAAATAAATCTATTTTGAAGAAGTATCAAGAATATTGGAATGCTAATACTTCTATTGCTAAGTTTAGTGCACGGAGCTTAATTCGAGGATTACTTTTAAAACAACTAAAAGAAAGTGATAATCTTTTTAAACATCTAAAAACGTATACTGATAATCCTGGAAAATCAGGTTTGGGAATTGCAAGAAAGATACTTACTATTTTATATAACCATAAGAACGTAAATAGAGAAGCAGATATGCCGTTGGAGAAAATGATGCAAGAACTGTTTTGCGTTACAGATATCGCTTCTATATGGTTAAAGGAAGAGAATGAAAATTATCGAAGAATACTTTCGGAAGTTTTGTTTTATATGAATTCATATAACCGAAGAGATAATGATTGGTTGCAGTTTATTGATTTACAATACAAGAATTCGGGGGAAAATATTGTTATTACAGATGAAAAAATATTATATGACATGCTTTCAAATGATTTGGGAAATTTTACGATTAGTATAATGCCAGCGGGAATTGCATATTTGCAATTTATTGTAGCATCATTTGAGTTTTTTTCTGTAAGATATAATGCCGAACAGTATCGTCCATTGTTTGATACAATACCAACAATTGATACGATGAAGTGTTGTTCGAATATAAAAGAACTGCCATGTTATAAGATAATTCTTTTAGTGCGGGACAAGGCAAAGGAATGTATAAGGCTCATGGAATCTGATAGTTCGTTAAAGTTATATACAAATGTAGGCAAATTAAAAACGCATAAGGAGAGAATTGTTCATCAGCACACAACATATTTAGATTTATTTATAAGGCAGATTCAAGAATTGTATTTGGGCCATGATAAAATCGAGAAAGCAGTTCAATATCAGTATCAGAGTCTAGTTGATGAAGTGAGATACATTAGAGATACTTATTTAATAAAGTAGGTTTGCGGAAGGGAGTATACACATGTTGGGATGTGAAGAGACATTTTTTCGGAATTTTTTTCATAAAATAGTACAAGGACTTGTTTTAGTTTTCGAATATGAACATATGGCGAATATTGAATCATTTTCTAATATTATTGTAAATCTTATTGTAATATGCGGAGGTGTTATTGGAATCTTGTTTTGTAGACAATTACGAGATAAACAAATGAATGCCACATTCAGTTATCTTACACAATTACAAGTAAGAGTAAATAAGCTGTATAATTTATATAGCAGCTATGGCGAGCAAATAATGGATAGATATGTTCCGATATGTATGCGTAGACAGGATGTGAATGCTAGAACCCCCTTTATCGAAGATATTATTAAAGAATTTGCAGAAAATGCAGCAGAAACATTAAAGTTCCTAAGAGAGACTGGAGAACAAATGCCTGCATCTAGAGAATGGCCGTCGTACTTTAAGCTACTTTTAGACTTCCTGAATGATGCAGAACATCTCTCCAATGTCAATTTCAATAAATGGGCAAGTGATGGAGATATAATGCAAAAAGAAGAATATTATAATAAACACATAGAAAATTTAAATAACATAATCCAAGCAATAGATAAGCGTCAAGAATATTTGACAAACCGGATATTTGGAAAAAGATTTGCTCTGAGAAGAAATGATACAAAGAATAATTGAATGTGAGAGTGGATATTCTAAATAAACTTTAGGATTAATTTGTTCGTATGTAATGCAGTTGTTTGTGTTTAAACTGTCATTACAATATAGAAATAAATTTTTAATAAGGCAGATAAATGTGTTATATTAATAGTGAAAAAGAGCGCGGATTTGTTCTGCGCTCGAATTAATTAAGGAAATAGATGAAATAATTTTAGCCAAAAAAGATTTTCTAAAAAATATGATCAATGAGTCACAACAACAAAGTCATAAAAAATAACAAAGTAGTCCAACGAGTGGAAATAAATAAAAAGAAGTTGTAAAATAGAAATGTTAAAGTTTATGAAGAATTAAGTATCTAAAATTTTCAAACTAAGCTTGGAGAATAGAGTAGAAAGGAAGAATAGCTTATTCACAAGAGTTTTACTTATTGAAATTAAGTAGCTAAATAAGAGGAAAGCATTGATATAAACTATGAAATTAGAAAAAATAGATTTTTCACTAAAGTCAAATGAGGATCTGGGTGTTTGTGAGAAAGTGAGCAAAGCGGATGAGAGCTTTAGTTATTCATCAATTGTAGGTTTTTTTGGAAAAAATGGTGCGGGGAAAACACGTGCTTTAAATGCAGTACGTAATACTATTGAAGCGGCAATAGAAAATAATGAGAAAGGTTTTCTCAAAGATATAACGGGGAATGCTAAAAGTAAAATTTTGTTTCTAGATTCAAATACGATTATTCAAATTAAGAATAAATCAATAGAGCCATTTAAGAGAGGAAATTATATTCCTTTTGAAGAAACACTGATAAATTCAATGGGAATGCAGGAATATTTGATAAATCACGGGAAGAGTCTGCTTACATATATGGGACTACAGTGGTATGAAATTGAGAATTTATCTCCTGAAAGTCCGGCAAAAATTTTTTCAGAGATGTTCAAAAAAATTTTCAATGTAGAATTCAGGACTATTTTTGATCCGGTTAGCTGTCAGTTGAATTTGCAAGTTGATTCATTGAACATTGATACATATGAATTGTCGGATGGAGAATGGATAATAGTATTTTATTTATTACTTGTTACACTCGTAAAATGTACGGACGAAAAATTTTCGGATGCTATAGTGATTATTGATGAATTAGAGAATTATCTGAATCCTGCAAATATAAGAAAGATTTTTAGCTTTTTGTGTGATGCATTTGAAAGAAAAGGTCAGATTTGGGTAGCGTCCCATTCCTTGGATGTTTTATTGTTGATTGATAGCAAAAAGACTTATCGACTGGAGAAAAGCGGAAGTAATCAGCAGAAAAAGACGAATATTTATAAGCCTAATTTCAGCAATTTTAATAAGATAAGATTAGAGTTGTTCGGAGATGATGAAAATGTGATTACAGGTTTGAGCTTTAGAGAAGATGAAATCCAGCATTATTTTTCACAATTTATGGCGCAGTCATTGAAAGAACCGACTACGGTAAAATGTATTAGCAAAAATGATATTCAGTTGAATTTATTTCTTGAATGTTTGGATGCGAAGCAAGAAGTAATAAAAATTCTTGATTTTGGTGCGGGAGAAGGGCGAATAGGAGAAGCTTTAAAAGACCAAAAGGATGATAGAATTTGGTATTATGCATATGAAATTAATAAGGAAAAGGCACCGGTAATTATGGAGAAGCAGTATGCAAAGGAAGTGTATACTGTCAGAGATGAAATTACGAAAAGTTTTGATATTATATTGCTTTGCAATGTGTTACATGAAATTGATGTGTTGGAATGGAAGAATGAATTAAATTTTATTCTTGATAGACTTTCCGAAAAAGGAATTTTGGTTTTTATCGAAGATTTAGAACTTCCAGTTGGAGAGTATATTGGAGAAAAAGGTTTTTTGTTGTTGGATGGAGAAATGACAAAAGTGTTATTTGGGGATGAACATGTTTCATTGCTTTTAGCAAAGGAAGAGAAATATCGTGAAAGAATCCTTTGCGCTGCAATAGACAGAAATGCTGTCATAACAACTGAAAATATTATTCGGGCACTGGAACTGATGAAAAAACGTAATATTGAAAAAATATGGCAGATACGTCGGAATAAAAAGGATAAATTTGTTCTTCAACAAAATCGCTTGGGTGTGATGATGGCTAGAGCTTCTCAGCTGGTAGTAAATTCAAACATAGCAATTGAATATTTGAAATCAATTGATGCAGCTTCAAGAGAATCAATGGATAAATTTATTGGTTGTTTTGTGGAATCGCTGGGATTCGTTAATTTGAAAAGTGGAATGATGAGACAAGAGTTTGATCAAGTAATGACAGAAGTATGGAACACTTTTGCAGCAGAATATAATCAAGAATGGTTTTTGCGCTCGAATATTGCATTAACGGGTTCTTTGCTTCAACGATTGAATCATATATTAGCAAAGGTGAATTTGAAAATATATAATGAAAATTTTGGGAAACTTTGTACTACTTGTATTCAATTGCATATTTTAGAAAAACTGAAAAAAGAAGAATATAAGAATTTAATGACACATTTGGTGTTTTTGGATTTGAATAATAAAATCGGTATGAAGAAATCGGAGAATATATGAGTGAATATAGGATTGCAAAAGAAGAAACTACTTGAAAATCACGATTTTAAATGTTAAGATTAAACCGTGTATGAAGTTGATTGAGGTGATTATTACGAAGGATAAGATATTGTACACCCTTGCAGACAAGATTATACGTCCATACACAATGTATGTAATTATCCGTGAAAACTATGAGCATAAAGAGTTTAAACAGGGACTATGGGAGCTATGGTATACAATTGGGTCTTTTATGAATTCTGGGCTAGAAGAAGAAAAAATATCCAAGGCAATCGAAGAGGTAGCAGAAACAGTAGCTCAAGAATATTGGACATATATAGATTCTTTGATTTGCGAAATAAATAAGTATAAGAAGGACGATAATGAAGTAGCAGATCAATGCTTGATAAAGCTGGAAAAAATGAAGCAGCAAGGAATTATAGATGAATGCGCATTGGAAGAATTGCGTAGAATGGAAGAAGCAGTATATTAAAGGTATAATGGTATGAAGGAATTACAGGAAAATTTGATAAAACAGGCTAGTGAGGAGTTGAAAACATTAACAAATATTTTTGTTGAATGGGGACAGTCTTTGTATCAAGGAGAGCTAAATCTGAGACCATATACAACGTATGAGTTAGCAGTAAGAACAGGCAATACGATGGAAGTCATTGGTAGAGTTCCACACGAGGGGAAAGAAAATATTAATGATGATTTTTCTTTATGCCATTTAACCGAAACTGTATTGGAGAAGTATAGAAATGAATGATATTTCTGTTCAAAATGAGATGACTATGTATATTGAGAATTTATATTGTCATCTTAATCTATTTATTGAATTTACGGAACGGTATAATAGGGGAATTAGCGAAAATTTTGGAATTAAAAAAGAAGAAAGAAAATCTTCGTCTGAATTGATTAATATTCGTGATATATTTATGCATTATCTTTTATATTACGAAGCGGAAGAGAGAGCTTTATCAGCAGACTCTTTAGAGCAATGGTATTATATTTTAGAGCATGGACAGAGAGCAGCAAAGGATCAAGTGATTTTTTTCTGCCAAGAGATTCTTATTAAAGATTTATTATATTGGTTAAATAAATTAGAAAGTAATGGAAGGCATCTTCAGGCAATTAAGGCGACAAGAAAGCTTATGCATGAAGTAAAGAATACAATTCTTAAAATTAGGATTTCTAGTGCCAATGGAATCAGAATAACGGAAAATGATATGAAAGATGTGATTATGAAATTGCAAATGGCACATATCGAATATAGCAAGACATATTATCCGATTATAAAGAAAGTATGTTATCCAGATGTTGTGGAGAGCATGGAGATGGATTCGTAGATGTAAACTTAAGAGAATGTTTCAAAGTCTATGTTAAGTTTTAAAGGTGATTATTCCGTTGCGCTGTTTTCGGACACAATGGTTAAAAAATTAAAAGGATAAACAAACTTCGTGAGGGTTTGCCAAAGTTTATGAGGATTTCTCGAGATGTTCTTGTTTGAGGGGCAAATCATGAGGGGCTAGCACAACTAAACAAAATATTATTTTGCAGGACTTGGATTTTTCCAAGTCCTGTAGTTGTTTTTTTGTTAGGAAATATTGAACAATATTAGATAAAATCGTGGTATAGATAGAGTGACATAAGTTCTTAAGAAATGATTGTATTTTTTATAATAATATGATATGATTTACAAAAGTAAATGGATAACAAATGTAAATTGATTTAACAAGGAGGTGCTCCGATGGACAGTTATACATTATCGGACAGTGAGCTGTTTGTAATGAAAATTATTTGGAGAAGTGAAGAAAGTTTATCTTTGCAGGACATTGCAGGGCGTGTGAACAGAACCTATGCAAAGAATTGGAAATCTCAAACAGTTTCTGTTTTTTTAGGAAGAATTGTTAAGAAAAATCTTTTGGTTAGCAAACGCCAGGGCAGACAGTTTTATTATTATCCAACAATTACAGAAGAAGAATATCGAAGAAAAGAAGCTTTAAAGTGTGTGGATTCTTTAGGAGATGGAAAGGCAGATGTTTTTTTTGCGGCATTGTCTCAAGCAAGAAATCTGACAAAAGATGAAAAAGAGAAAATCAGAGGAATTTTGAATGAACTTGATTGATCTGGTGGTTGTTGTACAGAAATTTTTCTTTTATGCTGTGACAACTGCTGTGGCAGGAAGCATAGCGGTTGTTGCACTGATGTTAATGGAACATATTTCTAGATGGAAATATAGCCAAATGAAAATAATCGGAATCAAAACGGCATTGATACTTTTTCTGATCCCATTTATGTCTATAATGGTCATATATTCAAGAAAGAAGATTTCGTTCCATGGGATTATGTATTTTAGTGAATTTGGAAAAGTAATAACTCTTCCCATGCAGGAAGCATATGCAGTTATAGCGTGTATTTGGTTGTTGGGATTTATACCCGGCATAGTTTTCCGTTTTGTACAATATCGAAAGTTAAGACATATCTTGGACGGAAATATACCGATTGATAATATGAAATATAAAAATCTCATTGAAAAATACCAAGAAAAGTATCAATTAAGACATGTAAGATTTTATCAAAATGATTTGATTGGTTTTCCGATTACTGTAAATAGCTTTCATCCTCGAATTATATTGCCAACGAAGAATTATACTGAAAAAGAATTACATATGATACTAGAACATGAGATGAATCATGTTTTATGTGGTGATCTTATGTGGAAGAAAGTGGCTCTTTTAGTAACATTCATTCATTGGTGGAATCCACTGGTATATATCCTTTTAAATAAACTGATTTTACAGGAAGAAATAGAGTGTGATGTAAAAACCTGTGATAGTAATATTTATTTCACAAGGAAGGAATATGGTTATTATTTATCAGGGATGCCGGAAGGCTGCGATGATATGATCTTTACATCAGCAATATGCAAGTCGAAAAAAGATTTATTCAGGAGGTTAGAGTGCATGGTAAAAAGAAAAAATTGTAAAAAATGGACTTCAATTATGAGTTGTTTGGTTCTTTCAATGCTTGCGGCGGTTCCTTCCTATGCTGCATCTGAAGGAATAGCGAGAGCAAATGAGAAATGGATTGCCAATACAGAGATGGCAACAGAAGTACAAGAAATTGATTTTCGTGCCATGGAAAATATTAGTACGGTTGCAGAAGAGAATGAAATCGAAGAGATTGATTTGACGCTGGAAAATGAAGTTGCACCGATTAGTACAGAAATAACCTTGGACTATACGATAAAGGCAAATACACGTGTACTTTACAGATGGCAGGATATGCAGGCTGGAGATACGGTACATGTTTCTACGAGATGTAGTGACAATAGCATTGTATATAGAATTGGTATTAGAGATACGGCTGGAAATTTGACTTATAGACAAGGAAGTGGAAGTATGTCTCATATTTTCGAGGTTCCTTCTGATGGAGAATACACTGTATATGTAGAAAATCGAAGTAGCTCGTCAATGCAGGTAACTGGCTGGGCTCGATATTCAAATTAAAAAATAATCAGAAAAGTGGTGCAAACCACTTTTCATAAAAGGGAAATGATTTACAAATGTAAATGCAAAGAGGTGATTCCGTTGGGAAAGAAATAGAGAGAGTAAATAGTGATTTTTATAGAAAGGAAAATGTGTTTATGAAAAAAATGTTAGCAATAATTTTAACTTTAGTTTTAGCTGTTTCATTTGCTCCAAGTGAACATGTACATGCGGCAGAAATGGTTGATCCGGAAACTGGATTTAGATATGAAGAAATCGTATCAGGATATGCTGCTGATCCTAATTTTAAGTGGGAAAAAGAAATTTTGGTATATGTTGATAATATAGAGAATATTCAGAACTTTAAACGTAATCCAAATTACAGATATATTTTTCAGTGGGAAGAACCAATGAAAGCTAGATTAGCATGTAGTATGTGTGGTAATTCTAAAATGACAACAGTTAGACAAAGAGTTCAGTGGGGCGGAGACTATTTACAGTGTCCATTCACATCTGGTCCTGGATTAGAAAATGATGATTTTTTGACATATTATATTTATGTTCATGAAAAGTGCAAAACATGTGGATATCAGACTAATTCAAGAAAAACTGGAGAAGAATATGAAGCATATTGCAATAATGATCATCATCCTGCAGATAAGGAATATTTTGATGTCTATCCAGCTTCTCAGTTTATTAAAGGACAGCATGATGTGCATCAATACCTGCCGTGGTGGAAATCTAAACAATTACCTTAAAATATTAATAGATTAAAAAATTTTATTAAGAGGTATGATGTGAGAGGAAAATTGTTCATATTATTGTTCATATTTATAATTGTAATATCATTAATTGGATGTCAAAAAAAGGATAATATTATATATTATCAAATGGATTTGCAGAGACCTGAAAGAATAGAGATAAGAAGAACCGTTGAGAATGGCAATACAATTTATGATGAAGATTCACAAGAATACCTTAAGGTTTATGAGTCGCTCAAAGAAAATTGGTGGATGTATTCTGCGGATTCGAGCAGTAAACAAAATAATGAAAATTTAATTGAAGTGAAAGACTTAAATAATATTGAAACGACAACACAAATGCGGTACGCGGATGGAAATCAGATAACAATTTCTTTTATTTACGAAAATTCGCCGATGCTTTGGACCACAAAAAAAGGTAATAGTATAGAAATAACTAAAATTGAATATTTTCTTCCGACAGAAGTGGAAGAAAATATGAATACTAAAGGAATTTTTAGAGTGATTGGAAATCGAGAACTACCTATAACGAATCCAATATATGCATATTATTACAGTCATAATTTATACAATGCAATATCTGAATCGAAGAAAAGTGTTAGTACTATTTACAGTGATAATGCGTTAGAGATTAATGTGGAGAAATTCGAGGAAATAACAGTAGAAAAAATGCTAGATGTTTATAGAGAAAATTATTTATGGACGGATCTTAAAGAGCATAAAGTATTTTGGAATTGGGAGAATGAGCAAGTTGTAATTAATCATGTATTTGCAACGGGCGTGTCAGAAGAAATTCTAGATAAGGCCAGAGGGTATAGCATTAATATGGAGTTATACAAAGATGTCGGTTTTGATATTATAGGAAATTCTTGGAGTGAAGTACCGAATGATGCAGAAATAATTATTCAAGTTTTTTTGGAAAATGAGTTGATTTCCCAATCTATTTATAGTGATGTGGAAAGTGCAATTCCATATAAGCAAATACATTATAAAGAGATTATGTAATGAGTGGAGCAACACCTACACTTGAATTAACAACAGGTGTTGCTATGGATGATTATGTTGTACTGAACAGCTACACAACAGAGGTTGATAATACATCATCTACAGCGGCAAAGAGATATATAGCATATGAAATTAACGCAAAATTCAAGTTAGACTATTTTGCAATTGGTGTAACTGCGTGGGAAAAGTAGATAAAACATTTGGAGTAGTATTCCATCCATTTGCGTAAATAGATAAGGGGAGTCAATCATAACAATGTTTATTATACGAATATTAAGTTTTTTGATGCCGATATTGGAATGTTTTTTTACATTGTGGGTATAGTTGCATTTATAAAATATTTGAAAAGAATGATATCTTGAAAAGAAAATCCTTCTGATGGAGAATACACAGTTTATGTAGAAAATCGGAGTAGCTCGTCAATGCAGGTAACTGGCTGGGCTCGATATTCAAATTAAAAAAGTAAGGAGAAAAGAAGTGGGGATCATCAAAGTTTAGTGGGGTTTCACCAAGTTTAGTGTAGTCTGTCGTGAGGGTCTCGACAGACCACACTAAACAGACCCTACTAAAGAGTGACCCCACTAAACTTTGAATATCCGTTGTTTTCCCAGAAATCATCGTTATCAAAGTTTTGAACCTGTGATGATTCAAGAGAACCATTTAGAACAGGGTTGCTTCGAGTTGAGTAGAGGAAACGATGGAGAGGTTTTGTTAATAGGTCCAACTCATAGTCTCCTTATAAATTATGTTTATTATTGCATAAAATTAGCTGGTTATATGGAGGATTTGTTTTTTGTGAAATATAGTAGAAGTTGTATTCCTGCTTAAAAGAGATTTTTTTTTGTAAAGTTTCGCAATTCTATTTCTAATGTGATTCTAATTATATATTCTTCGTTATTTATAGGTTTGATATTTATTTGTCTTCTATGATAATTACAATAAAAACCATTTTTTTCTAACTCGTTTGCTGTATGTTTTATATACGGTTCTAAAAAAAGTTTTTTCCGGAAATTAATCTATTAAATATGTCTTCATCAAGATTTTTATCTGATCGTAATCTTATTTTTTGCTTAATGCCTAATTCTATAATTCAATCTACTTCTTTTTCATTATATCGCTCTATGAAAGGGGGCTCTTCTAGTAGCAAATAATCTCGTACTTTTTTATAATTATCTTGTATTGAATGTAATTCCATAATCACAGATAATATGGCAGCGCCTATAAATGTTTCTCCTAGAAAAAGAAATATTTCTTCTTTAATTGAATTTTTTTGGCATACTGTGTAGCCGAATATCATTAAGCCCAGTCCAATGAAAAACAATAACGCTAACCCTGCAAATGTTCCAATCATGAATCCGGATTTTTTTCTCATTTTCTTCATGTGAACCTCTCTTAAATATAAGAATAAAAAAATTTTTAATTATACCATTTTGATGTGTTACGTTTTTCACAATCTAATCACAAATAGTGACAAAGTGTGTATGTGGCATAGAAAATGAGTAATTCATTTAGTAAGATATAACCACAGAATGTGTGGAAAAGCTTGGTGATAAGTGTAATTGTTCTGGAAAAAGTTTGAAGCCTATTTTGTGATAATAGCAGTTGATATAAATTAGAAGGGGATGAAATATTTCCAAACAATAATATTTTCACAAGAAATATTGTAGAAAAAATCGAAAGATTATTATAAGGTGCACGTTTTGGAGTGAGATATGTTTAATAAGAGAGATTTAGAACAAATTTCGGAAGATTACTTTGAAATTGTTAAAATAGCTCCCTATTATGTTGAGGTTATGTCTAAGACTACACAACATTGTTGGATAATATACAAAATGGGGTTTTCAGATAAGTTTCCCTTTTGGTTGTATCACAAGCATAAGAAAGAACATCAGTGTTACCATTTGCAACGAAAAAAGAAAAGTATTAAATCTACCTTGAATGAAATAAAGCAACATGACTTATATCATAAAACAGGCAGAAAAAATATATTTGACAATATTTAATGTTTTGATAGAAATATCGTGAAGTAAGAATAAAAACGATAAAAACAATTAGCTGTAAAAGCAGTTTAGGCAAAATACACAAGAAAAACGACAAAATACAATATGGCATAGAAATAAAGAGGTGGATTTTGTAGAATTATATTAATATAGTTAACGTTAAAAAGTAAAGAATTACAAAGGAGAACGCTGATATGCAGATCATTACGCAAGCAATTAGAGTGATTGACTATGAAAACAATATTGTTTCTTCAAGACAGATTATGCCTAAATTTGGAGAGTACATAGAACAGCTGGTTGATTATATTAGTAAACAAACATCAGTAAGAGAATATAAGACACAGTCTGCAGGAACAGAGGTCATCGGTGGTATTCTAAATATCTGTAAAAATCAAACGGATCAGGATGTTATTGAGCAAAATGTTAACATGATAGCAGAGCGTTTATTACGTGAAGAACGTTCTGTACAAGAGAAAATCGATCGTATGGATATTAAGGTACAGAAAGGAAGTTTAATCCTCGCGTTGCTTGAAAATGAAGGAAATATACAATTTTTATTAGCCAAAGTTGAACATACGGATTTTTTTGATGATGTAGACTATAGTATTAAATCTGGATTTTCCAAAGATGCAAAAAAAATCTGGAAAACATGTTTGCTTGAAATTGATGATGTTAGCGCAACACAGTTTGTTGCAAAGATTTATTCCAATACAGCAGCTAAGTATTGGTGGCAGGATTTCCTGGAGTTACAGGAACTTCAAAGTGATGAAAGCAACACAAAGAGAGCTTTTCAAGCTGTTGAATCTACCTTGAATAAAGTAATCAAAAAGGAATCTCCGTATGATTACATGGTGATTAGAAATTCAATATATTTATATTTTAATAGTGTGGATTATTTTGATTATTCTGATATGTTGAATAGTACAGTAAAAAATTATACACCGAATGACATGACCGAAGAAAGAAAAGGAGAATTATTGCGAAAATTACAAGCTCTACCTGAAGAATCCCACTTTGATCATCAGTTTACACCAGTTTCTTCCATTATTAAACCAAAGATGAAGAAAACATATGACGTATATAACGGTATTCAGTTAAGAGTGCTAGGAGCGATTGAAGATATAAAAGATGTTATTTGTGCATATCGTGATGATGATGGAACACAGTATCTTAAAATTCGTTTAAATAATGATTCGACTTTCCGGATATTTGAGCGTAGATGAGAATAAAAGGGAGGGATTTTTTTGCTGCAGAGCATAAGTGATAAAATTAACATTCTGAAGGAAGAAGATAGGCGAATGATTTATGAAGCAGAATTTACATTTTGCGATATTCATTCCGTATCATATTCAGAGTTAATGGATATTGTTTCTGCTATTCCCGCAAGAGATAAAATAAGTATATATTTAAGCACAGAAGCAGAGGATTATTACACCATAAGTAGAAACAGTAGCGAAAAAGAGTACCTTGAATTTATTGAGGATACCTATGATGGTGATAGTATTTCTGCAAAACTGGAAATAAAGAAAGCAATATCAGATGAAAAATTATCTATTTATAATTTCCAGAGTTTTTCGGCAGAAATTATAAGTCTTTCAATAGAAGAAGTTATGCGTGTGTTTGCAAGATTTTTTAGGGAGTCAAGCCAACGTATGATTTTCGAATTGTTTGATTCTACTAATATTTTTTATACAAAAACCATGTGTTTTATTCCACATGGAAATATGTCTACGTTATGTGAGTTTGATCGAAAACGGAGATTACAAGAGTGTAGAGAAACATCATATTTCTATAACATGAGTTCGTATGAACTGTTACCGGATGATTTTAAAATTGAAGTCGGATATGCAAATAATCCATTCTCCGAAATATTTTCCAAATTGTCAACAATTTTAAGTACAGGATATATAGCTTCTAACTTTATGTTGCAGGCTTCAATTATTAAATATCAAATTATGGGGCAACGTTCCGTAGATTATGCATATAGATATGATGAGATAAGAGGCAATTCTACAATATATAGAATTTATGATTGGATTTATTCAGGAGGGAATTCTATAGACAAAGCAATTATAGCAAGGAATATAATATGTTTACATTGTAAATATGAACCATTATTAAATATGGATGAAAAAGTAATGTCATCTATACAGTCCAACTATAATTTATATCTTAAAGATAATGTTACACAATACTTGGAGTTAAAAAATAAAGTTGCAGAGTATATATGTGACGTAGTATCAAGAACCGGAGAATATGCAACAGAACTTTTAGATAAATTCAAGACCAATATGATAGCAATTTTTGGATTTTTATTTTCTGTAGTGATTGCAAACATTGTATCAGATCAACCAGTGTCTAATATTTTTACAAGAGATATTACTGTGATAATAGAAGTGGTTTTAGCAGGTTCTTTGATTTATCTATTTTTATGCTACAAACAGTCAAAATATCAGACAGAAAAGGTATATGACAGCTATGATAAACTGAAAACAACATATCAAGGTATATTGGATGATAAAGATATACAAGAATGTTTTGATAATGATAGTATTTTAAATGAGATGAAAAAAACAATTGCAGGATCACAGAAAAAATATCTTTTTGTTTGGATTTGTTTTCTCATAGTGTTGTTTGTGGTCATCGAAATCATAAGTGCAGCACCGGTGGTCTGGCCGATTATTAAAATGGTTATTAATGGCATAGGAAATATAATCAAACAATTAATTAAATAATAGTTGGAATGAGTTTTATTGGATAAGTTTTAACGGGGAACAAATTGAACCGTAATAAAATATAAGGAAAACGCATTATGAGAAAATTTGAAAAAGAAAAAAATATAAAAGAATTGGAGAATTTAGAAGCACAGTGTGATACTTTTCTCGAAACATTACAAACTATGGATATTTGGGGATTAAACCTGGAATGCTTAGGAGAGTCACACATAACCGCAGATACTCCAGAATGGATGATTTTTCAAGATGATTTGTTAGAATTACTTAGTAAATATAAAAAAGATTTCGACGATGAGTGTGAAAAAATTCATGTATTATATCTAAAAGCAGTACAATATGCTAATTCTAAAAATATAGGTAATTTAAAAGTAGGAATTAATTCATTAAAAAAACAGATAATTAAATCCAATGAAGATAATGCTTTAGACGGAAAGGTTGATAGTCTCATACATCCTCTTATAAAAATGGTATCAATGGATAAATTTAATGATGGCTATTATGCTGATGCAGTGGAAAGTGCATTTAAAGAAATAAATTCGAGAATTAAACGTTTGTACATGAGTCAGTGCGGAGAGGAAAAAGACGGTGCTGATTTGATGAGAAAGGCCTTTTCACCTAATGCCCCTGTATTATTGTTTGAAGATAATGCGTCACAAAGTGGAAAAAATGTTCAACAAGGATATATGGATATTTTTGCTGGTGCAATGACGGGAATTAGAAATCCTAAAGCTCATGAAAATATGAGCATTAGCGAGGTACAGGCAGCTCAACGACTTGTTTTTGCCAGTCTACTAATGACTAAAATCGATGAAGCTGTTAAATTTACAAAAATTGAAGAATAATATTTTTGGATGTATTTTAAGAAAGTTAAATATATTTCTTCTTCTGTGAAATAGAAAAATTTAGAAGTTGTTGTAATACTTGTT
Organism: Lachnospiraceae bacterium; assembly: GCA_045128635.1. Classification (GTDB taxonomy): domain Bacteria; phylum Bacillota; class Clostridia; order Lachnospirales; family Lachnospiraceae; genus HGM12587. The sequence goes on from JBGVRS010000066.1 coordinate 26,964, forward strand.
ACAATTAACCAGAATGGAGAGTCATTTATGGAAAATACTATAGAAAATTATGGTAATCGATTTGTTGCATTTATCGATATACTTGGATTTAAATCAATTGTAGAAAATACAGAAAACGATACTTCGGAATATATAAGGATAAAAAATGTTCTTAACTATATTGCTGGGGTTCGAACAGATAATTATCAAGGACCTCTTGCGAAGTATGGTATATTGAAGGAAATTTCTGTGTTTTCTGACAGTATAGTGATATCGTATTCTCAAGATATTTCTATAGGAGGTTCTCTTTTTCATATTTTACTAGATTTGATTTTTTTATGCCTTGATTTACTAAATGCCAATATTTTTGTCAGAGGTGCAGTGACTCACGGAAAAATGTATCATGATGAAAAAGTATGCTTTGGTCCTGCAATGATTGATGCATATCAAAAAGAAGAAAAGATAGCTGTTTATCCTCGAATCATTATAGATGCAAAGGCAATAGAAATGGGCATAAAATATCACGGACAGTCAAACACACCAGAATGGGAATGTGAATATTTGGCCAATATAATATCCCAAGATAAAGATGGACAATTTTTCTTGGATTATTTATCACAAATTCAGGAATTTGACAGCACAGAAGCCTATATAAATTATATGAGGCGAATAAAGAACTATATTACGATGAATTTGTCAAAAGAATACGATTCCAAGATACAAGAGAAATATTTGTGGTTTGCTGAATATTATAATAAAGCATTAACGAGAGTTTTTGATGATCCGAGTGATTTACTTATTTAAGTTGAATGTGCTATATTGAAATACACTATAACTGCAAGTGTTTTGATTGAAAAAGTGAATTCAATAGCATGCTTTGTGAAGAACATTAATATTTACAACAACGGACCGCTTTTAGTTAGTTGTAGCCAAGTTTGTGGGATAATATAATAGGGGCATGAGTGTAAGGAAAGCAGGATATGGAAGTAGAATACAAAGATCAATTCAAACTATTGGAGAAATATCCGAATGCGACGTATTGTGTGTTAAATAGAGCAGGGCACAATTTGCAGATAGAGCAGCCGGAACTATTTCAGAGTATTATAAAGAATTAGTTGAAAGGTGAGGCGTATGTTAATTAGTTTTATCATGTTAGGTTTATTTGGAGGTCTTAGTGTTTGTGTAATAATTGCAATGATCAAGGTAAAAATTGAGAAAAGGAAAAATAGAGAGTATGTTGTAAAATTGTATAAAGCATTAATGGGGTGTTCTCATATATTAATGGTTGTTAGTATGGGATTTCTGTTAATTTATTTTTATACATTGTTATATAATATGTTTTTTTATTTGTGCATGTTTGTTAGCAAAAGCCCTGAATTTTCAGAGTACATAGCCTTATCGATTATTTTGGTGACATTTCAACCTGCTATGTACTTTATATTAAAGATAGTAAAAAGAGATTTGTATAAGAAAATGGAACAAAAAGAAATGCAGGAAGCAGGAACCGATATGATTAATAAAATAATAACATACATAAACGAAATTCCTGTAAAAGGCATTATTCATATAATTAATTTGATTTTTGTAGTATTGGCAAATTCTTCTAAGGTTTTAAAGGTAGATACCAATCTTGCAACTACTAGTATTTATATGAGTGTTGCTACATTCTATGCATTGGATAGAGTGGTTGATTACTTTTCAAAGAAGTATAGCGTTTTTTGGAATAAGGTAGATAATAAGCTCTTTGATACAGAAAAAATAGACTCAAATGTCAAATTTGGATTAAACGATTTGAAAAATATTAAGGAGAAATTGTTCACTAACTATATTGAGACTGGAATATATAACTTGCCAGAACAATGATTTTTTCAGTAATGCAATGTAGTATTTTAGTGATTTGTGTTGATAAGGAGTTGTTGAAATGCGAAAAAGGATATCAGAACAAAATTTTTTCCCTAATTTTGATTTATACACGGAATACTATAAAATAGAGGTGCTTATATCTGAAAAGAAAATATTAGGTGTATATAATAAGTTTGGAAAATTTATTCATGATTATTTTACATTAGAAGAATATATAGAATACATTTGTTTTAATGATTGGAATTTACGCGGAACTTTTACTTCCATAGCTGAGATGCGAATAAATCTTGGTATAGAAAGCGGAACTATAACACCGGAAACTATTAATGAGAATCAAGTTCTGGATTTTTTACAATATGCAATAAACTGCTTGTATAGGGCAAAGCAATCTATGAAAAGAGCACCACATTCTCTTTTTTCAGATGATACAATAGAGACTATGTTGCGTGAAAACATTGATAGTCTTATTAGAAAATTAAATTGTACAACAATATTCGAGAAAAAGAACCATGAAATATTTGTTATCTACAATAATACGATGGCTTCAGTAATATCAAAGGAGCATCATGATGTTAAAGATAGTATTATGGAATATTTGCAGATTGATAATAGAGGTGATTTAAAAAGAAAAGAAGAAATACTATGTTCACTTTATAAGAAATTGGAATCATGTGCAGAGACCTTTAAAGGTACAACATATAAAAATTTATATGATGATACCAAGTTGTTGTTTAATAAGTCTGGTGTGCGACACAATGTGGAAAAGGATAGTATTGCGTGTGCTACCTTTTTGACAATGGATAAAGAGGAATTGGAAAAATGGTATGATAGGATTTTTGATATGTTTTTGTCTTGTATGGAAATATATAAGTATCTGAACAACAAAGCGGATATAGATAACATAAAAAAGGGCATATGTACATGAAATAGAAATGCGGTTTAAATGTTGACAAATATTGATACTTTCTGCTTTGAATTACGATGTTTAAAAGATTTGAAAGTTATGAAAAAAATGTATACACATCTAAAAAATTTGGTATAATTAAAGTTAATTTATTGTTGACTAGCAAAAGGGATAATGAACGGTTTATTGGACTGAAAAGTTGTTATTATTAAAGAAAAAGGGGGGCAATAAGTATGGCGAATGGAGAACAGATAAAAGCACTCTTAAATGCATATTATAACAGTGACGATGCACGCTTTAAAACTGTTGCACTGCAAATTGCAGCGAGTGAAGCTAGGTCTGGTCATGCATTATTGGCCAGAGAAATCAAAGAAATAATTGAAAAAAGTAATTCTAAAAATAGAATTATTAAGATGAAAAATGATAACCAACTTTTTCATTGTTCAATGATTGAACACAAAGAAATGGAATTGGTCGTTTCAGAAGAAATAAGAATAAGAATTGAAAGAATATTAACTGAATATAGACAGAGAGAACGACTTCGTAGTTTTGGTATGAAAAACAGAAGTAAGATTTTGGTTGAAGGCGTACCAGGTACAGGAAAAACATTAACAGCGAGTATATTAGCAAGCGAATTAAACCTTCCTCTATACATTGTTCAAATGGATAAACTTATAACCAAATTTATGGGTGAAACCAGTGTGAAATTGCGTCAAATATTTGATGCAATAGCAGAGAATAGCGCAGTTTTTTTGTTTGATGAGTTTGATGCAATTGGGGCAGATAGAAGCCTTGATAATGAAGTTGGAGAGATGAGAAGAGTGTTAAATACATTTCTACAATTTTTGGAAAATGATGATTCAGATAGTATTATTATTGCTGCTACAAATAATCATAAGATGTTAGATCAAGCATTATTTAGAAGGTTTGATGATGTATTGCATTACAGCTTACCGGATGATTTACAGATACAAGAATTATTTAAAATTAAGTTGGGTGAATTTTACAATAGTAAGGTTGTAACAAAAAAGGTAAGGGAAATGGCATTTGGATTAAGTCATGCTGAAATTACAAAAGTGTGCGAAGACTGCATTAAATCGATAATTTTAGAGGATACTAAGTTAACAACACGGATGTTAGAAAAGTGTTTAAAGGAACGTTTGGATGCGTATGTAAGCAAGGAGGCATAATATTTGAATAATCCGAAGAAAAACTTTATATTGGAAAATACATATGAAGTTCACCAATATACGGCGGATGGTACTCGTGGCGGGCAGATTATTAAGCCAAGAGACAGAGAAAGTCATGGGCGACGTTTATTAAAACAGCTTGATTCTGTATGGCAAAGTAATGAACAACAAAGAGCTATGTTTGCCGCAATAAAAGAACGACAGGGTACATATATAGAGTTTAGAGGTGCTGAAAATTGTGATTTAGTATCTAAAAGCCTTGAAAATGCAACACAAGGAATAACATTGCTTAATTTTAGAAATGAAATATCCGATGATGGAGTGGTAGTTCAGGCGGCTACAGTATTTGTTCCTGTAGGGAAGGAAAACTATTTCAATAAGAAAATTCAAGAATATCTTGAACAAGATACGTCTGCTGGAAATGCTAAAAATAAACCTTTGGTTGAAAGTATCGAAACAATTAAGCTGGCTGTTGTTTCTTCATTTTGGATAGGAGACGTAAAATACATACCAATGGAAACATCCGAATGGTGTGAATATTGGCTTAGAACAGAAGTGCTGGAAGAAAGAGAAGTAGCAACGCAGTTTTATAGCTTGTGTGATAAGATGGAAATACAGCATAAGGATACTTGCATTGTGTTTCCCGAGAAGGTTGTCGTGCTGGCTAAAACTAATAATGCTAAAATTCAGGAGTTGCTAAATGAATGTAATGCTATCGCAGAAATTAGAAGGGCTCCGGAAGTGGCTAGTTTTTATACAAGAATGTATGGTCGAGAAGCGAATGAATGGATATTGGATTTAAAAGACCGACTGGTTCTTGGTCAATCAGGAGTTTGTGTATGTGTATTGGATACAGGTGTGAATTATTCACATCCGTTACTTAAAGATATATTAGCAAGTGAACATGCTCAGACTGTGGAGATTGAGTGGGGGACAGATGATAAGGATGGGCACGGAACAGAGATGGCAGGACTGTGCGAATACTTTGATTTAGAGCCTATTCTGTCAGGACGAGAAAGTGTTGAGATAAATCATAGATTAGAATCTGTAAAGATTTTGCCAAGTGCAGGTACTGATAATTCGCCTGAACTGTATGGTGCTATTACAGCAAACGCATCAAGTATGGCAGAAATTGCTAATCCACAAGCAAAGCGTGTATTTTGTATGGCAGTAACTGCGGATAAATATGTAACAAAAGACGGAGCACCATCTTCTTGGTCAGCGGAATTAGATAGTATTATTGCTGGTGTCATTGATGGAATAAAAAAGTTATATGTTGTATCAGCGGGAAATGTTCGATTTGATGAACTAAAAAGTGATCAATATCCGTCAGCAAATATTAACCATCCGATAGAGGATCCGGGACAATCGTGGAATGCGATAACAGTTGGCGCATATTCGAATAGAATTCAATTAAATGACAAGGTTTTTAAAGGGTGGAACCCAATTGCTGATGTCGGGGAGTTGTGTCCATTTAGTTCAACATCAATAACCTGGGATAATAAATGGCCGATTAAACCAGAAATATTAATGAACGGTGGAAATGCGATAACTGATGGAACAAATATTGATATTTGCGATGATGTATCTGTATTAACAACGAATAGGGATGTAATAGGCAGACCACTTACAACTACTAATGCGACTAGTGCAGCAACCGCACAAGCAGCTTATATGGCGGCTGAATTAATGAGTGCATATCCAAGTTTGTGGGAGGAAAGTATACGTGCACTTATGGTGCATTCAGCGCAATGGACAGAACAGATGAAGGCACAGTTCTGTTTTGATAAAAAGAAGAGTGGCGGTATACGAAGTCTGCTTCGATGTTGTGGTTATGGCATTGCAGATTTGGAGAGAGCTAAAAGTAGCATGGACAATTCTGTTAATATGATAATACAGGCAGAATTACAGCCATATTGCAAACAAAATAGTGATTACAAAATGAAGGATATGCATCTTCATAAATTGCCATGGCCCACAGAGTTACTGCAATCACTTGATAATACTATAGTAAGTATGAAAGTAACGTTGTCATATTATATAGAACCGGCACCGGATCAAAAGGGTTGGAATAATAAATATAGATATGCCTCTAATGCATTGCGTTTTGAAGTTATAAATAAAGATCAAAACAAAGAGGATTTTCTGAAACGTGTCAATGCAGAAATAAGAGGCGAAGATAAAAAAGATAAAGGAGAAGGTTCGACTGGTTCAAGTAGATGGTTTCTTGGAAAAGATAACAGGGATGTTGGTTCTATACATTCAGATATTTGGACTGGACCTGCAGTTGATTTGGCAGATTGCAATTATATAGCAATCTTTCCGGTTATTGGATGGTGGAGAGAAAGACATCATCTTGGTAGATATGACGATACAATGAGGTACTCGTTGGTAGTTTCTATTTCGACGCCCGAGGAGAGTGTAGATTTCTATACACCGATTCAAACAATAATTGAGCAACAAGTTGCAACTGAAATTGAAATAGAAGTGTAAAGTAAGTAGGAAAGTGATAATCCCCTCTCGACATTTGAGACGAGATTGATTCTTTAAACCGCTTCCAAACTGTCCTCAGCATCCACCCATGCTTGCATCTCGCTATTCAGCACAAGCCGTGCATATTCAAGCGGATTATCAATCGCCAGAGCATTCAGGCATCGTTGGGAATTAGGTGTGATTCGTATCCCGGATTCTGCCTGATTACGGTCAATCTGGAGGAGGTAGCCGTCATAGTGGTTAATGTCGATGCTGTTGTGCATTGGGTTATATCTTGCGGGTATCCATTTCATTGTTATCAGTCCTTTTGTTGAAATTGGAGGTAAAAAGCCCATGGACTATTTTGGACTTGAAAAACTTTTGAAATAGATATAATAATCACAAAATGTATCATTATATAAAACAAAACATCACTAAAAATATTCAAAACAATACAATTCGTCATATTAACAATTGTGTTGCTACAATTATTGAATAATTTCGATGGATTGTTCTATAAAGCTAGTAAATTGAAGCCTTCCGAGGATTAGAAAAAGAATAACAGCGAATGAAGTATCAGACGTATATGGTCTGATACTTTTTTCTTAAAAAAGTACAAGGTTTCTAAAAAATGTTCAATTTAAATAAAAATTCAATGAAATTATAATAAATATATCAAAACACGGTACTCGCTATTTGGCGATTACATTAGAATATTATTAAAAAATAAACAAAAGATGAAAGTAAAGTTGGCTATGAAAAAACAGTATGTTACAGGTTGTTCAAGGGAATATTACAGATGTTGCAAAATGGAAAAATTGATACAATTGTAAATGCTGCAAAGCCAACATTAATGGAAAGCAATCAAGAAGCTAAAAATGTTTTAAAAATAACGGATAATTAAGAATCATCCGTTACTTTCTCAAATAAAGCTTTTGAGAAAAATGTGTTACACTTAGTAGGCAAATTCTACAAAGGAGGACACAAAATGATAAAAGAGAAAGTAGAGCCATATTTAGAATATTGTGAATACCGGAAGGAGCTTGACGGAAAGACCTTAAAAGCGTACAGAATCGACTTGAGGCAGTATTTTGAATTTTTTTCAGAAAAAGAACCTGATAAGGAAAGTATTGAACGCTATATTACTGAGCTTCATAAAGTTTATAAGCAAAAAACAATAAAGCGTAAAATAGCTTCTATTAAAGCATTCTACAACTATTTGGAAGAGGAAGAGTTTATAGAAGAAAATCCGTTTAGAAAAATACGGGTAAAATTCAAAGAAGCCATTGTGTTACCAAGGATTATACCTAGAAACGAAATAGAACAGTTACTAAATCATATGTATGCAATTCAGAAAAAGGGAAATAAGCAATGGCTGCGTGACATTGCCGTAATAGAGATTTTTTTTGCAACAGGGGCCAGAGTCTATGAAATTTCTAATATAAAAGCAGAGAGTATAGATTTGAATTCTGGATTGATTAGATTTAAAGGGAAGGGAAATAAAGAACGCTATATTCAAATAAGTGATGCACAGGTATTGGAAGTTCTTAAAAAGTATTATCAAGAAAATTCGGAGAAAATTAAACAAAGTGAATATTTTTTTATCAACAGAAACGGGACACGTTTTTCAGAACAGTCCATTAGAATTATGTTGAAAAAATACAGTAGGCAGGCAGGAATAGAACGAAATATTACACCACACATGTTCCGGCATTCTTTTGCAACATATTTGATAGAAGAGGGTGTTGACATTAGTTGTGTACAGCAAATTTTGGGACATAGTTCTATCAAAACCACGCAGATATATATTCATGTTGCTGCGCAAAAACAAGCAGAGATATTAAAGAGTAAGCATCCGAGAAATAAAATGAAGATATTGACAGCGGCATAAATAAAACATTGTTATTATAGGTGAGTTTGACCGGCATAGAAGTGGCGGTCTTTTTTTCGTATTGAAATGTAAAGAATCTGAATACATTGTCGAAAAAAATGTTTAAATTGTTGTTGGTACAACGAAATGGCTTTGGTATAATGGAAGCGATAATATATAGTTATCGGTTACTAATATCTTAATAATATTTGAATGGTGGGGAATATAATGTACAATATCGAACAGTTTAAAGATAACTTTTCAAAAATCAAAGGAAAAATAATTGCTATTGTTTATATTTTTGAGGGAGACGATGATTCTGGATTTGAACATTTTTATATTTGGAAAAGCAATATTATTGCGAAATGGATGAATGCCGTACAAGAATTATCGTGCATGCCACTTATCATAGATGTTCGAACATTTGTTGATAAAGCAATAAATAAAACGTTGCCTCATATAGATTACGTGATAAATTTGAATTCTGGTACATATAATCTCTCCACTATGGCTTTAGTACCTGCTATGTGTAGTGCTATTAATGTTCCTTGCATACCTTGCAATGCAGTTTCTATTGTAACTGGTGAAAACAAAGCATTATCAAATCATATTGCATTTTCGCTTGGCTTAAATGTACCCCAAAAGTTAGATAAAGATAATGAAAACGGAATCTTTCGACCTATTAGTTTAGGAAATAGTCTTGGAGTACAAAGAGGGAGCGGATGTAATGAAAAACAAGGCATTTATCAAGAGTTTATTAAAGGTTATGAAATTACTACTCCATTAGTATATAATGCACTTGAAAAGAAAATGGAAGTGCTTCCTACAGTAGTGTTTGCACCATTAAATAATGATCCAAACTGGTATTATGGGGAGACAGATAAGCATAAACAACAAGGATATGAATTTAAAATAATTCAATTAGATAGTAAACTTGAAGAAAAATATATAGAACTAGCCAAGACATTATCTATTCAAACTTTTTGTAGAATAGATGCACGGGTAAAATGCAACGATGAAAATTCTATGAAACAGGTGCTTGAGAGGGGAGCTTCTTTTGATGATACCTATTTTATTGAAATTAATGTAATGCCTACTATCAGAGATAATAACAGTTTTTGTTATTCTTTCCAATCAATAAAACAATCTACTTCCATCGGAGAATGTATTTACTTACAAAAAGAAATGATAGGGACAATTAATATACATAGTTTTTTATTAGCAAATTCTATGATGGCATTTACTTCATAAAATTTCCCCATACAAAAGCGTGCTGCTATTACAGACACAGCACGCTTTTACAAATGATTTAAAACCAAGTACTAAATATAAAAGGATTATATCCTGTTTTGGTAAGGAATTTTTCTTTTACACCAGTTGTTTTAATGTATTGTTTAGGTAGATTTAGGTTTTCTAAGATATAAAGATTATACTGTTTTTCAATTATTTCTAATTGTAACATCAGCTGACCAGCCCCCAAAATATTATCATTAAAAGCTCTCTGTATCAATTTTTCTATTGAATATTTTTCCATTAAAAATATTCCAATTTCTTTAGATTGAGAGAGGGCTAACGCAACAATATTCATTGCATATCGGGCAGAGATGAATGGGATATTCAGCAGTTCTTTATTATCAAAGATTAAATTCATAACCTTTAACAATTCATTTTCTGTAATTTTATCAAAACAATATGCTTTAGCGATAAGTCTATTGCATAATATAGCAACTTTCTGTATGCAACGTTCTGGTCGATATGCATAGTCTAATCCTTTATCAAAGAATGGAATCGCTTCATCTGGATAGCCATTCATTAAATGTGCTACCCCTGTATTATTTAATATATGTGACATTCCAACCAATCCTGGAACATTATGTATTGCTTCTTCTTGCAAAGTTCGAAATTCTCTAATGTTTACATTGTTTGTATCAAATTGTCTTACCAACTTATTATTCTTGCAATATATTGCATTATCTTCCATTCCGTTTTCTATGAAGATATTATATGCTGTATCTAAAAGTTCTATCTTTTCATCAAATGTATATCCTTCGAGAAAATAAGCATATCTAAATACATGAGCCAATAAAACATCATTATCCAGTTGTTTGGCCAATTGATAAGCTTCCGATATGTCAGTTTTTCCACCGTCATTACAGAACACACGATACAATCTTAAAATGCACTGAAAGGATTGTAACAGTTTGCGGTCAAACTCACTTTGTACTTCCCTGCTATCAATTTCTTTAATCAATGTAGTTAAATCATCTCGTACTAATGATTTGTCTTGATATAAAAAATTAGTTCTAATTTGAAGAATAGATGGACTATACAACTTGATCAAAGAGTTTTCTGCCCATTCTTCATTACACAGAATGTTTCTTTTTGTCTGAGAACATGTACTGAAACATTGATGTGTAAATGCTTCCATAAATGCTTGCGGATTCTCTGCTCCACAATTGACTACTTTATACATCTCTGTTTCGCCACTGTTGCGAATCAGCTTAACATTGGTGTTATGTGGACATTCGGATAATAAAATTTTAGCACGTTCAAAGTTATTATCCTTTAGCAAAATAATTATTGCAGGTCTCAAAATGCTTGTTTTATGAAGTGCTATCATTTGATTGACGTACTTTGGTAATATTTCGCCCTCTTGTATTATAATAGGGTCAAGAACATCTGGCCCGGCAGCTTGATGTTCTTGAAATGTAAACACCTTAAATAAAGAACCGATAACTTCAATTATCCCAATTGGTTCTGTCATCTCAAAACATGTTTTTACTAATTCTGCACCATTTGGTACCTTTTTGCATATGCCTTGCAAGATGCGAGACAAGCGACTTTTCATTACCCTATTTGTATCAATGTAGTTTTCTTTTCCCTTGTATTGGCGGAAATAGTCTGCGCCTCTTCCTACTACAAATCTTTGTTCAACCACATAAATTGTAAATGCAGTATCTGTTTCTTTAAAAAAATCCCTTACGTCTTCCAAAGTAATTCTCCATGTGTAATAAATAACCGATAACTATATATTATCCGTCATTAGGGTTACATTAGCATAAAGAGTGTAAAAATAGCTTATTGCATTCTGTGCACACCAACAGACGTGTTGTAGAGCAGGCGGATCGCCAATATCACATACATAATCTTGTTCAACATAAAATGCTTTGCTATACTATGAAAAAGTGAAAAAGGAGAAACGTTTTCATGAAAGATCGAATTCAATTAGATCCATATCCAATTCCTAAAGGAGAGAGTCCTCTCTTTATTAATGAGCCTTGGCTTATAGATGCTTCTATAGATGTGGAGTGTTCAGCTTCAACTCAACCTGAAGCAGAAAATGATAATCGCAGAGTATATATTCCACTAGACTTAAACAAAAAGGCGATACTCCGCAGACTGGATGAAATTATTAGACGATATGGTTCGGCAAATGAACGTAACGAATGGGACTTTTCTTTAGATGTTAGAAGATTATTATACCAAGCCGAAATTTATGATCGCATTTGGTTTGTACGTCATATGCCGGAAAATGGAAAACATAGTCATGAGGGTATTAGCCTTATTCAAGATTTTGTTAATTATTTGGAGGAAATCCCCGATGAATGTGCGGAATGTTTTCCATTCGAGATGATAGAAGAATTAAGAAATGAATATTTAATCGAATAATCTAAGTTTTGTGTGGGTCGATAGCCCTATATAAATTTGCACTTACTTATTTTGGAATAGTGGTTCTGGTATATTCATATGACAGTCGTGCTGTTTTAAAAGTAAATTATGTGCAGTTTGATCGGAACCGGCAATAAAGCACTCATATTAAAATGCCACAAGAAGTGATCTTCCTCTAACTTTCACATCTTGTGGCACGATATAAGAATCTATAAAGTATTTGTACTTAACAAATGATTTCTCTCTTAATCATATCTAAAAGAATTCCTTTCTTATCCCGGCTGAGAGGAATCTCTTCTCCGGTAATCAAATGAATTTTATAGCGGAAGGCCTCCTGTGAAACTGTTTCTACATATTTGATATTTACAATGTAGCTATTATTACATCTGAAAAAATTTTCTTTAGGAAGCTGATTTTCCAAATCGGACAATTTTCCATAATTAGAAATTTCTTCCCCATCATAATGAAAAATGAGCTGTCGGTTACCTGTTTCGATATAACGCAGCTTATGGCAATAAAGTTTTCGAATGCCAGTATTGTTAGATAATAAGATAAAAGGTTGGTTTATTAAATGCTTATATGTCAGATGCTTTTTAAAGTGATTTGAGATTTGGTCATAACAAAAAGGTTTTGTCCAACAAATATTCGCATCATAATGATAGCCGGTAGAAAAAACTTTTTCTGTATTAGAAGTGAGAATTAAATGCACATCTTTATCTAATTCACGTAAAGAACGGACAATTTTTTCGCCTGACATATCTGGAACATCCAGATCTAATATCACGAGGTCAAAGGCTCGGCAGTAGTTATAAACAAGATCTGTACCAGTGTGATAAATGCGTACATCAATATTTATTTTTAATGAATCTTCAATATTTCGTAAATACTGGAGCAGAACCTCGCAATCTTTGTTTACATTTTCGCATATTCCTATGAAAAGACTTGTCATACCTATATCCCTTTCGTTCACCTCTATATAATTAATACGATTCAGAATTCAAAACCTTACATTTTTTTGTAGGTTTTATCGAAAAAATTTTACTTTTTAAAATTTGATAAATGAAACAGAAACAAACAAAGGTATAAAACAAAAATAGATTGTTGAAAGTTATGTCTACTTTGCGCTTGGTATACATAAGTGTATTTGATAAAATAGAATTATAGAAATTTACTCTGGAAACTTATTTTATAATAGAAAATTTAGAAACAGGAAAAGTTGTGTTTTCCTATCCAATCAATGGAAATGCGGTAACAAAGTATGATGCGCTCCATGGGAAAACATAGAACGCATAAAGGAAGGGAAATTATTGTTTGATTTCTAAAAGATCTTCAATTTCACAATTGAAATACTTGCAGAGTTTTAAAAGTAGATTAGCATCAATCCGTTGAAATTCATCTCGGCAATATCTGTTAAAATTGCCTCTTGGAATATTAAGATCTTTGCATATCTGGTTTTTGCTGATTCCCCTTTCCTGTAGTAGTTCCATGATTTTAATATGTACGTGTTCCATACTGACCTCCGAAAATGAATTTTACGAAGTAACTATATAGCAACTAGAAGAAAAAATAGGAAAGATTTCTCTTAAGAGGTGCTCGATGAAAAGAATAGGTAAATTGGTTGCATGTGTGTTAATTGCTATCAGTGCATTATCAGCAGATAATATGGATTATGAGAATAGGCAGCCGGATATGGTATCAACTATAAGTTCTATGAATTGTGAATATTGTGCTATTATTGCTTATAGAAATCAAATTCCGGACAAGATTGCATTTGCAAGAAAACTGATTGAAATGTGCAGAGAAAATGGGTATGAAACCATAAAATTTGCAACAGATGTTAGAGGATATCCTTCAGGGCTGTATTTGAACGTGTATTTAAGTCAGAAAGACTTTGAAAATGGAAATATTTATATGAAAATAAAGTATGTTACCCAGGAGTGTGCCAAAAACAGTAATATAAAAGATAATATAGGGAAGTACCAATTGTATATAGATAATGATTTGGTTAGCGATGGTTAATGCAGCATTATTTATTGGAATAAAAAGTTCTTAAGGGGAAGGTGCGACAATGGAAGATAACAGAAAAATTGATTTACTTAAAAATGAAATTCCATATATGGAAAAATTTATGGTACCACAAATGTATGATATATTTTGTAATTCGGTTTGGCGGCGAATCCTTGAAGGATGAAGATAGAGGAATTCAAAGGATGCTTGCTTATTTTGGTAATTATTTTACAGAAGAACAACTAAAAAAGAATATGGAGGTGACAGTATTATATGAGCAATACTGCTCCTACATCATATTCATCATCTAAAACCATTACTTTTGGTTCTATAGGCAGTGTTTCTTTTCTGCTTTTTTATATGATTTAAAATAATATCACTTTCTCGATGATTAGCAGGAAAACAATCAACGCCTGTAATAATTCCATAATCAGTATCTACAGTCATTTCAGTTAAATATCCTAAACCCTTCGTGCTTTTCTGATTTATGTATCCGCAATCGGGATTCGTGCTGCTTTTTAAGATTCTTTTTGTTATTTCTCTAGTTGAAGGAGATTGATAACCAGGGGTTCCTGACATTTCCTTTTCTAACTCATCTAGATAATGAATACATGATTGTTGAATAGTTTTTATTACTTCTACAGAACTTTTTGTAGAAATGTTTGCAGGTAAAAATGAACCATCTGCCACAACAGTTTCACCGCTCGCAATTCCCCTATCTATACATTGGAGTACAATTTCATTAAATATTTCTCTGAAAAGGGTGTTGTCTTTAAAACGTCTACGTCTGTTTTGACTAAAAGTGCTATGATCTAGAATTCTTTGCGTTAAATTTAATCCGCAAAACTATCTATAAGCAAGACTCAAAGAGACTTCTTCTTCAAGTCGGCGTTCGGACTTTATTCCATACAAATATACAATTAACAATATTTTGATCATGATTACTGGATCTATAGATTTTCTGCCAGTATGAGAATAATACGAAGTGTGCAAATTCCGGTAAACCTGCACACGGTTTCCAGTTAGAACTGCACACGGATTCCGCTCATAACTGAGCGCGATTCTGGAACAACTGAATGTGCTTTGAAACATACTCTAGCAACACTCAAAAAGTCCTGTAAAGGGCTAAAACAAGCCACTATGTGGTTCCTTGACAGTCCTTTTGATAGTTGCGAAAAAGTTAATCAAGACGCAAATACATAAATGTGCAGTTCGAAGCGGAATTGCAATCCGTTTGACCGTAATTAGTGCTCAGTTTTTCTGGGATATGCATACGGAGTGGCTTTTCCATAGATAAATCCAAAATTTACACAGTTTTTAATCTGTCTCAACAGATGATTTTGAGAAAGCATCGAATCTATATCAAGAATGATAAGTTGCATTTGGTTATCAGTTTTTCCCATCATAAAAAAGCACCTCCCATATCTGATATAATAATTATACTATATGGAAGGTACTTTTTCTTTAGTTTGTCAACAGGTCCCCAATTTCACAGTGCCGTAGCCATCAAGACATACAATTTTTTAGTAATCATTCTCCATTGCAATATTTGATTTTCTTTAAGAATATCATGTGTATTATTAGATGTTTGGGATTTGATTACTTTAGGTATTTCTTTTCTAATCTAACTCGTTTTTTGTTGCTGAGACCAGTTTTGACATGCTGATTATGTAATTTTTCCATCGTCGTACAGCTTTCGAGATGGAATATAAAAATGAGTTGCCGTGGCTTGTTGTGAAGCTCCTGCTGCATACATATATTTTATAACGATCTTGCCTTGTAACGTGTTAGCCAAAATAGAATGCCTTCCGTCGAAGCTATATTGTATTTGTTTGCAAGCCGTTTGACAATTACGCTACCTTGAAGGTATTTTTGTACAATTTCTAGCTTTACTTCAAATGGATATACTTCTTTCTTCATAATTAAGAACTTCTTCAAAAAATTTAATAAAAGGGCATCAGATCATAGTTGTGCGATTACATATCATATAGCCAAATTTGTACACGGTTATAATCTATTTCATATAATTCATAATATTGTGGATTATAACCCAACTCTAAACAATAATTATGAGCCATTTGTACCAATTCATCTATTGAATATACTTTGCCTTTCCTACTACCATTATTTATATTCTGTATGCTCGTATTCTTTTATAAATAATTTTTCAATTTCTTGAACTAAACTATCTCTAGCAGTTTTCTCTAATAACTCATTTTGGGAATTAATTACTTCATCGAATTTGCTACTAATAGTCTTAGCAAACTCGTATGTTTCCGACTTTCCAACAAAAACCCTCGATTCATAATGTATTATCTCATTGTTCAAATATTCTCCCACTACAATAATTTCATTTAAGGCATCATCATTACAATCTTCTATTATTAACAATTTTATTTTATTGAAAATCCCTTCTGATTTGGTATCTATTTTTTCAAATTCAAAAGAGATATCATCAGTAGTATATTCCATCACATTACAATCATTTTCTTTCTCTTGAAAATATACTAATTGATAACCGTTTTCTGTGCCAAGTTTATAGTATGCTAACAAACCTCCCTTTTCCCAATTAACAATATTTCCCTTTTCTAAAAAAATAAATTTTATTTCATTACTGTTTGAATACGGCTCTACTTCTAACAATACATGTTCCCAGTTAAATGTCGTTATTTTTTCTGAAGCACCATATTGGGACGTTCCTTCTGTAATCTTTACAAAAACATCCTTCTGATTGCAATGTATATCATGCCTATATAATCTTCGCCCATCTGAATAATTGTATAAATCAAAATAACGACAGAAATATTCATACGGGACTTGCTCATTATTTATAGTTGCCTCAGTTGGAACATATTCGCTATAATGACCCAGCATATACTTATTTTGAACGTATGTAACACATACATATTCATTACCATCAGATCCATTACTAACACAAATAACACTGTTATTTTTAAAATAAATTGTATTTCCATAATCTATCTCAAATAATTTTTTAACCATATCTTCTTGATAAGAATAAATCCCTAAACTTTCATTTCCATATATCAATTCTGGAATTTCATCATCGTCAAAGTCGTATATGTAAATATATGACTTTGACGATGTATTGTTTTCTATGCAAGATGAACTAATGAAATTTTCATATGCTACTTTCCAATTTTCTTTCTCTAATTCGTCTGTTTTATCTGAGACATTTTTATCACAGCCATTTAATATGAATATGAAACAGCTCAAAAATAATAAAAAAAATATTTTTTTCATTCTAAGACCTCCTAACAGTATCGCTATATAAACAACTATAAACAAACTCGTATACGATGTCTAGCATACATTTTATAAGTAATGCCAAATAGCGAGTACATCTTCAAAATAGGTGTATCTAGGATAATAGAATTATCACTACAAAGTCCCAAAAGTTGAGTGCTAAACTTTTGGGACTGAACTACAGGCGGTTGGTCATGAAATCCCAAACAAGATCAGTTGAACAGCAGACACGATTGAGCGAATGGTTTGAATAAATCAGAGAATGTCAGTCAGATTTGTTTTCTTGAAGTTGCTGAACCGGAAGATTTAGAATCTTTAGTTTTAAAACAGTCAAAATGCAGAGGAAGAAACTAATTTGTCAGGCATTCCGGTTAAAAGTGTTGACCATTACATGTCAAATACTGAGCTGGAAGCTGGGGGTGGTTCCAATGGATGGAAACAGCTGCTGGATGACATTTCCAAAAGATATAACTTTGTACCAGCAAGTGTTGAAGGTGAAGAACATTATATCAGTGTATATGCTAGCAAAGCTGATGGTCACATGATCAAAGTAGAGCATCCAAAAGGATTATTCATGGAAGTATGGTATCCCCTTCATTAGTCGCTGCAATCATTAACGCAATATATGTCAATGAGGTACCGTTGTACCAACTAGAACAGGAATTCCAACGTTGTGGGCTGAAAATTATGGGACAAAAATGGCAAACTGGGGGCAGCTGTCTCGGAGAGGAATATTTGTCCGCTCTGTATGATTCTCTGCATAAAGCACTTTATTCCTATCATGTGATTCAGGCAGACGAGAACTCAGTGGTCGTAAACCATGATGGACGCAAAGCTGGATGAAAAAGTTATATGTGGATATACCGTTCGGAACACCTGTGCAAAGACAAACAGATCGTCTTATACGAATACAAAATAAAACGGAAAGCGTCTCATACGAGAGAAGTCATGAAAGTCTACAATGGCATCTGCGTTATCGATGGTTATCAAATATACCATACGCTTGAAAAAGAACTTGAAAAACTGACCATTGCAAGCTACTGGATTACTACAGACATCGATTTAACGATGTACTGAATATGTTCAAAGAGGAATTTAGGAAAAACTCCGAATCATTTCTGAACATGAAACAGATACAGACAATCTATCGTGAAGAAAACAAGCTGAATAATCTGTCTTTCGATGAACGCCTTAAACACCTATAAGCAATTGTAAAATCTCTTGTGGATGTGTTTTTAGTGATGGAGATGTGCTTATAGATAAGCATCCGAAAGGGCTATCCGCGGTTTTTGTGTTGGAAAAAGAACAGGCAGATGATTGACGCCATCAATGGCGCCAAAACATCCGCAATCATCTATAGCATTGTAGAAATTGCAAAAGCCAACAACCTGAAGCCATTTCAAAACACATGGATGAGACAGATTGTTCTTTCTTAAAATGTCTTCTGCCATGGTCAAAAAATCTGCCGGCAGAAATTCGTAAATCATAAACCGTGGTGGCTGCGAAAGCAACCACCTTAAAATGTTAAGGTACTTGCTATTTGGCGTTTGTTTTCATAATAAAAATCATGCAGATACTTCATTATATTAACAAAAACTCCGACTATATTTATAAGAATACATTTCACTTATAAATATAATCGGAATTTATTATAAATTATATTTTCAGAATACACGCATAATAAGATTCTGCATATCCTCTTCTTTTTGGTGTGTCAATATAATATTTACCATTATAAATATTAGATTCTTTTGAAAAACGATCTAATGTTAAATATGAAGACCCCTTGCAGGCAGTTTCAACATTTGCCCATGTAGAATAATTTTCACAACGTTCATATAACGCCGTAAAATAATCCGCGGCTTTTTTCACGGTATTAGTTGTTCCATTTTTAAACGCAGTGTAACATTTTCTTGCTGTAGAATCATAATAGTTACTATTAGAATCAAATTCTTCTAAAATGAACTGTGCCTGTGTAAAAATATTTGATTTTGATTGTGAAATATTTGTTGCGTATTTCTCTAAATTCGTTTTTCGCTCACCCTGCCACTGGCAAATACCCACAGCTGTTGTGTTAGTCCAAGTAGGATTAAATTCACTTTCCGCATGAATATTTCCCATGATTCCTGCAATTGCATAATTGTTTAGCCCTGCATTTTTTAATGTCACATATACAGCTTGCTGATTTGTTGCAAATCGTTTATCAACCGGATTGAAGTACACACTATATTCTCCTCCGGTATAACTTCCACCATTATATTCTGCATCTAGCCATGTTAGAGTGTCTTGTCCAGCCGCTCCATCAACAGTCAGACCTTTCGAACTCTGAAAATTTTTAACTTGGGATTCTGTTCCAGAACCGAATTTTCCATCTGGAGTCCCGCAGTTAAAATTTATTGAATTTAATCTAGTCTGCATTTTTTTGACACCTTCGCTATAACGAAGTAAATCATCCTTTTTGTAAAAGCCTTTTCCTTCCAATACTTCTTCATAAGTATATCTGGAATTATCATATGCTGCCATAACTTTTCTCCTTATATTTATATTGAATTTGCAAATTCAATTATTAAAGAGTATCTTAGCAACATTTTGTAAATACTAGTTACATTATTTTTTTATACATTTACCTGAATTATCATGAATAATTCAGGTTTAATTACATTTTATTTACATAAGTTTTATTGTTGCGAAGTAAAGAACTGTTGAATACTTTAAGTATTAGATATATAATTATTGGTATCAATTCAAGGTCGGAAAATGATTGGATGTAGAAAGATTTTTAGAAATTGTGTTTATATGCATAAGAGAGCCGATATTTTTCTTTTAAAGACAATGACGAATAGTCTTAATTATAGGAAATAGTGAAATTACTGCAGAAAGAGGTGAACAGATTTGTTTGAATAAAGCAATTAGATGTTACTCATATGAAATTGGTTATTATTGAAAGGAAAATGGGAATGAAGAGAAAAGGTATATTTATAATATGCAATATAATAGTCTTGGCAATAAGCTTTTGCTTTGGATGTGGACATAAACAATCTAAACAAGAAAAAAATTCAGAAGATAGAGTGCTTGAAGAAAAGTATCAAACAGATAGTGAAGGTAAAATAATCGTACCAGAAGAAGAATTTATAAAACAGGGTGCAACGTTTAACATGAAGGAAGTAAGTCAGGAGACGACTGCAAATTTCTGCTGGACATATGAATTTGAAGATAGAGATTATGATGCAGATGGATTGTATGATGAGGTGTTTGTAACAAGGAATGAAGAGGGAACTATATATATTATACAGTTTGGGAATGGAGACGTTTTAAATCTTGGACCGTTTGGGGAATATGATATAGGATTTTATATAGAATCTGCAGATATTGATCAGGATGGGGATTTAGAAATTTTATATTTAGGAAGTCATATGACTGGTACAAAACCATGGAGTGAAATAATTATATCTAAAAAAGGAAATTCTGGGTATGAATTTATGGAAATGATGAAATGTTCAAATGTAGAAAGAAATTCTGAATGGAGTATAGGGACTGATTTATATGTAATTGATATAAATATAGAAGAAAGAAAAGTTACCATTGGTAATAATATGCTGAATATTTATAATGATTTTATAATTAATTCACCTAATGAATATGAGGAATCTATAGAAAATCAATTGGATTGTTTTAAAAGAGCTTATAACGATGAAATGAATCTAGGGGGAGAGGCATGGACAGCAAGATTTCTTTATTTGAAAGATAAGGCAGTTTTAGAGATAAGAGTTCCAATTGAAATTTCCCATATGGAAAATTCTAAAAAAATAATTCCATATAGGGATGCAGTTGTTAGATACATATATGAAGAAGAAAAATGGGTTCCTATAGAAATTAATATTGTGGAAGGAGCACGACGAATATGGTGGAATTGATCGGATAATTTCTAAAAAGGGGCTGCCGTTTTGTAGATTTACAAATATTTTGGAAAATACAGTTTAGAGAAAGTTATCCTTTAAATATTGAGGGAGAGTACTGAAAAAGTAGATAACATCGTCTGGATTTGGTAAAACATAAATATCAAATATAGGCGGTGTTTTTTATGTTAGTTCAACAGCAAAAAAATGGTTTTAAGTCCGCAGATGGAAATATATGAATCAGTTGTTGGTAAGCGCCTTATAATCTGGCGGCTTGTTTAACATCTAAAAATTTCCCATAATAAATAGTGAGGATGCGAGCATTTCACTCCACTACTGATTGCCAGGATGTGAATTAGCGAGCATTTTACTTCACTTTATTATGGAGGTTACTATTTATGCGTAGACCACGTACGTCACCATCGGAACAGTATCGACTTGTTATGGATTGCCGACAAAGCGGACTATCAGATGCTCGGTGGTGTGAAGAAAACGACATTCAGCCAAGTACATTTTATAACTGGGTAACCAGACTTCGTAAGAAAGGCTGCGAAATTCCAGCACCAGCAGGCCGTGATGATTTCCTTCCGGTAACTCATCAGGATGTTGTTAAAGTAGATTTAGTTTCGGATGATTCTTTTATCGATGCTATTCCATCAAGAACGACATCACATCCGATTTCCGACTGCAGTTCAGGTTTAAAACTAGAATTAGCTGGTGCAAAACTAGAGATTTCAAACGATGTTAATCCGGAACTTTTAGTATCAGTCCTCCGTTTTCTTAGAGGTACTTCGTGTTAGGTGATATCTCACTCGTCGATGAAATCTATATCGTTTGTGGTTATACCGACATGCGCAAGTCCATTGATGGGCTGTGTGCTTTGATAGAAAATGAACTACATATGGATCCACGACGTAGTGCACTTTATCTTTTCTGTGGAAGAAGAAACGATAGAATCAAAGCTTTGCTTTGGGAATCTGATGGTTTCGTTCTTCTTTACAAGAAACTTGCGGTAGAAGGAAGATATCGTTGGCCACGCAACCAATCAGAAGTACGTCCTTTAACCTGGAAACAATTCGATTGGCTTATGTCAGGTCTTGATATTGAGCAACCAAAGGCCATTGGAAACAATTCAAATGCAGCTACGCTTTCTGCATAAATCGTTAGTTCCTTGCACGATATCAGCATGCGGGAACTCTTGATTTTACTGGGTTTACTGGTGTGTTTTGGTTTTATATATGCCTCAAATCTGGTATAATAAAGGTACCAGATTTAAGGAGAAAAACAGTGGCTAGAGATACAAAGGACATCCAGTTACGTGAACTGAAGGACACTATCTCACAACTGAATACTACGATTGCAGCTCAGACACAGCTTATCGTTTCTTTACAGGAAACATTAAATGCGGCAAAAGAACGCGAAGCTGAACAGTCGAAACAAAATGCTGTCTTAAAAGAACAGATCGACTTTTTAACAAAGAAACTGTTCGGTAGTTCCAGTGAACGAAGAACAGATGATATCGCTGGTCAGCTGAATCTTTTCAATGAAGCTGAATGTTACCAGAACGAAGAAACAACTGTGCCAGATATCGAAACCACTGTTAAGTCACATACACGCAGGGCAAAAACTACTTTAGAAGAAAAACTAAAAGGCATTCCTGTTGAAGAAGTCATTATGCGGTACCGATCTGGAACCTATTGGTAAAGAAACCATTCGTCATGAAATCGAATACATTCCTGCACGTGTAAAAGTAAAAAAATATGTTAGTTTACACTATGGCTGTCCTGAATGCAAAGAAACTGACGAGACACATATTATAAAAGCTACAACTGAAAACAAACCATTGATGAAGCATTCTCTTGCATCTGCGTCATCTGTAGCATGGACCATGTATCAGAAGTATGCGAACAGCACACATTTTTATCGGCAAGAGAAAGACTGGAAGCAGTATGGCATTGAACTAAGCCGTTCTACACTTGCCAACTGGATTATTTATTGTTCATCTCATTACTTTGAAGCAATGTATGAGTACTTCCATCGTAAACTTTTGGAAAGAGAGTTTTTGATGGCAGATGAAACCACAACTCAAGTATTAGATGAGCCAGGTCGTCGTCCACAGTCTAAATCATACATGTGGCTTTACCGTACCGGTGAAGATGGCAGACCAGTGATAATCCTTTATGGTTATTCAGAAACACGAGCCGGAGATAATGCAAAAACATTTCTGAAAGGCTTCAAAGGTTATCTGGAGTGTGATGGCTATCAGGGCTATAATAAGGTTCCTGATATTAAACGCTGTTCCTGTTGGGCGTATGTCAGAAGATACCTGATCGATGCCGTTCCAAAAGGCAAGCAGTATGATTACGGCAACCCAGCAGTGCAGGGTGTCCAGTATTGCAATAAACTCTTCGAATATGAAGACTGGATCAACAAGAAACAAGTTTCATATGAAGAACGACACAAGCTCCGTCTCCAAAAGGAAAAACCAATCCTGGAGACTTTTTGGTCGTGGCTTGAATTACAGAACCCAATCAAAAACTTGCGGATGGATAAAGCAATCAATTATATCAAGAATCGTCGCGATACATTGGAAACCTACCCGGAAGATGACCGCTGCAGTTTCTCAAACAACTTAGACGAAAATGCCATCCGTCCGTTCACAGTAGGTCGTAAAAACTGGCTGTTCAGCGAATCGCCAGATGGTGCAAAAGCCAGTGCTACCGTTTACAGTATGGTAGAAATGGCAAAAGCACATGACCTTAACATTTATAAATACTTAAACTTCTTGCTGGAACAGCGACCATCCAAAGAGTGGACAGATGACCAGCTCGAAAAACTTGCTCCATGGAGCAGCGAAGTGAAATCACTTTGCAACAATAACTAGAGTAAACTTCTCACATCCTCGCAATCTTTGCCACGGATGCGAGGATAATTATATAGAACGCCAGATTATAAGGCGCTTACAGTTGTTGCAAAAGATAATCTTCTTAGGAAAATCAAAGTTATATGCAGAAACAATTATTTGCAGCACCCATAGCGAACAAATTCTCTTCCAAGAAAATGACTATTTTTAGGAACGATCCAAAGAGCGACATGAATATAGAAGCTATAAAACAGTGAGCTGAAAAATGTGCACGGTTATAATGTTGTAGTATCATCGGGTATTATAGTCATGGAAATGCAGGGAGCAACTACTATCTTTGCAGTAAATATAAAGAGAATAATAAGGTTATTAAGTAAAAAACAGAATAAAGATACATAAATAACGCCTCTAAAATGAATTTAAAAGGTTCACTTTAGAGGCGTTGATTTTATAAGAGTTATCTTTACGGCATTTTTTCAGTGCAATCAGATTGAAGGGCAGGGGAATTGAGCGTGCATGTAGAATTTCCTCTTATAAAAGCTCCCGCTCAAAAATTTTGATCACCCAATTTTAGTAGTTGAGTTATTGTAAAATTTGTTCCCAACTTCTTTTGGAATCTGCAAGTGATTATAGGTGTTGGAAGGGTATGAAAATCCTTTGCCAATATGGAAAAATCTTTTTCCTAAAGAGGAAGTTGGGCATTTTCCGTTAACTAAATCACGTGCTATACTTACACAATTTAACCAAGACTCACTATACTGATCAGGTCCTCGTGAGAGTTTTGTGTCGCTAGACGAACCTGTCATTACGGTGTACTGCTTAGGTGTATCATATACGACATTCTTCCAGGTACGAGTTTTATTAGCAGGGCAGAGACTGCCAAAACTGTACTGGGTATTGGTTTTTCGGTTATATATTTCGCGAGCAACCGCAGACTGTCCTTCTGAATATATACTGTCTTCACCATAAATTGTACGTGCTAATGCCTCTACGCTACTCATTGAAGATGCAGCTCCTGTAAGCTCAGCGTGTGTCAGTTCTCTTCCTAATAATTCATCACTACTGTCAGGTGATACAATATCTAATTTCTTTAATGTGTTTTTTCCTGCACAACCGTCAGGATCGAGTGAATAAGCCTTTTGAAATGCAATTACTTGTGCCTTTGTATTTGAACCAAATTTACCATCTGCTTTGCCA
Organism: Lachnospiraceae bacterium; assembly: GCA_045128635.1. Lineage (GTDB taxonomy): Bacteria > Bacillota > Clostridia > Lachnospirales > Lachnospiraceae > HGM12587. The sequence goes on from JBGVRS010000066.1 coordinate 52,141, forward strand.
CAATTGAAGCCAGCACGATTTAGTTTAGTTTGTAAACGCTTTACACTTGGGCTTGCAGTTGAACTTCCATCCACTTTGAAAGAACCAGTAACAACACCATCTCGGATATTGTCGTATGTGTAGTCAATATTTGCCATTATTGGCCTCCTTTATTATTATTTATAACCGGTTATATTTATAAGGAGTAAAAACATATTGAATTGTAAATCTAAAATGGAAGGATTGAGAATTATTAGAAAGAATTTTTTGGGTTTTCTACCATAGTGCAAGCATTTGACTATTTGCTTAACTGTTATGAGAAAGACAGAGAATCTAGTTTTTTATAAATCTTACAATAAAATGAAAAATCGGAACAGTCATTTTTGAAAATATGATTGTTCCGATTTAATGTGCGCCTTATGGCGCACGTCGCTAATGGGTGAAAATAGGGTAATCAAAGTTTTTGAGGGGTTGTTCTTGTGAGGGACATTCATGAGGGGAGTAATTTAAATTATTTATTTAGTATATGGAAGCAGTGAAAGTTGCCGAAAACCAAAGTGAAGAACCTAATAAAACTTGGTGTAGCTGAACACTATGCGGCTACGATTTCATATAGTCGCAAGAGGTACTGGTACATTAGTAACAATAAGGCTGTGAAATGGGCATTAAATAAAGAATGATAAACAGTGACTTTTATGATTTAGCCACAGCCTATCAGTCAGTGCACGTCAACTAGTGAAAACGCCGTGTACCGAACGGTACGCATGTTAGTGAGAGAGGAGACGGTTAGCCACCGCCTCCTACTCTATTTGATAATCATTTTCTTGATTTAATGACATTGAGCAAATGAGCGGTCCATAGAAAAACAGGAAATAAGATTAAATATAATTGGTTGTAATTGCAGAGTATCTGATATACCATGAAATCTAATTACTCTTTTGAGTGTAATAATTAACCAAAGTTAATAATTCCAGTTGATTTAGTAAGAACCATAACCGCGGAAAGTAACAGATTCTGAACCAGTGTTACTCTTTACGGTGCCTTTAAACTCAATTTTGTATTTACCTGAACCGCTTGATTTTAAATAACCGGTATATAAGATAGTAGGTCCTTTTAAATTAAGTGTTTCAGAATCAATTTTAACATAAGTTCCAGAAGATGAATATTTATATAATGTTGTGGTTCCAGAAACTGAGGTAACCGAAGAAATTCCGGAAATATTTAATTGATATTTAGTTTTAGTCGAACTAGGATAAACACCTATATCAGCAGATGAAACATAGGTATATAAAGGAACAATGGTATCGGCATTTACATTCTGAATGGAAATTGGCATAGAATCATTTTGGGCCAATACCTGTAATGGTGAGATGGTAATGGCGGTTACAGTCATTACAGATAAAAAAAGGGTTAAAAATGTTTTGAATTTCATAGTTGGTCTTCTCCTTTGAAAAAAATTTTATAAATATATAAACACCAACTTGCCTTTTTTTCTACAAATTATTTTATGTTTTCTGCGAGATTTATCATCAAATCTTTCTGTAATGTAGAACAGAGTCTAAAATATTCTGTATCAGTATTCCAAATCACATAATTCATAAAATTTGAATCGTCTGACTCGAAAAAGTTCCCAGTGCAATTGTTAATTTGAATATCAGTAACATTATAATGTTCATTATCAATGTAAATAGTTCGTTTTTGAACAAAAACAAACAATTCTATTATATCACCGGAAGAATTTTCGTATCGCCAATAGCTTTGCTCGTCATCTGTTAATGAATGGGTGAGGTAAAAACCGTCAGGTAGACTGTTCAGTTTTGAAGAAGATTTATTTTTAGAATTATTCGGAACAAAATCAACTTGTATGTATTTTTCATGTATTTCTATGAAAACATTATAACAAGCAGCACGTATTTCTTTAAATTGAAGTAGGCCTATAAATGTAATCCCAATAATTATTAATATTATCGAAGCGATTTTTTTGCCATAAAATAGCAGGGGTTTCCGTTTCTCACGTTTGACGTGTCTTTTAATAAAATCATCTAAATTTCTTTCATAATTGATGGGTAGTTCAAATGTTTCCAGTTGTTTCTCTGTAGGAATGGAAGAATTTTCTTCATAGGTGTACTGTATTACAGCTGTTTTGATTAATGCTTCCCACAATTCATTTTTGAGAGTATCATCCATCTTAATATTCTCCTATTTTTTTTCGCAACATGATCTTGGAACGATATAATCTCATTTGGACATTTTTCTTGCTGATACTTAAAAAATCTGCAATTTCATCATCACTAAATTCATTGACATATTTTAATTCCAAAACACATTTATATTTCTCATCAAGGTGTCTGATTTCATTCATTAAACGTTCAACCTGCTCCTGAAAGACCAAATTTGATAATAACTCGTCTTTGTCTGAAAAATCAGAAACAATATCAGTGAGGGGAATTTCTGTATGTTTACTGCTGTTTCGAAGAAAATTTTTACAATAATTTCTTGTGATTGTAATAATGTAATTTCTTGTTCTTATTGTTTGGTTTATATCAATATCATCTAAATGCTTAGCTAAAATAATATAAATTTCCTGAGAGATATCTTCTACAGTGTGTTCATCAGAAATAAAACGCTTTATCGTATAATAAATGGTTTTCTTATAATTTTCGAACAATTCAATAAATTTATCGCATTCATCTTGGGTATCAAAAACTAAAAATATCATTTGTATTAATTTCTCATTTCTTTGTAGTAACTTAACTCAATTGACATGATTGATTCAAAAATATCTAAGACACGTTTCTGCTCTTTTGGCGGAAGTATGTTTAGGCTTTTGGAAATATTTTTTAGGATCTCTGAATTATAATGTGATGACTCATTCCCAAGCAAAATATCAGCCGGGGTGTTTAATATGTTAGATAATTTGATCAAGGTATTAAGGCTTGGCGATTTTTCGCCTCGTTCCATGTAGGAAATAAAAATGGTACTGCAGCCAATTTTCTCTGCAAGAAGTTCTTGACTATAACCAGATTTTTCACGATATTTCTGTAAACGTTTTCCAAATGCTTTTTTATCCATAACATACTCCGTGAGGTTAAGTTTATAATACCGTTGGTATTATAACGAATTATACAATTTAGATTAAAACACCAACAGTAACACATAGTTGTTGAGATAATACTGAAAGTTTTTATCGGATTTTGTAGAAAAAAATTTTTATATTGTGTTAATTAGTCTAAACCAATTTTAAAATTATATTTTAGAAATTAGTTTACATATTTCATCAAATTTTCTCTTTACCAGCAATGGAAGGAGAAATTGATGAAAATATATAATTTGCTAGTAATAGCTCAAAGAGGAGATAAAGAATCGTGCTATGCTATCCTAGAAAGCTTTGAAGGATTGATAAAAAAATATGCTAAAAAATTGTCATATGAGGATGCAGAGCAAGATGTTATATGCTATTTTATTGAACTCATATATAAGTTTCCGCTGGAAAAGTTTAGAGAAGATGATGAAGGAAAGGTAGTGGCTTACATTACAAAATGTATATACCATGAATACATTCGCTTGCTGAAGCAAGTTGTACAGCAGAAAAAAGAAATAAATTATTCATGTTTATCTGAGGAACAGTTACATATGTTAGAAATTCGAATCTCGAGGAAAGATAACTATGAACAACTTTTCTTGTCTGAATTGCGTCAAAATTTAGAAGAAAAAGAATGGGATATTTTAAAAAAAATTTACATAGAAGGAAAGGCAGTTTCCAAAATTGCAAAGGAGAAAGGTATTAGTAGACAAGCAATAAATCAGATGAAAAAAAGAGCCTTGCAAAAAATAAGGAATTATTATGATTAATGTTCGAAAACAAAAAGTTTTATCCTTAAATTGATGAATTGAGGATAAAACTTTTTTTGTTATGGCTTTAGCTAGTTGAGCATGGTGGAATTTTTTGGGTTCCGAAAAATGAGATCATGCGAAATAAAAAACCACCTGCTATGCGGGTGGTGGAATAAGTGCTTATAGCACAAATCATCTTTCCGATATAATAGAGGTGTCCAAGCCACTATTAAAGAAAGGAAAGGTGATTTATATGGCACATAAGAGTAATGATATGGCATACACAAAGTGGATGTGCAAATATCATATCGTCTTCACACCAAAGTATAGACGAAAAGTAATTTACAATCAATATAAAGAGAGTATACGAGATATTTTGAAACAGCTATGTTCATATAAAGGTGTGGATATTCTGGAGGGAGAATTAATGCCCGATCATATCCATATGTTAGTGACTATACCGCCGAAAATGAGTGTTTCCAGCTTCATGGGATATTTAAAAGGAAAAAGTGCATTAATGATTTTCGATAAGCACGCAAATTTAAAGTATAAGTATGGGAATAGACATTTCTGGGCAGAGGGATATTACGTAAGCACTGTAGGACTGAATGAGGCAACTATCAGAAAGTATATTCAAGAACAAGAGAAACAAGATATCATGAAAGATAAATTAAGTGTAAAAGAATATGAAGCCCCCTTTAAGGGGTAGCCGGTAGTACGTTGCCCTTTGAAGGGCAGCGACGAGTCAAGGGCGTAGTGGCTTGAACAAAGTGAAAGCCAGCGTCTTTAGGCGCTGGCCGGTAACTGCCCCCTTATAAGGGCGAGCAAACCACGTCTTTTAGGCGTGGTTATGATTTTAACTGCTTAGTTTTGATTTGATGTCTGTAATATCCTCTTTAATGGTAGAGAGAATAGAAAAATTTTCTGTCAAGCAGTTTACCAAATTTTGGTATTCTTTTTCTCTAAGCTCTTGACGTTCTTCCATGCGTTCATAACGTCGTATGGTATAAACGAATAATGAAACAAAAAGTAGAACCCATATTCCTTGAGAAGCTGCGACATCTAACAGTGTATTTTCCATAAGCCACCTCCTTTTCTATAAGGAGAGAGTACGTATTATATTGTAAACAAAATTAGTTACAAATACTATCATATGAATTTGCACTTAAATATAATTATTGGGGGAGTTAATCATTAAAAAAGAGGCCGTAGCAGAATGTTTGTAAAAACATCTGTTATGGCTATTATTTTTGCTTTCTATTAAAAAAACACAAATGTAGAAGGTTTTTTTTGTATGTCCTTTTATAAGTTGTGTTTCCCATTGGGTAGAAAGGTGTTTATGTACAATTTATCGAAAGTAGGCGTGAGAGTAAAGGATTTAAGAAAGAAAAGGGGAAATACACAAGAAGAAATATCCGAGAAACTAGGAATGAATATTAAAACCTATCGTGCAATTGAAACTGGAAATAGGGTAGGAAGAATCGATACACTATGCACAATTGCAGAATATTTTGATGTATCTGTCGATTATTTGCTTAGTGGAGAAAAAAATATAGAAACAGAAGTTAGTCTAGAATATCAAAACTTATCAAAGGAAAGAAAGGAATTGGCTCAAAAACTTATTCAGTCATTGATAGAAATTTTGAGTACTACAAAGTAGGGGGACGAGTGCCACGTTAAGGACCTAAAAAATAGATGAAGTAGAAAGTAAGATAGAGGCATGGATAAGACAAACAAGTTTTTTAAAGAGTAGTCCATGTCGAACCTTGATAATCGTATAGGACCCATATATTTCCGTGATTTCCTGTTCGCCTTTAGAAAATAAAGGTAACAGAGCTTCATTTTCGCGAAGAGAAATCTGACCTTATGGTTTGCCTGTGAAGGTTTTTAGCGAAGAGGCGTGTTTACCGGAGTTGCTTCCGGAGGTAATGAGCAGGAGGACGCACCTTGGGATAGAAAATATTCTGAGAGGTTGGCATCTGGTAACGTCATCTGGATGGGCAGGGTGACGTTGCCGTGTTGGAGTTGGCAGCTCCGAGAGTATATGACCCGGCTGGGGGAGAAATGTGAAAAGAAGCAGTTGTGAGTCTTTTCACACATTTTCATTCAAGGGAATGTTCTTGTGTGAGGAGATTAGTGTGCACAATTTACTCAAATTCAATGGAAGGAGAATGATAAGTTGGGACTTAAAGAAGGCTCAGAGAATGATGTGGAGAACCCGGCAGCTTTTGATTCGGATAAGCTGTTTGAGGAGATTGTAGACTACTTTACCAGAGTTGAAAAAAAGGCTATCAACATGGTAAACAGAGAATTACTTGATAAAAGTGTCATAAATCAGATGGTTGTGAATTATCTGAGAGATAAAAAAGTATCAGATGAATTGTCGGAGAAGATGGTCAAGATGTTCGATGCTTACGTGTTTGGCTATCACATTTTGGAGCCACTGGTAAACGACGATTCAATCAGCGACATTAAGATTATCCGGTATGACAGAGTTCGTATCAAAAGAAATGGAAAACGTATGACTTCCGATATCAAGTTTAAGGATAATGGAGAGTTAAACCGTTTTGTAGAGTATGTCGCAATCAGAAATAAAGTGAATATCAGTGACATTAATGCCGTACAGACTTTTACAGATAAACACAGCAATCCGAAGTTTATCCTTAGATTCAATATCTGTACACAGTATGTAAATTCTGTTCCAAACAGTTATCTTCATATCAGAAAGGTAAGTAAAGTAAAGCGTGGAATAGACTATCTTGTAAGTGAAGAAATGCTGGACAATGCGACAGCAGAGTATCTGATCAAAAACGCAGAGAGTGCAAGCGGAATCCTGTTTACAGGAAAAGGTGCTTCTGGAAAGACAACATTGATGAATGAACTCTTAGAATATATTCCGGAAGATAAAAGCGGTCTAGCAATTCAGGAAAATGAAGAACTCTTTTCTGATACACATCCGGATTTGATGTTCCAGCATGTGGTAATGAATCGTGGGGAAGGAAAAATCCAGTATTCCCTGCAGGATCTTGCAAGAAATGGTCTGCTGCTTGACCTTGATTATTTCATCATTGGTGAGATCAAAGGCGGTGAAGCTCTCTATTTCTTAAATGCAGCTTATACAGGACATCAGTGCTGGGCTTCAGTACACGGGATCAATTCCACGGAAGCCATTGATAAGCTTGCGGACTATGTAAAATATGAAAGCGATTATTCCAAAGCGGATGTCATCAGAATGTTAAGGACTTTAGAAGTCATTGTTTTTATGGATGACTTTAAAGTAAAGGAAATCTCAGAAATCGTGGGATTTGATGAAGAAACCCAGAGACTTATCTATAAGCGTGTGCTGTAGGAGGGCTGCTGGAAATGAATACGATCATAGTATTAAAGGTCTGTCTGTTCCTTGCGCTGGGACTGACGGCTTTTTTATTGCTTTCTTATTTAAAAGAACACAAGCTCTCATCGGTGGCAGAAACAGTGTATGAGAAAGCAAGAGCGCAGGAGGAAGACAGACAGTTCGAACAGCTGCAGTTACTGCTGATTGAAGGACGACAGGAAAAGACGAATCTTTTGTACAAGCTGGATCTGCTTGTTTTGCAGAGTAATATCAGAAAACTGATCCCATTTGCCAGTACGGAAATATTGCTGGTACTGACGATCTTACTTGCAGCATCCGGATTTGCGGTAGTGACATCCATGACAGGAACATGGATCTTTGGCTTGTTGGGATTTATTGGTGTCTGCTTCCTTATTTATGTGGTGCTTTATTTTATGGCACTTAGTAATTACAGAAAAACGGAAGAAAGCCTGATGACTTTTATCAATCTTTTAGAGAACTACAGCAGCATGGAAGATGAATTGATCGCTATTTTTTCAAGAATCCAGACGTTTCTTACAGAACCGGTAAAGTCGGCTGTAGAACAGTGCTGTATGGAAGCTGAAATGACTGGTGATAAGGGCAGGGCCATTAGAAACCTTGAAAAGCGTATCGAACATGAAAAGTTCAAGGAACTGGTAAAAAACTTAGAGATCTGTTCCCGATATGAAGCAAATTACGGGGAAGTCATTAAAGACAGCAGAAGTCTGCTTAGAGAGTATCTTGCTGCAGTGAAAGAGAGAAAATCCATCATCAACAATGCAAGAATTGAGATCGCAATGATCATCGGATGCTGTGGATTGGTATTCTGGATGATCAATGACTTTACACAGACGGGGATTTTCAGTCTGCTTCTTGGAAGTACCGTGGGAAATCTCATACTTGTTTATTGTATCCTGATGGTCCTGTATGCGTTATGGACCGTTGCTTTTGACAGACGTTAAGGAGGTAGGGAATGAAGTTAGAACAAGTGCTTTTATTTAAGAACATTCTGCTCATCATGCTGCCTGTCCTTTTGGTCATCATCGTTATGAACATTGACTGGAAAGAAAATCTTTCAAAAGCAGGGGAATCAGGAGCAGATTTCGTAGGAAGGATCTTAAAGAAATCCAAGTTGAATTATTTTAATTTTCACAGTATTCAGAAGTTTCTAAAGACAAGAGGCGCTGTATACATGTTTGGAGAAATGGCAACTCCAGTAACATTTCTGCTGGTAAAACTGCTGGCATTCCTGCTGCTGTTTATGGTAGGGATTTCGTTTGACAGTATTCCGACAGGTCTGATCCTTGGTGTGCTCGGCTTCTTTATGCCGGATATTCTTCTGAATGTATCAAACAGTATGGATAACGACACCATGCTTTCGGATATCAAATGTATTTACGATACATTGAGAATACAGACAAAAGCAGGTGTGTTTTTATCTGCTTCTCTTTGCGAGTGTTATCTAGCAGTAAGAAACAGAAGATTAAAAAGTGCCCTTCTTGAACTGACCAATGACATCAGTACGAGAAGGGAGATCGATGATGCATTAGAGAGATTTAATGAAAAATTCGATTTTGGACAGATCGATATCTTCTGCATAGTCATCAGACAGTCCATGGAAAGTGGACGCAGTGTAAAAGTCCTGGAAGATCTGTCACTGCAGATGAATGATCTGCAGCGTGCGATCAACATGAAGGAAAAAGAAGCTCTGGACCGAAAGGTTCAGGTCATTGAATTAATGCTGTTTATCGGGCTGCTTGCAGTTACGGTATACAGTCTTGGCGTAGAAGTCATATCATCTGCTCTAATCTTTTAAGGTATGAACCCAGTGCACAGGGAAACTATACAACAATATTTATTAATCAAAAAGAAAGATGAGGAAAAAAGAACATGAAAAATTTAATTAACAAAGCAAAAAACAAAGTACAGGAAATGAAAGCAGCAGTGATGGCAAAAGATAACGGTGGCAAGGAGATCATCGTGGAATTAGGACTTGCAGCAATCGCAGTAGCTCTTCTTATGGTATATAGAACAGAGATCAATGGTCTTGTTACTGGCATCATGAGTCAGGCAACTACTACAATCGGTAACCTGTTTACAATCTAATTATATTGCGGCACCGGAGTATTCCGGTGCCCTTTTTTGAATGGAAGGAGGATGGCTGGATGAAGAAAGACAAAGGAAACATTATGAGTATTTTTCCGGGAGTGTTCACAATCGTTGCAGTAGCCATGATGCTCGTATTCTATATCGGTTGGATGGGAAATGTGGCTAAAAATGATGAGGTCAGACAGGTCGGAAGAGAATACATTCTTGCAATGGAAACAGAAGGTCGGATGTCAAGCTCTATGGAATCAGCCATGCGTTCAGAACTTTCTGCAAAGGGGCTGAAAAACATTGACTTAAGTGGTACAACGACCAGCGATGTGGGGTATGGAAATGAGATTTTTCTATGTGTCAAAGGCGACCTGGAAGTTGAGACCTATTCTACCAATGGTTTTTTCAGACTTGTAAGAGGCAGTGATACCATCCCGATTGAGATCAGGCTTGCTTCTACTGCAAAGCATTAGGAGGCTGTCATGAAGATGAAAAAAGATAAAGGTGCGATTGAATACAGTATGAGCATCATTTTACTGATAATCAGTGTTCTCCTGATCCTGTTCTGTTTCAGAATCCGTAGTGCCAGGGTTGAAAAAGCGTATCTCGAAGACGGTCTGGCATCTGCAAATCTTGCAGCGGCAGTTGTCGATACGGACATCTATGGAGAAACAGAGAAGCTTATTATTTCAGATACAAGCGGAGCGTATGAACGTTTTAAAAAGTCGTTAAAGACCAATCTGAATCTGGACGATCATTATATGCCGGAAAATACATTTCTGATGGAGAATCCGGTAGAGATATTGGAATTTCGTGTCTATAACGTAGATGAAGATATGGTTACGTGTACAGTCTACGATGAGCATGGTTCAAGAAGTACAGAAAGTTCAAGTTTGTCCTATACAGTGACACCGGATGGAACAGAAGTAGAATCAACGACCATATACAGCAAGATTGAATTTGATGTAAAAGGGTTTCTAAGCCAAAGGAATCGTCTGACACTGGAGAACAGTGTGGATATAGTGAAAAACTAATGGAGGAAAATTGAATGTTTAAAAAGAAAAATAAAGATGCCGGAACTTCTACAGGAAAGAAAGGCGTTGTATGGAAGCTTTTTGGAAGCTTTTTTGTTGCGGCAGCATTATTTGGAGTACTCATTGGGATTGAAAAAAATATCCTGAGTGACTATGCGAAAGAAACTGCGGTCCTTTGTAAGATGGACATTCCAAAGGGAACAAAGATTACGGAAGAAAATGTAGACCAGTATTTCTATTCCTATGAAGTAGATGCTGCGATGGTAAATGGCGGCTGTATCAAAGATAAAAAAGAACTGATTGATACTGTAGCTGTCAGAAATTTATCTGCACACGAAATTGTCAGAGAAGGTGCCTGTACAAAAGAAGCAGAAATCTATAACAGATATCATGATCCGGTAGAAGCTTCTGTGGAAGCAAATGAAGCAGGAGATATTGTAAGCGGTACGATCCGAAAAGGGGATCATGTTGATATTGCCGTAGTCAATAAAGATACTCTGGAATATGATCTGATGCTGAAAAATGTCTATGTATTGGGAGCATATACAAGTACCGGGGAAGCAGTTGTTGATGGAATGGAAGGAACAGCAGCGACCATGCTGACCATTGTAGAAGAAAAGAATAATCTTGCCTTATTTTATTCTGCAAGAGAGACCGGAAATGTCATTGTAACAAAGCTTGATCCGGAAAAATAGAAGGGATGTGTGAAGCATGAAAAAGTTTATTTGGCTGATGCTTACTGCAGTATTGATGCTCACACCGATGACGGCAATTGCAGCGGAAAGTACCTATCCTCTGCAATATGTGAATGCTGCAGAAGAAAACAATTTCTCAGATGCCCTTTATGATACAGAACATTCTCCAGTCGTAGACTGGACAGATGCAGTGGTTTGGGAATTGTCAGAGGATGTTCCCAAACTGGAGGATGTGGACTGGAAAGCGTTATCTGATGAGGAACTGACAGAAGTCATTAACTATAGTACCTATGAAGAAGTCGGATGGTTTTTACTGGGATTATCCGATGATGACTTAGAAGAAATCCTTACTCGTGATACAACACTTATTTATCCGATCTACACATTTAAGGATACCGGGGAAATAACCCTAGATGAATCTGGTGAAGAGGTTCCGGTTCAGGAGCAGGGAATCCTTGCAGAGCATTACTTCGAACATGCGATCAGCAGTGTTATGTGTACCTTTAAATGGGAAGATGCCACTGGAACCTATAAAGGAACTGCAGATGGATATTTTTATTTCCGCATCAAACAGGACGGAACAAAGACCACGGATCTGACAGTCAGAGTCTATGATGTAACTGCAGGTCAGGGAACCGTATCGGACTATGAGATTTCCGGGACTTATGGAAGCTGGAAGACAACTTCTGTAAAATCAGAGAAGGAAAATAAGCAATGGGCGGGTATCGTTCTGAATGGAAAATACACAAAACCGGCACATTATTACACTTTGTGGTCGATTTCAGGAAGTGGCGGACTGGGAAGATACGACCCATGGAACAGTAGCTATACGGATTACACTCTTGACTATACCCATTCTTCCTCGAATGTGACAGATACAGTCAGGATTCAGGTCAATGGATGCAACGCTGGAATGGTAGACGGATTCTCCGGTCATTATAAAGGAACAATCGATCTTGTAAAGTATAATAATGCATTAAAGATCAATCCAAACGGTGGAAGCCATGAAGGGAAGACATCTGCTTATCAGCTATCAAGTAAAGTATGTAAAAGTACGACTACAGTAACTAATCCAACAAGGGGAGGATATGAATTTACCGGATGGACGTTATCGAATGGTTCTGGAGCCGCAGGTTCCCTTTCTGGTACAACATTTACACATTGTAATAAAGGAGCCAAGTTCTCGACAGATACGGATGTTTATTCTAAGACAACCGTTACCACAACGCTGACCGCAAACTGGGTGGCAAAGGATTATCCGTATGAAGTGCGCCATTATAAACAGCTTGCAGATGGTACTTATCCGGCCACGCCGGATGAAACTGAAACAGGCGTAGCTGGAAATGACAGCTCTTTTACAGGTCCGTTAAAAAGTTATCCGGGGTACATTGCTCCGAAAGCACAGACGATTACCATTGGCAGTGGTAACAATATCATTTCCTATTATTATCAGAGAAACAGTTTTGACCTGACGGTAGATCCGAATGGTGGAACATGGAGAGGGAATACAGCACCGACATCATTGACAATCCTGACAGACGAATCAGAAATCATTGCAGACCCAATCCCGCCAGTAGGAGCAAATGTGACACTGCATTATCATGACGATGATGAAAAAGTTGTAACGGAAGAAGTCAGGAGCCAGTTCAGCCACTGGGAAAAATCCGGCGGTGGAACTTTTGATGCTGCAACAAAGAAATTTACATCAGGAAATGGGAATGCATCATTAACTGCAAAGTATACAGGCGGTTCCATCACACTTCCGGTTCTTTCAAGAGAACATTATACGTTCATGGGATGGGATACAGACCCGGATATCGATCCTGATACAGAGACACCGGATTATCAGCCGGGAGCGACTGTTCCAGTGAACAGTGATATGGAACTTCATGCCATCTGGAAAGTAAATTTTGAGTTGGATGCATATATCGAAAGAGTGCTCTCACCACATGATCCAGTCTTTGAAAATGGCGAGATGGGTGTGCTGAAAGTATCGCTGGTCGGATTTGTCAATAAAGTGGAAGTAACATTTCCTTATGAGATGAGCAGATACGATGACACTTTATCAACGACTCATACTCTGACACCAAAGCTTGTAGATGATGTGACACAGGAATTTTATGTGCCATTGTATTCTGCAGAAGATGGCTACAGAGTAACAGTTACAGCTTATAACGAGGAAGGAGAAAGTCTGACAGTTTATCCGAATCTGACAATTGTGGGCAGTATTTTGGATGATTTCAGGACACGACTTAGATGATCTGGCTGATAATTTTGATAGAGATATGTCTGTTTATAGCGGGCATCTATCTTTTGAACAAATATGATAAAGAAGTTGGAATACAGGTGAATAAGAAAGAATATATCGTTATGGGACTGATTTATGCTGCGGTAGAGATCGTTCTTTTTTCTTTCTATGGCTATGGCAGAGAGTTTGGCTGTCATAGCCTTATTCTTTTTTATCTGATATTTGCAGCTTACATTGATCAAAAGACAAAACGGGTTTACCGGATTGGCAGCATTGCATTTATTCTGCTCTCAGTAGGTCTGTTTATAGCTGTCAAGGATATGAGTGTGTATGAAAGAGTGGAACGAACCATCTGCATTCTGATATTTTCCATGATTGTCATCATGCAGGGAACACTTGGCTGGATGGGCTGGGGAGATGTGCTGACTTATATCGGCGTATTTTTGGGGCTTGGATCATGGAAATATGAGTGCATGACATTGGAACTGTTGGCAGTATATATGTTGCTTGCGAATATGTTGTTTCTGATATTCAATATCCGGAACTTTAACTGGAAGAAAAAAACGATGAAAGAGGAAGTTGCCTTTTTACCTGCGATGGCTGTTGCTATGGGAAGTATGCTTTTGGGGGTGAACATTGGATAAAGAAATGAAAATAAAAAGAGGAAATATTCTGTATGTTAATATGAGCGATGAATATGAAGGAAGCATACAAGGTGGAATGCGTCCGGTAATAGTGGTTAGCAATAATCAGGCAAATAAGCATAGTCCTGTGATTACTGTGGTACCATTAACTTCCAGAACTTATAAAAAGAAGTATCTTCCTACGCATGTGCTGATTAAAGAAGAACATTGTCCTGGTCTCGGAAGGGACAGCGTGGCATTATGTGAACAGATTTTGCCATTAGATCGTAAGGACATCATAGAGTACGTGGGAGAAGTTGATAAAAAAATGATGAAGAAGATTACAAAAGCAGTCCAGATTCAGGTGGGAGTTTATGAAGAATATAATTGATGAACTGTAAAAACAGATAATAAGTAAATGAATATAGCTGGGCGGAACGTCCGGCTTTTACATATTTGCATGATGGGAGGTGTGTACATAGGCAGAATTTGAGGTCATAGGACAATCTGCTGATGGAATAAGATAGGAAGGAGCAGAGGTCTATGGTACAGGAATCGAATAGAATGGAAGAGAAATTATGGGATATAGAATCTGTGAAGATTGAGAAAAATCTGCCTGTAGGAGAAAAACTAAGAAGAGCTGCTGATTATATAAAAGAAGACTCTTTTGCACATTTAAATGAAGGGTATGTTGTAAGGGTTCATTTTGGAAAAGAAAATTATTCAGCAACGGATGCAGTCAAACATTATTTAAAGCAGATTGCCCAGCTAAAATATTAAAATGACTCGACAGAAAGAAAAAGTTATGTTAATCTGAAGTCGGGACGAATAGCGGATTTCTGACTTTAATCGTATGTTTGTGAATTTTTATGCTAACGAGATTAAAGTGAGGAGTGATGCAAAATGAGTAAGAAAAATATTTATGATACTGCCCTCTATCTGCGTCTTTCCAGAGATGACACAGATATTGATGGCAAAACAAAAACAGAAAGTAACAGTATCAGCAGTCAGCGTGATTTGTTGAGAGCATATGTTAAGAGTCACGAGGATTTGCAGATTTTTGATATTTATATTGATGATGGCTATTCAGGAGCAGATTTCAAAAGACCAGAGTTTGAAAGGATGATGGAAGACATCCGAGCAGGCAAAGTGAATTGTGTCATCGTAAAAGATTTATCGAGATTTGGACGAGATTATATAGAAGCCGGGCGGTTTATTCAGAAAACCTTCCCGGCTTTTCATGTGCGATTTATTGCGGTAACGGATAACTATGACAGTTTATCAGCGGACACAACAAATTCTACACTGGTGCTTCCGATAAAAAACTTTGTGAATGACAGTTATTGCAGGGATATCAGTGTGAAGGTCAAGGCACATCAAAAAGTGAAACGTCTGGAAGGCAAGTGCATATCAGCCTTTACGGTATACGGTTATCTGAAAAGCCCGAATGATAAAAATCAACTTATCATAGATGAATATGCGGCAGATGTGGTGAGAAAGATTTTCTCATGGAAAATTGCAGGTATGAGTTTGGGGGCGATTGCAAAAAGGTTGAATGATCTTGGAATCCTATCGCCAATGGAATATAAAAAATCATTGGGGATTAAATTTTCAACTGGTTTTGAAAGTGCAGGCACAGCGAAATGGGCGGCAGCATCGGTCAAAAGAATCTTGATCAACCGTGTGTATATTGGTTATATGGAACAGGGAAAACAGGAAAAAATAAGTTACAAGGTGAATAAACGGATTGTAAAGCCGGAACATGAATGGATACAGGTAAAGAATACCCATGAGGCAATTATTTCCGAAACAGATTTCAAGGTAGTACAGGAGCTGTTAAAGTTTGATGGAAGGACATCTGCTGATACAACTACTGCTAATCTATTCAGCGGGATTTTGATGTGTGCAGACTGTAAAACACCGATGATTAAACGTGTCAACACTTATAAAGGAAAGAAAAAAGTCTTTTATATTTGCCAGACAAAGAATAAATCTTTAGGATGTACTCGTCACAGCATAGAAGAAGACGTTTTGAAGAAGATTTTGCTAGGAGAGATAAAAACATGGATTGACCTGATGGCATCATACGCTGAAATTATGGATGTTATGGATGAAATGAATATAAGCTATGAACAGGTAGTAGAGTATGATTCCCAAATTGGCATATTAAGAAACGAATACAACAAATATTACGGACTGAAAAGCGGACTGTTGTCAGATTTAAAGGAGGGACTGATAGATAAGGAAGAATTTGATGAGTTTCATAGTCTTTATACGAAAAAATGCGAGGAACTGGATCGGGCAATTAGTAATCAGAAGGTGCTTATAAAGCAAATGTTCCAGAACGGAGTTGCTGCTAAAGTGCAGTTAGACAAATATAGAGAGACGAAAGACTTGGGAGAATTGACAAGGGAGTTGTTGGTAACAATGGTCAGCAAAGTATATGTCCACGAAGGAAAAGAGTTGGATATTGTTTTTCGATTTTCCAATGAAATGGAGAAATTAAAAAGTATTCATCAAATGGTTCAAAATGATGTTTTGAAGTGTGAGGTGGTATAAGTGGCAAGAACAGCAAAGAGATACATGACTGTAGAATCAGAGCAGGCTGCAAGGGAAAGAGCAAGATTTTCTGTAGGTATTTATAGCAGGTTGTCTGTAGATCATCATGACCGCAAAGCAGAGTCTATTGAAAATCAGATTGATATAATAAAAGACTATATTTCAGAAAATAATGCGAACCCAGACAGGGAGATGGACTTTGTTATATATGATACTTATATTGACAGAGGAATTTCCGGAACATCTTTTGAACGAAATGGCTTTGAGCGCCTGATGCAGGATGTGAGGAAACGAAATGTAAATTGTATCATTGTTAAAGATTTATCCCGTTTTGGCAGAGATTATCTTGAGACAGGAAATCTGATTGAAAAGATATTACCATTTTTGGGGTGTCGTTTCATTTCTGTTGCTGACAATTTTGACTCCATGGCAGAACATGTAAATGAAAATAAGCTGGCAATGAATATAAAAAATCTTGTCAATGATATGTATGCCAAAGATATTTCAAAACGAGTAACGCTTGCAAGAAAAATGTCTGCAGAAAGCGGCTCTTTCATTGGAAGTTTTGCCCCCTATGGTTATGAGGTAGTAACGATAGAAGGGATTCGAAAGCTTCAACTTAATGAAGAATGTGCAAGAATTGTGAGATATATTTTCGACCTGTATGCTGAGGGAAGTAGAATTAAGGATATTATTACCCGTTTGTATGAGGATAAAGTTCATCGGATCAGCGATTATAAAAAATATGGTCATGTGTATTGTGAAGATGGGGAGATTCTGAACCAGTGGAGCGAAAGCTCAATTTCAGGGATTTTAGGAAACACAAATTATCTGGGGAATTTGCAACAATGTAAATCACAGTCAAGGCTGTATGAAGGCAGAAAAGGCATATCCTACGCAGAAGAAAAGGATTTGGTAACGGTCAATCATACACATCAGCCGATTGTCAGTGAAGAATTGTTTGAAAGAGTGCAGGTACGAAAAAATGGAGGTAAGTCAGATACTAAAGTTTTATGCAAGAATAAAGATACCGAGAAGATTTACCGTAATATTTTGTATTGTGGGTGCTGTGGAAGGGTAATGCATGCGACTTATTATCAGAGCAGGGTAAAAGATGAAAGGAATTATGCATATCATTGTCGGGGGGCTTATCTGATTGATGGAAGAAAATGTGAAAAGAATTATATCAGAGAGGAACAGATTACGGCTTTTGTTTTAGAACAGTTACGAAAAAGCTTAAAAGCACAGCAGGTAAAAGCGAAAGATTTAACAAAACTGAATATGACGGAGTATGAAGACCAAATGGAGAAATATGCTCTTGAAGAAATGAAAATCCTTGAAGAATCAGAGAGCATGAAAAAACAGGCAGGTATTCTGTATGGACAGTATAAAGAAGGGGTGATTACCAAAGAGGAGTACAGTGTATTTAAACAGAACAAGAAGGAGCATGAAAATTATGCAGCAAAAAGACTGGATGAGATCAGACGAAAGGTAAAAAAGGCAAAATGCAGGGCAGAGGAAGAAAATAAATTCTTACGTTCTCTTTTTAAAGCAGATAAATGCAAAAAGTTGAATATCCAATTGGTGGAATCGTTGGTAGAAAAAATTCTGGTTTTTCCTGACGGTGTGATTGATATTACATATAAGTTTTCAGATGGAGGGATAGTAGGGTGAAGAAAATAGCCGGTTATTATCGTCTTTCCATGGAGGACGATGAGGTAACGATGGAGAGCAACAGTATTACCAATCAGAGGCTACTTATTAAAAAGTATGTTTCACAGGACGTGGAACTGAGTCAGTATGAGTATTGTGAGTTTTATGATGATGGGTATTCCGGGACTACAATGGACAGACCGGGTATTCAGGCGATGCTTGAGCAGATCAAGAATAATGAAATACAGGTAGTTGTTGTAAAAGATATATCTAGATTTTCCAGAGACTATATCGAGTTGGGAACTTATATTGAACAGATATTTCCTTTTATGGGTATCCGGTTTATTGCAATTACAGACCATTACGATAGTAAAGATTATATCGGTCGTACAGCGGATATGGACATTGCCTTTAAAAGTCTGTTGGCAGATTTCTACTGCAAAGATGTTTCAGGAAAAGTGAAAAGCTCATTGGAAACAAAAAGGAAGCAGGGAAAATATTCTACAGGTCTTACACCTTTTGGATATGCAAAGGACCAGGAGAATCCCTACAAGTTGGTAGTTGTTCCAGAAGAAGCTAAGATAGTACGTTATATTTTTCAACTGTCGGCAGAAGGAAATAATTTAACACAGATTTGCAAACAGCTAAATGATGAAGGGGTTATGACACCCTTAGAGTATAAAAATCTGAGAAAAAAGCAAAATCGTAAAGAGCTTATGCGTTCCATAAAATTCTGGCAGGCTGGAACAGTCAGGACAATTCTGACCAATGAGAGTTATATTGGAAATATGGTATATGAAAAGACAGAACAATCTGCGGTTGGTTCCGGGAAGAAAATTGTAAAACCAAGAGCAGAATGGAAAGTATTTGAGAACCATCATGTTCCAATTATTGACAGGGATATATTTGCGATTGTCCAGATGAATTTTGGTAAAAGAAAGATTGCAGAGCGAAAGAGTATCGAATACCCATTGAAAGGCAAGGTGTTCTGTGGATGCTGCAAGAGAAAACTGAAAATTATGAAATTGGCAGATGAAAGATTATTTTTCTATTGTTCGTATGGAAAAATCAGCAGCCATGTAGGTTGCATGTCTGAGTCTTTCAGCAATGAAACACTTGAAAAAATTGTTTTAAGTGAAATCAGAAGACAGCTTATGTTTCTGACGGATGTGGTAGCTGTTTGGCAAGAAGAAAAAGTAATCCGAACAGAACGAGTTAAAGAACAAGAGAGTCATCTGGCAATATTGGAGACGAAACTGCAGGAACTGACAGAACAGAAAGCTACTTGTCTTGAGGAGTATCATGAGGGAAATCTGAATAAAGAGCAATTTCGTGAAAAATGCACGGAAATTACGGTGCTGATTCAGGAAATAAAAGCAGAGCATGAGAGAAAGAAAAAAGAGATAGAGAAGCAGATACAGTCGTTGAACGAGTCTGCTGGGAATTGTAAAGGTTTATTTGGATATTCTGACATGGAGCATCTGACCAGAGAAATGGTAGAAGCTTTTGTAGATTATATTGAAATAGACGAAAATCATCAAATTGATATTCATTGGACTTTCAATGATCAGCTTAATAGTGACAGAAAAAATATAGCAGTAGTATAACACCAACTGTAAGAGATTATGACAGTTATGTTACACCAGCAAGTATTCTTTGTGACGACAATGTAACACCATCCCCTGCGAGTTTTGTATGAAAATGAGCTGTAAAATAATGAAAAAATTTTATGACAATATCTTGACACCAGAGGGGATTGTCAGAGGAAATGATCCTTTTCTTTTTGGAAATAAGGTAAAAGCTTATTTAAGAAGAGGTGCAAAGGAACTGTCGGGATTTACAGAAACACCAAATGCCAGAGTGGGATATGGGGCGCTCTGTGTAGAGGAGTCTCTTCCGGAATGAAATAGCAAAGATTTTATAAAATATTGGCGAAATATGAAAAAATTAGTAGGAAAATTCATATAATTGTGCTATAATAGAAAAGATTTTTATGTAAAGAAATTGAGGAGAGATTATGAACGAAAAACGTAATTCCTTTTCTGGTTCGTTAGGATTCGTACTGGCAGCAGCAGGCAGTGCAGTCGGACTTGGAAATATCTGGAGATTCCCTTACCTTGCTGCAAAAGACGGCGGTGGATTATTCCTCGTAATGTATGTTGTTTTAGCCCTGACGTTTGGTTTTACACTTTTGACAACAGAAATTGCTATCGGTAGAAAAACAAAACAGAGTCCATTAACCGCTTATAAACATTTAAGCAAAAAATGGGGATTTTTAGGTTTGTTTGCCTGTGTTATTCCAATAATCATCCTGCCATATTATTGTGCAATCGGTGGATGGGTATTAAAATACTTTATAACATTCCTTACAAAATCTGGTGCAGCAGCGGCAGCTACTGATGGTTACTTTACAGGGTTTATTACATCTTCTGTAGAACCAATTGTGTTAATGCTTATTTACATGGCTGTAACTGCAACGGTTATTTATCTTGGTGTTAATAAAGGGATTGAAAAATTTTCTAAAGTGTTAATGCCGATCTTAATTCTTCTGGTTATCGGGATTGCAATATTTTCTATTACAATCAGCTATACAGATGCAGATGGTGTAACAAGAACCGGTCTCGATGGATTGAAAATTTATCTGATTCCAAACTTTGAAGGAATGACAGTAAAACGTTTCTTCTCCGTACTTATGGATGCTATGGGACAGCAGTTCTACTCTTTAAGTGTTGCTATGGGTATCATGATCGCTTATGGATCTTATGTAAAAGATGAAGAAAATCTTGTAAAATCTATTAACCACATTGAGATTTTTGATACATTGGTTGCTTTCCTTGCAGGTGTTATGATTCTTCCGGCAGTATTTGCGTTCCAGGGAAGAGCAGGTATGGAAGCATCCGGTCCAAGCTTAATGTTTGTATCACTTCCAAAAGTATTTGCTGAAATGGGTGGTATCGGTAGATTTGTGGGATGTCTGTTCTTTGCAATGGTACTTTTTGCAGCTCTGACAAGTTCTATCTCTATCATGGAAGCTGTTGTTTCCAGTTTGGTGGACAAGTTTCACTGGTCCCGTACAAAAGCAGTTGTAGTAGAATTTGTCATTGCGGTTCTTGGAGGTCTGGCTGTATGCTTCGGCTACAATATCTGGTACTTTGAAATGACACTTCCAAACGGTACAGTAGGACAGATTCTTGATGTGATGGATTATGTAAGTAACAATGTCCTGATGCCTATCGTATCAATTGGAACATGTATCCTTATCGGATGGATTTTAAAACCTAAGACAATCGTAGATGAAGCAACAAAGAATGGTGAAAAATTCGGAAGAGAAAAATTATTCAATGTAATGATCAAATACATTACACCAGTATTGCTTTTAATCTTACTTTTAAAAGCGTTAGGTATTATCACATTTATCTAAGTAAAGCAAAAATAAACTCCGCAAGGGCTTGCACCCTGCGGAGTATTTTATTGCTTAAATTATTTATAAGCTAAAACTGCTTTGATGAAATCCCAGACTCTTGCAACTGAAGAGATGGAAGCTCTTTCTTTAATCGTATGAATTTCTTTTAAATTAGGTCCAACAGAGATGCAGTCCAGTCCCGGAATCTTTTCAGAAAGGATACCGCATTCTAAGCCGGCATGGATCGTTACCACCTGTGGTTCTGTGCCATAGAGGTTTTTGTAAACTTCGATACACTGTTCACGGAATTTGGATTCGCGAGCCAGTGGCCAGGCTGGATATTCACCTGAGGTGGAAATTTTACCGCCTAAGAATTCTGTGAGCTGAGTTACTTTATTTACAATATAAGCTTTTGCTGTAGATACGGAACTTCTGATAGAGAAGCACATCTGCAGATTATCTTCGGATAAAGTAATGACACCCATGTTCAGGGAAGTTTCTACAAGTCCCGGAAGGTCAATGCACATTGCCTGCACCCCGTTTGGCATCAGGTTTAATGCAGTGATGAGTTTGTCCATGGAATCGTTGTCTAAAACGTAGGCATCTGAAACACCAGCACTTGCCATCACAAGTGTCGCATTTGGATCTGCAGCAGCATATTCAGCTTTGATTTCTGCGTTAAAGTCAGCCAGTTCTTTTTCAACAATTGCTAAATCTGCCTGAGAAACCAACAATGAGAACTGTGCGTCCTTTGGAATAACATTTTCTTTGACGCCGCCGGAAAGTGTGATGATTTCAAAATCACATACTTTTTTCAGTGCCATGAAGAAACGACCAGTCAATGCATTGGCATTTGCCAGTCCGTTATTGATTTCAATACCGGAGTGACCGCCTAAAATACCCTGGAATTTAAAATCAAGACAAAGTCCGGATTTTGGTTCTCTTCTCATTGGAATGTCTGCCTGCACACGAATACCGCCTGCGCAGCCAACTGTGAAGATTCCTTCTTCTTCAGAGTCAACATTTAAAAGTCTTTTTGCTTTGCAGCAGGAGAGGTCAATACCGGAAGCACCGATTAACCCTACTTCTTCGGAAACTGTTAAAACAACTTCCAGACGTGGACGAGGGATGGACGGATCATCTAAAAGAGCAAGTCCGTAAGCAACTGCAATGCCGTCATCACCGCCAAGTGTGGTGCCTTCTGCGTAAATCCAGTCACCGTCAATGCCAAGACGAAGACCATCTTTTTCAAGGTCGATGTCGCTGTCAGGTGCTTTGTCACCAACCATATCCAAATGTCCCTGTAAAATAATAGGTTCTACATTTTCATAACCTTCTGTGGCTTCACCGATAATGATTACGTTTCCAAGTTCATCCTGTTCGTAATATAAATTTCTTTCCTTGGCAAAAGCTACACAGTAGTCACTTAACTGTTTTTCATGGAAAGAAGTGTGTGGAATCTGGCAGATTTCTTCAAAAAAACGAAATATGCCAGCTGGTTCCAGATGCTGTAATACTTTCATGAAATAAATCCTTTCTGTTTATTTGTCGGCTTTTTCAAGTCTTGAAAATACCATGTCATAGCCATCGCAGCCATAGTTTAAAGAACGATTTACACGGCTGATAGTAGCTGTGGAAGCGCCTGTTTTTTCTGCAATTTCAAGATAAGTTTTCTTTTCTCTTAACATTTTTGCTACTTCGTAGCGCTGGGAAAGAGAAAGAAGCTCGTTGATGGTACACACGTCCTGAAAGAATGTATAGCATTCTTCTTTGTTTTCTAAAGTCAGGATAGCCTCAAAGAGGTGATCAACAGCTTCAGTTCTAACAGTTTTGCTCATAATAAGTTTCTCCTTTAAAATTTGTAACGATTTACGTATTTTTTTAGATAATCTACATCCTGATTTACGATCAGATGTTCAGGGAAGTTTACTTCTTCCAAAAGTGCTGCAGCTTTGTCGTGATTTCCTACTGCCAAATCAATGTGTGCATCGCTTCCTATTACAACCGGAACATTATATTCTGCACAAAGCCCTAAAATTTCAATATCCAGTGGGCGGGCATTTACACGAGCCCCGCCTTCCGTTAAGGATGCATTGTTCAGTTCAATGAGTGTGTGATATTCTTTTGCAGCCTGAACGATCTCTCTGTAATTCACAGGATATCGTCTGTCGTCAGGATGACCCACGATATTGATCAGTGGATTTTTAATAGCATTTACATAAGCTTTTGTATTTTCGGCTTCCGTGCCGGGTGACATACATGGAATGTGAAGACTGGCAATGGTAATATCCAGTTTTCTTAAAATAGAATCCGGTAAATCCACCGTGCCATTAGAATCCATGATATTCAGCTCTGCACCTAAAAGCAGTTCTACACCACACATATGACGGTCAACAACCTTCAAATTCTGAAAATAGAATTCGTGGCAGCTTCCCGGCATTTTTGGGGCGTGTTCCGTAATACCTAAAAGTTTTAATCCTCGTTCGTTGGCAGCGTACGCCATTTCTCGAATGGTACTGTAGGAATGTCCGCTGGCCAATGTATGAGTGTGAGTATCCAAGACAAACTTCATGATATTTCTCCTCATAGTTTCGCACTTTAATACGTTGCATTATAAAACAAAAACGGTGACTTTGCAAGCCTTTTTGAAAAAAGATTATGTAAAGTCAATAAAATGAATAATTAGTTGATAATCGAACATATGTATGGTAAAATGTAGCGGTAAGTTTAGGTTGACGAGAGGATAGCATATGAGTATTTACGATACATTAAATGACAAACAAAGAGAGGCGGTACTTTGTACGGAGGGTCCGCTTTTAATTCTGGCAGGCGCCGGTTCGGGGAAAACCAGAGTACTGACTCACAGAATTGCATATTTAATTGAAGAATGTGGTGTAAACCCATGGAATATTCTTGCTATCACATTTACAAATAAAGCAGCAGGAGAGATGAGAGAACGTGTGGATAAGATTGTGGGCTTTGGAAGCGACAGTGTATGGGTTTCCACATTTCATTCCACCTGCGTACGTATTTTAAGACGCCATATTGATTTGCTTGGATATGATACAAATTTTACGATTTATGATACAGATGATCAGAAGTCTGTAATGAAAGATGTCATTCGAAGCCTTGATCTTGATCCTAAGATTTATAAAGAAAGAACATTTCTTGGAGTGATTTCCCATGCGAAAGATGAACTGATTTCTCCTGAAGAGTTTATGATCAACGCTGGGTTGGATTATAAACAGCAGCTTTATGGACGTGCTTACAGAGAATATCAGCTGGCACTGAAAAAGAATAATGCACTGGATTTTGATGATCTGATTGTAAAGACCGTAGAGCTTTTTAGAAGTCATCCGGAAGTATTGGATTATTATCAGGAGCGTTTCAAATATATTATGGTAGATGAGTATCAGGATACCAATACAGCACAGTTTAAATTTGTAAGTTTGCTTGTACAGAAATATCAGAACCTTTGTGTTGTGGGTGATGATGACCAGTCTATTTATAAATTCCGTGGAGCCAATATTGGAAATATTTTGAATTTTGAAAAAGTTTTCCCGGATGCAACAGTGATTAAACTGGAACAGAATTATCGTTCCACAGGAAATATTTTATATGCTGCTAACGCAGTCATCAGCAATAACATTGGTCGAAAAGACAAGTGTTTGTGGACACAGTCAGAAGATGGTGAAGGCATTTATTTCCGTCAGTTTTATAATGGGTATGAAGAAGCAGAATATGTGGCAGAACAGATTCGAAAGAGTGTAAGACAATGCGACAGCCGTTATCAGGATCATGCGATTTTATATCGTACCAATGCACAGTCCCGACTTTTTGAAGAACAGTTCATCAGAGATAACATTCCATATCGTCTTATCGGCGGTATTAACTTCTATGCCCGTAAGGAAATTAAAGATTTGCTTTCTTATCTGAAGACCATTGATAATGGTGTGGATGATTTGGCGGTGAAGCGTATCATCAATGTACCAAAGCGCGGAATTGGTCTGACAACCATTGATAAAGTACAGAAATTTGCTAATGAGCATGAAATGAGCTTTTTTGAGGTTTTAGAAAATGCAGATGCTATTTCGGAGCTTGGCAGAAGTGCATCGAAACTGAAAAATTTTGCGCTGACTATCCAGTCTTTTAGAGCAAAAGCAGAGGAATTGTCTTTAACAGAACTCATGGAAGATATTCTGGAAGTGACAGGATATCGCAAAGAGCTGGAATTAGAGGGAACGGATGAAGCGGATGCAAGAATTGAAAACATCGACGAATTGATTTCCAAGGTGACATCCTATGAGGATAATTGTATCGATGAGCCGTCGACACTTTCCGGGTTTTTAGAAGAAGTTGCATTGGTGGCAGATATTGACAGTGTGGATGACGATGAAAACAGAGTTCTTTTGATGACTTTGCATAGTGCCAAAGGGTTGGAATTTCCATATGTGTACCTGACAGGTATGGAAGATGGAATCTTCCCAAGCTATATGTCCATTGCGGCAGATAATCCAAGGGAAGAAATTGAAGAAGAGCGTCGTTTATGTTATGTAGGAATCACTCGTGCTATGAAAAAGCTGACCATGACAGCCGCACGCATGCGAATGATTCGTGGTGAAAATCAGTTCAATGCAATTTCCCGTTTTATGAAGGAAATTCCAAAGGATTATCTGGAACGAGGCTGTGAAGTACGAAAAGAAAAAATGGAAGAGATGCCAAAGAACGATTCCTGGAGAGAAATCAAGCGTACCTTCCAGGAAAAACCAAAAGCTGTGCAGCAGTTTACGGTGACAAAAGCGGCCAGCCTGGAGTATGGTGTGGGTGATCGTGTGCGCCATATGAAATTTGGTGAAGGAACTGTGGCAGATATTACAGAAGGCGGCAGAGACTACGAAGTAGCAGTAGACTTTGACAATTTTGGACGCAAAAAAATGTTTGCTTCCTTTGCAAAGCTAAAGAAAGTGTAAAAAATTATTTGAATTGCTAGTAAAATACTACATTTTGTGGTATCATAAGAAAAAGTTTGATCGGGAGGTCTTATCATATGACTAGAGCAGAAGAATTATTAGCACAGGTACTGAAAAAAGAAAAGGAAGAGTGCAAGGTTTGTAAAATCATTTTATGGGTGCTTGCAATCATCGGTATTATTGCAGCAGTAGCAGGAATTGCATATGCTGTATATCGTTTTGTAAAACCTGATTATTTAGAAGATTACGAAGATGATATCGACGATGAATTCGATTATGATGATGATTTCTTTGATGATGACGACGATTTTGAAGAAGAAATTGAAGAAGCTGTAGAAGAACCAGCTGCAGAAGACGTTGTAGATGACACAGTAGAATAATCAAAAGATTTATAGGGCTGCTCTTAGAAGGGCAGCCCTTTCTATGAGAATAAAAGAAAATGAGGGTAGTATGAAAAAAGGACAGATTTACGAAGGAATTGTAGAATACGTTTCATTCCCTAATAAGGGTGTTTTAAACATTGAAGGGGAAAAGGTGGTCGTGAAACATGCGATTGAAGGTCAGAAGATCAGCCTTTCTATCAGCAAAAAAAGAAAAGGAAAATGTGAAGGAAGACTTTTGGAAGTATTAGAAAAGTCTCCGTTAGAAATAGAATCACCATGTCCGCATTATGGTATTTGCGGCGGATGTGAATTCCAGACACTTCCATATGAGGAGCAGTTAAAGATGAAGGAAGCGCAGGTGAGAGCACTTCTTGAACCGGTTTGTGAGGGATTGCCATTTGAAGGAATTATTCCAAGCCCGGTGCATACAGAATACCGTAATAAAATGGAATTTTCATTTGGAGATGCCTATAAGGGGGGGGTATTGTCTCTTGGTATGCACAAGAGAGGCAGCTTTTATGACATTGTAGAAGTGGACCAGTGTCAGATTGTAGATAAAGATTTTAGAGCAATTTTGACAACAACTCTGGAGCATTTTAGAGAAGCAGAAGTGCCATTTTTTCAGAAAATGCGTCACGAAGGGTATTTAAGACATTTGCTTGTCCGCAAGGCAGTAAAAACGCAGGAAATTTTAGTTGATTTAGTTACAAGTACTCAGATGGAAGTGGATTTACAGCCGTGGGTAGATAAACTTCTGGCATTGCCGTTAAAGGGGAAATTTGCCGGAATCCTTCACACAAAGAATGATAGTCTTGCAGATGTGGTACAAAACGATGGTACAGACATTTTATATGGTCAGGATTTCTTCTATGAAGAACTGCTTGGATTAAAGTTTAAGATTTCACCATTCTCTTTCTTCCAGACAAATTCTTTGGGGGCAGAAGTGCTCTATTCAAAAGCGAGAGAATATATCGGAGATACCAAAGATCAGGTGGTATTTGACCTTTATAGCGGTACCGGAACCATCGCGCAAATTTTAGCACCGGTAGCAAAAAAAGTTGTTGGTGTAGAAATTATTGAAGAAGCAGTGGAAGCTGCGAAGGTAAATGCAGGACTTAACGGACTTTCCAACTGTGAGTTTTTAGCAGGGGATGTTCTGAAAGTATTAGATGACATTACAGAAAAACCAGACTTTATCGTGCTTGATCCGCCAAGAGATGGAATTCATCCAAAAGCACTGGATAAGATCATCGATTATGGAGTAGAGCGAATGATCTATATTTCCTGCAAGCCAACTTCTTTGGCGAGAGACCTGGTGGTACTGCAGGAGAGAGGGTATCAGGTGGATAAGTGCTGCTGCGTAGACATGTTCCCGTCGACAGGAAATGTAGAGACGGTAGTTCTTTTGTCCAGAAAAGCTCCAGATGATACGATTGAGGTCGACTTAGACTTGGATGAGCTTGATATTACCTCTGCCGAGTCAAAGGCCACCTATCAGGAAATCAAGGATTATGTGCTGAAAGAATTTGGTTTAAAGGTTTCAACTTTATATATTTCCCAGATTAAACGCAAATGTGGTATTGACGTTGGAGAGCATTATAATATCTCTCAGAAAGAGAATCAGAAAGTACCACAATGCCCGAAAGAAAAGGAAGATGCTATCCGTGCTGCTCTTGAACATTTTGCAATGATTTAAAGATCGTTGCTGATTTCAAGTAGGAATAGCATATGAAGTCATTATTCGAAGAAATGGGCGGTACATATACGCTCGGTGCAGACGGAATGTATTATCCAGATTTGGAACTTTCAGAGGAAGAACCACACTATGGTAAATACGGCAGAATGCGTCTGCGTTATCTGAAAGAACACCATCAGGTATTGTATAACACACATTTGCTGGACGGAGAATTGGTCAAACATCTGAATGAGGTGGATGATACCGCTAATCAAAGAATGGAACTGTTGACCCTGCAAATGCAGGAGCAGCAGGACATAAACGAAGCATTAAAGGCTCGTGATCAGATGGCATGGGTTGGTGCTTGCAATAACATCCGAAATGCGGCAGAGGAAATTGTTTTGAATGAATTGATATATTGTTAAATCGAGAAGGAGGGAGTGATGAATTCCCTCCTTCTCGATTCTGAAGATATCATCTCTTTTGGAGAATGAAAAGAGATTTTGTAGAAAAATTTATGCTTATATACTAAAATGCACATAAGGAAATACAAAGCTCTACAAATTATTTATTTATGTGTAACGAATGATGATTTCCGGGTACTAACTTAGCAGAAAGGAGGAAGTACGATGGAATCAATGGAAGAAATATACCAAAACCACTCAAAAAAGGTCTATACGTTTCTACTAAGTAAAACATGTAACCATGAACTTGCAGAAGAATTAACACAGGAAACTTTCTTTTGCGCTGTAAATAGTATTAACAAGTTTAAAGGAAATAGCAGTGTATTGACATGGCTTTGTGGTATTGCTCAAAATCTTTGGCTCAAGTATTTAAGAGACAATAAATCATTTGAAGATTTATCAAATTATGAAGACATGTTGACAATTTCTTCTGCTGAAGCTGAACTATTTATCCAGTGGGAAAATGTAGAGATATTGAAGTCGCTACATAATCTTGATGAACCGATGAGGGAAGTTATGTATTTACGGTTGATTGGAGAAATATCTTTCGCTCAAATCGGTGAAATAATAGGCAAAAGTGAAAATTGGGCTCGTGTTAATTTTTATCGTGGCAAAAAAAGAATATTTGAGGAGATGAAGAAAAATGAATAAAGAATTGCAGTGCAATATAGTCAATGATTTACTATCTTTATACATGGATGATTTGACATCCGAGGAAACAAATTCATTTATTAAAAAGCATTTGGAAGAATGCCAAAATTGTCAGAATGAATACCGGACGTTTAAAGCAGAATTAAGTAATTCAGCCAACAGGAATAATGCTGCAAAAATGCAAGAGATTGATTATCTGAAAAAAATAAACATATATCAAAAAATGAATTTTGTTTTGGGTGCAATCATCAGCTTCCTGTTTGGGGCATGTTTACCTGTATTGAAAGTTGGCATACCTGTACTTCTAAACGGAGCAGTCCCTGATTATTATCTGGCACGACTTCAAATCGCATGGCATATCGGTCTTTTGAAAATGACAGTTTCCGGAGTAATAGTGTGCCTTATTTATATGATTATTATGTTTATAATCAAGAAAAAGCTAAACAGCAAAACCAGTCGAAATAGTCAACCGTAAAGAGAGTGGACTGTATCCATCGCTTCAATCTGGTTTTGCAATAAATATAAGGGATGACAGCATAAAATGCTATCGCCCTTTTACATCATTTAGAAAGAGCCATGACTGCACTCCATATCAGAGTGAAAGCCGTGGCTTGTGTGACCGGAACTGCTGCAACCGGCACTTGCGACATTCCTGCCATACAGCCTGCAAGAAATACCGGAAGGATTCTCTCCATGGCGCTTTCTACAGAGGAAACAATCTGATTTACAAATCGTTCCTCACGTTCCCTGGTTTCAAAGTAAGGGTCATCCTGACTGCGATAATAGCGGTCAAAGTAATCCACCAGAGCTACGGCAATCACATTGCTGTAAGATTTGAATTGCTGCTTGTCCATGGTCTGAAGATACTGCCATGCTCGCTTCTGGGTGTCCTTTTCCAGATTGAAGCGAAGATTTGTGCTGCGGATATTCTTGCTCATGGCTTACTCCTTCCTGCGAAGGTTCATAGCGGCGAGATATTCATAACCTTTGGCTGTCGCACAAATATCGTCCAGAATGGTCACTCGGCTTTCATCGTACTGCCCGAAATGTTTGACCAGACAGCCGCCACCACCAACAATATACAGTCGCATCAGATCCGGATTATATTCATAGCGGCGAAGTGTAGCGAAAATATCAGCTACATATTTCTTGGCTACGGAAGTAATGCAGTCCAGATAGGGCTTGCTGATATCAGCAGTTCCGAAGCGAAGTACCTGCTCAACGGTAGATTCTTCGATTTTCACGCCGAAGCTGTCCAGTACCGCATTTTTAGCGGCAATCATGCACTGGTTGACACCGAACTTTTCTGTCCAGCAACGGCTCTCTACAGCCTTTTTGTTGTTGATATACAGAATGTTCATGGTGCCATTTCCAATGTCTGCCAGAAGATTCGTTCCCTTGAAATTTCCTAACTGATTGATGATGGCAGGGTATCCCTGCGGGAACAAACTGCATCCGACAAATCGAATGTGATAATCTTTGCCGTTAAAGCGGAAGTTCATTTCCTTGTTACGGAGCAGATAGCTTCGGAAATCTTCACGTTGTTTGCGAATCCAGGTCAGCGGCAGACCGGCAGCCAGATGAACATCTGCTTCACGGATGCCATATACATTCAGTTCTCTGGCAACCGCCATAAGTGTCAGAATGTAGTAGTCCTCATCCATAGCCTTGTCTGCGATAAATTCCTTGTGACCTTCCCCGATGCGGTAATAGATGCCGCCATACTCCAGAATGTTTCCGGAGAAGATTGGCTCTGTTTCATAGGCGGTCACTCCGGTAGGTGTCACTGTGTTAGCCGTCTTGATGTTGCCATAGCCATGATCCACGGCAATGATTTTGATATTGTTCAGTTCTCTCATTTGCTCTGTACCTCCTTGTGCTTGTTCGTGTTCATAAAAAATGCCCCCTTTCAGTAGATTTGCTTTGAAGTAGCACCAGATTTTCTGATTTGGTGCTGTTTTCATTGCAATTTCATTCTACTGAAAGAGGGCACAAAACTCATTGAGCGTAGATTGAGTGGAAATTGAGCAAAAAAGAAAAGCAGCCACACACCGTAGTGCATGACTGCCATCAAAATTTTTATACAATTTTAGTCCTGGCAAACTTGTTCAATCTTATCTGCTGCTCCTTTAGAACCTACACATTGTCTAAAACTCCAAGAGATTTTCTGAGCATTGTCTTTGTAAGAATTTACCGAGAAAAGTTTATTTATAGCATATATTATAGAAGCCCCGTCAGTTTTCTTTAGTTTAATTCCTGCTCCAAGTTGATGCACACGTTCAGCAACACCTCCCTGTTCAGCAGTCTGTGGAAGCATAAGTAAAGGAACTCCAAAATAAAGGCTTTCATTTACGCTATTCATTCCACAGTGAGACAGAAATATATCTGCCGCTTGAAGCACCGCAATTTGATCGACGTGTTCATATACAGAGATATTCTCTGGCATTTTTCCGAATTCATTGATAGATACCAAATTACCAACAGATATAATTACCTGATATTCCGTATCTGCAAGGGTGGTAATACAAGTTTTATATAAAGGCATCATATCATTATTTACGGTGCCCATAGAAATATAGATCAGTTTTTCTTTGGTTTTTACAATCTTATCAGTAGCAGGGCGGATAGATGGACCAACAAAAACGTATTTGTCTGAGAATGTATCTGCACAAGGCTGAAAATCAGAAGAAGTGTATACAATCGTGTGTGTATTATCATCGTTCTGGATAATATCAAGTACACTTTTAATCGGATACCCTTTGTCCTGCAGGCGCTTTATATTTTTTGTGATTTTAGGCATAGAAATTAACATTCGTACTAATTCGCCAATACCTTGCTTCATAATTTTTGCAGAATATTGATTGAATGCGAAAGTTGTAGTGGAAGAAACAAAAGGTATTCCTAATTTTATGGCAATTGCTTTTCCCCATACCGCCATTGAATCAGCAACAATACAGTCCGGCTTCAGCCGTTTCATATCTTCGCACACTTTATCATCAAGAGCTAAGGTTGTGTCTACTAAAATTTTCGTCGAAAATGCCAGGTCTTTACCAACACGTACGGAATCTTTAGGTGTGAGCTTTTGCTCCATATCATAATCATCACAAGAAACAAAAGTAGCTCCTGTGGATTCTATTTTTTCACGCATGATATTATAAGAATAGTACCATACCTGATGTCCACGAGAAACCAATTCACGTACAACGCCAAGAGTAGGGTTTGTATGACCATGCGCCGGAATACAAAAGAAAACTATTTTACTCATGTACCACACCATCCTTTATTCATCTATTTCCGAAAAAATCTTTTGGATATATTCCATTTGCATTTCTTTTGGTAGGATTGCAATTCCTCTTTTCTCATCTCCAAGAACCAGAATTTCATTCCCTGGCTGAAGATCAAAGAGTTCTCTTGCTTCTTTAGGAATTACAAACTGTCCTTTTTCGCCAATCTTTACCATCCAAGCATATTTTCCATTTTTAAAGTCCATATCCAATCCTCCGAAGTATGATTATTCATACAAATCATACCATTTTTAATAGTGATTTTCAAGAGTATATAATACTTGCAGATGAAAAAGCAGCCGTACACCGTAATGTATGACTGCCTTGTTTAACCATATTAAATTGTCCACTGAAAGCTGAAATTTTCAAGTGTTCGACAACTTGAATTTGTTTAATCCAGCAATTTGCTTTTCAGTTTATATATTTCTGTTTTTGAAATTCCTTTTGATAACAGATAATCTTCTACTGTTTCATATTTATTTCTTAAATACCTTAATATATTCTCCATGTATTCAGGTTTTACATACAACAAATAATCTGGCAAAATTTTTTTTGCCGTCTTAACCATTTCATACAAATAAACATTTGATATTTCATAGTCAGCATAAATGTCAATATCAGATGCTCCTGCCAATAATAACAATATTCCAGCAATTATCCCTGTCCTATCTTTACCCTCTTGGCAATGAAACAATATACCACCAACAGAATTTGCCATTGTCCCAAAAATATTAGTAATTGCGGTGTCATTCTCAAGCATTTGATAGTAATTTTCGATAACATCATTTTCTGAATTTGCAACTTTTGCATTTATAGCCAACGGAAAATTATAGCAATGAAATCTATTGTCAGATACAAAAGCATTAGGATTCATATTTGCAATCTTTGTATTTCTCAAATCTATGATGGTTATTATATTATGCTCAATTAGAAATTCTTTCACAGCATCATCTATCGTATGCGGAGCATCACTACGAATAAATCTTTGTGGCTTGATATATTTCCCATTCATTGTTGGTGTATATCCCAAATCCCTTACATTAAAGGTATGTATCCAGTCATATCTTTGCATTGTATCTTCCTCCACAAATTCAGATTTTCGCTTTACTCAAGCATTTTCTTTCCAAGATATAATCCGGCATGCGTATATGTTCCAAGCAGTTCCTGTTTCTTTGCTTCAATCATATCTGGATCAAACTCGAATACATTTTCATAGATTTCCATAGCTTTCTGGAAATGAGAGGTAGCCTGTTGGATTTCTCCCATAGTCAGGCAAATTCCGCCCATAGCTTCCTGAACACTGGCATAATCCAGACCGGTATCAGAATTGTATTTATACATACCGCCAAGATTTGCATACAGATTGGACAGGAGCAACGCATTCTCCGAAGTCATTTCCGAAATCATTGCAATGGCATCCTTCTGCATCTTGATTGCTTTATCTGGTTTCTTCTCATAAGCTGCCTGATAACTGAGCAGCAATGCCCGGTCAGCAATAGAGCCTACAGCCTTGTTCTTGAGCAAGTCAGACAGTTTATTTATAACCAATTCCATCCCCTGATAATAGCGGTAATTCTCCATATACGGAAACACATCTTCCAAGAAGCGAAGATATGTTGGCATATCGTTATTTTGAATCTGTGCAATTACAGATTCAATGGTCTGGAACAACTGTTTATAATAAGAAACTTCTTCTCCATGTCGCAGACAGATCTGCTGTAAGCTGTCCAATAAAGTGTGGCAATTCTGTACAGAAGGCTTCGTTTCCTCCGCTGTCACTTCCTGCATCATTGGGTGCAAAGCAATCATGCGGCCTTCCATTGCCTTAATGAAGCCCTTTTCAATCAGATCATTAACAGTATTCATATCACGCAGATTCAGCCAGTTTGCAAACAACCTGTTTTGCACACCGGACAATGGAGTCAGAGCAAGATTCCTCATAATATCTGTTTCTTCTTCGGAAAGCTGATATAGAGAAAACAAAGTGTGAATGTGGTCGTAGTAGGTAGCCTTG
Organism: Lachnospiraceae bacterium; assembly: GCA_045128635.1. GTDB lineage: Bacteria > Bacillota > Clostridia > Lachnospirales > Lachnospiraceae > HGM12587. The sequence goes on from JBGVRS010000066.1 coordinate 87,062, forward strand.
CGACTTTTGCCGTCTTTGGAAATGCCGATGGTATCGGTAGCATCCAGGGCGGCTTTTTCTTCTTTCAGCTTCTTTAACAGGAGCATTGGCTCCATAATTCCGCTTTCCAGCAAACGGGAAGACATTTCTACCGCCAATGTATGACTGTGTACTGTCTGGATGATTTGCTCCAAAATCGGGCGATTCTTTTCAGCGTCGGAATAGAAGCAGCCCATTAACTTAATCAATGCTTCTGTATCAGCGATTTCTTCCAGATTTATGGAAGAATAGTTATTAAAGCTGCTACGAGTAGTGAACAGAATACGGCAGCGATATTTCATCACAACCGACAGCAAACCATCCTGCGTTGCTGTAGTATTGAAGTTATCAATGATAAATAAAGTATCCTCTTTTAATGTACGCAGGAAACGGTTATGTTTGCGGAAACGTTCTTCATTGTCATCATCGGGAAGATCATCTGCAAAATCCATATCAGAAATATCTTGTTTCAAATCTCCGGTATAGGAGAGATATAGGATATTTGTGTATTCTTTGCTATGAGCCTTGGCATAGGCTTTTGCCAGTTCACTTTTACCAATACCAGCAATTCCTTGCAGAAATACTTTTCCATGATTGCACAACAGTTGGTGTAAAGCAGAAAGCTCGTTGTCTCGTCCGCAGAAATGGCGGCATGGCTTTGGGGTACCGCCATCGTAGATAAAATCTTTCACGGCCGGAGAAAGATTCCCGGCAGATAACAGATTCTTAGTATTTACATCTCTCTTTATGAAGGTTCGCTCCATGCCAAAGCATAACGTAGAAGTCAGAAATACAGCTTCATCCATTTTGCTTTCGCAAGGATAGTTCTGAAGAAGCTGATCCTTGGCTTTATCGGAGATGGTTGTATCCTGTACCAAAATGTTATAGACTTCCTGTACTGCCATAGCACTGTCATACATTATCGACAGTATGTTTCTATGCATATCAGTAGCGAGTCGATTTCGATTGTGGCGATCCATATAATATCTGGTGATACGAGGACTGATTTTTGCTTGTCCATTGAACCAACGACATACCAGACCATTATCAAAATCAAAATCCAGAGATTCGTCTGAGCTTAAAAAGCTGACAAACAACTGGTACATCATGTCAATCTGATTCATACTGTGGGCATCACTGATATAGTTACGAATGGTGGTGATGACTGAACTGAAATCTAAGTATTCCATAGACAGCCCTCCTTCAAAAATAGTCAATTTACGCTCAATCTACGCTCAATGAAGCTTGAGACTGTTTGTTCTAAAATGAGTATAGATTGATGAAAGCGTTCTGCTAAATATTATAGCACGGCTTTCAAGTCTACGAAAGAGCATAGGTAAGTGATTTGAAAGGAGGGGCTCATGGAACAGAATATAGCATTTGAACGATGTGTGGATTTTCTGGCTCGTATGATTGAGAAATATGGGCAAGAGCTCCTCGATGAGATCAATGCAGATGAAGATGGTGGAGCAGGAACTAAAACAGAAGATACAAAGTCAGCGTGAATGGGTGTCGAAAATGTCGGCATCCATTTTTATATTTTGAATATATTGAAAAACTGAAAATCAATGGTATAATTAAGTTGGGACAAATAATTGAAACAGTAATTCAATATATGCCATATGGAATATGACGGGAGGAAGCAATCATGGATAGCAGAAAACGTATGGGGAAAGATAAAGAAGGAGTGATTTTCCCTGTTGCTCCAAATCTTTCTGAAATGAGTGATAGTTATTTGGATTTTATAGAAGCAATCAAAAAAGAAATTGAGAATCAGAGATTAAAGGTTGTACTGAATGCAAATTCCAGTATGATCTGTCTCTATTGGAATATTGGTAAAGCTATTCTGCAAAAGCAGGAGGAAGAAGGCTGGGGAGCCAAAGTCATTGACCGAATGGCAAAAGATCTGAAAGATGCGTTTCCGGATATGTCCGGATTTTCTCCAAGAAATATCAAGTATATGAGGAAATTCGCAGAGTGCTGGCCGGATTTTGAAATTGTGCAACGGGTCGTGGCACAAATTCCATGGCGTACCAATCGTATGTTGCTTGACAAATTGGATACACAGGAAGAACGAATCTGGTATGCACATAAAACCATCGAAAACGGTTGGAGCAGTACGATTTTGGATTTGCAGATTCAGAGCAAATTGATTGAACGTACAGGAAAAAGTGTCAATAACTTCCCTGTTGCTTTACCACCTGCGGATTCCGATATGGCAAATCAGATTTTCAAAGATCCGTATCTGTTTGATTTTCTTGGTACTGATATGCCAAGGCGAGAGGTTGAGATTGAACGTAAGCTGACAGAGCATATCCAGAACTTCCTTTTAGAGTTGGGACAGGGTTTTGCGTTTGTAGGCAGACAGGTACATCTGGAAGTAGGCGGAGATGACTTTTATATTGATCTTTTGTTCTATCATCTGAAACTTCGCTGTTATGTGGTAATTGAACTGAAAGCTTGTGATTTTGAGCCCGGTTTCATCAGTCAGCTCAATATGTATCAGAATGTTGTAAATGATATTCTGCGTCATCCGAGTGATAATCCGACCATTGGATTGCTTTTGGTTAAAGGTAAAAATCAGACGGTAGTTGAGTATTCTCTTGCAGGATACCAGAATCCGATTGGTGTAGCTGAGTGGAAAAATCAGATGGTAAAGGCACTTCCAGAAGAACTGAAAAGCAGCTTGCCATCTATCGAAGAAATCGAAAAAGAATTAGAGTAAAAAGTGCCACAGGCCGTGGCACAATTACATATCACCCTATGGACGGAGGTGGATAGGAATTGAAAACAAGAAGATGTTACATATATACACGAGTATCTACCTCAATGCAGGTAGATGGATATAGTTTGGATGCACAGAAAGATAAGCTGAAAAAGTATGCGGAATTTCAGGATATGATAGTTGCGGGTGAATACTCTGATGAGGGAAAATCCGGTAAGAATATAGAAGGTCGTCCGCAGTTTCTGCAAATGCTGAAAGATATTGAGTCAGGCAAAGATAAGGTGGAATTTGTCCTTGTATTCAAACTTTCCCGATTTGGAAGAAATGCAGCCGATGTACTTAGTTCCTTACAGCGTATGCAGGATTTTGGTGTCAATCTGATCTGCGTGGAAGATGGCATAGACAGTTCCAAAGACAGCGGAAAACTGATGATTTCGGTCTTATCTGCGGTTGCTGAAATTGAACGTGAAAATATCCTTGTTCAGACTATGGAGGGGCGCAGACAGAAGGCCCGTGAGGGAAAATGGAATGGCGGTTTTGCTCCTTATGGATATAAGCTGGTAGATGGTTATTTATATATTGCAGATGATGAAGTCGATGCGATTCGCATTATTTTTGATAAGTATGTGAATACAACAATGGGAGCATCTGCAGTTGCAACGTATTTGAATGAGCATGGCTATGTAAAGAAAAAGCGCCAGAATAATACGCTGGATATGTTTTCCGCACATTTTATCAAGTCAATTTTAGACAATCCGGTTTATTGCGGAAAACTCGCTTATGGTCGCCGTAAGAATGAAAAGATTGCAGGAACCCGTAATCAGTATCATATTGTAAAACAGGACGATTACCCGGTTTATGATGGAGTACATGAAGCAATTGTTTCGGAAGAAGTATGGCAGATGGCACAAAGGAAACGTCAGGAAACAGGTGTAAAAAGCGAGAAAATTTATAATCAGGAACATGAAAACATCCTTTCCAGCATCCTTCGTTGTCCTGTGTGCGGGGCTGCGATGTACGGCAATGTAAATCGTAAGAAGAAAAAAGACGGAACCTTATATAAGGATTATTACTATTATCATTGCAAACACCGTACTACGGTAAATGGTCATAAATGCGGATACAGACGACAGTGGAAACAGGAAATGGTGGACGCTGCGGTAGAAGAAGTAATCAGAAAACTAGTTACAAACCCGAAGTTTGAACAGGCAATCCGTCAGAAGATTGGTTCCAGAATTGATACCGAAGAATTGGAAACCGAACTGGAACAGCTTCGTAAGAAACTTCGTCAGTTAAATGGTGCGAAGTCGAAGTTGGGACAACAGATGGACAGTCTGGATGTAACAGACAAACATTATGACCGTAAGTATCAGGATATGGAAGAACGCTTGTATAAACTGTATGATGATATTGATTCTGTGGAAGAAGAAATCGAGGAAGTAGAAACCAGAATCTATAACGTGCGTCAGCAGAAAATTTCCGGTGACAACATCTATCAATTTCTACTGTACTTTGATAAACTATATGATAAGTTCACCGATGCTGAAAAGAAAGAGTTTCTTAACAGCTTCATTGAACGAGTAGATATTTATGAACAAGAGCAGCCGGATGGCCGTTTCTTGAAACACATTAAATTCAGATTTCCTGTCTACTTTAATGGAAAGGAGATAGAGAAATTGAGTTGGGACAACGAAACAACAGTCGAGACAGTAGTTTCGATATCGCTAGTGGATGAAAAGAGAAAAAAGAACTGAAAACCACAAGATATTGTGGTTTGGAGCGAGAAATGATTTACATAAAGTAAAAGTTTTTCGCTCTATTTTTTTACTGGTATTCACCGATATTTTTCTAAGAAGTAATTTTGTAAATGTCTGTAGGATGAAAAGCTTGTGTCATAGTTACTATGTATGTAGGAAAGCATATCGCGTAGACGTTGCATGTAGTCAGAGGATTTGGAATTGCAGACTGGCTGAGTGGAAAAATAATTATACAAATGGTGCCAGATATGCAGAAGCTTTTCGTGAACAGTAATTTCAAAGTCGTCTGGTTGTTCTGAATTTATTTGATAGATATCTTTCATGGTTTGTAAGATGTCCGCTTGCCATTCGATGGAAGAATCTAAAAGCAAAGAGGACCAATGGGTATTTGTAATAATATGATTTACATATTTTGTTTGCAGGATACTATTCTCATAACCGTATAAAAAACGCGGGTGAAAAGTAATCGATAAGTAGGAACAATTCTGATGGCCGATTCTGTGACCTGTGTGTAATGCATTGCAATTTCCAAAAAGACCTTTGCCCGCAGTCAGCTGATAAGTGGAATCGTTAATCGTATATTCAATTTGTCCGGAAATAACCCATGTGAGCTCGATTTCCGGATGCCAATGCCAAAGAAAAGTTCCGTGTTCATAGGTCTGTATCTTTTCCAAACTGATGTTTACAGGAAAAGCAAACGAACCGTGTTCTTTAATTTCTTTCTTACTTTCTTTTGTGATTATCTGCATGGATATGATTACTCCTTTGATGGGAACTATACAAGATTAGTTTACTATCATATTAAAAATAAAACAACTAAGATAAAAATAGTTGCCTGTCGATTGTTGCAAAAAAAGGACTAATTTAGTGCATATTTGCTTTAATGTAGTTGACAAATGCGAAGGAAAGGTAGAACTGGTAACAGAAAGCGGAGATCGCCTGAACCTGAAATCTAAGTTTAACCAGTACACAGCTCTGATCAAAATTTTAGCACATGGAAAAATCAAGCAGATGGAGATCATTGCAGAAGAGAAAAAGGATACAGACAGATTAATGGCATTCATGGTTAATGGATAAAAAGAAGGGGCTTCGTCAATGAAGTCCCTTTTATTCGCTTTAAAAGCTAAAATGATATGTATTAAAATAGTATCATTTTGTGCATATATTATCTAATTATAGATATGGAAATACAAAAAGATTGTTAATATAATATCAATCAAGATAGATAACAGATATCTTAGATAATCCTAAAAAACAAAAATGGAGGACCTAAAAATGAACAACTTAGAAGCAAAAGTCACGGAAGTAGTGGACAATGTAGAAGCGCTTACCAAAAAGATGGAAGAAATGCGAGAAGCTCAAAGCGTATTTGCGACTTTTACTCAGGAACAGGTAGACAAAATCTTTTTCGAGGCAGCAATGGCAGCAAATAAAAAACGTATCTCTCTGGCAAAAACGGCAGTAGAAGAAACAGGAATGGGTATTGTCGAAGATAAGGTCATTAAAAATCATTATGCCGCAGAGTATATTTACAATGCGTACAAGGACACAAAGACCTGTGGTGTAATTGAAGAAGATCCTGCATTTGGAATTAAGAAAATTGCTGAGCCAATTGGCCTGATTGCAGCTGTAAAAGCGGGTGCTCCAGAAAATATTATCGGCTGGATAGATGTTCCTTCTCTGGAACTTACAAATGAAGTAATGAAAAATGCGGATATCATTTTAGCAACAGGTGGTCCGGGAATGGTAAAAGCTGCATATTCATCTGGAAAACCTGCGTTAGGTGTAGGAGCAGGTAACACTCCTGTTATTATTGATGATACAGCAGATGTAAAAATGGCTGTAAACTCTATTATTCATTCCAAAACATTTGACAATGGTATGATCTGTGCATCTGAACAGTCAGTAACTGTTTTGGAAAATGTATATGAAGCAGTTAAAGCAGAATTTAAGCTGAGAGGATGCTATTTCTTAAAGGAAGATGAAATTGAAAAGGTAAGAAAAACAATTATTATTAATGGTGCATTAAATGCGAAAATTGTTGGACAGCCTGCATATAAAATTGCAGCATTGGCAGGCGTAGAAGTACCGGAAGAAACAAAGATTCTCATTGGAGAAGTTGAATCCGTGGATATTTCAGAAGAATTTGCACATGAAAAATTATCTCCGGTATTAGCAATGTACAAAGCAAAAACATTTGATGAAGCAATTGAAAAAGCAGAACGCCTGGTAGCAGATGGTGGATATGGACATACTTCATCTATTTATGTTCATCCTTCTCAGAAAGAAAAACTTGCCAAACATGCAGCGGCAATGAAAACATGTCGAATTCTTGTGAATACACCATCTTCACATGGCGGTATTGGTGATATTTACAATTTCAAATTAGCTCCATCTTTGACATTAGGCTGTGGTTCCTGGGGTGGAAACTCTGTTTCCGAAAATGTTGGAGTAAAACATTTAGTAAATATTAAGACAGTTGCCGAAAGGAGAGAAAATATGCTCTGGTTTAGAACACCACAGAAAGTATATTTCAAAAAAGGCTGCATGCCAGTTGCCTTGGATGAACTTGGAACGGTAATGGGCAAGAAAAAAGCATTTATTGTTACAGATAGCTTTTTATATAAAAACAGCTATGTAAAACCAATTGAAGAAAAACTGGATGCAATGGCTATTCAGCATACATGCTTCTATGAAGTGGCTCCGGACCCAACTTTAGAATCTGCAAAAGCAGGAGCTGAAGCAATGAGAAGCTTTGAACCAGATGTAATTATTGCACTTGGTGGTGGTTCTGCTATGGATGCAGCGAAAATTATGTGGGTAATGTATGAACATCCGGAAGCAGACTTCCTTGATATGGCAATGCGTTTTATGGATATCAGAAAAAGAGTATATACATTCCCGAAAATGGGCGAAAAAGCATATTTTGTGGCGATTCCAACATCTTCCGGAACAGGTTCAGAAGTAACACCGTTTGCAGTTATTACAGATGAAAAGACAGGTGTAAAATATCCATTAGCAGACTATGAACTTCTGCCGAATATGGCAATCATTGATGCAGATAATATGATGACACAGCCAAAAGGATTGACAAGTGCTTCCGGTATAGATGCTTTAACTCATGCTTTAGAAGCGTATGCATCCATTATGGCAACGGATTACACAGATGGACTTGCATTAAAGGCGATGAAAAATATTTTTGCATATCTTCCATCTGCATATGAAAACGGTGCGAATGACCAAATTGCAAGAGAAAAAATGGCAGATGCTTCTACAATGGCAGGTATGGCGTTTGCAAATGCATTTCTTGGAGTTTGTCATTCAATGGCTTCCAATTGTTGCAGCAGCACAGTTATCTAAAGAAAACGAGCAGGAAAAAGATTTTCTGCTGAGCTGGATTGATATTATCGACTTCCAGTAAGGAAAACTAATTTAGGGTATCTATTGGTACACCGCAGGGAATGATGAGTTCTCTGCGGTGTTTTTTAATTAGTCCATTTCCTGCGGAATTCGGAGGCAGTTTGTCCTTCTGAATTTTTAAATTGTTTATTTAAATAACTTTTGTCATAAAAACCACATTTTTCAGAAATTTCATCCAGATTCATATCAGAGAATCGCAACAGTTTTTTTGCCATTGTAATGCGTTTGGCAATGACATATTGATTAGGAGATACACCAAAAGATTCTTTAAATTCTCTGCAAAGATGATATTTACTCAGAAAGAAGTTTTCTGATAAGTCATCTAAAGAAAATTTCTCAGTATAATGTGCATCCAGGTAATTTCTTATTTCCAGCATTTTCTGGTGTGTTGGAGTGGTGACCTCGGAGGAACACTTGATGTCTTCAAGAATGATAGACAAAATATCCATAATTAACCGGGAAGAGGCAATTTCAGCGGAAAGATCAGCATGCTCATTTACATCAAGCAGACGATCCATTTTATCTTTTAAATCCTGAAAAGCTCTGGGAGTCCAGGCAGGCTGGGAAAGAGATGAAAAATATTCGTAGTATTCTTTCGAAGTGGCACCATGAAAATGTACCCAGATAAGTTCCCAGGGATCTGTAGAACTGCTCTGATGATAATAAGGTGTCATGCAGTTAATAAAAAAGCAGGAACCAGTATGCAATGGATAGCTTTTGTTTCCATACATTAATGTGCCGCTTCCGGATAGTACCATGACAAAAAGAAAGGAATCCAGATTTTTACGAAAAGCTCTATGGCTTTCTCTTAGTTTAAAATAGCCGGTTTCCTGTACATAGAAGAAAGCGGAACGCGCAACAGCACTTGGTGTTTGAATCATTCTTCTTGAAGTTTCAATATAAGAATCTGGAAATTTATCAAATAAATTCTTCATAATCTCCTCACTTTGTATAGCAATATTATACTACAAAACAGCAAAATACTAGCTTGATGTTATTAATATACAAGAATATACTTTGAAATGCAATTGGAAAATGAATGACAAGAAAATACCACAGAAAGGATTGGGCTATGTATTATGTACTTTTATCAGGAGGAAGTGGAAAACGCTTGTGGCCGCTTTCAAATGATGCAAGACCAAAACAATATTTGAAACTTGTAAATAGAGAAATCAATTCCATGGATCGATGTTCTATGCTGCAAAGAGTATGGGAACAAATGGAGTATGCAGGAATTCAGGATAATACAATTATTACCACGGAAAAAGAACAGATAGAACTTATTAAAAGTCAGGTGAAAAATGCCAGTATTGCAGTAGAACCAATGAGAAGAGATACTTTCGGAGCAGTGCTTTTGTCATGTTCGTATCTTCATAGTTACATGGGAGCAGCGTTGGATGATTATGCAGTGATTATGCCGGTAGACCCTTATACAGAAGCGAACTATTTTGAAACAGCAAAAAAAATGGAACATATGATGAGACAATCAGGTGCGGAAATCGGTTTGATGGGAGCAGTACCTTCATTTCCTTCTACAAAATATGGATACATCATTCCGGGACAAAAACAATCAGGCTATTATGACGTTCAATCATTTGAGGAAAAGCCGGATGAAAAAAGAGCAGGAGAGCTGTTCCAGCAAGGAGCACTGTGGAATTGTGGTGTGTTCTGCGTAAAAATAGGAAATATCTTAAACTATGCCGAGAAGTACGGTGTACCGAGAGATTATGATGGCATGTATGAAGCTTATCATAAGTTGCCAAAAATCAGTTTTGACTATGAGGTTCTGGAAAAAACAGAAAATCTTGTAATGGTGGAATTTTGTGGATTTTGGAAAGATTTAGGTACATGGGATGCTATGGCAGAACAAATGAGTACGGATTGCATAGGAAATGTTTTGATGGAAGAATCCTGCAGAAACACACAGGCTGTAAATGAACTGGGAATCCCAATGGTTGTTATGGGAACGAAAGATCTGGTTGTTGTGGCAGCGCAGGATGGGATTCTGGTTACGGACAAAGCTTATGCATGTAAGGTGAAGGATGTCACAAAGGGACTTGTTTCAAGACCAATGTTTGAGGAGCGACGTTGGGGAACATTAGAAACGTTGGATGATACGCAAACGAATGGTGTATCAACACTGACAAGAAAAATAAAGATATATGACGGAATGACATCCAGCTATCATTACCATAAGGAACGGGATGAAATCTGGACAGTTTTGAACGGAAGCGGTGAATTGATTTTAGAGGGAAATAAAATATCATTGATGCCGGGAAAGGCGATTTGCATCAGAAAAAATCAGCGTCATGCAGTAAAGGCATTTCGGGATTTTGAATATATTGAAATCCATGTGGGTACTTCTGTGGGAAATGAAGATATTCATAGAATTACTTTTCAGTGGGATGAAATAGAACTGAGTCATATTTTATAGAGAAAAAGGAGCATTATTATGAAAAAAACAGCATTTATTACAGGAATCACGGGTCAGGATGGATCTTATCTCGCAGAGTTTCTATTGGAAAAAGGATATGAGGTTTATGGACTTTTCAGAAGAGGTTCTACAAATACAACGCAGAGAATTGCAGATTTGATGCAGGAAAAAGCAAAGGAAGATGAAAAACTTCATTTGGTATATGGAGATATGACAGATTCGATGAATCTGGTTCGTTTGATTATGGAAATAAAACCTGATGAAATTTATAATCTTGCAGCACAGTCTCATGTGGCAGTGTCCTTTGAAGAACCGGAATATACCGCCAATGCAGACGGAATGGGTGTGCTTCGTATTTTGGAGGCAGTACGTATCGCCGGCTTGGAAAAAACAACAAGAATTTATCAGGCATCTACGTCTGAATTATATGGTAAGGTAGCAGAAATTCCTCAAAAGGAGACAACTCCTTTTCACCCACGGTCTCCGTACGGTGTAGCCAAATTATATGGATACTGGATTACAAAACATTACAGAGAAGCGTATGGGATGTATGCGGTAAATGGGATTTTATTTAATCACGAATCCGAGAGACGTGGGGAAACTTTTGTAACACGAAAAATCACACTGGCAGTTGGAAATATTGTGAACGGAAAGCAGGAAAAGTTATATCTTGGAAATCTGAATGCAAAACGTGATTGGGGTTACGCAAAAGATTATGTGGAATGCATGTGGCTGATGTTGCAGCAGGAAAAGCCGGAAGATTTTGTAATCGCAACAGGAGAGACCAGAACGGTTAGAGAATTTGTTGAAAAAGCATTTGAGGTCGCAGGAATCAATATTTGCTGGACTGGAGAGGGTGTTAATGAAAAGGGGGTTGATGGGGCAACAGGTAAAGTGCTTGTAGAAGTTTCGCCTGAGTTTTTTAGACCTGCGGAAGTAGATTTACTATTGGGTGACCCAACAAAAGCAAAAACAGTACTTGGATGGAACCCTAGAAAAACAACCTTTGAAGAATTGGTAAGGAGAATGGTGGAACATGATTTTAGACAGAACTAAAAAAATATATGTGGCTGGTCATAGAGGATTGGTAGGGTCGGCTCTGGTACGCAAACTGAAGGCGGATGGATTTTTAAATATTGTAACAAGAACACATGAGGAACTTGACTTAACACGGCAAACGGAAGTGGAGAATTTCTTTGCCAGGGAACAGCCGTCCTATGTAATTCTTGCGGCAGCGAAAGTGGGCGGAATTTATGCCAATGATACTTATCCGGCAGATTTTATTATGAAAAATCTTCAGATTGAATGCAATGTAATTGATGCAGCACATAAGAATGGCGTAGAAAAACTATTGTTTTTAGGAAGTTCCTGCATTTATCCAAGAGAATGTCCTCAGCCAATTAAAGAAGAATATCTACTTGGTGGTTATCTTGAAAAAACAAATGAGGCATACGCTCTTGCGAAGATTGCAGGTTTAAAAATGTGTGCATTTTATAATCAGCAGTATGGAACGGATTATATCAGCGTCATGCCATGCAATCTTTATGGCGTGAATGATAATTTTTCTCCGGAAAATTCACATGTACTTCCTGCGCTCATGAGAAAATTTCATGAAGCAAAGGAAAAAAATGAACCTACGGTTACGGTTTGGGGAAGCGGCAGACCATTAAGAGAGTTTCTAAACGTTGATGATCTTGCTGATGCCTGTCTGTTTTTAATGGACCATTATAAAGGAAATGAATTTTTTAATGTTGGTTATGGAAAAGAAATTACGATTCTGGAGCTGGCAGAAATGATGAAGCGAGTGACCGGATTCCAGGGCGAAATTATTTTAGATAGCTCAAAGCCGGATGGCACACCTAGAAAGTTGACTGACATTAGCAGATTAAAAGAAATGGGATGGAAACCTAAAATTTGTTTGGAAGAAGGATTGAAACAGACTTATGAATGGTATAAAGCCAACAAAGCTGGAATTAATTGAAAAAGAATATATATGGGGAAAAGAGGAGTGGTTACTGTCTGATTTACATGAAGGTTATGAAAATATGCCTTTATTGATCAAAAGAATTATTGCAAAAGATTCTTTGTCAGTTCAAGTGCATCCAGGTGATGCGTATGCCAGAAAAAATGAAAACAGTAATGGTAAAACGGAGATGTGGTATGTGCTGGAATCTGAACCGGGTGCTCATTTGTACTATGGATTAAAACATCAGATAACAGCAAATGAATTTCTGAAAAGAATACAAAATGGGACAATTACTGAAGTGTGCCAAAAAGTACCTGTAAAAAAGGGGGATGTATTCTATATACCAGCAGGACTTGTTCACGCAATAGGTAAAGGGATTACGATATTGGAAGTTCAGCAAAGCTCTGATATTACTTATCGTGTATACGACTATCAAAGAGAGGATAAATATCATAATCAAAGAGAATTGCATATTAGACAGGCCGCAGAGGTGGCAGGTTTCCTTCCGCCTCTTCAGGGACATCGCCCTATGGGGATTTGTAAAAAAGAACGGGAACATGATGAAATGCTTTTGGTACAATGTCAGTTTTTTGCGGTACGTTATCATCATATAAAATCTATGCATCATTTTCCAAATAATCTAAATTTCCTCCATATATATGTAGTAAAAGGAGAGGGATGCTTGTGTACAAAGAACGGTCTTTTATCAATAGGTACAGGTGAAAGTATTTATGTTCCTGAAAATATGGGGGAATTTAAAATTAATGGAAATCTGGAATTATTAGTGAGTGAGGTGCCAAAATGAAACTGAAATTTGGAACTGGCGGTTTGCGTGCGGTGATGGGAGATGGTGATGGCTGTATGAACAGGTCAGTAATACAAAAGGCAACATTGGGAGTGGCTGCTTATGCCAAAAAAGAGATAAATAATCCCTGTATTGCAATTGCATATGATACTCGTAAACATTCAGAATGTTTTGCAAAAGAAACTGCGAGAATCTTTGCATCGGAAGGCTGTCTGGTATATATCTATCCGATGGCAATGCCAACACCGCTGCTTTCTTTTGCGGTAAGAGAACTTAAATGTCATTTGGGAGTCTGTATTACTGCAAGTCATAACCCCAAAGAATATAATGGGTATAAAGTATATGGAAGTGACGGCTGCCAGATTACGAGTACAGCTGCAAAAGCAATTCAGAATGAAATTGATAAATCGGACGAAAACAATATTAGAGAGTGTAGAAGTTTTGAAGACTTTGTAAGAGAAAGAGTAATTCTATATATTTCAGATCAGATAAAAGAAGCATACTTAGAAGAAATTCTGAAATATCGTACGTGTAGAGATAATATAAATAATATACGGATAGTTTATACGCCGCTTCATGGAACAGGCTTGCTTCCTATGTTGGAAATGTTTGAGGCGATTGGTGCTCTTAAGATTGCATTGGTGAAAGAACAGATGAATCAGGATGGAGATTTTCCTACATGCCCATGCCCCAATCCTGAAGAAGATGAGGCATTGAAGCTGGGACTGGAATTATGTCAAAAAAAGAATGCAGACATTCTGCTGGCGACAGATCCAGACAGTGACCGCATAGGGGTTGCCGCAAAAAAAGGACACAAATTTGAGCGTTTGAGCGGAAATCAATTAGGCATTTTGATTTTGGATTATCTTTTGAGTTGCAGAAAAAATGCGAACAGCCTTCCTGAAAAGCCGGTGATATTAAAAACAATTGTTACGACTTCAATGGCAGAAAAAATTGCAGCGGAATACGGCGCAGAGGTCATAGATACGCTTACCGGTTTTAAATATATTGGAGAACAGCTTTCCAGACTTGAAACAAATGGAACGATAGAGCGGTTTGTTTTTGGAATGGAGGAAAGCTGTGGATATTTGATCGGTCCATATGTAAGAGACAAGGACGCAATCGGTACAGCGATGATTGTCTGTGAAATGGCAGACAAATATAAAAAACAGGGAAAAACATTGTGGGACAGACTGTATGAGTTATATGAAAGACATGGACACTATTACAGCTCCTTAGAAACGAACATGTACGAGGAGTCCGAGGCAAAAATAGCAATGGAACATTTAAGAGAACAGCTAAAGCTGGAAAAAGCAAGGTATGATGAAAAAAATGTAGTACGGTATGAGGATTATCTGGATGGGCTTCATGGATTGCCAAAAGCGAATGTGGTAAAAATATGGCTTGAGGATGGAAACGTAGTTGTTATTAGACCTTCTGGTACGGAACCAAAGATTAAAATCTATACAGAAAAGTGCATGGTTATGTAATTTAGTGCATATTTTGTTTTATTGAGTTTATGGAAAAATAATTTCGTTGGATATATGATTTTGTATGTCAGGAATGACATGCATTAGCAATGGGTAGACGAAAGGAATTATTCAATGTACGAGAACGAAGATAAAATGAAGTCTGATATATTGGAAAAGGGTAACAAAGACAAAAACAGTGAAATGGAAAAAATGAAAAATGTAAAAAACAAACAGGTTATTCACTTTCACAGTCTCAAAAAATATCGTTTCTACCGTTTCTGTAAACGTGGAGACAGTGGCGATTTTATCCCGAAAATAATGAAAATAAAAAAAGGATTGAACCCAACGGGCTCAATCCTTTTTTGTTATGTAAGACCTTATTTATTTGCTTTTACCTGTGCAAAATATTCTTTGCAGAGTTTAATGACTACCGGGCTTAATAATGCAACTGCAATTAAGTTCGGGATTGCCATCAGACCATTTAATGTATCTGCGATGTCCCATGCAAGCTTTAATTCTACTGTACCTGCGATGCAAGCGAACAGACAGAAGATTACCTGGTATACTTTAGATGCTTTGTGTCCGAAAAGGTATTCCACACAACGTGTTCCGTAAAGTGCCCATGTAAGAACTGTAGATAAAGCAAACAGTGAAAGACAGATTGCAACAGCAACTGCAGGGAATCCTGTACCAAATACGGATTCAAAGCCCATGATTGTAAGGTTTGCGCCAATATCTGTACCGTAGTTGATATTCTGAACACCAACACCGAGTAATACAACTAAAGCGGTCATTGTACAAACAACGATTGTATCCATGAAAACTTCGAATACACCGTAGATACCCTGTTTTACAGGATGATCAACGTCTGCTGCCGCGTGAGCGATTGGAGCAGAACCAAGACCGGCTTCATTGGAGAAGATACCACGACCAACACCCTTTGTAAGGGCTGTTTTGATACCTACACCTGCAAGACCGCCAGCTACGGAAGCTGGATTAAATGCACCTTTGACAATTGCAGCAAATACGGCAGGAATTCCGGAGATGTTTACTGCAATTACAATAAGAGATGCTGCGATATAAATAACTGCCATAACCGGAACCAGTAAAGCACAAACGTCAGCGAGACGCTGGATTCCACCAAGTAATACGAAAGCACAAATTAATGCACAAATAATTGCGACGAACCATGCAATGATCGTCTGTTCATGTTCTGTTGTAGGAATAAATCCGCCGATGGCTGTATTGATTGTTCCTGCAATTGTATTGATTTGAGTCATGTTACCAATACCAAATGCTGCCAGAGCTCCAAAACCTGCAAATACACATGCGAGCCATTTCCATTTCTTTCCAAGACCATTTGTAATATAGTACATTGGCCCGCCTACCCAGTCGCCTTCCTTGTTACGTTCGCGGTATTTAACTGCTAATGTAACTTCAGAGAATTTTGTGCACATACCAAGAAGTGCAGAAACCCACATCCAGAAAACAGCACCAGGACCGCCGATTGCGATAGCACCGGATACACCGGCGATGTTACCTGTACCAATAGAAGCGGCAAGTGCAGTACACATTGCCTTAAATGGTGAAACGGCACCTTCTTTTTTCTCTGTTTTTTCAAATGCCTTTCCAATGGTGTTTTTCATAATGTGTCCGAAATGTGTGAATTGCGGAAAGCCACAGCGTGCACTCAAATAAACACCAACACCGAGAATCAGTACCATCATTGGAAGCCCCCAGACAAATCCGTTGATGGTAGAGTTCAAATTTGTAATAAATTCTACCATAATATTTCTCCCCTCAATCCTTGAAAAAATAAAAACTAATGGGCCTATTATAATGGGAAAATCCAATATTTGCAAGGATTTTCTTTAGAATATTACTGTATTAAAGTGGTGATTCGATAGATTTGTATTTATTGTGATATTCCTTGACAATTTTAGCACTTTAAAGTATAATTTTCCCATATTTTCGTGTATAGAACGGACATATATAGGGTTTCATCAAATCATGTATATGACAGCACGATGTAAATCATACATATAGAGAGAGGAATAGGGGATATGATTAGTAATGGTTTTACCTACGTAGCATTTCTTATGTGCTTAGCAGGTCTTCTGCTCGCAGCAGAAAAATATACCAATTGGAAAGTCTTTAAATGGGTTCCACCATTGGTATGGATTTATGTACTGAATATGTTTTTCTGTACATTTGGAGTTTTCAACTTCGCAGACAGCGGTGCTCAGGCAGCGTACTCAGGATTAAAGAATAACATTCTTTATGCAATGATTTTCGTAATGTTACTTCGTTGTGATATTAAGAAACTTGCAAAACTTGGTGGACGTATGGCAGCCATCTTCTTAGGTGGTTCCGTATCCATCATGCTTGGTTTCATTGTAGCATTTATTATTTTCAAAGGCGCTCTTGGCGGCGGCGAATTAACATGGCCGGCAATGGCAGCTCTTTGTGCTTCTTGGATCGGCGGTTCAGGAAACATGGCAGCAATGGAATCTGCATTCCCAATTGATCCAGGTACATATGGATGCGCCCTTGCAGTAGATACAGTTTACTACTCAGTATGGATCGCATTACTTCTGATCATGGTTAACCATGCACACAAATGGGATAACGCAGTAAAAGCTGATAAATCCAAACTTGAAGCAGTAGCTGAAGCTGCAGCAAAAGAAGTTGCAAATGAAAAGAAAAAAGCAACATCTGCTGACTGGATTTTCTTAATTGGTGTTTCTTTAGCAGTATCCGCACTTTCACAGTGGGTTGGCGGCGTGATGAATGATGGCCTTTGCGCAATCGGTCTTGATATGTTCGGTGCAAGCACAATGACAACAGTATTTGTATCTGTTCTTGGTCTTGTTTGTGCACAGACAAAACTTGGTAAAGTTCCAGCAGTAGAAGAACTTTCAAGTGTATACCTTTACCTGGTAGTTTCTTTACTTGCTTCTAAAGCTTCTTTAGTAGATTTAGTAAGTGCTCCAATGTGGATCGTAGCTGGTCTTGTTGTATTAGTAATCCACGTAGTAGTGATGTTCGTATTATCTAAATTATTCCACTGGGATCTTTGCATGGTTTCTACAGCATCCCTTGCAAACATTGGTGGTAGTGCATCCGCTCCAATCGTAGCATCCGCATACAATGCAGCATATGCTGGTATCGGTGTATTAATGGGTGTATTTGGTGCAGCAATCGGTAACTTCTGTGGTATAGCAATTGCATATATTTTGCAGATATTCTGCTAATACATAAGAGTTATTAATTAAACTTCACAGGGCTGTCGCGTTTTGGCGCGGCAGCCTTTTCTACTATTTAAGGAGAAGATTTATGAAAATTAATGATCATTTTAAATATTTAAATATTGGGCTGCCGGAAGATATCTTACGCAGAAAAATGCACGGAGATTTTGAGGGAGCCATCCGTCTGATCGATCAGAAACTCGGACAGGATATTCCGGAGGCTTTAAGAAGCTGCCTGATCGTATAGAGAGAAATTATTTCCAGAGTGGAAGCGGACTATCCTTACACAAAGGAAGAAGCAATTGCAATCATCCGTGAACACATTTCGGATTTTGAAGAGGCAGAATTTGATGAAAGAGTAGATAACGGGAGAATCCGCTGGATTTATGCGAATGGAGAAATGCGTATTTTTAACCGATTTTTCCAGTCTATGGTAAAAGCGGATCTGCCATTTGCAGCCCGTGCAGGCGTTTCCCTTCCGGGTGTAGAAAGTAATGTGAACAAAAACGTGGTAGGTCTGTTGGACAGAAGTATGCAGAAGATGAAGGAAAATGGTCATATGACCAGCCGCATTCGTATCCGTGCGTCTGTAAAAGTGAAAGATGAAGTTTTTGAAAAAGGAATGTTCATCCGTGCTCATCTGCCTATTCCTGCCATGTGTGAGCAGCAGACAGATATTAAAATTGAAAAAATGTATCCGGAAAACGGGATGATCGCACCACTGGATGCTCCACAGCGTACGATTTGTTGGGAAGAGAACATGGAAGAAAACCATGAATTCTGGGTAGAATATTCCTACCTTCATAGAGCAGAGTTTCATGATACAGAAAATATGGGACCATCTGACACGGTACAGCCAAAATTCTTTGTACATGAAGAAGCGCCTCATATCGTGTTTACACCATACATTAAGGAACTTGTAAAAACACTGACAAAAGGCGTGACAGATCCATTAGAAAAAGCACGTATTTTCTATGATTTTATTACATTAAATATGAAGTATACTTTTATGCCGGCATATTTTGGTCTGGAAAATATCGCAGAAACCTGTGCAAGAGACTACACAGGAGACTGTGGTGTATTTGCATTGTTATTTTTAACATTGTGTCGTTGTGCCGGAATTCCGGCATGCTGGCAGAGTGGATTGACAGCAGAACCTGATTTTTGTGGCGGTCATGACTGGGTGCGCTTCTACGTAGCACCACATGGATGGATGTTTGCAGATACTTCTTATGGAACAGGCGCGGTGCGTTTGGAAAAAGAAGAAAGACGTAAATTCTACTTTGGAAACTTAGATCCATACCGTATGGTGGCAAACAGTGAATTTATGGCACCGTTTACCATTGATAAGGATCACTGGAGAGCTGATCCATATGATAATCAGCTGGGAGAAATGGAAACAACGGATAGAGGCTTACGGTATGAAGAATTTATTCGTAATAAAGAAACACTTCTTTGCGAAGAAGTGGTATAATAGCTTTTAGTGAGCATTTGTGGTTCGCAAAGGATATCTTGTGAAGCATACAGAGGAGAAGACAATGAGGAAGAAACTACTGTTTGGCATTATTTTCAGTATCTGCTGTTTGGTTACGGCATGTGGGAAAACAAGTGATGTGTCAGTGAATACGGATCAAAAGTTAAAATGGCTCCAGTTAGACAGGACATCGTAGAACAGTTTGATGACCCAAGAGAATGGGCTATCACACCAGACGCACTGTTGTTAACGGACCTTACAAAATGACAAGCTACCAGTCTAAAAACCAGATCGTTAACATCGGAACAACAAACGAATCAAGATACAACAACCCTGAATACGATGCATTAATCAATGCAGCAGCTCAGGAACTTGATTTAACAAAGAAACTTGAAATCTTAAGACAGGCTGAAGATATGGTAATCGCTGATCTTCCAATCATCCCAGTATACAGCTATGCAAACGTAGTTGCAGTACAGGATCACATTGATAACTTCATCCAGGATACATCAGGACTTATCAAATTCGAATACATGACACTTAAATAAGTAAAGTTTATGTGCAAAATAAATGGAGCGGGAAATTTCCCGCTCCGTTTTTTGTTTGCCCCAAGGGCAGAGTTTTTAATGAAGTTGCTTAATTTTCAAAGAACGCTTTTGCAAATTGTGCAAGAGCTACCTGGTCTTTTAATCCTGTCATTTCACAGGAAGAATGCATTGCCAGAAGACCAACACCTAAATCAGCAGTTCTCATTGGTAAATGAGAAGAAGATACGGATGCAATTGTCCCACCGCCCTTTACGTTAGAATGTTTTACAAAACGCTGAACCGGAATCTCTTCACGGCCGCAAAGATCAAGTAAGGAACCAAGAATTTCCGCATCCCATGCATAAGATTGGTTGCTTGCTGATTTTAAGACAAAACCTTTGTTTAATACAGGGAAGTTTGTAATATCCTGTAATGCAGGGTGGTTTGGATGGTAAGCATGAGCTACATCCACGGAAATCATCAGACCATCAGAAATGTCTGCCATGCAATCTACAGTATTTTTACCAAATGACTGCCAGATTTTCTGGATGATAATGTTGGCCAGTGTAGAGTCAGCTCCCTGTTTGCTGACGTTTCCGATTTCTTCGTTATCGAATAAACAAACGAGATTTACGCGGTCAGCGTTGTTGCTGTTAATCAGTCCATGAATTAATGCAGAGCAGGAAGTAATGTCATCCAGACGTGGCGCAGAGATAAATTCTTCCTTAATGCCTACCAGTTTTGGCTTATCTAAGTTATAAATACATAAATCGTAATCTAAAATATCATTCGCATCCACACCAAGCTTGTCTGCAAGTAAATCCACAAATTTTGTATCTTTATTTAATACTTCATCTACCATTCCAAGCATTGGAAGTAATTGCTTCTGATTGTCGATTGGAGCACCTTTTTCATTGACTTCGCGATTCATATGAATCGCAAGATTTGGTAAATATAACACCGGTGCGTTAAAGTCAATTAAGTGGCTAACCGGTTTGTCATAGCGTTCCCCACGGGTCACAACCTTACCAGCAAGAGAAAGTGGACGGTCAAAGAAGGTACTAAGGATTGGTCCGCCGTAAAGCTCTGTGTTTAACTGCATGTAACCGTGAGAAAATATTTCCGGATTTGGTTTCACCTTGATTGCCGGGAAATCCGTGTGGGCACCACCGATGTGGATGCCGTTTGAAAGGTCACAGTTTTCACCTACAGTAAATGCGTAAAGTGTGGTGTCAAATGGAATGCAAAAATAGCGTCCGCCTTTTTCTAAATTCCATGTTTCTTTTAATTTCAGTTCCGTAAAACCTGCTTCACATAAGACCTTTTTGGTGTGGTCGATTACGTGGAAAGCGGAGGTTCCGGATTTTAAATATTCAAAAAGCTGTTGTACTTCGATAGGTAAACGGTTCATAGGAATTCTCCTTGTCTTTAATTTGTTTCTACCTCTCCATGATAATCCATGATACCACCGATTTCAATAATATTTGTGTATCCAAGTTTTACAAGTTTCTTGGCAGCCTGCTTGCTTCGGTTGCCGCTTCGGCAGTACACGTAAATACGCTGCTCTTTGTCAGGGAGTTCTGCAATTTCATCTTTTCCGATAGATTCATTTGCGACATTGATGGCACCAGGAATGTGTCCATCATTATATTCTTCGATAGTTCTTACATCTAATAAAATGTAATTTTCTTCCTTTGCCATCTGGGAAAGCGCTTTATACATGGAAAGCTG
>JBGVRS010000067.1:0-4100 GCA_045128635.1 Lachnospiraceae bacterium
ACCCTGACAGAGAACCTGACCGAAGTTTAATACTGTCAGTTCTTCACAAATACCGGATACAAGTCTCATATCATGTTCGATCAAAAGGATTGTCATATCAAAATGATCTCTTACGAAACGAATGGTATCCATCAGTTCCTGTGTTTCATTTGGGTTCATACCAGCTGCCGGCTCATCAAGGAGCAGAAGTTTTGGATCTGTCGCAAGAGCTCTTGCGATTTCCAGCTTACGCTGTTTACCATATGGTAAGTTTGATGCAAGAACATCTGCATAGCCGTCAAGGTCAAATACCATTAACAGTTCCATTGCTTTTTCGTTCATTTCTTTTTCTACCTTACGATATTTTGGCAAACGTAAGATACCTTCGATTGTAGAATAAGAATGATTGTTGTGAAGACCAACTTTTACATTGTCAAGAACGCTTAATTTCTGGAACAGACGAATGTTCTGGAAAGTTCTTGCAATTCCGGCCTGATTGATTTCAATGGTACTTTTACCTGTAATGTTTTTGCCATCCAGTGTTACACGACCATTGTTTGGTTTATAAACACCTGTTAAAAGGTTGAATACTGTTGTTTTACCGGCACCGTTTGGTCCGATAAGACCATATAACTGGCCTTTTTCAATTTTTAAGTTAAATCTGTCTACGGCACGTAAGCCTCCGAAGGAGATACCTAAGCCCTGTACTTCTAACATTGCCATAATTATTTATCCCCCTTCTTTTCTTTTTTCAATGCGATCAGTCTCTTAAGAGAATATCTTTCACGGAATTCTTTTGCTTTTGGAGCCCATGTAAAGAGCATTACGCCGATGAGCACAACTGCGTAAATGAGCATACGGTAATCCTGAAGTGAACGCATTAATTCCGGAAGCAGTGTCAGCACAACGGCACCAATCACAGAACCTCTGATGTTACCGATTCCACCAAGTACCACAAAAATAAGAATCATAATGGACTGGTTGTAACCAAAGTTCTTTGGAAGTGCTGTTAATGTTGTTAAGTTGTGAGCATAAAGAACACCTGCAACACCTGCTAAAGCTGCTGAAATACTGAACGCCATCAGTTTATATTTTGTAATGTTGATACCAACAGATTCTGCTGCAATACGGTTGTCACGAATCGCCATAACCGCACGACCGGAACGTGAATTTACAAAATTCTGTACAACGAAAAGTGTAATTAAAAGTAAGATCACACCAATTGTAAATGTTGAATCCTGTGGTGTTTTTGTGATACCCTGGGCACCTTTGATGATTACTTCACCCTCTTCTAAAAGATTTAAGGACATTGCATCTTTCATGGAGAAGTGGAAGCCGTTTGCATCACGTCCAACATAAAATACATTTACAAGGTTTTTAATAATTTCACCAAAACCAAGTGTTACAATCGCAAGGTAGTCACCTTTTAATCGAAGTACCGGAATACCGATCAAGAATCCAAACAGCGCTGCAACCGCTGCACCGATAAGGATTGCACAAACAAAACGAAGTAAATCAGGCATTGCTCCATTCATGCATTTTGAGAAAAATGCACCTGCAAATGCACCAATACACATAAATCCAGCATGACCTAAACTTAATTCACCAAGGATACCTACTGTTAAGTTTAAGGAAACTGCCATAATGGAGTAAATGCATAATGGAACCAACAGCCCTTCCATTAAGCTGGAAATATTGTCTGTCATAACCAGTGCCTGCATTACAATGTAAGCAACAATGACCATACCGTAAGTGATCAATGAACTTTTTAAATTTTTGTCTAATTTTAATTTTTTCATTCCAATCACCTACACTTTCTCCTGAATATTTTTACCGAGAATACCGGTAGGTTTTACAAGCAGCACAATGATCAGCACACCAAATACGATGGCATCTGATAACTGGGAAGATATGTAAGCCTTGGAAAGGTTTTCAATCACTCCTAATAAAATACCACCGATCATCGCCCCTGGAATAGAACCGATGCCGCCAAATACCGCTGCAACGAACGCTTTGATACCAGGCATAGATCCAACATATGGGCTCAGCGCTGGATAGGAAGAGCAAAGTAATGCACCAGCAACTGCAGCAAGCGCAGAACCAATTGCAAATGTCAGCGCAATGGTACCGTTTACGTTAATACCCATTAACTGTGCAGCGCCTCTGTCTTCAGAAACTGCAACCATGGCACGTCCTGCTTTTGTATATTTTACAAAACTTGTCAGTGCAAGCATGATTACAACGCAGGCAATGATTGTTACAACAGCTTCCCCTGAAACTGTCAGCTGTCCTTCTGCAAACTGCAAAGTTTCCATGCTTACAATAGATTTGAAGGATTTTGTATCTGCACCAAAGATTAAAAGACCAAGGTTCTGAAGCAGATAGCTGACACCGATCGCGGTAATTAATACTGCCAATGGTGAACCTGCATTACGCAGTGGGCGATAGGCAATTTTTTCGATAGTCATACCAAGAATTGTACAAAGTACCATCGCCAGAATCACAGAAAGAATCGGTGAAAGACCTGCTGATGACATGGCTGTATAAATCACGAAAGCACCCACCATAATGACATCGCCATGGGCAAAGTTCAGCATTTTCGCAATACCATAAACCATGGTATATCCGAGGGCGATAATTGCATACACACTGCCAAGGCTGATACCATTAATAAAGTAACCTAAAAAACTCATAATAGCACCTCTTTTTATATTTTCCTCAATTTATTTACTCTCGTCTCTCCTAAGAGTATAAGTACGTAATATTATAGCACAATACAAAAGGGATTGTCAAAACGACAATCCCTTAAATTTCAACATTTTTTTAATTACATGGCTGTGTAAGCGCCGTCTTTGATCACCATTGCTTTTGGAGCTTTGGATGGTTCACCGTCAGCTGTCCATGTGATTCCATCACCTGTTAAGCCGTCGATTGTGATTTCTGTCATAGCTGTTTTTAAGCCTTCGCAAAGGTCTGAAACGCTCATGTCCGGTGTAAGACCGGCTTTTTCGATTGCTGCTTTGATTGCATACATTCCGTCGTAAGCATCAGCACCAAACTGGTTTGGAATTCCGCCAAACTGTTCTTCGTAAGCTGCTACAAAGTTCTTTGTTAATTCTTTGTCTTCGTCTGCTACGAATGGTGTTAATAACATAACTCCTTCTGCTAAAGCTGTATCAAAACTTTCTACAGAGAGAATACCATCAAGACCATCGCATCCGAAGAATTTTGGAGCATATGCCTGTTTTTCAGCTTCTTTTAAGATTAAAGATGCTTCATTATAGTAGATTGGTAAGAATACTAAATCTGCACCAGCATCTTTAGCTTTCTGAACCTGTACTGCAAAGTCTGTTTTGTTATCTGCTGTGAAAGCTTCTGCAGGTAAGAGTTCAAATGGCTGATTTTTTGCTTCAGCTGCGAATGTTTCGTAGATACCTGTTGAGTATACATCAGAGCTGTCATAGATAACTGCTACTTTTGTTGCAAGACCGTTTTCACCGATGTACTGAGCAGAAGCTGTACCCTGGTTAGGGTCAGAGAAGCAAACACGGAATGCATTGTCGTTTGCTACACAGTCAACTGCAGATCCTGATGGTGTTAATAAGAACATGTTGTCGTTTGCTGCTTCATCTGCTACTGCGATACATGGTGTAGATGTAACTGTACCAAGGAGTAACTGCATACCCTGGTCTTTTAAGCTGTTGTAAGCGTTTACTGATTTTTCAGCATCATGTTCATCATCACCCCAGATGAATTCTACCTGGTATCCGTTGATACCGCCTGCTGCGTTGATTTCTGCTACTGCGATTTCAGCAGAGTTTTTCACGCACTGTCCATAGATTGCAGCACCGCCTGTGATAGGTCCGATACCACCGATTACAAATTTTGCATCTGCTGACTCTTCTGCTGCAGGTGCGTCTGTTTTTGATTCTTCTTTTCCACCGCATCCAACAAGACAAGCTGCTGTCATTGTGAGTGCGAGAAGTAAACTAAGAAACTTTTTCATTGTACTTTTCCTCCTCATTCATAAAAGAAAATTGATAAACCCGATTCTACTCCTCTTTTTTTTGTTTGTCAACAAATTTTGCATCAATACTTTAACTTTTTGCCGCTTTAACACA
>JBGVRS010000068.1:0-2281 GCA_045128635.1 Lachnospiraceae bacterium
ATGTGTAAAAGATATTTTATGGGAAATGTTACAGGTAGAGATTGATGAGCATGAAATCGGATATATCGCTCTTCATATTCACTCAGCTATTGAGGACGAAAATGTTGCATTGTCTATGCAGATTGCAATGGCTGTTCGAGAATGTATTCGTATGATCGAAGAGGAGACTGGTCAGACAATTGATGTCATGTCCCTTTCCTATAATCGTCTGATGAATCACATTCGTTACATGGTAGCTCGTTCTATCAAAGGCGAAAAATTAAAATTAAATATGAACGACTATATGTCGGTAAAATTTCCAAAATCCTTTTGGATGGCAACAGAAGTATGTAAACAGCTGGAAAAACAGCTTCATCGCACTTCCCCCCTGGATGAGGTTGAGATCGGATATCTGGCAATGCATATTGAACGAGTCTTGATGGATAAGGAATAATTTTTAGGGCTGCCCTTAGATTGGTATGCTCATCCAATAGAGGACAATGAAAAGATTCATTGAAATCTATGGAGGGAGAATATCACAATATGTGGGCAGCTCTCTTTTTCGTTCATTTTTCATTAACAAATTCCACCCCAAATAAAAAGAAAAACCGTAGGAAACTTTCAGTTTGTCAGTTAAACAAATCCATTCATATTCGTTGGTTAAACGGGAGCAAAAATCCCAACTTGCTGAATCGAATGCAGGATAATGAAGGATGGCTAACACATTTGTCTACGGGCGTGGTGTCCCAATTCCAAATTTCGTAGGCCAATCACCTTCATTATAAAATAAAAGAGTGAAGGCCGCTTAAACCTTCACTTATATATTACGAATTCCAATTTATCTAATTGACAGTATGATACAAAAAAGAAACCTGCCCACTTTTTTTTTAATGATGTTGTGGTATGATAGAGAAGAAGGTAATACATAGACAAAGGTGGAAGGAGAGGGGTTATGAAATGTAAAATTTTATTAGTTGGTTATGGATGGCGTTCTCAGATTTATCGCCGTGCGATAGCAAATCTTTCAAATGAATTTGAACTCTGCGGCGTTCTGATGCGTTCTGAACAGAGAGCACTGGAAATAGAAAAGGAAATTGGAATTCGTGCAACAGATGATTTTGATACAGCACTGAGCTGGGATCCTGATTTTGTGATTCTTTGCGTATCCAAAGTAGCTACAAAAGAATGGCTGATTCGTTTTATGAAACATCAGATCCCGGTTCTTTGTGAAACGCCACCAGCCGGTTCCGTGGAAGAGCTGAATGAAATATGGAAAGAAAATATACGTTTGAAGGGAAAAGTGCAGATTGCAGAGCAGTATTTCCTGCAGCCGTATTATCGCGCCTTACAAAATATTGTTCATTCGGGAATTTTAGGGGAAATTCTGACTGTAAATATGTCTGCAATTCATGGATATCATGCCATGAGTATTTTCCGTAAACTTCTTGGAATCGGTTTTGAAAATTGCACAATTACCGGCAACCGTTATGAACTTCCGGTTACAATTACAAGAAATCGTGCGGGCTGGCATGAAACTGGTGAAGTGATTCCTACGATACGTGATCGTGCGGACATAGTGTTTGATAATGGGAAAATTGCTTTTTTTGATTTTGATAAACAACATTATTTTTCACCAATTCGAAGCAGACGATGGAATGTACAGGGGATACGAGGAGAAATTCAAAACGATATGGTATGTTATCTGAACGAAAGGAACCAGCCGATTACAGAGAGAATGTACCGTGAAGATGATGGTATCAACAATATCGATGGATGGAGTCATAGATTTATTAGTTTTCGGGGAGAACGAATTTATGAAAATCCATTTCCGGGACTTCGAATCAATGATGATGAGATTGCTGTGACGGATTTACTTGTTGGAATGAAGCATTATTTAGAAACAGGTGAAGATATCTATTCTTTACAAAATGGTCTTCAGGATGCATATCTGGATCTTATGCGTGAAGAGGCAATCACTTCGGGAAAAAGCATTCGTACGACGAATCAAAGCTGGATCTGTGAAGTGACAGAAAAGGACAGAGAACAATGAATGCAGAAGACGCATTAGTTATTAGGATGTACTTTAAGGAGCTGTTGACTTTTCAACGGTTCCTTTAAATTGTGGAAAGGTTTCTTTTTTCTTTCCCTTTAACTTAATGACATGATGCCGGGGTCAGAACATAGTGTTTTCTGTGTCTGACCCGCTAAAAGAACCTTGAAAATTTAATATTTGACAGTAGATTTGTTATAAGAATGTATTGTTGATGGTCATTTCTTACTATTTCTTCGGTGTATTTTACAC
>JBGVRS010000069.1:0-29371 GCA_045128635.1 Lachnospiraceae bacterium
CAATGCATCTGAGAACTTCTTGAAATCCTCATTTTCTTCTGTAATCTCATCATTTCCTGCAAGACCATTTGCAAGCACAAGCATTGTATCATTTGTTGAAGTATCTCTATCAACAGACACCATATTAAATGTATCCTGAACATTTGCTTTAACAGCCTTTGTAAGCATTTCCTTGGAAATATTCGCATCAGTTGTTACAAACGCAAGCATTGTACACATATTTGGATGAATCATCCCGGAACCTTTACACATACCGCCGATGGTCACTGTTTTGCCGCCAACTTCAAATTCTACGGCAATTTCCTTATTCACTGTATCAGTTGTCATGATTGCCTTGGAAGCCAAAGTGCCATGTTCTAAAGATGCACCTTTTGCTTCTGCCAGCAGATCCACACCTGCTAAAATCTTGTTCATTGGAAGCTGCATTCCAATAACGCCTGTGGATGCTACCAAAACAGATTCTTCCGGAATTCCAAAAGCCTTTCCTGCTGCTTTTGCAGTATCAAGACAGTATCCATAGCCTTCTGCGCCTGTACATGCATTGGCAACACCTGCATTGATAATGACTGCCTGTGCAATTCCTGATTCATATACGATTTTCTGGTCCCATTTTACCGGAGCTGCTTTTACAACATTGGTTGTAAATGTGCCGGCCGCTTTACAAGGCACTTCACTATATACGAGAGCCATATCCATTCTGTTCTTATATTTAATACCAGCTTCTACACCAGCTGCTTCAAAACCTTTTGCTGCGGTCACGCCACCCGGAATCTGTTTCATTTCATAACCTCCTACTGAATAAATGCAGTAATATTCTTTTCATTTAATGTAAAGTCGTAATAGTTCAAATCTTCTCGTTTTGTCCAGCCAATTTCTTTCCAGAACGCATTCCCAATATCATTCTGGGTAAATGCAATGAGGCTGACCTTATTAATCTGAAGCTCTTTTAATTTTTCCATACACCAGATAACCATGGTCTTTCCAATGCCCTGGCGTCTGTAATCTTTATGTACACATACATGGTAGAGACATCCTCTTCGTCCATCCGATCCGCAGAGAATCGCACCGACAATTTTTCCTTCCTCTTCCGCTACGACACTTAATCCCGGATTCCATTTTAAGAATCTTTCAATGCCTTCCCTAGAATCATCCACGCTTCGGATACCGAAACCTTTGATGGTCTTCCAGAGTGCAAATACGTTGTCGTAGTCTTCTATTTTCATTTCTCTGATTGTCATTGAAATCTCCTTATGGGAACATCGGAATCAGTTCCAGCCCTTCGCTTTCCTTAAGGCCAAACATTAAGTTCATGTTCTGTACCGCCTGACCTGCAGCACCTTTCACAAGGTTGTCCATCGCTCCCATCATAATGATACGTTTTGTACGTGGGTCAATTTTGAAGTTTACATCTACGTAGTTACTTCCTTCTACCCATTTTGTCTGAGGGCAGACATCTTTTTCAAGTACGCGGACAAATTTTTCATTTGCATAATATTTATCATAAATAGCTTTAATTTCTTCGTATGTCACATCTTTTTTCAAAGTTGCATAGGCTGTGATCAAAATACCACGGTTCATTGGAACCAGATGTGGTGTAAAGTTTAAAAGCACTTCTTCACCGGATGCATAAGACAACTGTTCTTCAATTTCCGGTGTATGTCTGTGGTTTGCAACACCGTACGCTTTGATGTTTTCATTTACTTCACAGTAAAGGTTGTCCACTTTTGCACCACGACCTGCACCTGATGTGCCGGATTTTGCATCAATGATCACTGTGCTCATATCAATGAGACCCTCTTTTGCAAGAGGATAGATTGATAAAGTGGAGCATGTTGGATAACAACCCGGGTTGGCAATTAATCTTGCATTTTTAATATCTTCGCGATTAATCTCGCAAAGACCATACACTGCTTCTTCGATAAACTGTGGTGATTTATGTTCGATGCCATACCATGATTCATAAGTAGCCACATCTTTAATACGGAAATCTGCACTAAGGTCAACAATCTTTACCTTATTTAAAATATCTTCGTTCACCAAAGATGCGCATAAGCCCTGTGGAGTTGCTGTAAAAATCACATCCACTTCGTTTGCCAAAGCTTCCATATTGTCATCCATACATTTATCATCAACAATCTGGAAGAAGTTCTGATAAACATCTGCATATTTTTTGTCAACATAGCTTCTTGAGCCAAACCATTTAATTTCTGCTTCTTTATGATTCATAAGGAGTCTTACCAGCTCGCCGCCTGCGTATCCGGTAGATCCGATAATTCCAACTTTAATCATTTTTTCATATCTCCTCTCGAAAACAATCCTTTTTCGATTTACTAATTTAAAGTATTCTTTCTATATATTATACTTTTTTTTGAATCTGTCAACCTTTTTTCTATATTCTTTTGTATAATTATTCACTATTTATGCATAATATTCGTATTTTTATGAATATTATTTAAAATAATGTATAAATTTACACTTGCATTTCTAGAATGTTTGATGTATAGTAGTGTTCAACTGGTAAAAACACCAAAAATCGGAAAAATTATGAAATTACTTTTAGAATAAGGAGATTGGAATTATGAAAGAAAAAGTTGTATTGGCATACTCAGGCGGCCTTGACACAACAGCAATTATCCCATGGTTAAAAGAACAGTTTGATTATGATGTAGTTTGCTGCTGTATCGACTGCGGACAGGGAAGTGAATTAGACGGGCTGCAGGAAAGAGCAAAATTATCCGGCGCTGCAAAATTATACATTGAAGATGTTGTAGATGAGTTCAGCGAAGATTTCATCATGCCATGTGTACAGGCTGGTGCCGTTTATGAAAACAAATATTTACTGGGAACTTCTATGGCTCGTCCGGTAATTGCAAAACGTCTGGTAGAAATCGCACGTAAAGAAGGTGCGGTTGCAATCTGTCACGGTGCAACAGGTAAAGGAAATGACCAGATTCGTTTCGAACTTGGTATCAAAGCACTTGCTCCGGATATCAAAGTAATCGCTCCATGGCGTATGACAGATGTATGGACAATGCAGTCTCGTGAAGATGAAATTGAATTCTGTAAAGCACACGGAATTGACCTTCCATTCTCTTCAGACTCAAGCTACAGCCGTGACCGCAACTTATGGCATATCAGCCATGAAGGTCTGGAACTTGAAAACCCTGCATTAGAACCAAATTATGATCACTTATTAGTTATGAGCGTTTCTCCTGAAAAAGCTCCTGACGAACCGGAATACGTAACAATGACATTTGAAAAAGGTGTTCCAACATCTGTAAATGGTAAATCCATGAAAGTTGCTGACATCATCAAAGAATTAAATGTTCTTGGCGGAAAACATGGTATCGGTATCGTTGATATCGTAGAAAACCGTGTTGTTGGTATGAAATCCCGTGGCGTTTATGAAACACCAGGCGGAACAATCCTTATGGAAGCACACAAACAGTTAGAAGAACTGGTTCTTGACCGTGCAACTATGGAAATGAAAAAAGACATCGGAAACAAAATGGCTCAGGTTGTTTACGAAGGAAAATGGTTCACACCTCTTTGTGATGCTCTTCGTGCATTTGTTGCAAGCACACAGGAATATGTGACAGGTGAAGTTAAATTCAAACTTTACAAAGGTAACATTTCAAAAGCAGGAACCACTTCTCCATACAGCTTATACAGCGAATCCTTAGCATCCTTCACAACAGGTGATTTATATGACCACCACGATGCAGACGGATTTATCACATTATTCGGACTTCCATTAAAAGTTCGTGCAATGAAACTTTTAGAAGTTGAACAGAACAAGAAATAATTTTTTAAAAAATGGCGTGACCAAAACGGTCACGCCATAATTATTTACTTCAATATACAACTGTCAAAAATGAATAAATCAAAGTCATTCTTTACTTCTTCGTATCGTTCTACACTTTTCACCGTGTATGTCACCGACAATGCTCCAAGCCATTTACAAACTCTTCTGGAAATATTCTTCACATATCGATGATCATAAGCAATAAAATCCGGTCTGGTCAGAATATTTGTCAAAAGATAACTTACCAGTGAATAATATATTTTCTTCTTCGAATCTTTTGTTTCTTTTGAAAGCTTTCCGGACAACTGTCCTCTCAGTACATCCGGTCGATGTTTTTTATACCACATCAGTGCAAATGGATGAAAGCTTTCTATACAATAGTCTCCCTGATACCGACTAAGCAGCTCATTTCCCAGTTCACAAACTTTTGTCAGAGGTCTATCCAGTTTATACTCAACGATTAATGGTACTCTTCCAGCTACCAGATTCAGCACTTCTTCAAAGGTCGGAATCCGCTCCTTTGACTCTGCAAGTCGAAGCTGCTGCAATTCCTCTAATGTGTAACCCCACACATTTCCTTCTATG
Source organism: Lachnospiraceae bacterium (assembly GCA_045128635.1). Lineage (GTDB taxonomy): Bacteria > Bacillota > Clostridia > Lachnospirales > Lachnospiraceae > HGM12587. The sequence continues at coordinate 4,391 of JBGVRS010000069.1, forward strand.
CCGCACATTCGTTTCAATGTCGCATCATGGAACACAACCAGTCTATCGTCCTTGGTAAGCTGCACATCCATTTCAATACCATATCCGGCATCTACAGCCTTCTCAAAAGCCGCAAGAGAATTTTCCGGCGCATCACTCTCATTATCAAATAACCCTCTGTGAGCATAAAATTTTTGTTTCATAAAAGGTGTTCGGTCCGCCCGATTTATCATTCTTGGTGCTGTCAGAAATAGATATAATGCCAGTAAAATGATGATTATAATCAGCAAAACCTTCATAGTTTATCGCACTTCTTTCTAACTTTTTTAGTCATCCACATCAAAGTTTTCTACCAAACTCTTCTTCTGGATTGGCTTTGCATCCCCATGTTTTACCTGGGTCATGCAAAGGAACGCCAAGATTGCAAAGAATACTGCATATGGGAATAATACTCTGTAAGATACATGCTCCAATAAGAAACCTGACAGGATTGGTGTGATTACCTGTGCTGACATGGAGAATGTATAATAATATCCTGTATATTTACCAACATCTGCTGCAGAACACATTTCTACAACCATTGGTAAAGAGTTTACCCCAATAGAAGCCCATGCAAACCCGATGATCGCAAAGAATACATTCATAATCGGATGATAAGCATTGAAAATACCTGCTACGCCAAAGCAGCCGCCCAGTAATACAATACCGATCAAAATAGACTTCTTACGTCCGATTTTGGCTGAAATAAAACCAATCGGAATATAGCTGATGATTGCCGCAACAGTACAAACCATTAAGCAGCTTGCATATCCGCCGCCTTCCATGCCCCAAACAGTGGTTGCATATCTTGAAAATGCTGTTGTAACACCGTTGTACGCTGCAAACCACATAGCTACTGATAATAAAATAAAGATTAGGCTTCGTTTTACTTCTTTTGGAAGTTCTGCAGTGCTTGAAACCACCGGAATATCATCATCTTCATTATCTGTTACTATTTCTGCTCCCAGCTTCTTTTCTTTAATCGTTAAGAAAAGTATCACTACACAAATTGCCATAAATGCTGCAATAGAAATAAATAATGGATAGTAATTTGGTGTATCCCCCGGTTCCACAACAAACTGAATCATTGCAAGGGCATAAAGACCACCCACAGCCCCCATCAGGTTAATTACCGCATTTCCTTTGCTTCGCAGTGGCTTTGGTGTTAAGTCCGGCATCAATGCAACTGCAGGAGAACGATAAAGTCCCATGGAAATCAAAAGCATGAATAATACAACAATAAACATCACCAGATTCTGTGTACGGTCAGCATATGGTAAAATCATAAGTAATATTACCGCCAATGCAGTACCGCCCAAAATAAATGGCATACGTTTTCCAATTTTGGTATCTACTTTATCAGATAATGCACCAAAGATTGGCAGTAAGAACAATGCAAGTACATTATCACCTGCCATAATGACACCTGTCATGGTTTCTTTCATATGAAAGGTGTTCTTTAAGATTAATGGAATGATGTTATCATACATCTGCCAAAAAGCACTGATTGATAAAAACGCCAAACCAATTAACAAAGTTCTTTTGTAATTTAATTTCATACTTATTCTAACCCATTTACATATTCAGAAACCGCTGTTGTGTCAACACTTACTGCTGGTCCTTCTGCGTTCTGAACTGTTACAACTGCAGAATATCCAAGCCATGCAACTAATACTGCACCAACAATGCCAACGCAGATTTTTGTGATCATGGATTTCTGTTTTGCTTTTTTCGCAATTTCTTTTCTGTTTTTCTTATTTTCTTTATACTGATTTACTTTTTCCTGACTCATGATAAAACTCCTCACCATCTATTGTTATATAAACTAACTCCGATTATATCACACTTTTGTGAAAAATCCATGTTTTTCCGTAAATTTTACATAACAATCACTCTTCCAAATAAATCTGCGTTGATTCTCATTTCAAAAAAAGATATACTGGGATTAAGATTTAAGGAGAGATTTTATGGTTGCATTACAAATTCAAGACATTAAAATTTTTATGAATAAACTACTTCTTTCTCAGACATTCGACAATTTTCTGCTCGTAGAAGGCAGTGTCACCACTTATAATACATTCCGCATTGAGGGGCGGGTTCACAAAGACTTTTTTTCAGCAGAAGAAATCGAAGAAAAAAATCTGGAAAACCGGGAATTTTCCCTCTGGAAAGAGGTAAAAGCTTTCTGTCTGGAACTGATCAAAGGGAAAAAAACACCTCTTGGTTTTAAGTTTACTTTCCAGTTATCTAAAGAAAACTCTGCGAAGCTTCTTACATCCTCAGGCATTACATCGATTCAGCCTGAAAACATCTCTGGACTGCTGTTAAATATCCGCTATGACAATGGAGCTTTAAATATTATCACAGCTACAAACCTTAATCTGTTTACCCTTGACAAATCACTGGAACATGCCTGGGATGACATGATAAAACGTTTCTTAAAACAACAGGAGATCAGCTTTCTGTAAGCTGACCTCCTTTATTTTTATACTATTTTGCGAGCAGCATCATAATCTGATTACTTCTTGCGATAAATTTTGTCATTGCTTCCGGTGAAAGCGGTTTATGACTGATCATTGCCAGGTCATAGAGCTGTTCACAGAACAGATTTGTATTTTCACCGTCTTTGTTTGCCAGTACATACTGAACAAGTTTGTTATTTGCATTTAATACAAGTGTTTCATCACCGCCAAACATGGATGGATCCATACCTGCCATGCCGTACATTCTCATCATTTCCTGCATACGTCTGCTTTCTTCTGATAATGTCACCATGGAAGATACTTCTTCATTTTTCAGTTTCTCAACTTTTACCTGTAAGTTTTCATTATCCAGTGCTTTTCTGAAAAGTTCTGTCAAAGCATCGGTTGTTTCTTTCATTTCTTCTTCTGAAACAGCTTCTTTAAAATCATCTGTTAAATCCGCATCGATTCTCTGGAAATGAACAGTTTCATTCGCACGTTCCACATGTGTCACAAATGCCGAGTCAATGTTGTGGCGTAAAATCACTGCATTTTTACCTTCTGCACGGAACATGTTGATATACTGGCTCTGCTGGATCTCATCTGTTACATAGAAGATGGTTGTTGGTTTCTTTTCCTCTTCTTTACCTTCTTCTACAACTTCTGCTTCCGGCAGCATATCCTTTAATGTCTGGTATTTTCCGTCGATATCTTTATAAAGGATGTAATCCATCATCTTGTTAGAGAATTTTTCATCTTTGATACATCCAAATTTGATAAATGGATTGATGTCATCCCAATATTTTTCATAATCGTCACGCTGTGTCTTACACATGCCGCTAAGTCTGTCAGCAACTTTCTTTGTGATGTAGTCAGAAATCTTCTTAACAAAACCATCGTTCTGTAACGCACTTCTGGATACGTTCAGTGGAAGATCCGGACAATCGATGACACCTTTTAAGAGCATTAAGAACTCTGGAATTACTTCTTTGATGTTATCCGCGATAAATACCTGGTTGTTGTATAATTTGATAGTTCCTTCAATAGAATCATATTCTGTATTGATCTTAGGGAAATATAAAATACCTTTTAAGTTAAATGGATAATCCATATTTAAGTGTATCCAGAATAATGGTTCTTTGTAGTCATGGAACACTTTGCGATAGAATTCCAAATACTGTTCTTTTTCACATTCGTTTGGATGTTTTGTCCAAAGTGGTGTTGTATCACTTAAGGATACAGGCATTGTTTTCTTTGGTGTTTCATCCGCTTCTTCACCTTCTGTTTCTACTACTTCAACTTCCGGTTCTACATCAAATGCGCCGATTTCTTCACCTTCTTTGAAAAGGAAGATTTCAGTTGGCATGAAAGAGCAGTATTTCTGGATAACTTCTCTTGCACGGTATTCGTTGGCAAATTCCACACTTTCTTCATTTAAGAATAATGTGATTGTTGTACCAACTTCTGCTTTGTCCCCATCTGTCATAGAGAATTCTGTGCCACCGTCACATTCCCAGTGTACCGGTACAGCACCTTCTTTGTAGGAAAGTGTATCAATGTGTACTTCATCTGCTACCATGAATGCTGAATAGAAACCAAGACCGAAATGTCCGATAATCTGGTCTTCATTTGTTTTGTCTTTATATTTTGCAAGAAAATCTGTTGCTCCGGAGAATGCAATCTGATTAATGTATTCTTCCACTTCATCTGCATCCATCCCAAGACCTGTATCAATAAATTTCAAAGTCTTTTCTTCCGGATTTACCAGTACCTGAATTCTGTCTTTATGATCTTCCGGGAATGTATATTCTCCCATCATTTCCAGTTTCTTTAATTTTGTAATGGCATCACATCCGTTAGAGATTAATTCTCTAAAGAAAATATCGTGGTCTGAATAAAGCCATTTTTTAATAATCGGAAAAATGTTTTCGCTGTTAATTGATAAGCTTCCATGTCTTTCGCTCATAATATTTACTCCTTTAATACTTGTTTTCATTCATCGGTTGTCATAACTGAACATCTGTTATGTATTTTAATCCCCTATAAAATAAAAGTCAATACAGAAATTAGCACTCAAAGAGTTTGAGTGCTAATAATTTCATGAAAATTATAAACTATTTATAAACTTACTATATTTTTAAATATTTTCATTAAAAATTCAAATAAGCAATTTTGTAAAACGAATACAGGGACACGACTGAAATGGCAGTAATCAAGGTTCTGACTGCTTTGCTGTCTTCCACTTCCTTATATAATCCAATCTGGCAGGCAAGTGCCGGCAATGCCGGGAATAAATATCGTCCCTGAGGCTGGAAATCCACGAAATACGCATTATAGATTGTAAGCAGATACATTAAGAGTATCATTGCCCACATGGTCCAGTAAGTCAATCTAATTCGGAGAACAGATTCGCCTGCTTTTCTTTGACGTTTGATATTCTGATGCACCAACAGACCAACAGATCCAAACAACGCAATATACAATACTGCCATCAATACGTAATACCAGTTTTCTGCTTCCAGACTGTAAATTCCATAATAACCAAAATAGTTCTTAAAAAGCTCTCCATTAAAGTTCCAGTCCACAAAGAATTCTTTTAAAGTTACTCCCTTTTCAAAAAGAAGTGTTGATTTTGCCTGGTAGATTGCAGGAGTGGATGGCTTGTATTCCGGCAGCGCTGTTGCTTCAATGACCTGATCAACTGCCGCTCCTTTATAAAGTCCATAGTATCCAAAATCCGGATAATAACGCACCAGTACGATTGCAAATGCTGCGCCTAACAGACATAAATACTTTACAAACAATTTCTTTCTTACGTCTTTTTCCGCAAAAATGAGACGGTATAAAAGAAGCATAAAGATTGTCGCAAGTACCACATAAAATGTCTTCTTCGCCATCAAAAGGTTTGCGAATATAAATCCAATTCCTAAATAAGCAGGTATATGGCGCCCTTTAAACGGTTGTTTTAAAATGCGGTTCAAGGCACTATTCTCTGACAATACTTCATAAGCTGCAAGTACTGTAAACAGATAATCATAGGCATCTGATGTTGCATAAGAGAACAAATACCAAAGCTGCGGTGTCGCAAAGAATAAAATTGCTATGTAACGTTCTTTTTTAATATTCTTAAGCACAAAACAGCCAAGAATCAATATCAAAAGCATGCCCAGTGCTCTAAAGGACATGGTAAAACCACAAAGATTTGCAAATTTTCCTGCAAACAGATAATACAGATTAATCTCTGACATACGGGTCATACCATACCCGGAAACTGTAGTTGCTACAAAGTCGCTTCGCACATCCGGCTGAATCCAATGGGTACGATAATAATCCACTGCTGCTCTTGTCTGCATTTCATCCGGATGAATCGTTCCTCCGTAGCCGCTGGTAAATGCAATATTCCATGCAAGCAGCATAGCGGCAATTCCCACAACACCCAGAACTGCATCTAAAAGGTTATTGTAACTGCGGTCATATCGAAGATTCAGTACTCTGAATAAATACCAGTATAAAAACGTCCAGATCAGCGCAAAGAATACCAGATTTAAAATGCTCATAAATGAAGACATCCTGCCAATCTGTCCCTGCAGTTCTTCACTCAATTGCAATACCGGCTGATCGCTGCTGGTAGTCAGATAAACTCCCTGCTCTGTCAGCATCATGTCCTGAATCCCATCATTTGGGGTCAGATGTTCCATCATCATTTCGGCATCCATTTTTACAACAGTTTCACCATGAACCCTAATCTGAATACTCTCCAGATAGAGTTCTTCAAAGGTATTGTAATGTATCGGTGAAATTCCCGTAATATCCGAACCCCAGAAATAAAGGTCTGCGACTCCATCTTCTACCATACCTTCATGTAACACTGCATCCTCTCCATAAACTGTAACAAAGGCATCTCCCGAAGGATCCTCCGCATAGTTCATGGTCAAATGGGTATAGACCCGTCTTCCAGTGAATAAGAACAACACAAAGGTTAATAATAAACCCAGTAAATATATTTTTGAAAAACGTATTTTTCTATTCAAAATCCTGCCCTCAAATAAATATTTTTTTCATTATAACACATTAACAAAAAAGCTGCACATCTTTCGATGTACAGCTTATCGTGCGGGAAAAGGGACTTGAACCCTCACGTCGTTGCCAACACTAGATCCTTAGTCTAGCCTGTCTGCCAATTCCAGCATTCCCGCGAACAAATGATATGTTATCAGATAAATATTCATTTGTCAATCACTATTTTAAAATATTTTTACAAATTTCCTAACACGCTATTGGCAATCCCTTCTGCATCCAGTCCCACTTCATGAAGCAAAGCTTTTGCGCTCCCGGAATGACCATACTTATCCTTGATTCCAAGCTTTGTAAGTTTCGTAGGGCAGTTTTCACTAAGCACATCTGCTACAGCAGAGCCAAGACCGCCAATGACCGAATGTTCTTCGACCGTAAAGATTCTCTTTGTCTTTTGTGCAGTACTGATAATCAATTCCTCATCAAGAGGTTTAATCGTATGAATATTGATTACCTGTGCCTCCACTCCATGTTCTGCTAAAATATCAGCTGCTGCTAAGCTTTCAGACACGCAAAGGCCTGTTGCGATAATTGTACAATCCTTTCCTTCTCTGAGTATAATTCCTTTTCCCAGTTGGAAATCATAGGTTTCTGCGTCATTAAATACAGGGATTGCAAGACGTCCAAAGCGTAGATAAACCGGTCCTTCATGCTCATAGGCTGCTTTTACCGCAGCTACAGCTTCTACACTGTCTGCCGGATTGATAATTACCATTCCAGGGATCGTACGCATCAGCGCTATATCTTCATTGCACTGGTGTGTTGCTCCATCTTCTCCTACAGAGATACCACCATGGGTTGCACCAAATTTTACATTCAAATGAGGGTATCCGACAGAATTACGAATCTGCTCGAAGGCTCTTCCTGCCAGAAACATTGCAAAACTAGTAACAAACGGTACAAAACAACAAGTAGATAAACCGGCTGCAATACCGACCATATTTGCTTCTGCAATACCACAATCTGTGTATCGCTCAGGAAAGACCTTTTTAAACTCTTCACTTCTTGTAGCAACAGCAACGTCAGCATCTAAAACGACAACATCTTCATGCAGTTTACCAAGCTCTACCAATGCATTTCCGTAAGCTACTCGGGTAGCACTTTTCTTTATTTCTGCCATAACACTTCCCCCGCCTTTCCAAGTTCTTCCATTGCAGCCACATACTTCTCATCATTTGGAGCCGTTCCATGCCACTTATAATTATTTTCCATAAAGGAAACACCTTTACCTTTTACGGTCTTTGCGATAATAACAGTCGGCATACCCTTCACTGTTTTGGCTTCCTCAAAAGCAGCTCTGATTTGCTCAAAATTGTGACCATCAATAGAAATTGTATGGAAATTAAAACCTTCAAATTTTTTATCAATTGGATATGGAGAACAAATCTCTTCAACGCTACCGTCGATTTGCAGATTATTATTATCGACAATTACACAAAGGTTATCCAGTTTATGGAATCCCGCAAACATTGCCGCTTCCCAGACCTGACCTTCCTGAATTTCACCATCACCACACATTACATAAACCCTGTAATCCGCATTTTTCATTTTCCCTGCAAGTGCCATACCAACTCCTGCAGAAATTCCCTGCCCCAGAGAGCCTGTGGTCATATCAACACCAGGAATATTTTTCATATCCGGATGCCCCTGTAAATAAGAATCAATTTTTCGGAGTGTTAAAAGATCTTCCACTGGAAAATATCCTCTATGCGCTAGCACTGCATAAAGCGCCGGAGCAGAATGACCTTTTGACAGAACAAAGCGGTCTCGGTCCTCTTTCTTCGGATTTTTTGGCTCAATGTTCATTTCTTCAAAATAAAGATATGTTAAAATATCTGCTGCGGATAAAGATCCTCCCGGATGTCCGGCTTTTGCACTATGAACAGCATCTAAGACACTTTTTCGAATTTCCAGTGCCTGTTTTTGCAATTCTAACTGATTCATATTTATCCCCCTGTGACTATCTTCGATTTTGTGTTGCGACTACATTGCTGCCGAATACATTTTTTACAAGCACATCTCCAATCATAACCGGAAGTTTTACAACTGTTCCGTTGATCAATTGCATTGCTTCAAACATTTTATCTTTTGGAATCGTTGTATCTGTCTTCACTGCTACCATGCTTCCATCTTCGCATCGAAGTGTGGTTGTAATTGTTCTCTGAGGATTGGTACATTCATCTACTGCGTATTTCGCCCCACGTTTACATTGGTTTCCTGTTACCTGTTGAACAGTTCCATCTTTCGATATTTCTATATCTAATGTACACCCTTTCGGACATACAATACAAGTCATTTCTCTTTTCATATCCTTAGTCCTCCAAAGCAAAGTACAGCTCTTCTGCCCCTTCAAATAATTCTTTCTTTAGTACAATGTTTTCCATCTCACCTGGAGCTACTTTTGCTTTTTTCTTAGAGAAAAGCAATTCTTCTCCCTTATAAATATTTATGCGGACATCTCTGAAAACATCTGCAACTCTAAAATAAACATTCACATCTTTGTTTGCTGTAATTTTCTGAGGTACTGTATAACGGATCTTTCCATCCGTTTTCAATGAGATTGTTGTATCTTTCCGACAATCCCCCTGAATATACGCCGCTGCACTCTTTCCCGCAATTTCAGCTTCCTGAGATACAAAATCCACAAGATCATGCACGTGAAGTACATTACCGCATGCAAAAATGCCTTCCACTTCTGTCTCTCTGTCCTGATCAACCACCGCACCGTTTGTAATGCGGTCAAGATTGATGCCTGCACATTTGGATAATTCGTTTTCCGGAATCAAACCTACGGAAAGAAGTAAGGTATCACAGCTAATGTACTGTTTTGTTTCTTCAATCGGTCTTCTGCTTTCATCAACTTTTGCAATCGTAACACCTGTAACACGGTCTTTTCCATGAATCTCTACAACTGTATGACTTAACAATAACGGAATATCAAAATCCACCAGACACTGCTGAATGTTTCTTGCAAGACCGCCTGAGTAAGGCATTAATTCACAAACTGCTTTTACTTTTGCGCCTTCTAAAGTCATACGTCTTGCCATAATAAGACCAATATCACCGGAACCTAAAATAACTACTTCTTTTCCCGGCATATAACCTTTGATATTCACATATTTCTGTGCCGTACCTGCACTATAAATACCTGCAGGTCTTGTCCCTGCAATGTTTAATGCTCCTTTGGAACGTTCTCGACATCCCATGGCAAGTATCACTGCTTTTGCCTGAATCTGGAAAATCCCTTCATCTTCATTAGTAGCAGTAATCATTTTATCTTTTGTAATATCCAATACCATTGTATTTAACTTAAATGGAATTCCAAGTTCACGTACCTTTTCTTCATAACGCCATGCATATTCCGGGCCAGTAAGTTCTTCTTCAAAGTTGTGTAAGCCAAAACCATTATGTATGCACTGCTGTAAGATACCGCCCAAATTTTCGTCACGTTCTAAAATGAGAATGTCTCTGATACCGCTTTCATAGGCTGCTACTGCCGCACTCATTCCAGCAGGCCCGCCGCCAATAATCACTAAATCTGTCATCGAGCTTACACCTCCTTTGTTCTTCCAATATTTAGATGGGAACCTTCACCGGATTTTGTAACGTCTTCATAAGGAATCCCAAGTTCTCTCGATAATATTTCCACAATCTGAGGTCCGCAAAAGCCACCCTGACAGCGTCCCATCTGTGCTCTTGTACGACGTTTGACTCCATCTAAATCTCTTGCACCCGGGTTGGTGCGGATTGCCTGAAGAATTTCTCCCTCTGAGATTGTCTCACAACGGCAGACAATCTTTCCAAAAGTCTTATCTTTTTTGATCATTTCATTCTTTTCTTCCATGTCTGCTTCTCTGAACGCATGCTGAGACTCTCTAAGCGGACTGTAGTTATCTTTTTTAAGTAATTTTGCACCCTGCTCTTTTAAAAGTTCCACAACATACTCTGCAATTGCAGGAGCAGAAGTCAGACCAGGGGATTCAATGGCTACCACATTGATGAAACCTTTTTTCGGTGCATTGATCACAAAATCTCCCGTACTTCCTACGGAACGAATCCCACAGAATGAAGTAATTGTCTTATTAAAAGGAATGCTGCTGACACTGTCTTTGGCAAGCTCCATAATTTTCTGAAAACCTTCCGCAGTTGTGGAAGTATCTTCTTTATCCTCAATATCCACAGAAGTTGGTCCCGTCAACAGATTTCCATCTACAGTCGGTGTCACAAGAATACCTTTCCCCATCTTGGAAGGTGTTCTAAAAATTGTGTGTGATACCAAACTGCCGCATTCTTTATCTAATAAAATATATTCTCCACGTCTTGGATGGATATTAAAGGACGTATCTCCTGCCATTTTTGCAATATAGTCCGAATAAATACCCGCAGCATTGATAATATAGTTTGTTTTTAATACTGTATCTTCTGAACACACTTCATAACATCCGTCTTTTTCACGAATATCTGTTACTTCAAAATTCAATTTTAACTCTGTACCGTTATCCATGGCATTTCCAACAGATGCAATCGTAAGCTCATACGGGCAGATAATCCCCGCTGTCGGGGCATATAATGCGCAGAGCACATGTTCTGAAAGATTCGGTTCTAATTCCTTTAGTTCTTCTTTTTCTACTATTTTTAAGTCTTTTACGCCGTTTGTTTTACCTCGTTCAAAGAGATTTTTGATAGTTTCTCTGTCCTCTTTTGTAAAACCAATGACCAGCGAACCGTTATTTTTATACTTTACACCCAGTTCTTTTGCAATGTGAGGTATCATCTCGGCACCTCTGACATTCATCTTTGCCTTTAAGGTTCCTGGTTTTGCATCAAATCCAGCATGTACAATCCCCGAATTTGCACAGGATGCACCTGTTGCCACATCATTTTTCTTTTCTGTAATGCATACTTTCAAGTCATACGCTGAAAGTGCTCTGGCAATCATTCCTCCAATAACGCCTGCGCCAATAATTATCACATCATACATACCCCGTCCCCCTTGGATGCAAAAAATGAGTTCTTAATTTATATACAGTATAATCAATGCCGTAAATCCTTTCAATAAATCTTTTTAAACTTTCGCTTGACTTTTCATGTATTACCATGTAGAATACATTTTGCGAGTTGAAAGACACGTATGCGGAAGTGTCGGAATTGGCAGACGAGCAAGATTCAGGTTCTTGTGAGCGTTTAGCTCGTGTGGGTTCAAGTCCCATCTTCCGCACTACATAATCTTGAAAATTCGATCTGCGGGAATGCTGGAATTGGCAGACAGGCTAGACTAAGGATCTAGTGTTGGCAACGACGTGAGGGTTCAAGTCCCTTTTCCCGCATGAAAAAAGCGGTACATCGAAAGATGTGCCGCTTTTTTATTTTCTACTATTCGAATACATTCCAGATAGAAGTTGTACTCACCTTTTCATATGATGTACGCTCCCCATTCAAATATGTCCGAATGTCATAGTCTTCCCAATGATTTAAAATTTCCACATAGCATAGATAATAGGTATCATCTACAATCTGCGTTGTATTTTCTACTTCTATCTTTAATATATTTCTCCCTAACTTACCTACCTGATAACGAATCTTTAATTCCGTATCTTCATAACCATGAGGAAGATAGATTAAATACGCATCTGCCTGCTCTCCTTCGCCTCGGTAAACACTGCTCTTTTTCATGCAAATTTCTTCGCCACTTAAATTACATTCCTCAATCCAGTCAATCAAATCGTAACTATATCTTCATAAGTAAATCCACCCATGTAACGGTATGGATTATTCAATGCATTTATCAAGAATCCAATGATACAAATAATTCCTGCGCCTGCAAAAATATAATGTAACGCGGTTTTCTTATTGTGTTCTCTTCTATATAAAATAAAAACACAGCCCTGGAACAGCATTAATGGCAAAATCACATCCCAGTTATTAAACATCGTAACAGTCGGACTTTTCATCGCCGGAATTACAACGCCTATAAGCAATCCGATCAGAAAAACTGCCAGCCCGATGATAAGAAGCAGCATTGCTCCAACTTTCATAGAATTCCACAAAGTACCCATAAAGCTGTAAATTCCACTTCCAAGTATAATTAGAAAACCTCCAGCCAACAGTACAATTTTATATGCGTTAATTCTGGCATAATCAATTTCTTCTATTACTCCATTTTTTGTATAGGAATTGGACGCTCCACATTGTCCATTCTCTTCAACTCCATAGAGTTCACCAATACTTATATCCAGTGCTTTGGCTATTTCCGGTATCATCAGTGCATCCGGTACCTGCTTATCAGTTTCCCAGCGCGAAAGGGTCTTATCCGAAATGTTCAATTTTTCCGCAAGTTCTCTCTGGGTTAATCCTAACTCTTTTCTTCTTCGGGCAATATTTTCAGCGATAATATTCATGTAGTGCCCTCCTTTGCTTTCTTTTTGTAACTTTATTTTACATAAAACCAAAAATTGAAGGAACCCCGAATAAGTAAAAACGTTCTCAAATTTTGAGAACGCCTACTTTTTAGTCTATATTTTCAAAAAATTCTTCCGCTGGGAGCGACTCCCCGTTCTTAGCCTGTGCAAACCCGACACTCATCATTTCATCAAATTGCTTTCCATTCATCTCATCACGTGCCAACAGCATTTTCAATCGTTCAATTTCCTTTGCCATGACTTCTTTTTCTTTTCGCTCTTTCTCCAACGCCTCTTCCGCCAAGCGCTTATCTCGTTCTAACGTCCGTTCCCTTCGTTCTGCATCCTCCCTTGCAATACAATGCTGGCGCGCAATCTCATCCGCATTTAACACATACATCGATTCTGCTGCTTCCTGTAAATACTCGTTATCTTTTACCAACATACGCAACTCCTCCCATGTTCTGGCTTTAAATAGTGCAGCCCAATAATCTATCTGATATTTTTTATCTTCTTCTGTTGCCAATTCTATACACCTTAAATTTACCACAGACAGACGGAATTTGTCACTATAGACCAAGTGAGTTTTCACATTTAACATTTGATAGGTTGCATAAAACTCAGGATGGGATGGATGTAAAATAAAATCCAAAAATCCAATATGTATCACAGGAAGCGCACCCTCATATTTACCACCTCTGTACAGTTGGTCATAGGACCGACATAAATATGACAACGAACGTTCTGGCCAATTGTATTCATTTGCCACTTGCATCTCTAAATTAATGAGTGTATCATCATTAAGCATCACATTGATATCCATAATAAATTCTTTTCCAGTAAGATTTCTTGAAAGATTCACAGGATTTCTAATTACTACAGACCTTACATTTTCAGGTTCTAAATGTAGCAACGAGCAGATTAATCCTTTTAAAACCTTCTGATTTTCCTGTAAAATACGACGAAACATATAATTATTCGTCATATTGTAATCAATTTTCCCTGTCGCAGACATAAACGATGAAACATTTTGATTTCCCATAGACATATACCTCTCTTTTGTATTTTATTAGTTAATTGGAAAATTAAGCGAATTGCTTATAAAGAAAAATGGTGAATACCATCTCGATACAACGAGTATAGCATTCACCATAACACATTACAAATTAAATATTTATAAACTTTTTATTTTTAGAAATATACAAACTCTTCTTCTGCCGCACCTGTGCGCACGATTTCTTTTGCATGCAGCACAACCCCTGCGCCTTCGTATTCTTCTTTTTCTTCAATGGTAATGCTTGCTGTCAGTATGATCCAGTCTTTTGTCTGGAACTGATTTGCATCCACACCATCGCAGATATAACCAATAAACGCTGTATCGTCTGCACAGCATGTCATCGCCATACGTCCCGGCACGAACTGATTCTTTGGCATTCCCTTTGGTTTATAGATCATACCTTTGAATTTGACAGTTTTGCCATCATATTTTTCCGGATGATCCATGGCATCAATATACCAGATACCATAGTCTGCTTCCTCGATTTCAATCACATCTGCTTCAATATCAAATGGCATTTCTTCTTCAAATTCAAATGGTTCGCCATCTTCCATTTCAAGAGCAACCTGAGCTCTTGGATTGACCGCACGAATATTTCTCTTATAGCTGGCTGCTTCTGTACCTTCTACACAGCGATTGAAGATTACAAGGTCAGATTCACGACACATATCCATAAAAAGTGACTTCATATTCTGCATATACATATCAAATGTGGTCGCATCAACCATGGTTACCTGCTGTGCTCGAAACCAGCCGCGTGGTTTTTTCACAGTGTTCAGAAGCTCCATACCCCACATGCCGTTGTATTCTAAGAGAATCTGGCTTGGTTTATATTTTTTCTGGGCTTCTTTTAAAAATTCTTCTGTAAACTCTTCCTTGCTGTCACAATAAACGATTTTCGCGCCATGTCTTGCCAGAAGATCTTCATCATATTCTTCCATTCCTTCTTCACAGGCAATGATGAGAGTATCTTCCCCATCGGAGAAATATTCATCCTCAATGGTATCCATGGCAAAAACAGTTTTACCGCTTTCTAAAAATCCGTTGACAACAAAGACAGGGATTTTCATTCCTATCATATTCTTCCCTCCAAATTACAGATGAAATAATTTTGTCAGTTCTTCTTTATCTAACATAGAACCGATGACACAGATTCTTCCTGTATAATCAGCTTCTCCATGACGAAGTTCATATTCTTCCGGAACCATGTCAAAATGTAACCATGTGCCATCTGTACAAGGAACAATACCTTTAGCACGTAAGATGATACCGCAATCGTCATTGTCGGAAAGTTCTTTTAAAATTACCTGAATTTCTTCTTCTGTGTATTTTCTAGGAGTTTCTACCCCCCAGCTTGAGAATACTTCATCTGCATGGTGATGGTGGTGATGATGCTCATGGTCATGGCATCCGCATGTACAATGTTCGTCATGTTCATGATGGTGATCATCATGCATATCAAGTTCAATGTGTTCCATGGCATTTACGATGATCTTTCCATCAATTTCATCCCATGGAGTTGTGATAATCGTTGCACGGTCATTTTTTTCTTTAATCTGTGCAACACACTTTGCCAGCTTATCCTCTTTCATCTTCTGAGTACGGCTGATTACGATTGTTCCAGCATTTTCAATCTGGTTGTTGAAAAATTCACCAAAGTTTTTCATATACATGTTGCATTTCTGTCCGTCAACAACGGTTACGGAACTGTTTACTTTTTCTCCGACTGCTTCCACAGCCTTTACAACGTCAGACAATTTACCAACACCTGATGGTTCAATGATGACACGATCAGGGTTGTATTTTTCAAGAACTTCTTTCAGAGCTGTACCAAAATCTCCTACCAAAGAGCAGCAGATACATCCGGAATTCATTTCTGTAATTTCGATTCCGGCTTCTTTTAAGAAACCGCCGTCAACGCCGATTTCACCAAATTCATTTTCAATAAGAACCAGTTTTTCCCCTGCAAATGCTTCCTTTAAAAGCTTTTTGATCAGTGTTGTTTTACCAGCACCAAGGAAACCTGATACGATTTCAATTTTTGTCATATTCTTCCTTCTTTCTATATTTAAACGAACTTTCGACAAAGTCCGCAGGACTTCACTACAAAAGGGGAGCGTCTTACAACACTCCCCCACAATTGCCATTCTTATTTGTTTAATTCTGCTTTTGCTGTTTCAGCTAATACTGTGAAAGCTGCTGCATCATTAACTGCTAAATCAGCGAGAACTTTTCTGTTCATTTCTACGCCAGCTAATTTTAAGCCGTGCATAAATTTGCTGTATGATAAACCGTTCATTCTAGCTGCTGCGTTGATACGAGCGATCCATAACTGTCTGAACTGACGTTTTCTTTCTTTTCTACCTGCATATGAGCTTGTTAATGCTCTCATAACAGACTGTTTTGCTACTCTGTACTGTTTAGAACGAGCGCCTCTATAACCTTTAGCGAGTTTTAATACTCTGTTGTGTTTTTTTCTAGCGTTTAAGCCACCTTTAATTCTAGCCATGTCTTTCTTTCCTCCTCAAATCTTATAAATAAGGTAAAATCTTCTTCATGTTCTTTACGTTTGTAGCATCTGTCATAGTTGCTTTACGAAGATTACGTTTTCTCTTTGTAGTTTTCTTTGTTAAGATATGGCTCTTATAAGCTTTAAATCTTTTTAACTGACCTGATCCTGTTTTTTTGAAACGTTTTGCAGCTGCTCTGCTTGTTTTTACCTTTGGCATATGTTTAGTCCTCCTGTAATGTTTGCTTTCTATATATTTTAACTTTCGTTAGTGAACTAACGTTTTTCAGTTAAAAACATTGACATGTTTCTACCTTCCAGCTTAGGCGCTTTTTCAACTGTGGCTACATCCTGTAACTTTTCAGCAAAAACATCTAAAATCTGTTTACTGCTCTGTACATGTGCCATTTCACGTCCGCGGAATCTAAGTGTTACTTTTACACGGTCACCCTTTGTGATGAATTTTCTTGCATTGGCAACCTTTGTGTTTAAATCGTTTTCTTCAATGTTTGGAGAAAGACGGATTTCTTTGATTTCGATTGTTTTCTGTTTCTTTTTGGCTTCTTTTTCTTTTCTAGCCTGTTCGTAACGATATTTACCGTAGTCGATAATCTTGCATACTGGTGGTTTTGCGTTTGGAGAAATCTTAACGAGGTCTAACTCTGCTTCTCTTGCTAACGCCTGGGCTTCTTTGGATGACATGATGCCGATCATTTCGCCATCTGCTCCGATTACTCTTACTTCCTTGTCACGAATCTGTTCGTTAATCATTAAATCGCTAATTGTCTTGCACCTCCATGAGTCAAATACACATTGTTTTAAACATAAAAAAAGGATGATATCTCATCGATCCACCCAATACACTCATAAATAACACTTCTATTCCCTCGAAGTTATTTATCAAATATTGAACCATGGTCACCTGATTGTGCCTGGTGAGAGTGGATACTCTACTTTCTTTACCTATGACATAATATCACTTACGCCTCTAAATGTCAATCATTATTTTAAAAATATTTTATCTTTTTTCAAACATGTTTCATTATATACTGGGCACACTATTTTTGCAACCCTGCAAATAAAAAAAGCATTTGCATTTCTATATTTTAGGAGGTAACTACTATGACAAATCTTGGATGTACAGTCAAAACATGTGTCCACAATGAAGATAAGCTTTGCTGTTTAAAGGAAATCGAAGTTTCAGGCAAAGGTGCATTAAATTCTGACATGACATGCTGCAGCTCTTTTGCAAAGGAAAAGGGAGCCGTTTCAAACAGTCTCCACGAAGCACCTGAGCGTAAAACAGATATTAAATGTAATGTAGAAAACTGCACTTATAATCATCACCATTACTGCACAGCAGATGTGGTCGATATTACCGGCGCAAAGGCAGTGAATACAGGGCAGACAGAATGCTCCACATTTAAACAGAGATAATTCTGTTATTACAAAAAATATGGCACAGGGTATTTCCCTGTGCCATAAAAATTACATTGTTTATTATTTGAAGTATTTTACACCTGATTCGAAGAGTTTGAGATCCTGTTCGCCGTAAATGTTAATTGCTACAGAATCACCGCGACGTTCAGAGTGAGCCATCTTACCGAGTACACGTCCGTCAGGGCTTGTGATACCTTCGATTGCAGCGTAAGAACCGTTGATGTTCCATTCTTCATCCATAGAAGCATTTCCGTCAAGGTCAACATACTGTGTTGCAACCTGTCCGTTTGCGAAGAGTTTGTCAATCCATTCTTTGCTTGCTACGAAACGACCTTCGCCGTGAGAAGCCGGGTTACAGTATACACCGCCAAGTGTTGCTTCCTGAAGCCATGGAGACTTGTTAGTTACAACCTTTGTGTAAACCATCTTAGAAATATGACGGCCGATTGTGTTGTATGTTAATGTTGGAGAATCGCTTGTCTGTCCAACGATTTCACCATGTGGTACAAGACCAAGTTTGATCAACGCCTGGAAACCGTTACAGATACCAAGTGCTAAACCATCTCTTTCATTTAAGAGTTTCATAACAGCTTCTTCCATCTTTGCATTTCTGAATGCTGTAGCAAAGAATTTCGCAGAACCATCCGGTTCGTCACCAGCGGAGAATCCGCCTGGGAACATGATGATCTGAGACTGATTGATTGCTTTTTCAAATTCATCAACAGATTCTCTGATATCTTCTGCTGTTAAGTTCTTAAATACTTTAACGATTGTATTTGCACCTGCACGTTCGAATGCTTTTGCACTGTCGAATTCACAGTTTGTACCTGGGAATACAGGGATAAATACAGTTGGTTTTGCAATTTTATTCTTGCATACATAGATGCTGTCTGCTTTATAGAGTGGAGTTTCCACTGCTTCTTTTCCGTCTACTGCAACAGTTGGGAATACATCTTCTAATGTTTCTTTCCAAGCACCTACTGCTTCTTCGTGGCTGATTGTAATGTTTCCGTAAGAGAAATCTTTTTCTGTTACTTCACCGATCACTGTGTACTGGATAGAAAGTTCTGAAACTTTTCCGTCTGGTACTTCTGCTACGATGCATCCAAAGCCTGGTGCAAATGCATCTCTTGGATCAAAGTTATGTTCAATCTTCACACCAAGACCGTTACCAAATGCCATCTTACTTACTGCTGAAATCACACCATGAGAATCCAGTGCGTAAGCAGATACGATCTTGCCTGCTTTGATATCTTCGTGGAATTTACCATACTGATCCATCATGTAACCATAGTCTGGTAAATCATATTCATTCTTAGGAACTGTTAAGAGAACAAGTTTGTTTCCTGCTTTCTTTAATTCCGGAGTAATAATTGTCTTATCACTTGCTACATCCACTGCAAAGGATACCAATGTTGGTGGAACATCGATGTCATTGAATGTTCCTGACATACTGTCTTTACCACCGATTGATGGAAGACCAAATCCCATCTGAGCGCTGTAAGCACCAAGAAGTGCTGCAAATGGCTGGCTCCAACGATGTGGATCTTCTGTCATTCTTCGGAAGTATTCCTGGAATGTGAAGCGGATCTTGCTGTAGTCACCACCGGAAGCTACGATTTTTGCTACTGATTCAACAACTGCGTAGATTGCACCGTGGTATGGGCTCCAGCTTGAAAGGTATGGATCAAATCCATAACTCATCATAGTTACTGTATCTGTCTTTCCTTTTAATACAGGGAGTTTCGCAACCATTGTCTGAGTTTCTGTTAACTGATATTTACCGCCGTATGGCATAAATACACTGCCTGCTCCGATAGAACCGTCGAACATTTCAACGAGACCTTTCTGAGAACATACGTTTAAGTCTTTTAATGTATTTAACCATGCTTCTTTTACATCACCTACTTCTTTTCTTTCGAAGTATTTGTTTTCTTCACATGGCATATCAACTGCAACTGTTGTTTCCTGATGTGCACCGTTTGTATCAAGGAATGCTCTGGAAATATTTACGATATCTTTTCCTCTCCACTGTAATACAAGGCGTGGTTCTTCTGTTACAACTGCTACTTCAGTTGCTTCTAAGTTTTCTTCTGCAGCATATTTCATAAATTCTGCTACATCTTTAGGATCTAAAACAACTGCCATTCGTTCCTGAGATTCAGAAATTGCGATTTCTGTTCCGTCAAGACCTGCATATTTTTTAGGTACTTTATCAAGATTTACAACAAGACCTGCTGCTAATTCACCGATTGCTACGGATACACCGCCGGCACCAAAGTCATTACATTTTTTAATAAGTTTACTTACTTCTTCACGACGGAATAATCTCTGAACTTTACGTTCTGTTGGTGCATTACCTTTCTGTACTTCTGCTCCACAGGATTCGATAGAGCTTTCTGTATGTACTTTAGAGGAACCTGTCGCACCGCCACAGCCGTCACGGCCTGTACGTCCACCTAATAATACGATGATATCACCTGGATCAGATGTTTCACGAATAACTGCACGTCTTGGAGCAGCACCCATAACAGCACCGATTTCCATACGTTTTGCAACGTAATTTGGATGATAGATTTCTTTTACATAGCCTGTAGCAAGACCAATCTGGTTACCGTATGAGCTGTAACCATCTGCTGCGCCTGTTACGATCTTTCTCTGTGGCAGTTTACCTTTTAATGTTTCTGCCATAGATTTTGTAGGGTCAGCTGCACCTGTTACACGCATTGCCTGATATACATAGGTACGTCCTGACAATGGGTCACGGATTGCACCGCCAAGGCAAGTAGCCGCACCACCGAATGGTTCGATTTCTGTTGGATGGTTGTGTGTTTCATTTTTGAAGTTTACAAGCCATTCTTCAACCTGTCCGTCAACTTCTACAGGTACTACGATAGAACAAGCATTGATTTCTTCTGATTCTTCCTGATCCTGTAATTTGCCTTCTTTTTTGAGTTTTTTCATTGCCATAAGGGCAAGATCCATTAAGCATACGAATTTGTCTTTGCGGTCTCCGTATACTTCTTTTCTATCTGCAAGGTAGCTTTCGTATGTTTCTACGATTGGAGCTTTGTAATATCCGTCAGCAAATGCTACGTCTGTTAATTCTGTAGAGAATGTTGTATGACGGCAATGGTCAGACCAATAAGTATCTAACACACGGATTTCTGTCATGGATGGATCTCTTTTTTCTTCGCCATTGAAGTAATTCTGTACATGTAAGAAATCCTTAAATGTCATAGCAAGTCCTAAAGAATCATAGAGTTCTTTAAGTTCTGCTTCAGGCATATCTTTGAATCCGTCAAAGATTTTTACATCTTCCGGTTCATCATAAACACTTACCAGTGTTTCCGGTTTTTCCATACCTGTTTCTCTGGAGTCCACAGGGTTGATACAGAAAGATTTGATGCTTTCTAACTGTTCTTCTGTAATATCTCCTTCAATCACATAAGTAATTGCAGATGTGATCACCGGTTCTTCATCTTCTTTTAAGAACTTCACGCACTGAACTGCTGAGTCTGCTCTCTGATCAAACTGTCCCGGAAGATATTCCACACTGAATACTTTCGCATTATCAGCAATCTCGAAACTCTCTTTATATAAAATGTCTACTGGTGGTTCAGAGAATACACAATTGCATGCTGCTTCAAAAATTTCATCAGAAATATTTTCAACATCATAGCGGATCATCACTCTGACACCTGTTACTTCGTTGATACCTAAATAGTTTTTAATTTCACTATGTAATCCTCTTGCTTTTCCAGCAAAAGCTTCTTTCTTTTCCACGTAGATACGTCTTACCTGACTCATTGTAACCTCCTTATATCCCATGGTCTTTCTAGTTTACGTTTCTATCCTAGCACATGTTTCCAGATTAGTACAATTAATATATTTAATCTTTTTCATAAGATTCATTAATATTTATATTTTCTTCCAGTACCGGTAAAAAAATCTTTACTTCCTCAAAGATTTTTCGTTGCATTCTCACTTTCTATCAGTTATCATATAACTAAATTTAATAAGTTGATAAGGAGCGCTTATGATGGATATTAACTATGAACTTTATAAAGTTTTTTATTATGTCGCAACTTCTTTAAGCTTTTCGGAAGCTTCCAAGCAGTTGTACATTTCCCAGTCGGCAGTCAGCCAGTCTATTAAAACACTTGAAAAACGACTGAATCAAAATCTGTTTATCCGAAGCACAAAAAAGGTACGTTTAACTCCGGAGGGAGAAATTCTGCTCCGTCACATTGAACCTGCCATCAATTTAATCCAGCGCGGAGAAAATCAGATTTTAGAAGCCAACACCCTTGGCGGCGGTCAGCTGCGCATTGGTGCCAGCGATACTATCTGTCGTTACTTTTTAGTTCCTTATCTTAGTAAATTCCATAAAGCGTATCCAA
Source organism: Lachnospiraceae bacterium (assembly GCA_045128635.1). Taxonomy (GTDB): domain Bacteria; phylum Bacillota; class Clostridia; order Lachnospirales; family Lachnospiraceae; genus HGM12587. The sequence goes on from JBGVRS010000069.1 coordinate 26,752, forward strand.
ATGTTCATATCAAAGTAACAAACCAGACTTCTCCGGGATGTGTTGATCTTTTGGAAAACGGGCAGGTTGATTTTATCGTGACCAACTATCCAAACTCCCGCATCAGCAACACAAACCGCATTCATACCATCAAAAAGTTTCAGGATGTGTTCGCAGCAAACAGAAACTTCTTTAATCTGGAAGGTAAAGAATTTTCATTTGAAGAACTTTTAGATTATCCGATTTTAATGCTGGATCGTCAGAGTACCACCAGTGAATTTTTACACCATCTGTTCTTACAGCATGAACTGGATCTGGTTCCTGAAATTGAATTAAGCAGCAATGATCTGTTATTAGATTTGGCAAACATCGGGCTTGGTATTGCATTTATTCCTGACTATCTTTTAACAGTGGAAAGACCGGATATGTATCCGCTGAAATTAAAAGAAGCGTTACCGGAACGTGAAATCGTCATTGTCACAAGCGATTCCATTCCACTTAGCCCGGCAGCAAGAGAATTTATCAAATTCTTCCAGGAGAACTAATCCTCCCAGAAGTTTTCCAAAACATTTGATAAATCAGATATATTTCCAAAAACAGGCTGTTTCCACTCCCGTGGGAACAGCTTTTTATATTCATTTCTTGCAAATCGTTCATCTAAAAGAAGGACGCACCCTTTGTCTGTGGCAGTTCTGATCACACGACCGGCAGACTGCAGCACCTTATTCATCCCAGGATAAAGGTAGGCATAATCAAAACCGCCAAGCCCCCTTGCATCAAAATACTGCTTTAAGATTTCCCGCTCAGTGCAGACTTTGGGAAGACCTGTTCCAACAATGATCGCTCCAATCAATTTTTCTTCCGTCAGATCAATTCCTTCTGAGAAGATTCCGCCCATCACACAGAATCCAAGCAGGGATTTTTCCTGTTCCTTTTCAAACTCATTTAAAAACTGCTCCCGCTCTGCTTCTGTCATGTTTATATTCTGCAGCTTACAGGCACAATCCTTCGCAATGTCCAGTGTGATAAATGCACCGTAAACACTCTCCAGCATTTCATAAGACGGAAAGAATACCAAATAATTTCCCTTTCTGCTTTTTATCGTTTCCTCAATATATCCTGCAATTTTTTCATATTCTTTTTGTCCCCTGCGGGTATACTTGCTGGTTACGTCGGTGCCGATAAATGTCAGCTGATTTTCCGGTGGAAAACAAGAGGTCGCATAAACGGCATAATCCTCGGTCTCACCACTGAGCAATTCTTTATAATACTGAATCGGCAAAAAAGTTGCCGAAAAGAACACACATCCTCTTCCATGCTGTAAATACTCTTTCAGACGGTTTGCCGGATGAATACAGAACAAATGGAGACGAAACTTTCCATCCCTGCACATCTCTGAATAAATACAATAACTTTCATCCATCACATCATAGGTGTTTAAAAATGTACGCAAGTTCAGATAAAATTCTGTTACCGCTTTTTTAACATCTGCATCATCCACAATTTCCAGATACTCCTGAATCTCTCCGGATAATGCCAATAGCTGCAGATACAATGCATTGATATCTTTTAATATTTCAAAATTCTCACATTCACGCTTTAATTCCAGTAAATGAGAATTGCTTTTATTCAACTGTTTTTCAACTTTCGGAGCCTTTCCTTTTAAAAGTCTTTTCAGTTCCAAAAAATCCTCTTTACAAATCGACGCACTGTACATCGCCCTGGCTCGTTCTACCAGATTATGCGCCTCATCTATAAGGAAAATATAATCTTCTTTTGTTCCTTCATAAAAGAATCGTTTCAAATGCGCTCTCGGGTCAAAGGCATAGTTATAGTCACAGATAACAGTATCTACCCAGGTAGATACATCAAGGCTTAACTCAAAAGGACACACCTGCCACTTTTCTGCATGTTCACGCAAATCCTCCCTTGTCATCTGATCCTGATCTGTATTTAATATTTCAAAAACCGCATCGTTAATCCTGTCAAAATGACCTTTTGCATAAGGACAGACATCCGGATTACAATTCACTTCCTCACAGAAGCACATTTTCTCTTTTGCAGTTAAGAGAACTGATTTCATGCGAAGATTCTGTGTTCTCAATAAATCAAGACAATTTGCTGCCACAGTTCTGGTAATGGTCTTTGCTGTCAGATAAAAAATTTTATCGCTCAAGCCCTCTCCCATGGCTTTCACAGAGGGAAACATGGTTGCCAGCGTCTTTCCTGTTCCGGTCGGAGCCTGAATAAAAAGTCTCTTTTCTCTTAAAATGCTTCGATAAACGCTTCCCGCCAGTTCCTTCTGTCCTTCACGATATTCATAAGGAAACTGTACTTCCTTGATGCTGGCATTGCGAAGCTGTTTCCACTCATACCGAAACTCTGCCCATTTTTTATATTCCATGACCAGTGCATCAAACCATTCTGACAGTTCATCTATCGTATAATGCTCATAAAAATATATTTTTTGTTCCGTATCCAGATTCACATAGGTCATCTGGACATTCATTTCACTCTTTTCATTCTGTATGCCATAAATATAGGCGTAACATTTCGCCTGTGCCAGATGCACCTGCACCGGTTCTTTTAAATATTCAAGACTCTTATAAATTCCTTTAATCTCATCAATGGTTACGGGATT
>JBGVRS010000070.1:0-2557 GCA_045128635.1 Lachnospiraceae bacterium
ACAGATAAAAAGAATGCAGCGCTTCTTGCGATGGCAGAAGAACTGATTGCAGGAACAGATGAAATTTTAGCAGAAAATGAAAAAGACCTGGCAGCATCGAAAGGAATTATTTCTGATGTTATGTTAGACCGTCTTGCATTGTCTAAGAGCAGAATCGAAGGCATGGCACAGGGAATCAGAGAAGTAGCAGAACTTCCTGATCCTGTTGGAAAAGTACTTCGCAGAGTGGAACGTCCAAATGGACTTGTGATTGAAAAAACAGCGGTAGCCATGGGTGTTGTTGCAATTATTTATGAAAGCCGTCCAAACGTAACTTCTGATGCAGCAGCCCTTGCCTTAAAGAGCGGTAATGTCTGTGTGCTTCGTGGTGGAAAAGAAGCTTATCGTTCTGCGGCAGCTATTGTAAAATACTTAAAACGTGGTCTTGCAAGAGTTGGAATTTCTGAAAATGCAGTGAACCTTGTAGAAGATACTACACGCGCATCTGCGACAGAACTTATGACAGCAGTTGGATATGTGGATTTATTAATTCCAAGAGGCGGTGCGGGACTGATTCGTGCTTGCACAGAAAATGCAAAAGTACCATGTATTCAGACGGGTACGGGTATCTGCCATGTGTATGTAGATGCTGCAGCTGATTTTGAAAAAGCATTAAAGATTATTAAGAATGCGAAAACAAGCAGACCATCTGTATGCAATGCAGAGGAAGTATTGATTGTACACAAAGATGTATATGAAGAATTTTTACCAAAATTAAAGGCAGTTTTAGATGCGGGAGAAAATCCGGTAGAACTGCGTCTGGATGAACGTGCTGCGAAAGTGATCGATGGCGTACCGGCAGGAGAAAAGGATTTTGATACAGAATTCTTAGATTATATTTTGGCTGTGAAAGTGGTAGATAGTGTGGAAGAAGCAATTGCTCACATTGCAGCACATTCTACAGGACACAGTGAAGCAATCGTGACAGAGGACGAAGCGGCTGCAAAGAAATTCATGATGGCGGTAGACAGCTCTTCTGTATATCACAATGCATCTACAAGATTTACAGACGGCGGAGAATTCGGACTTGGCTGTGAAATGGGTATCTCTACTCAGAAGCTTCATGCAAGAGGACCAATGGGTCTGGAAGAACTTTGCTGTTACAAATATATGGTATATGGAGACGGACACATTCGATGAGTATTTTAAATGTAGAACACTTAACCCACGGATTTGGGGACAGAGCAATTTTTGATGATGTTTCCTTCCGCTTGTTAAAAGGGGAACACATTGGACTGATTGGAGCCAACGGTGAAGGGAAATCCACCTTTATGAACATTATTACCGGGAAACTGATGCCGGATGAAGGCAAGGTGGAATGGTCTAAAAATGTACGTGTTGGTTATCTGGACCAGCATACAGCACTGGAAAAGGGAATGACTATCCGTGATGTGTTAGCAAGTGCATTCCAGTTCCTTTTTGAGATGGAACAGGAAATGAATGGCATGTATGAAAAGATGGCGGATGCGACAGATGAAGAGATGGCAGTGCTTATGGAAGAGACTGGGGTAATTCAGGAACTTTTATCTGCTCATGACTTCTATATGATTGATTCTAAAGTAGAAGAAGTCGGTCGTGCTTTAGGCCTTGCAGATATCGGACTTGATAAAGACGTTTCCGAACTGTCCGGTGGACAGAGAACGAAGGTATTACTTGGAAAACTTCTTTTGGAAAAACCAGACATCTTACTTTTGGACGAACCGACAAACTACCTGGATGTGGAACATATTGAATGGTTAAAGAGATATTTAAATGAATATGAGAATGCATTTATTTTAATTTCTCATGATATTCCATTTTTAAACAGCGTGATTAACTTAATCTATCATATGGATAATCAGAAGCTGGACCGTTATGTAGGTGATTACGATAAATTCCAGGAAGTTTATGCAATGAAAAAAGCACAGCTGGAAGCAGCTTATAATAAGCAGCAGAAAGAAATTGCAGACTTAAAGGATTTCGTAGCGAGAAATAAAGCACGCGTTGCAACAAGAAATATGGCAATGTCCAGACAGAAAAAACTGGACAAAATGGATGTCATTGAACTTGCCCATGAAAGACCAAAGCCGGAGTTTAATTTCAAAGAAGCGAGAGCGGCAGGTAAGTATATTTTCCAGACAGAAAATCTTGTGATTGGTTATGATGAACCATTGTCAAAACCACTGACACTGGAAATGGAACGAGGTAAAAAAATTGTTCTGACTGGAGCCAACGGTATTGGAAAAACTACTCTTTTAAAAAGTATTTTAGGTTTGATTGAACCGCTGGAAGGAAAAGTAGAACGAGGAGATTATCTGTATATCGGTTACTTTGAACAGGAAATGAGTCAGGATGTACAGACTACCTGTATCGAAGAAATCTGGCAGGAATTCCCTGGATTTACTCAGTATGAAGTGCGTTCTGCGCTGGCAAAATGCGGACTGACTACAAAGCATATTGAAAGCAAAGTAAAGGTGCTTAGCGGTGGTGAACAGGCAAAGGTTAGACTTTGTAAACTGATTAACCGTGAAACCAACAT
>JBGVRS010000071.1:0-17622 GCA_045128635.1 Lachnospiraceae bacterium
GGAAGAATTATTAAGTTTTTCTAAAATTCACAGCTTTTACAGATTATACAACTTTACATCCTTTTGTTTTTTGTTTATACTATAATGTAACTCTAATTAGAATGGATGTGATAATTTGAAACTTGAAAAGTTAAATGACAACCAAATTAGATGTACGCTGACAAAAGCAGATTTAGCTGACCGTCAGATCAAGTTAAGCGAACTGGCTTACGGTTCTGAAAAAGCAAAATCACTTTTTAGAGATATGATGCTGCAGGCCAATGCAGAATTCGGTTTTGAGGCCAACGATATTCCATTAATGATCGAAGCAATCCCAATGCCAAATGATTGCATCGTACTGATTATTACCAAGGTGTCCGATCCGGAAGAATTAGATACCAGATTTTCTAAATTTTCTCCAGGTAATGCAGATACACTGGATACAGCTGCAGAACCGAAAAAAACAGTAACACCGGAAGGCGCCGATGAAGTACTCGATCTTTTCAAGCGCATGGTGGAACAGCATTTAAAGGGAACACCGGAAGAAAAAAAGGAAGAAGAACGCGTTACAGTGGCAGATGATATTGATCTGACCCGATTATATTGCTTTGGTGATTTAGATTCCATCATTGATGCAGCCCACGTTCTGAAAAACTATTATCACGGTGAAAACCGCCTGTATAAGAACAATGCCAGAAAGCTTTACTATCTGGTATTAAGTAAATCCTCTCATACACCGGAGGAATTCAACAAGATCTGTAATATCCTTACAGAATACGGAAGCAATGAGCCTTACACAAAATCTATGGAAGCATATATGTCAGAGCATTATGATTTGGTTATCAAAAAAGACGCATTGCAGAAATTACTGAATGCATAAACTAAAAATGAACATTAAAAAAACGAGCGATTCAAATCGCTCGTTTTTTATGTAGTCTCTAATTAAGCTTCAACGATAGCTTCGTTTGGACATTCAGCAACACATGTTCCGCATTCTGCACAAACATCAGCGTCGATAACGTATTTACCATCACCTTCAGAGATAGCTTCTACTGGACATGCATCTGCACATGCTCCACACATTACACAATCATCAGTAATTACGTATGCCATAATATAGTCCTCCTTGTATTTTCGAGGGTCATCTATTGACTTTCCCTTTTCTTTAGACACATTGTAATATAGACCTTGCGAGTTAGTCTAGCATAACTTTTTATTTTCCAAAAATTTTATAATTACAGAAAACGGCCCCCAGAATGCCTTGCAAATCAACAGTATAAGTTGTATAATCGAATAAGATTTTTTAAGGAGGTACTCCAGATGGTAAAAGTTGATAAATCAATGATCATCGGCGACTTAATCAAGCTTGATGAAAATTTAATTTATATCCTTATGAGAGAAGGAATGCATTGTATCGGATGTCCATCTTCTCAGATGGAAACATTAGAAGAAGCAGCTTACGTACATGGTATGGATCCGGATACATTGGTTGCTCGTTTAAATGAATTCCTCAGCGCTATGGAAGAAAACAAATAATATGTGCAAAAGCAGGTCTTACGACCTGCTTCTTTTATTATGTAGGCTCCGCTGCCTCTCTTTGTATTTTTGCCCTGCGTCCAAATACTGCCTTTTTCTTCTTCTCAGGTTTTTCCTTTTTTACCTTCGCATTGCGTTTTTTCACATTCTGTATCTTTTCATCCAGTTTTCTAAAGTAAGCCTCCTGAGCTTCTTCCTGAGCTCTAAACTGGTAGTTGATTTCCTTTGATACCTGATCTGCAACTCTCACTCCCAGTTCCTTCGATAAACTGTCCTGATTTTCTCTTAACGCCTGCCCCAATGCTTTACTTAATATATTTTGGAACTGCTGCATTTTCTCCGCATTGCTGTTTATCACTTCTGTTTTTTCTCTTTTCACTGCCGGAGCAAGTGTCTGAGTTTCTTCCGGTGGTATCAGTTCACCGTTTTCCGAAATGTCCATCTTAATGGCTTTTAACTGATAACCTCGTTCTTTGAGCTTCTTAATGTGTTTTAACAGCTGGATATCATCTTCCGTATAATACCGATGCCCCATTTCATTTCTGGCAATGGGAAGTTCCAGTTCCTCCTCCCAATATCGAAGTACATGGCTCTCCACCTCTACCAGCTTGGCTGCATCTGAAATCATGTATCTTACCTGATCCATAATATCCCTCCAATGCTTATGAAATTGTCATAACAAGTATAGCAAATAATATTCCTTTTCACAAACAAAACCCGTCGACAAATCCGACGGGTTTTCTTACATAATCTGCTATTTTTTGATATTTGCAAACTTCGTATACTGAGGCAGCCATGCCAGAGTAACCGTTCCGATAGGACCATTACGCTGTTTGGCAATGATCACTTCCGCAGTACCTTTCAGTTCTGATTCTTTATTATAATATTCATCACGATACAAGAACATTACAACGTCGGCATCCTGCTCGATGGCTCCGGATTCTCGAAGGTCCGAAAGCATCGGACGATGATCCGGTCTTTGTTCTACCGCACGGCTAAGCTGAGACAAGGCAACCACCGGCACATCCAGTTCTCTTGCCATTCTCTTTAAACCACGGGAAATATCTGAAATTTCCTGCTGTCTGGAATCACTGGAACGTCCACCACCTGAAGACATCAACTGTAAGTAGTCAATGATTACAATATCTAAGTTATGTTCCAGCTTAAACTTACGGCATTTGGAACGAATCTCAGCAAGACTGGATGCTCTGTCATCAATAATCAGGTTTGATTTTGCAACTGTTCCGGCACTTTCCAAAAGACTTTCCCAGTCCTTATCTTCCAAACTTCCGTTACGAAGCTTCTGTGCATCAATTCTGGCTTCCATAGCAAGCAGACGGTTTACCAGCTGCTCGCTGGACATTTCCAAGCTGAAAATGGCAACGGTTTTGTTACATTCAAAGGCCATATACTGTGCCATATTTAATACAAAGGCTGTCTTACCCATAGACGGACGGGCCGCTACAAGTACAAGATCTGATTTCTGCATACCGGAAGTACGATAGTCCAGATCAATAAATCCTGTCGGAATACCTGTTACATTACCTTTTAACTTCGATGCGGCACTGACACGCATGATAGAATTTTGCACGATTTTATTAATCGGTGTGTAATCTCCAGCGTTTCTTCTCTGAACGATATCAAAAATCTTCTTTTCTGTATCTTCCAGAATATTCTCCAGTTTATCAGCACCTACATAACAGTCATTGGCAACTGTTTCTGTAGTTTTGATCAATTTTCTTAAAACTGCTTTTTCGTAAACAATATCTGCATAATATTTCACATTGGCAGAGGTTGGAATATTGGTAAGCAATTCACGGACAAACCCCATGTTGCTGACTTCCTCCGGAACCCCATTTTCCTTTAATCGGTTCTGCAATGTTACAAGGTCAACTGCTTTTCCTTCATTGAAAAGCTCAACCATATTGTCAAAGAGAATGCCAAACTGCTTCTGGTAAAAATCATCTCCTGAGATAATTTCTGAAGCAGTCATAATTGCATCTTTGTCCATCAGCATAGAACCGATAACTGACTGTTCTGCTTCAATATTATGCGGCATGACTCGTTTAATGAGTGCTTCTTCCATTGGAATCTCCTATGCTTCTCTAACGATAACTTTTAACTCAGAAGTTACCTTTGGATGTAACTTAATTGGAACCATGGTAGTTCCTAAGTTTTTGATTGGATTTGGTAACTGCATTTTCTTCTTATCCAGATCATAACCTAACTGCTGTTTTGCTGCAGCTGCGATTTCTTTTGTAGAAACAGAACCGAAGATTTTTCCGCCTTCACCTGTTTTGATTGTTACTGTGATCTGTTTTGTCTTTAATTCTTCACCAAATGCAACCGCTGCTTCATACTGTTCCTTGGCAATCTTTTCTTCATTTGCTTTCTGAAGCTTTAAGTTATTCATATTTTGTGCAGTTGCTTCCACACCCAGTTTTTTTGCAATTAATACATTTCTTCCATATCCGTCAGCAACAGTTACGGTTTCACCTTTTTTGCCGACAGATTTCACATCTGCTAATAAGATTACTTTCATGTCAATTCTCCTTCTTCTATCATTCCGTCAATGGTATGTCTTAACATGTCACGCGCTTCCTGCGGTGTACAATGTAACTGCGCACCTGCCACATTGGCATGACCGCCGCCGCCGATTTTTTCCATGATCAGCTGCACATTGACTTCATCGATGGCACGGGCACTCACATAAGTCTGCCCTTTATACTGCGTAAATACAATCGATGCACGCACACCAAAAATATTCAAAAGTTCATTGGCCGCCTGCGCACCTAAAATTGTAGGACTTTCTACTCCATCCCCATTGCAGATTGCAAAGGCAAATCCCTTGTAAATTTCTGCATTTCGCACGACTTCTGATTTCGCTTTATAATCATCCAGTTCTGTACGGAAAATTTTACGTACACGGGTAACATCAGCACCACAGCGACGCAAGAATGCTGCTGCTTCAAAAGTACGTACACCTGTCTTTGTCAGGAAGTTGTCTGTATCCACCATAATACCGGCATACATACAGTCTGCTTCCACATTTTTCACCTTCATGCCTTCACGGATATACTGTAAGATTTCCGCAACCATTTCACAGGCAGAAGATGCATAAGGTTCTACGTATGATAAAACCGCTTTGGAAATATTTTCACTTCCCTGGCGATGATGGTCAATGACCACCACATTTTTTGTCATGCGAAGAATTTCCGGACAATCCGTAAAGCTTGGTCGGTTTACGTCTACAACAACCAGCACCGTATGATTATCCACCATTTCCATTGCCTGAGCACTTGTTAAAAACATATCCGCTTCATAATTTGGATTGCTGCAGAATGCTTCGTACATCGGTCTTAAAGATGTACTGATTTCATTTACAACAATATAAGCTTTTTTGTCTAATTCCTTTGCCGCACGGTAAATACCAATGGCTGCACCAAAGGAATCAACATCCGGAATTTTATGTCCCATAACAACCACTTTATCGTTGTTCTGGATAAATTCGCGAAGAGCCTGGGCTTTTACTCTTGCTTTTACTCGAGTATTTTTGTCAACCTGCTGGCTGCTTCCACCGAAGTATGTAATGTTGTCGCCTTCTTTTGTAACTGCCTGATTACCGCCTCTGGCGAGGGCAAGTTCCATAGCCACGCGGGCATATTCATAGTTTTCCGCATAGGTCTTTCCGGACAACCCAAGGCTGATACTGATCGTAACCGCCATATCATTACCAATATTTACGCTTCGCACATCTTCTAATAAAGAGAATTTATCTTCACGAAGCATTGGCAGGTTCTTTTCCTGAATTGCGATAAAATATTTATCCTTTTCCAGTCTTCGAACGATACCGCCAAAACCGGAAATATATTTATTGATCTTACGTTCGATCAGTGCCACAAGAAGCGACTGACGTACTTCTTCAACACTTTCTAACGCTTCATCATAATTGTCGATGTAAATCAGACCAGCAACAAAACGCTGTTCTTTGTTTTCTTTAATATAACGATTTAATTCTGTTTCATCGAATAAATACACCGCCATCAGGTGCTGTGTATATTCTTCGATTCCTTCCAGTTCTACTCCTTTATCAATATTTTTAAAGGAAATCTGCTGTACCTGAGCTCTGTAAGCACGATCTTCATGCATTACATGATATTCCAGAATTGTGTCTTCACTTTCATCCGCAAAACTTTCTTTGGTAATCTGCGGGAAAATTGTTGTAATCGATTTATGATAATCTTTTTGTTTTTCTGTTGCTTCCATAAAGGCTTCGTTCATCCAGATCAATCGTCCGTTTTCATCCATTAGGGCATACGGAACATGAAATGTTTTCAAAAGCCTTTTCTGCACCTGACCATAATGAGTCGCAAAAGTCACCAGTTCACCCAGAATATCCTTTTGACTGCCAGCACAAAGAAGCCATGCCACGAGAGCATAGAATACCGTCAGGATTGCAAGGAAAACGCCTGCTTTTATGGAAATCGTAAACATCGCAACGGTTCCAAGTACAAGAAGAATACTCATCCAAAGAGGCCATTGCATATAGATTTTCAGTTTTCCTGCAAATTTTACATTCTTTATATTTGTATTTTTATTTTTAGTCTGTTTCTTATTCTTTTTCATGATCATAAACTCCGCAGTTAGCACATACCACGTTAATTATAGCATCATTGCGCCTGCTTCGCAACACAAGCACAGCAGGAAAACTTCCGCACAAGGCAAAAAAAGAGTACCTTTTCAGGTACTCTCTAAATCATCTTATTCTGCTACGTATGGCATAAGAGCGATGTGACGTGCTCTCTTAACTGCAACTGTAAGAGCTCTCTGATGTTTTGCACAGTTTCCTGTGATTCTTCTTGGAAGAATTTTTCCTCTTTCAGATACGTATCTTTTTAATTTATTTACATCTTTGTAATCGATTTCGTTGTTTTCTTTTCCGCAGAATACGCAAACTTTTTTACGTCTACGTCCGCCTCTTCTCTTCATTGGAGAATCTGCTTTTTCATTCTTTGTGTAAGCCATTGTTGTTTACCTCCTATTAGACTATTGACCGGTTATTGCCCGACTTATTTTCACGATTGTTAGTTGAATGGTAATTCTTCGTCAATTCCGTCCGGAATATTCATAAATCCATCGCCGATTGCAGCGGATGGCTGTGGACGAGATACAGGTGCGAATCCTGAATCACTTGCACCGGAAGCATTTTTGCTTTCAGCGAATTCCTGATCTTCTACAACAACGTCGGTTGTGTAAACCTTCTGTCCATCTCTGTTTGTATAACTTCCTGTCTGAATACGGCCTGTGATAAGAGCCTTTGTACCCTGGCGGAAATACTTTTCGATGAACTCTGCGTTTCTACCAAATGCTACACAGCCAATAAAGTCTGTGCTTGCATCATCACGACGAAATCGTCTGTCTACAGCGAGTGTAAATCTTGCAACTGCTGTTGCATTTTCGCCCTGTGAGTAACGAACTTCAGGATCTCTTGTCAAACGTCCCATTAAAATTACTTTATTCATACTGACAATCTCCTTAAACTCATTAATTATTCTGCATCTTTACGAACTACTAAATATCTAAGAACGTTTTCCATGATGCGAACACGTTTTTCAAGTTCTGCTGGACATGTTGCTTCAGCTTCGAACTGAATGAAGTAATAGAATCCTTCTTTCATGTGCTGGATTTCGTAAGCTAATTTTTTCTTACCCCAGTCTTCCACTTCAGTAACAGTTCCTCCAAAGCGTGTAACGTATGCTTTCGCTTTTTCTACAACTGCTGCTCTAGCGTCGTCTTCGATTTTTGCATTAACAACAAGTACTAATTCATATTTGTTCATGCTCTTTTACCTCCTTTTGGTCTCTGGCCCTCCCTTAATGAAGAGCAAGGAATATCATATATCACAATTTGGTATAATACCATGGTTTCCCTTGAATTTCAAGCCTTTTTTCAACTTTTTCTAATTTCTTTTGTACTTTTTTCGACAAGCTTACGCGCCATCATAACCTGGTGCTCACACCCCAGACATTTTAGACGAAAATCAGCTCCCACTCGCAAAATTTCCCACTCGAAGCTGCCGCAAGGATGCTTCTTTTTTAATTTCACAATATCTCCAACCTCGTACTGCATTGCTTACCCCTGTTTTACAATCCACGAAACTTCTCTCTCCATACCGCACACACTGATAAAATACTCCGAAATCAGCGTTTCTTCTATATTAAATGTCCATGGCATTCTTTGTCCACTATAATTTACAAAATATTCCTCGTTTTCCTTCTGAAAATAATAATCCTTCAAAGAAATGCGAAGTCCTTTTCCTTCTGCCTTTACAAAGCTCTCTTTTAGTGTCCAAAGGCGCAGAAAATCTTTCTGTCTGTTATCCCCGATAAGCGCTGTTTCTTCCTCCTGAACAACCTTCCGAAACATTCCGTCTTTGATTTTTTTCGGTTCCTGGATATCTACTCCCACCTGAAACTCAGATACCGCTATCGCCAGATATTCTCCGGAATGGGACACATTAAAATGCAGCACACAATCATCAAAATATGGTTTTCCCATATCATCCCGTAGAATTTCCGGACATTTTTCTATTTTATAATCTTTTTTTAAAATGTCAGCAAGGATGCGCTGCCATGGCGCATCCTCTTTGTTCCATTTTTGAATATAAACATTAATCATGATACTTTTTCCATACTTTTTTAGCGTAAAAAGCAGATAAAATGGCTGCTGCCCAGATAATGATTTCTACGATCACAGTTCCAGCCATACCAAGCCCCGCCAGATAATTATTTACAACAACTGCAACAAAATCCATCAAAAAGTGAAGCAGTAATGCCGCTCCATACAATTTATAATTGCTGTATTTTACTCCGAACCATACCAGTACAGAAAGAGAAATTTGTAAAATCACTGCTGCGGCACGCTCAATCGGACTTAATAAGAATAATGCCCATGATGCATTTAACATCTGCTCAATCGCCGATTCAATCTGCACAAGCGCTGTTCCTTCTAATCCTGCAGTCAAAGCAGATGCGTTCCCAGCATTGATCATTGTGGCAAAAGTCAGGTTATTGATACCACTCATAAACAAAATATAATAAGCTTCAAATCCTCCATGACCGGCACCATAAAACAGTGCTGAGCTGTCATTTTCCCGATGTTTTTTTAATAAAAATTTGAATGCGATCAAACGCCCGGTTTCTTCAAAAATCGCTGCCATGGATGCTCCGTAAAGACCATACAGCCAAATATTACTTTGAATCGACATTCCCAAAGGTCCGCCAAGCACTAACTGATGTACCAGTGACTCCAGTACAAAAGCAAATAGCAGCATAATTCCGCATCCAATAAAGAAGGCCTTTCGGTTGTGCCCAAAGTGCTTCTTCATGACAATATATAATGTGGCCGGAATCACAAGACCTAATATCATATTCACTGCCATTGCAATCATCGTAGATGTTGCTACCATTGTTATTCCTCCATTTTTTCCTTATCTTTTTTTCTGCTAAATGCCCAGGAATATACTGTTGGAACTACAACCATGATAATAAGAACTGCAATTTCCAGGCCTCTAATTCCTAAAAAGAAGTTCAACAAAAGAACAATCCCTCCTGCGACCCAAAGCTTTCCTGCCATCCGATGTGTACGATTCCAGTTTTCTTCATCAGAATAGGTCCAAGGAAGTTTAATGCCCATATAGTAATTCTGTTTTACCTTTGGAAGATAATTACCGATTATCACAAACAGGATTCCCAGGAAAAGACTTGCCATTTTCGGCATCGCAACAAACTCATTTCCTAATCCATAGCTAATGGTAATTCCGGCACAGAACCACGATACAACAGGGCAAATCCAATAAACAAGCTTCATCATTTTTTCCGGATATTTATAACGTCTTGGATCAGTTTCTGTCAATACGGTACAAAGCGCATTTACCACTGCCAAAATTGCCGGCAGTCCAATTACCGCAAACCATTTACTGCTCCAGCCATTTGGTGTTCCCTCCATATCAAAATGAGTAGCCATTTTTTCCGGTAATTGATTCCAATAAATGAGTCCGACTAATATTGGAAGTAATGTAATAATTGTCGTCAATGTTAATGTTTTTTTAAGTTCTTTTTTCATCTCCATCTCCTCCCCTTAAATCCGAAAGCCACAGCATGACTTCCTCAACAACTGATACATTTAAATCATAAAAAATAAAATTCTTTTCTCTCTCTTCTGTCACCAGATCCGCTTTTTTCAAAATATTCAAATGATAGGAAATGGTAGCACCTGTCATTTCAAAATGACTGCCAATTTCCCCTGCTGAAAGCGGCTTCTCTTTCAATAACATTAATATCTCTCTGCGAACCGGGTCTGATAATGCTTTAAAGGTTTCTGCAAATCCCACTTCCTCACCTCCGAACCTATTTAGAATTTTATCTAATTAGATGTTTTTCTAAATAATAGCATACGCATTTGCAATTGTCAATGTTATTCGCTATACTGTTTAAAAAATATAGAAAAGAGGCGTTTTATGTCAGAAAAATTATCAGCAAAAGTCTTCTCTTTCGTGGGACATCTTGCCAACTTTATCGTAATAAATCTTCTTTGTATTGCATGCTGTATTCCGATTGTGACAGCCGGTCCGTCAATCTGTGCCATGTATTACTGCATGCTGAAAGTCGTACGTAACCAGGAGATGAAGCCTGTCAAAGACTTCTTCCACAGCTTTAAAGATAATTTAAAACAGGGATGTATCCTGCAGCTGATTGTCCTTGTAATCAGCATTGTTACAGCATTTCTCTTGAAATATGCCATCAGCATCTTTGCCAGCGGATCATTTTACCAGGTCATTGCCTGTATTATATTTATCATTGCATTTGCTGTTCTGCTGGACTTTACAATGCTTTATCCGGCACAGGCACAATTTGCAAATCCATTAAACATTACATTTAAAAATGCATTCTTATTTGCAATTTCCAATCTGCCGTATGTATTGATCATGCTTTTATTAAATATCTTGCCAATCCTTCTGTTCTTAGGATGGACAGAACTTTTTATCGTTTTGATTCCTTTCTATCTGTTTATGGGATTTGCGGGTACCTGTTATGCGAATTGCAGATTCTTAAAGAAAATTTTTAAGCCATATGTACCGGAAGAGTCAAAAACCGAAGAAATATAATTATTTTTTCAAAAAACACTTGCATTTTTCTAATTATATGATATTATATCAATAACAGTAATCATTACTATTTAATTAGGAGGACAATTATATGAAGAATTACGTTTGCGGCCCATGCGGCTATGTATATAATCCAGAACTCGGTGATCCGGATAGCGGTATCAAACCAGGTACAGCATTTGAAGATCTTCCGGAAGATTGGGCTTGTCCAATCTGCGGACTTGATAAAGGCGTATTTGAAGAAGAATAATTCTTTTTCTTATATCATAAAAATAGAATTCACCCCAAAAAAGAGACTGCGCTCCACACAGTCTCTTTTTCATTATTAAAGATTTGCTTTAATTTTTTCAATCATTTCATCGTATTCTGCATCTGTCAGATATTTTCTATCCGGATTCATAGCAAATACGCCGCCCCATTCAAATGGATCATCTTCATATTTTGGTACAAGATGGAAATGTAAATGACATCCTGTATCACCATATGCGCCATAGTTTACTTTCTTTGGTCCAAATGCTTTGTGAATTGCATTTGCAGCTTTTGCAACATCTGCGAAATAACGATTTCTTTCTTCTTCGCTGATATTTACGATTTCACTTACATGATCCTTGTAAGCAACGATACATCTGCCTGGATGGCTCTGTTCTTTAAAAAGGATCAGTTGGCTTACATCTAAATCACAAATTTTAATTCCGAATTTTGCTAGAAGTTCTCCGCCCTGGCAATATCCACAATTCTGCATAGTATTTCCCCCTTAATATTACGCCTGCTTCGACGTTTCATGATAGCTACATTATACGCTCTCCCCGGATTATCTGACAACAGGAATATTTTATTTTAACTTCTTTTAAATCATTAAAAAAAGAATCTTTTGATTCTTTCAAAAACAATTTAGAACGACCACTTTCTGTTTCTTTACACTTCCAGTGGTCGTTCTAATGAACTTCAATATTCAATGGTTTTCCCTCTTTTTGTAAAAGTTTTTTCTTTGTCTTTCAACCTATCAGCTATCCTTATATAGTTTATAAATTGTTTTTTGCTCTGCTAACTTTTACTTTTTTTCTTTCTTTTTTGTTTTCTTGAAACATCTATGTTCAATTTTTTATTTTAATTCCCAACTCGTAAATTCTTATTTACTTAGAAAGTTTTATGTGTAGATTTTTCTTTTTCATTCTTATAATTTAAATTGTCTCTTAAACTTATAAAATAAATTTCTTTACACTTATTTTATATTTAAATTATAGTGGTAACCTTTCAATATGAGTCGCCAGCTTTCTACATCCCTTTTTCTTTTGCCATCTTTTTTATTATTCTTTGGCGCTTATGCACATCTGCGATGAAAAGGTCTTTCTTGTTAGGAATTGCTTATGCGATACCACTCTCATATTGAGGTAAATTGTTGATTGGTCCCATTGGATGTTGTACCTCCAATCCTCCTCTTTATGGTTCTAATTACTTTTCCGATTCTTTACCTAATTTTCTTTTCTGATTTTTTTCTATTCAGCTTTCTCGTCACTGAGTAGTTTTTCTTCTAAGACTTCCAGGATTTTTTTGTTTGGTTTTTGTAATTAGTGGTGTTTTGTTGTTGAATTTATATTAGCATAACGCCGTTTAATTGTCAACACGTTTTTTCATATTTTTTATAATATTTTAAATATTTATTTTTATTCTATATATTGTATATACAATTTAAAATTATAACAAAATGTGATTGACACATCTTTTAAATTCAAAAAGGTGCCACAAATTACTTTGCAGCACCCTCTCTCATCACAAATTATCTCTGAATTTCCAGTAATTTCTGTTTTAATGCACCTTCCATACGCTGCATCTCTGCTTCTGCTTCCTGGCGTTTGATACGGCCTTCCTGCTGAATCTTCATTACTTCATCCAATGTTGAAATCAGATTTTCATTCGTTGCCTTCAATGTTTCAATATCTACAATGCCTCGTTCAGATTCTTTTGCAGTTTCAACAGAAGCAAGCTTTAATTTTTCCGCATTCTTCTTGAGCAATTCATTTGTGACATCTGTTACCTGTCTCTGTGTTTCTGCTGCTTGAATAGAATGTTCCACGCCAAGGGCAATCACCATCTGACTCTTCCAAAGAGGAATGGTGTTCACTACGGTTGACTGGATTTTTTCTACCATGATCGTGTCATTGCTCTGAACCATACGAATCTGTGGTGCTGTCTGCATAGAAATGGCTCTTGTCAGTTCCAGATCATGGAGCTTCTTTTCAAAGCGATTGCACATATCATCTAAATCTTTTGCAGCCTGTGCGTCTTCTGCAAGTCCTGTCATTGCTGCTTTTTCAACCAGCTGTTTTAATTCTGTGCTGCGAACTTCCTGCAGTTTTTTCTTTCCAGCCAAAATATACATTGTCAGTTCTTTATAATAAGTAAGATTCAGTTCATACATTTTATCAAGAACTGCAACATCTTTGAGAAGCTGTACCTGATGACCTTCTAATACTTCACAGATTTCATTCACATTGCTTTCTGCTTTGGCATATTTTGCTTTCATAGACTCTAATTTGTTAGATGTCTTTTTGAAGATTCCAAGGAATCCTTTGCTTTCTTCTTCATCAAAAGCTTTCAGTTCTGTTACAACATTTGTAAGCAATCCGCCTATTTCACCCAGATCTTTTGTTTTTACATTTTCCAGTGCTGTTTCAGAAAAATCAGCCATTTTCTTCTGTGTTCCGGCACCATACTGTAAGATCATTGTAGAATTTGTTAAATCAATCTGATTAGAAAAGGATTCTACCATTGCCTTTTCTTCTTCAGAAAGCATGCTGTCATCCAGTTCTTTCTTCGGTTCTTCCACAACCACTACTTCTGTTGCTTTCTCTTCAGCAAATGGATCTAATGTTAATATAGGAGCCGCCTGCATTGTTTCAAAATCTTTTGTCATAATCTTTTTCCTCCAATTTTATTTTCTTTTTAATCCGTCTTCCTTCAAGCCTTCCTGGGCAAGCATGGTATTTAATACCGAAATATCAGATGAAACATCCCATGCTGTTTCCTGGAACAAGCTGTCTAAAAGCTTTTCAAATGCAATATTTAATGTATCCAAGGTTGCTTCAATTTCTTTTTTAGCAGACTGAATATTCTCACCGCCTGCAGGCTGCGCATCCATTTCTGCATAAGCCTCCAATAGCTTCACCGTTGTAGGGAGATAATAATCCATCAGCTTTTTAATATCAGATACACACTTTGGATTCTGCTCTACACGGTCAAAAATCTTATCTACCAGAATTTCAATACGGTATATCTTTTCTGAGATTTCATCTCCCGGAATGTCATCATTACATTTCCGAATTTTTCGTACATATTCATCACCCAGATCAACGACTTTCTGTACTTCAGGTGATAATACTTTGCCTGATGCAATCTGCTCTTCTCTGATTTTCTGAGCCTTCGCTTCTCTCTCCTGAGCATCTTTCTGTGCGATGGCCTTTTGTTGTTCTAACTGACAATACTGCGTATACATTTTGTCAGTTATCATCAAACAGGTCTTCTGTTTATCCAAATGACCCTGCTTAAACCAGTTTTTGCGAATCATATATTCCAGATCTTTTACAACCGTTTTTGCTGATTTTCCAACCTTTTCTGTCAGCTCTGAAATATTACAATATTCTTTGTTTCCGATTGTCAAAAGATACGATTTAAAACGTTCAATTCGATAATATTTTTTCGCTCCTTGAATGCCTGCATAGAATCCGGTTCCAGACAATACTGCCGCAACAAATCCAAAAATTCCTGATACAACTCTTGGTCCTGCACCAAATGCCACATCTGCAATAATCGTCACTGCAAGAAACATAATAAATGCAATCAGCTGACTGCCTCCTAATACAAATCCCAATGCGGTTCCAATTAATGTTCCAGTTTTTGACGGCGCTTTTACAAGTGAATTCACAGGCACCGTTCTTACTTCATTTTTTGCATTGGTATATTTCATTCCAGAAGCTTTTCTCTGCTCTGACCGGGCTTTTTCCTGACTTTCATAATCTGTCGTATAGGTTTTATATCCCCGATATTTTGTCTGGGATGCATTCGCCGCATTTTTTACACCGGTTGCCACAGCATCTACCGCCTGATTGAGCGTATCCGTAATTACCTGATTCAATTTATCGTAATTTTTATTTTCAACGGCATCCTGCACAGTCCTTCGGATGTCTTCACCAAATTTTTCCCAATTGCTACTGCTCATACCATATTGCCTTTCTATGGTCACTCTAAATATAGTCCATTGTAACACATTCATTTTTTCTGTGCATCAGAAAACTGAAAATCATCTTTTGGTAAAAATATTTTACTGGGACTGGACTTTTTTGTTAATCTGATAGATAATTGCAATACATTGACAATAAAGGAGAATAACCATGTTTAAACCTAATATAGATTCATCTGTTTTTGTTGCCAAAGGTGCTGTTATAATCGGTGATGTTACAATCGCAAAAGACTGCAGCATCTGGTATAATGCAACTATTAGAAGTACAGAAGCTCCAATTACAATTGGAGAAGGATCTAATGTACAGGATAATGCAGTTATACATGTAGCACCAAACTTTCCGACTACCATTGGTTCTTACGTCACCATTGGTCACGGTGCAATTATCCATGGATGTACCATTGATGATAATGCACTCATTGGAATGGGCGCAATCATCTTAAACGGTGCAAAAATTGGTAAAAATTGTATTATTGCAGCAGGTGCTTTGATTCCACAGAACAAAATAATCCCGGACAATTCTTTAGTTATGGGATCACCTGGAAAAGTGGTTCGTCAGGTAACCGAAGAAGAAATTCGTAAAAATACGCAAAATGCGGAAGAATATATCAAAGAACGCATTACATATGCTGTTCTTGATCAACTTTAAGAGGAGATAAATGAAATATGCCAGTATTTGATTTTAGCAGTACACCGGATGCTAAAAATCCATCTATTTGTACTTACACAACTTTTCAGTCAAATGAATCGAATCCTTCACCAGAAAATCCGATTCTTCTGATTGATAATAAAAAGCAAAAATGGGAGCATCATTCCATTGGAATTTTTACCAATCCCGTAAAAAGAACTTCTTTTGAATTTCAGACAGACCACGGTACCGTTAGTGCTGATGTCTTAAAAATTGATTCCCGATTTGTCAGCCTGCATAAATGGCTCGGAGAAAATCACATTAATGTCCGTCTTTCCGGAGAAAACCGAGAAGATGGCTATGCAGTCTACAAAATCAGTGAAATCGCTTTTGGCGGCGGCACAAAACTTTCTGCCGAAAACGGATTTTTACAATTCATGATTGAACGATTACTTGCCAGTCCTGCGCCTAGCGAAGCTCCGGTAAATGAAGAGTTGGATGAAACCGGTGATGACATGAAGCTTACAAGTCTTCAGAGTATCACTGATTTTATGACCTGTGCCGGCAAAACGTTACCTGACAATATCAGGCTTTGGGCTCGCAGAAACTTAGCAGTTGCACGTTCTCATGAAGTAACACAGGAAGAACGTCGCCATGCTCAGCGTGCGCTTTCTATTATGATGAACATTCAGTGGAAAAATAATTACTTTGAATCCATTGACCCGGCAGAAGCCCGTCGTATTCTCGATGAAGAGCTTTACGGAATGGAAAAGGTAAAACAGAGAATTATTGAGACCATTATTCAGATTAACAGAACACATACTCTTCCAGCCTATGGACTTCTTCTTGCAGGACCAGCCGGAACCGGAAAATCTCAGATTGCCTATGCAGTAGCTCGTATATTGAAACTTCCATGGACAACACTGGATATGAGTTCTATTAATGACCCTGAACAGTTAACAGGAAGCTCCCGAATCTATTCTAATGCAAAACCTGGAATTATTATGGAAGCATTTTCTATGGCAGGGGAGTCCAACCTCGTCTTTATCATTAATGAGCTCGATAAAGCTTCCAATGGAAAAGGTAATGGTAATCCGGCAGACGTACTTCTGACATTGTTAGATAACCTCGGCTTTACTGATAATTACATGGAATGTATGATCCCAACAGTTGGAGTTTATCCAATTGCTACAGCCAATGACAAAGACAAAATCAGTGCGCCGCTGATGTCACGTTTTGCTGTCATTGACATTCCTGATTACACACCGGATGAAAAGAAAATTATCTTCTCTAAATTCGCACTGCCTAAAGTGTTAAAACGCATGAGCCTTCGCGAAGAAGAATGTATTATTACACCGGAAGCATTAGATGCAGTTATTAAAAAATATGAAAATACAACCGGTATTCGAGATTTAGAACAGGCTGCAGAACATCTGGCGGCACATGCACTTTATCAGATAGAAGTAAATCATCTTGTAAATGTTGTATTTGATGCAGCTATGGTTAACGAACTTCTTGGATAATCAATGTATTCTATATTAATATGCTAAAAAAAGACAACCAGATCAAATCTGGTTGTCTTTTCATTTCGATGATTTAATTCAATTTTGACAATAAAAAAAGTCCTGAAGTTCAGGACTTTTTAGAGGCGACAACCAGATTTGAACTGGTGATCAGAGTGTTGCAGACTCGTGCCTTACCGCTTGGCTATGTCGCCATATGACTCCTACGGGAATCGAACCCGTGTTACCGCCGTGAAAGGGCGATGTCTTGACCGCTTGACCAAGGAGCCTTATATGTTAACACCTTTTCAGGTGTTCTAACTCCCCCTGTTGGACTCGAACCAACGACAACTCGGTTAACAGCCGAGTGCTCTACCGACTGAGCTAAGGAGGAATATTAAGGGATGTACCCTCAAAACTTCATATCAAATTCTACTATAACTTTCTCACTTTTGCAACACTTTTTTAGGATAAACTAGTCGAGAATCGCTTGCGATTCCGACATTCTGAAAATTTACTTTAGTTAATTTTCAGTTACCTCTCTTACCTTCTAACCAGCCTCTTGGTTAAGCCC
>JBGVRS010000072.1:0-3023 GCA_045128635.1 Lachnospiraceae bacterium
ATGTGGTTCCTGGGGAGGTAACTCTGTATCTGAAAATGTAGGTGTAAAACATTTAATTAATATTAAGACCGTAGCTGAAAGGAGAGAAAACATGCTTTGGATGAGAACACCGGAAAAGGTTTACTTTAAGAAAGGATGTACTCCGGTTGCATTGGATGAACTTGGAACAATTATGGGTAAGAAACGAGCATTCATCGTAACAGATTCTTTCCTTTACAAAAATGGTTACACAAAAAATATCGAAGATAAATTAGATCAGATGGGAATTGTGCACACATGCTTTTATGATGTAGCACCGGATCCATCTTTGGCATCAGCAAAAGCCGGAGCAGCTGCAATGCGTGCCTTTGAACCGGATTGCATCATCGCACTGGGCGGTGGATCTGCAATGGATGCCGGAAAGATCATGTGGGTGCTTTATGAGAATCCGGATGCGGACTTCGAAGATATGTCCATGGACTTTATGGATATTAGAAAACGTATCTATGAATTCCCGAAAATGGGTAAAAAAGCATATTTTGTAGCAATTCCGACATCTTCCGGTACTGGTTCTGAAGTGACTCCGTTTGCCATCATTACAGATCAGGATACAGGCGTGAAGTGGCCGCTTGCAGACTATGAATTAATGCCAAATATGGCGATTGTAGATACGGACAACATGATGAGCCAGCCAAAAGGTCTGACATGTGCATCTGGTATCGATGTTATGACTCATGCGATTGAAGCCTATGTATCTATCATGGCATCTGATTACACAGACAGTCTTGCATTAAAGGCGATCAAACTTGTATTTGATTATCTTCCAAGAGCTTATAAAAATGGAAATGATGTGGAAGCAAGAGATCATATGGCAAACGCTTCCTGCATGGCAGGTATGGCATTCGCCAATGCATTCCTTGGTGTAAATCATTCCCTTGCACATAAACTTGGAGCATTCCATCACATTCCACACGGAATTGCCAACGCACTTGTTTTAACAGATGTTATGAAATACAACAGTGCAGAAGTTCCGACAAAAATGGGAACCTTCTCTCAGTATCAGTATCCACACGTATTAGCGCGATATGCTGAAATTGGCCGTTTTGTAGGTTGTACAGGAAAGAACGATCAGGAAGTATTTGATCAGCTGATTAAAAAACTGGAAGATTTAAAGAAAGAAGTAGAAATCAAGGATAACATCGCAGCTTACGGTGTAGATGAATCATACTTCTTAGAAACACTGGATGAAATGTCAGAACAAGCATTTAACGACCAGTGTACAGGGGCGAACCCAAGATATCCATTGGTAAGTGAATTAAAAGATATCTATTTAAAAGCGTACTACGGAAAGTAAAAATATATATTGAAATTGTTTGAAAGAGTCTGCTCCCTCCCTTGCAGACTCTTTTGTATTGAAAAAAATACTTGACAAAAGTTGATGAAGTGAATAGTATACAACATGAACTATTTACAAAGTAAACTTTCAAGAGGTAACTATGCAAAATATCAATGAAAAAGTTTTGAGCGCATGGCTGAAGCTTTCTACTGCGATCTGTAATGAACGCATTGTTTCGGAGCTTCCTTACAATGAATCTTTGGTTTGCGGGATTCTTCATGAAAATGCAGTAGAACATCCGGAAGAAAAGATTACAGCAACAGATCTGTGCGAAAAAACAAATATGCAGAAATCCCTGATGAACCGTACTTTAAACAGTCTGGAAGAAAAGGGATTGATTTTCAGAAAACGTTCTGAAAAAGATAAGCGACAGGTATTTGTATCCATGAATATGGAGAATGCGGAAGTTTACGAACGCCAGCATAAAAATATCTTAAGAGTCGTAGACGAAATTGTTGAAAAAGTAGGAAAAGAGAAAGCGGATGAAATCATTTCGCTGTTTACATTAATATCAAATAAAGCAAAAGAGGTAATTGATCATGATTAGATTTTTAGTAGACACATCCTCTGATTATACAGTAGAGGAAATTAGAGCAAAAGGAATGGAGCTTGCACCACTTCATATTACAATCGGAGAAGTTGATTACAGAGATGGTTATGATTTAACAAAAGACCGTTTTTATGAATTATTAACATCTAGTGAAGAAGTTCCAAAAACATCTCAGCCAACACCACAGGATTTTGTGGACATTTTTGAAGAAGTGGAAGAAAAAGGCGATGAACTGATCTGTATTCTTCTTTCTTCCAGATTAAGTGGTACTTTCCAGAGTGCAACACTTGCAAAAAATATTGTAGATTACGATAACATTCATTTAGTGGATTCCTTAGGTGCCACACATATGATCCGTATTATGGCAGATTACGGACAGGAACTTGCAAATGCAGGAAAATCTGCAAAAGAAATTGTAGCAGCTTTGGAAGAAATGAAATCTAAGATTAAAGTTCTTGCAGTGGTTGATACATTGGAATATCTTTGCAAAGGTGGTCGTGTAAGCAAAACAACTGCAGCCATCGGCGAAATGGCAAAAGTAAAACCGATGATTACTGTAGCAGAAGGTGAAGTGGCAGTGATTGGTAAGAGCCTTGGTAAAAACAAAGCTATCGGAAATCTTTTAAAAGCACTTGGTGAATGTGAAGTAGATGATAGATTTCCAATCTACTCTGTATCAACTTTGGGAGAAGAAAACTGTGAAGCTTTTGAAGCACGTTTAACAGCAGAAGGTTATACTTTCAAAGAACGTCTGCAGATTGGTGCGACCATTGGTACTCATGTTGGACCAGGTGTTTTCGGGATGATTTTCGTACAGAAATAAAATAATAGTAACTGTTACTAAAATAAATATTTGCAAAATGAAACTCATATGCTATACTATATTCAAACAAAAGATTTGAGAGGTGAGCATATGAGTTTTGAAGTTTTAGGTGGATTATTATTACCGTTCTTGGGAACGACTCTTGGTGCAGCCTGTGTGTTCTTTATGAAAAATGGAATGCATCCGACAGTACAGAGAATTCTGACAGGATTTGCAGCAGGTGTCATGGTAGCGGCTTCTATTTGGAGCCTTATCATTCCGGCCATTGATCAGGC
>JBGVRS010000073.1:0-31575 GCA_045128635.1 Lachnospiraceae bacterium
AACGACTCTTGGTGCAGCCTGTGTGTTCTTTATGAAAAATGGAATGCATCCGACAGTACAGAGAATTCTGACAGGATTTGCAGCAGGTGTCATGGTAGCGGCTTCTATTTGGAGCCTTATCATTCCGGCCATTGATCAGGCATCAGATATGGGAAAATGGTCCTTTGTTCCTGCAGTTATCGGTTTCTGGATCGGAATTCTGATGCTGCTTGCATTAGATAGATTGATTCCTCACATGCATTTGGATATGAAATGTGAAGGACCGCAGTGCAGTTTACAAAAATCAACCATGCTTGTATTTGCGGTGGCATTACATAATCTCCCGGAAGGGATGGCAGTTGGTGTTGTATTTGCAGGCTGGCTTGCTGGGAATGAAATGATGTCTTTATCAGGTGCGTTAATTCTTGCACTTGGAATTGCAATTCAGAACTTCCCGGAAGGTGCAATCATTTCCATGCCATTAAGGGCAGAAGGTGTGAGTAAACGAAGAGCGTTTGGATATGGTGTGTTATCAGGTGTTATTGAACCGATTGGTGCAATTATCACAATTCTGGCAGCAGAATTTTTTACACCGATCTTACCATACTGTTTAAGCTTAGCAGCAGGAGCAATGTTCTATGTAGTTGTGGAAGAACTAATCCCGGAAATGTCAGAAGGAAATCATTCGAACATTGGAACTATCGCATTTGCAGTAGGATTTTCCCTGATGATGATTTTAGACGTAGCCTTAGGATAGGCGATAAAAAAGAGTGTCCGCTTGGGGCACCTGCGATAGAGCAGGTGCCCCAAGGTGTTTTTATGAGATGGATGCGACTGAGTGAATTGTAGTGAAACCAAAATTTATGGAGGACACTACAATGGCAAACTTTATTGAAGAATTTTTCTATAGAAATCTTGATCCGCAGGCACGTAGCACAAAGCAAAATAAGGCTGTTCAAAAGCAGATGGAAATTCTGATGAACAACGAGGAAAAGCTGACGGCAGCATTGAATAATGAAAACAAGAAGTTATTTCTTGATTTTGCAAACGCTTGGAGTGTTGTAAACTGCGAATCAACATTAGACAGTTTCATAATGGGGTTTCGGTTAGGTGCGAAATTTACATACGACACCTTTATCGGAACGGATGCTCCGTTCGAGGATCTCTTGAAGGAGTGATGATAATGAAAAAGTATTACATAGTATTTGACGAATACGAAAGAGGAATTATCATCAACGCCCTTAATGACAAACGGAATGCTCTCATAAAAGAAGGGCTATATACCGATGCAGTTGACGAAGTCCTGCTGAAAGTCATTAACGCAAAACAAAAGAGATTTAAGATTAAATATACGGAGGATTAAGATTATGAAAAAGACTATATTTGAGCAAATGGGCGGTACATATACAAAAGTCGGTGATTATTACCTGCCTAACCTTATACCCGCTGAGGAAAAAGCTGAAATTGGTGTATGGGGACAGCGACATTTAAGATTTATCAAACAACACGCAAGTTGCGATACACTAATCTGCTGACAAGCGGTAAGTTAAACAGTTATCTTGCAGACGTTGATAAACAGGCTGAGGATATGTTTTTTCGGCTCGTAAAACAGATGGCAGAGCGTGAGGGGGTAACTGAAAAACTCAAAGCAGACAATCAAATGGAGTGGGTAGGTCGTATGAATAACATCCGCAGCAGAGCCACAGAAACCATAAGTAATGATATAATTTATACCTAAATGACAGCGGCGATAGGGAGGTTAACACCCCTCTACCGCCGTTATTTTAATCATCATCTTCATCATTAGACCAACCGGATATAATATGCAATTCGCCTGAATCCATATCCATTGCCATATTATCTCCCATCCTCATCAATAAATCTCCGTCAGAATCTATTGCCATATTGTCAGAGATAGAATGAGCAAAATCGCCGTCCTCGAAATCAAAAAAATGCTTACCCATATAGCGCCTCGCTTGAAAAATTAATAATCATATTTGTTTATTTCTAAAACTCTGAATGTTGCATTTTTGAATTGATTTAATTTTTCTTGATCTACGTATTCAAAAACTTTCAAATATATTTCTTGTCCAGCACCTAATCTATCGGCGTAAATCATATCTGTTTCAATTCTTGCACCGTTTGCATCTACTGCTTCAATCGTTATGTAATAAGTGCATTGTTTTTCAGCTTTGTTTTTTACTGTGATATCAAGGGATGTTTCGGAAAAGTATCCATTATTAGTTACCTTGAATTCCCCAAAAGAAACATCAACATATTTTTCTAAAATTTCGTCTGTCGTTTCTTCTCTAAACACATCACCAATTGCAGGTATATTAGATTCAATATCATCTGATATGTTAGTGAAAAGCGTAGCAGCAAAAACGACATACAGAATCACAAGAATAATGGATAAAACGATTTTGGTTATAAAGCCAATCAAAGCACCTTTACCTGCCGATTTGGCTCGTTTAGGTTTCTTTCCTTCATATATAAGAAAGAGGATTAAACCAACAATTGGAATAAAAAATCCCAAGATAGCGAACCCAAAACTTGAACTATCTTCAGAAACATTTGCATTGGACTTATTATCAATCCGTGCCCCGCAGTTATTACAATATAATGAGGTATCATCTACAATTCTACCACAATTTTTACAATACATAAAAATTTATCCTCCGCTTTTGTTATCGATAATATCCATTTTGCTGACAGACTTGATGAATCGTTTCAGCAAAAATTGATCTGGATTTTTTATTATCATCGGCGTTTGTATTCTTTTTGTCTATGTAATTATCTCTGACTTGCTGCCACAGTTTATTCTTTTTAATCCACTCAATTTTTACAGGGAGATCATAATAACCTCTGGGCTGGTATTCCCACGAATAACTGTGTTGTTCTTTGTTATAGCGAATATATTGTTGCCGTCCATCGCCGCATTCATATATAATGCAAAAGTCACAACTATGCAAGATACAAGAGTTGGCTCTATCCTTTACTTTGATGGTGAGAACACGTGTGGAATCTTCGGTGTAATCATATCCGAAAATCGAATATCCATAAGGATTAGTGACTTTATCAAGCCCTTTGTGAAGAATGTTTCGTATTTCTTCGGCAGAATAGTTTTCGTCGGGATCGTTTACTTCAATATTCACATCGAAGTCAAAACCAGTGTTAGAGTTTCGGTCACGGGTTATCATCTTTCGTTTGCTACTGCCCACAAAACGATATTGAAAAGTGAAATCATCTCTTACTTCTTTCTGTAATCTGTGGATAATTTCAAAAAGTTCATCTCTAATTGGTTCCCATTCTTCTTTTGGAACATACTCGAAATCGTACATAATCATAATATCTCCTTTTATCCCAAGCCGCCCAAATGGATTTTACTGAACCCAAATCATATAATTATATACTCATTATACTTATATGTCAACAATTTTTCAACAAATTTCGATGTCTTTTTAAAAAAGCATTGACAAACATACGTTCCGTACAGTAAAATATAATTCCTCTTAAATAGGAGTTACAACTGAATACGATGTGAAATTGAGATGTGGCAAAGCCACCCAATGCCGGCGGTATGCTAAGAGAAAATACCGTCACCCACCACTCTATGCGTTTTGGTACTGTTAGCGAGTGATCGGGTGCGATAACAGTCCCGTCTTTGAAGTTCAAAGCCGTTACATAGAATATCATTTTGAAGCGAGATCAAAGCTCCCGCCGATTCTTGGTGTCTGTGTAGCGGCTTTTTGTTTTGCCTTTTTTCAAACATAACTTTGCTGAAAAGCATAAAAAGTTTCCAATTAAATATTAGAGAAGAAATTTTGCAAAATATTGGATTTTTAGCCATTCTCACTGCCTATTCTTTGAGGGATAAAAAATTTTTTGAGAAATTTTCGCAAAAACCGAATATTTTACCCCTTTTCGGCGGCTACTCATTGAGGGGGTAATTAAAAGCCGCTTGTACTCAACAATTGAATGACCGTCCGAATGGGATACGATTTTGCGATGATATGAGCGAAACAACGCCGCCGAAAAATAGGGGCAGGAACGACATTCGGGTAGAAGGGCTAAAGAAAAAGTAAAAGAGAAATTATGAAAGGAGTGATCTGAAATGAATATGACAAAAGGTGAATTGATAGTGGCAGAAGCTCTTGGTAACGTGCCGAAGAAAGAATCACCCGTACTTTCCGAACAACACCCTTTTCTTCGGGAGGTAATACGGTTTATGGAAAACAGATGGGAGTGGAAAGGAACAGCATCGGAACTACTGAAAGAAATCGGTGACGCTAATACCCCGCCCAACACCGTCACAAAACTGTTAAATCGCTATGACTATGAGCGTTTCTATAAACGGGATATTGTAATCCAATTTCATCGAACCAACCGTAAACGGATTATCCGCATTATCAATCATCGCTATGAAAAGTGACAGATATAGTGACAGTTATGGTGACGATTCAAAAATCGCATTTTTAGAAATAGGAGCAATCTGCACGAACTTAGCGAGCAGACCGTTTGTACTCCTATCGGACAAAACAGTACTCGTTAGGGACAATCCCTAAAACCCTATTCAAAGGAATTTGTGCTTAAAAACTTGATAAACAAAGAAAGGAGATCGTTTGGTATGACAGATAAAAATTACACCGAAAATAGTAAAATTCAGAATGAATTTTTGAAGGCTTTCGATGAGATTGATGAGATACTGAGCCGAAAGACAAAGGAAGAACGGCTTGAATATTTCAGCAAAATCGGCTTTCCGAGAAACCTTAATTTCAATCTTGATTTCGGCAATTCCGTCATAATGGTGCGCACTCATTTTGAAGGCAACCGTAATGAAACGGTTAGCGAAACCATAGAGCGAATTGTATTAAGAAGCAAATAATTTTCAAATCATCACTTTAAAGCGTTGAAGCATTCGGCGGGATGTGATATAATGTATGTACTACAATTCACATCGCATCCGACCGAAGGAAAGGAGTTTTATGAATAAGTCGGATACGAAAATAACTGCTCTCTATTGCAGGTTGTCAAGAGATGACGAGCAGAAAGGCGAGAGCAACAGCATAAAAAATCAAAAACAAATCCTCGAAAAGTATGCAAAGGATAACGGTTTTAAGAACGCTCGCTTCTTCGTGGATGACGGATGGTCGGGCGTTAGTTTTGCAAGACCTGCCTTTACTGAGATTATGGAAATGGCAGAGCAAGGCAAGATTGAAAACCTAATTGTAAAAGACCATTCCCGTCTTGGCAGAAACAGACTCATTGTAGGATAACTGCTTGAAGAAGAATTTGACCGCTTGGGCATTCGGTATATTGCCATTATGGATAATATCGACACCGCAAAAGGTATCAGCGATATTGTTCCGATGCAGGATTTATTCAACGAATGGCACGCAAAGAATACAAGCCAAAAGGTGCGAAATGTGTTCAAGAGCAAGGGTATGTCCGGTGCACCGCTGACAACCAATCCACCCTTCGGGTATATGAAAAATCCCGAAAACAAAAAGGAATGGTTGATTGACGAGCCTGCCGCAGAGGTGGTACGAAAGATCTTTGAGATGTGTGTAGCGGGACTCGGTCCCACACAGATTGCAAGAAAATTGACCGAACAAAGAATACCGACTCCCACAGAGTATTGGAACAGTATCGGTAGAAATTGCAGTATTCCACCCGAAATCAAAGGCAAATGGGCACAGACCTGCGTTGCAGATATTCTTGAACGCCGAGAATATGTTGGTGATACCGTTAATTTCCGAAGCACAACCAAGTCCTTCAAAAACAAAACAAAGGTGAATATTCCCGAAGAAGATTGGGTGATATTTGAAAATACCCACCCTGCTATTATCGACAGAGAAACCTTTGATTTGGTAAAGGAATTGCGTAAGAACAAACGCAGACCGACAAGAGAAGGAAAAGTCAGTATGTTTTCGGGACTGATGTTCTGTAAGGACTGTGGCTCTAAAATGTACTTCTGTACGGCAAAGGAATTTGAACACAATCAGAATTGGTTCACTTGTGCTCTTGCCCGAAAGAACAAGGATGCTTGTTCGGGACACTTCATCCGTGAGGTGCAGGTGGAAGCGGCGGTACTGATCAATATGCAGAGAGTATTTAACTTTGTGCAGAATTATGAAAAGATGTTCGCACAGATGATGCTCGAACAGTCAAGCGAAGATCATAAAAAAGAAATTGCCGCCAAACGTCGAGAACTCAAGAAATCCCAAAAGCGTATAGAAGAGCTGAACGGGTTGTTTATGAAAACTTACGAGGATAATGTATCAGGTAAGCTTTCGGATGAAAGGTACGAGTTTCTTTCAAACGCCTACGAAGCCGAACAAATCGAACTCAAGGAATTGGTGAATCGGTTAGAAGTAGAAATTACGGAAGAAAGTAAACAGAGCTATGACTTGGAAAAGTTTATAGCGAAGGTGAAAAAGGTTACGGAAATAGAGGAACTGACACCCGAACTCGTACACGAATTTATTTCCAAAATTGAGGTACACAAGCCCTACCGTGAAAACGGCGTTAGGTATCAGCAGATTGATATTTACTATCACGGCGTTGGTATCATACGACTTGCTACCGCAGAGGAAATGGAAGCGGCATTCCAAAAGCATATCGAGAACAAACAAAAGAATAAACAAAAAACGGCATAACCGAAAAGGTTATACCGTGATTTGATTGATTAAAAGCCGCCCGAAGGGACTACCTGCTCTATCGCAGGTGTCCCTTGGACACTCTTTTTTGTTATTCATAACGTGTTAAAATAATATCCGCTCCCTTACGAGCCGGAGCCTCAGGTGCTTCATCCGGATATCCGGCAGCAATGACTGCTCCTACAATCTGATCTTCCGGAAGATTTAATACTTCTGCGATCTTTGCATCATCAAAGATTCCCATAATGCATGTGCCAAGACCTTTTTCATGGGCTGCCAGGCAGAATGTCTGTGTAGCAATACCTGCATTGAACATTTCCCAGCGGTCGCCTTTGCTTGTTGTGAAGGAACCGTCTCTTTCATATCCACAGCGTTTTGTAACATAGGATACAATGACGATGGCTGGTGCCTGAAGTAATGTTTTTGTGTTGAATTTAAAATCGCATACACAGTCAGTGGCAATTTTTTCTTTTAAGACCGGATTTGTCACCACATGGTAGCGGGCAATCTGTGTATTTTTCCAGCTTGGTGCATATTTTGCAGTTTCCACGATGTCGTATAATACGTCCACCGGAATCGCATCTGCTTTATATTTTCTGATACTTCTTCTTGTTTCGAGACATTCTTTTGCGTTCATAATGATTCTCCTTGGTAATTTCTGTGTTTAGTATAACATAGGTTTGATACGTTTACTAATAAAATATGCAAGAACTAATTTGCATAAATCCGGAATGATAAAAGGAAAGACGCACATGGTCAATGTGGTCATAAGTCCATAGGCATTTTCTGTATTCATGGAAATGTTCATAAACCAGAAGGTGCCAAAGGTGTAGCATAGAAGCAGACCGAAAATCATAGAAGTTACCTGGCAAAAACTCTTACGTCCAAGCAGCTTTTCAAAAAGCCATCCGCTAAGCCCAATAAAGAGAAATCCGATGGCGTAGCCGCCGGTATTTCCAAGAAGATATCCAAGCCCTGCACCAAAATTTGAAAAAACAGGAATTCCAACAGCGCCCAGAAGAAGGTAGATAAATATTGCAATCGTTCCTTGCTTTCCGCCAAGCAGAAGAACAGTTAGAAATACAGCAAACGTCTGCAAAGTAAAGGGAATCACGGTAGGAATGGAAATCCAGGAACAAATTGCCAAAAGTACGGCAAATATTCCGCTATAAACCATTTGATAAGTTCTATGCTGCATTTCTAATCCTCCTTCCCTGAAAATCGCCTGAATTATAGCATTTTAGAGGAAGTACTGTCAATTACTGCGGTTGAATCAAACGAATATTGCGCGAAAAGTCGAAATATGTTTTAATAAAATCAGAGAAAGTCGTAAAATTTATTACGAGAACGGAGGATACGCGTATGGCATTTTTTGAAGATTTAGGAAAGAAACTTACAAAGGTTGGGGAAGCAGCTGCTGAAAAGACAAAAGAAGTTGCTGAATTTACAAAAGCGAATGCAAAAATATTAGAAATTCAGAACAAACTGGACAAAGCTTATGTTGAAGTTGGAAAGAAATACTTGGAACTTCATCCTGCAAATGACGAAGAAGATATGAAAGCTGTTGTAGATGCAGTTTACGTACTGGAAGATCAGTTAAAAGAACTTCGCAAACAGTTACAGGAATTAAAAGGAACTGTAAAATGTGAAGTGTGTGACGCTGAATGTGACGCAGATGATGTATTTTGCAGAAAATGTGGTGCAGAACTTCCAAAAGCAGAAGTGATTGTGGATGTGGAAGAAGTAACAGAAGCAGACTTCGAAGAAGTAGCGGAAGAAGTTGTCGAAGAAGTAGTCGAATAGACGGATATGATAAAATTGACTGAAAAACAGTCAATGAAGAAGGCAGGTATAACAAAGATGAGCCGAGGTCAAGCGCAGCCTCGAGGCGGTCTTTGTTATGCCTGCCATATTTTTTGCTGATTAATCAGCCAGTTTTAAATCTCCCTCTTTGATCCAGCCGATTTTTTTCAAAATCATAGTGAAAATCGGGCAAAGGATTGCAGGAAGTACAAAACAGATTAAAATCAATCCGGTCCAGTCAAATGCAGTAATTGGTCCTCTAAGACCGGCTTCAATATCACTGATCCAGCCTGTGTAGACACCAATCTGTCCAACCAGACCACAGGTTCCCATACCGGAGGAAACTGCGGCACCATTCATCTGCAGTTTGAAAATACAGGTTGCGATAGGTCCTGTAATTGCAGAAGTAACGATTGCAGGAATCCAGATACGAGGATTTTTTACGATGTTGCCCATCTGTAACATGGAAGTGCCAAGTCCCTGAGAAATGAGACCGCCAACCTTGTTTTCCGGATAACTCATGACAGCAAAACCAATCATTTGTGCACAGCATCCTGCAACAGCGGCTCCGCCTGCAAGACCTGTTAAGGAAAGGGCTGCGCAAATTGCCGCACTGGAAATCGGAAGTGTCAGGGCGATACCAACGATGACAGATACGAGTACACCCATAATAAATGGCTGTTGTTCTGTAGCCCACATAATAATCTGTCCAACAGCACTTGCTGCCTGTCCGATTGCCGGAGCCCATAATGCAGAAAGGCTGACGCCGACAAAGATTGTTACCAGTGGGGTTACAAGAATATCAATTTTTGTTTCCTTGGAAACTGCTTTACCAAACTCAGCAGCAATGATTGCAATAATTAAAACAGCCAGTGGACCGCCTGCCCCGCCAAGGCCGTTTGCAGCATTACCTACTGCAATGAGAGAGAAAAGAACCAGTGGCGGACAGTGCAGTGCATATCCGATGGCAACTGCCATGGCAGGACCGGACATTGCAGTCGCATAGCCTCCCACTGTATTTAAATAAGGAATGTTTAACTGAGTACCAAGGGTATTGATGATGGTACCGATGAGCAGAGAGCAGAAGAGCCCCTGTGCCATAGCACCTAAAGCATCAATGCCGTAACGTTTTGCAGAGATTTCAATATCTTTGCGTTCCATAAATGCTTTTAATTTTTCCATATGTATACCTCTTAATTGTCAATAAGTTTACAGGTGTCTTGTCACCTTGACCTTAGACATTTTAATAGGTTGAAAAGTAATTGTCAAGTGTGTTAAACTGTTATGAGTGAAAAATTTATGTATTGGAGAATTTACATTATGAAAAAAAGACTATTAGCATTATTATTTATCGGAATCTTATGCCTGACCGGCTGTCAGAACGAAGAAGCAGCAAAAAAAGATGCTCTTGAAAAAGCATTTGAAAACATTGGCATGGAACACAGTGCGGTAATCATGAATGTTTTATCGAAGGAATGGAATGCTGTGGGAACAGAAGATACCTACACATTTACAAAAGAAGGAACAGGGGAAATTTCCGGGGAAGCATTTACTTACACTTGTGGATTCGATGAAGAAAATAATATTGCGCTGAAAATCGTCATGGACGAAACTGCAGAAGAAAAATATTTCTATGTTTCTACAGATGATACAGGTTATGGACTGAATCTTGACCTTGCAGGAGAAGAGGAAGATGTTTATCTTTTCCAGAATAATGTGGAATTAATTGACCTTTCTGATGAACGTGCAGCAGTATTTATCGGAGAATGGGCAGATAAAAGTGATAACAGATACATTTTCAATGAAGATGGTACCATGCTGATCAAAGGTTCCCAGAGTGAAACAGAAGGAACATTCAGCGTTGTAGAATGGAAAGAAGATGGAAGTTTTCTTTTAACACTGGTATTTGGCAGTGATACCATGGAATTTAATTATGAATTATTAAGTGATGGTGTGACTGTACAGCTTTGCAGACCTGGTACAGACATCATCCATACATGGATTAAAAAATAATGAAAATTATCGGACATATTCATACGGATTTTTCAAGTAAGTTTGGAATTCCAAGGCAGAGCGGTCTGGTGCCGGAATTAAAGGGTATCATTACCTTTGAACCGGAATTTCGTAATCCGCAGGCTTTTAGAGGGCTAGAGGAGTTTTCGCACATCTGGATTTTATGGAAGTTTTCAAAATCTGAGAAAGAACACTGGTCTGCCACTGTGAAACCGCCAAGACTTGGCGGGAAAAAGAGAATGGGAGTATTTGCGACCCGTTCACCATATAGACCAAATGATATTGGTCTATCATCCGTAAAGTTAGAGAAAATCAGCTTTGATGAGAAATTGGGACCGATGCTTTATGTGGCAGGAGCCGATCTTTTGGATGTGACTCCGATTTATGACATTAAACCGTATATCGCCTATACGGACAGCCACCCGGATGCAGCAGAAGGATTTGCCGGGACAGTCAAGGAAAAGGAATTGCAGGTGGATTTTCCGGAAGAGCTTTTGAGTAAGTTTCCCAAAGAAAAACGTGATGCGATTCTTGGAGTGCTTTCCCAAGACCCGCGTCCGGCATATGATACTGATGAAACACGTCTTTATGGTGTGGAATTTGCAGGTTTTGATGTCAGATTCACTGTAACGGGGGAGTTGCTTCAAGTGAAAGAACTGATAAAACTGAACTGATAAGAGAGGAAAAATATTATGGCAATGAATCCAATGGCGCTTTTAAAAGCAAAAAAATCATGGGATACATTTTGTGGAAATCATCCAAGATTTCCGGCATTTTTACAGGCAGTGCAGACTGCAGGTATTAAAGAAGGAACAATTATCGAAGTCAGCATTACAACACCGGAAGGTAAAAATATGATGACAAACGTGAGAATCACAGCCAGTGACATGCAGGCATTTGAAGATTTAAAAGGACTTCAGGGTTAGGAGAAACGATGAAACTGATGATTGCTTCGGACATTCATGGTTCGGCATATTTTTGTGAAAAATTATTGGAAGCATGGAAGATGGAACAGCCGGATAAGCTGTTATTGCTTGGGGATATTTTATATCATGGTCCGAGAAATGATCTGCCAAAGGAATATGCACCAAAGCAGGTGATTTCCATGCTGAACGAAATCAAAAGCGAAATTTTATGTGTCCGCGGAAACTGCGAAGCAGAGGTAGACCAGATGGTGCTGGAATTTCCTGTGCTTGCAGACTACTGCATTTTATATGAAGAAGGACATATGATTTTTGCAACTCATGGACATGTTCATAATGAAAAAAATGTACCGTCACTGAAAAAAGGAGATATCCTGCTTCACGGACATACCCATGTGCCAAAATGTACAGAACATGAAAACTATACCTATATCAATCCTGGTTCGGTGTCAATTCCGAAAGAGGAGAGCGCGCATAGTTATATGATTCTGGAAAACGGTACATTTATATGGAAGAATCTGG
The DNA here is from genome assembly GCA_045128635.1 of Lachnospiraceae bacterium. Lineage (GTDB taxonomy): Bacteria > Bacillota > Clostridia > Lachnospirales > Lachnospiraceae > HGM12587. Next base: position 11,900 of record JBGVRS010000073.1, read on the forward strand.
ACGGAGAAGCCTATCAGACTTATAAATTTGCATAAATGTGTATAAAACTTCCAAAGAGAGGGAATGATGTGAAAGGAACACAGATTGAATCTTAAGGAGGTTTTGGCATGAATCGTATGCTTGATTATGCAGCTCTGGCAATTACCATTGTAGGAGCAGTGAACTGGGGGCTCATCGGATTCTTTGAACTGGATCTGGTAGCCTGGCTGTTTGGAAATCTTACATGGGTATCAAGAATCGTTTATGCGTTGGTTGGAATTTGCGGACTTTACTGTCTGACATTTTTCGGACGTATTGGCGACGGAGAATAAAAGATGATTATGAGAGGCTGGAAACGGTCTCTCATTTTTTGTGAAAAAATTTAAAAAATTTTCAAAAAAAGCTTTACTACGGTAAAGCGGCATTGTATAATAGCATCATATTTTGTTTCGGAGCTCTTAGGGAGCGGAAAAGAGGAGGAAAAAGTTATGTCTTATACATCAGAAATTTATGAACGCGTTGTTGCACAGAATCCAGGTGAACCAGAGTTTCATCAGGCAGTAAAAGAAGTTCTTGACTCTTTAAAAGTTGTTATCGACGCAAACGAAGAATTATACAGAAAAGAAAGTATCTTAGAAAGATTGGTAGAACCTGAAAGAATCATTTCTTTCAAAGTGCCATGGGTTGATGATGCTGGAAAAGTTCAGGTAAACAAAGGTTACCGTGTACAGTTCAACAGTGCGATTGGACCATACAAGGGAGGTCTTCGTTTCCATCCATCAGTAAACCAGAGCATTTTAAAATTCCTTGGATTTGAGCAGATCTTCAAAAACTCTTTAACAGGTCTTCCAATCGGAGGCGGTAAAGGTGGTTCTAACTTTGATCCTAAGGGAAAATCTGACAGAGAAGTTATGGCATTCTGCCAGAGCTTTATGACAGAACTGTACAAATATATCGGAGCTGATCAGGACGTTCCAGCCGGTGATATCGGTGTTGGTGCTCGTGAAATCGGTTACATGTATGGTCAGTACAAGAGATTAACAGGTCTTTATGAAGGCGTTTTAACAGGAAAAGGTCTTACATGGGGCGGCTCTTTAGTTCGTAAACAGGCAACAGGTTACGGTCTTGTATATATTTTAAATGAAATGGTAACAGCAGCTGACGATTCCTTAGAAGGAAAAACAGTCATCGTAACAGGCTCAGGTAACGTAGCAATTTATGCAGCAGAAAAAGTAACTCAGTTAGGTGCAAAAGTTGTTGCTATGAATGACTCTAACGGATACATTTATGATCCAAACGGTATCAACTTAGATGTTATGAAAGACATCAAAGAAGTTCGCCGTGCACGTATTAAAGAATACGCAGCAGAAGTTGAAGGCTCTGTATATACAGAAGGAAAAGGTATCTGGAATATTGCATGTGATATTTATCTTCCATGTGCAACACAGAACGAATTAGATTTAGATGGTGTGAAAACATTAGCAGCAAACGGATGTAAAGTGATCGCTGAAGGTGCAAACATGCCTACAACAAGAGAAGCAACAGACTTCATTCTTGAAAATGGAATGTTATTTATGCCAGGTAAAGCTGCAAACGCAGGTGGTGTAGCTACATCCGCTCTTGAAATGACACAGAACAGCATGAGACTTAGCTGGAGCTCAGAAGAAGTAGATGAAAAACTCAAAGGTATCATGAAAGACATCTACGCAAAAGTATCCAGTGCAGCAGCTCGTTACGGAATGGAAGGAAACTTCGTAGCAGGTGCAAACATTGCCGGTTTCGAAAAAGTTGTTGATGCGATGATGGCACAGGGTGTTGTTTAAACCAAAAAATTATAAAAGGCTGTCCATAGGGCAGCCTTTTTTCTACTGTTGATAAAACCATTACCTATGGCGACGAAAATTAGTTGAGACTTTAAAAACCATTTTTAGTATTGTATAATACTATCGGGGTATTTTATGTTTTAGCATGGAGTTTTAGGAGGGTTTATGCCGACAAAAGCGCTGAATCGAAAAGATTTTGATGTGTTACTGGACGAGACAATTTCTTTAATGGATCGTGCCATTGTTTTTGCTACCAGAGCACATTCCGGTACTTATAGGAAAGGAACAAGCATTCCGTACATCGTACATCCAATTGAAGCTGCAGCCATCGTTTCAACGATGACAGCAGATCCGGATATGATCGCAGCAGCGGTACTTCATGATGTGGTGGAAGATACGGATGCTACGGTAGAAGAAATCAGCTTTTTCTTTAACGAGCGCATTGCGAGGCTTGTTGAAGCAGAAAGTGAAAATAAGAGAAAAGATTTGCCGCCACAGGAGACCTGGATGGTACGTAAGATGGAAACTTTGGAATTTTTAAGAACCAAAGCAGACAGGGAAGCAAAAATACTTGCGCTTGCAGACAAGTTATCCAATATGCGTGCGATTCACAGGGATCAGAATACGGTAGGAGACAAGCTGTGGGAGCGATTTAACGAAAAAGATAAGTCAAAACATGGCTGGATGTATCGTCAGGTGGCAAATGCATTGTCCGAACTTTCCGATACTTTTGCATGGCAGGAGTATGATGAATTGGTAAGAAAGACATTTGAGGAGTAATTCCTCGATACAAAAACATATATTGAAATGAGAGAATTGAAGGAGATTCTTTATGTTGATTGAAATTTTGAAAACCATCCTGATCGGTATCGTGGAAGGGATTACGGAATGGCTTCCGGTCAGCAGTACCGGACATATGATTCTTTTGGAAGAGTTTATTCATTTGAATATGACCGAAGAATTTATGGAAATGTTCAATGTAGTTATTCAGCTGGGAGCAATTTTTGCAGTGATCGTATTATTCTTTCCGAAGCTTTGGCCATTTACGACCAAAGAAAAAGGGTGGATTAAAAAAGATACCTGGATGATGTGGTTTAAGGTCATTGTTGGTGTGCTTCCGGCAGCAGTGTTAGGGCTCTTGTTTGATGATGTGCTGGATGAAATGTTCTACAATTATCAGACCGTTGCAATTATGCTGATCGTATATGGTGTTCTGTTTATTTTGGTTGAGAACTGGAATAAGAGAAGAAGACCACGTGTACGCAAGCTTGAAGATGTGACTTTTGGAACTGCATTCCTCATTGGGATGTTTCAGGTGCTTTCCCTGATTCCGGGGACTTCCCGTTCAGGAGCAACCATTTTAGGAGCATTGATTTTAGGATGTTCCCGTTACATTGGTGCAGAATTCAGTTTTTTTATGGCGATTCCGGTCATGTTTGGTGCAAGTCTCTTGAAGATGGTGAAATTTGGTTTTGCACTGACCGGTAAAGAAATTATTATTTTAGCAGTTGGAATGATTTCTGCATTTGTGGTATCTATGCTGTCAATTAAGTTTCTTATGAACTATGTGAAAAAACATGACTTTAAAGTATTTGGATACTATCGAATTGTGCTCGGTGTGATTGTGCTGGCATATTTTTTAATATTTGGATAATACACTTTTAGATAAATGGAATTACAGATTTGGGTGGAAGACTGTATATGAAGGAAAAGTTACTGAAGAAATTTGAAGAAATTTACGGCTCCAGCGAAGGCGCAAGAGTTTATTTTGCACCGGGAAGAGTGAATCTGATTGGCGAACATACAGATTATAATGGCGGCCATGTATTACCATGTGCCCTTAGTATCGGAACATATGTTGTTGCCAGAAAAAGAGATGATAAAAAGCTGCGTTTTTATTCCATGAATTATGAAGAAAACGGTGTGTCAGAAGGCTCTATTGGAGATTTGAAATATCGTCAGAGTAATGGATGGACCAATTATCCGATAGGAATTTTATGGACTTATCAGAGAAAGGGTTACAAGATTCATTACGGATTTGATATGCTCCTTTATGGAGATATTCCAAGTGGTGCAGGTCTTGGCACCTCAGCTTCCATTGGTGTGGCTCTGGGGCTGATGATTCGTGAAATGTTTGGTTTTGAAGACATTAGCAATACAGAAATCGCGCTTTTTGGACAGTATGCAGAGAATGAATTTCATGGTATTAATTGCGGTATCATGGACCAGTTTGCAAGTGCCATGGGCAAAAAAAATCATGCGATTTTTCTTGATACAAGTGACTTGCGTTATAAATATGCACCAATGGACATGTCAGAATATGCGCTGGTAATTACTAACAGTCATAAAAAACGTGGTGCATTTGATGCGAAATACAATGAACGCCGTCACGAGTGTGAAAGAGCATTGGCACAGCTGCAGAGTGTTGTGGCAATTCAGTCTTTGGGTGAACTGACACCGGAATGTTATGAACAGGTGAAAGAAATGATCGTTGAACCTGTACTTGTCAGACGTGCGGCTCATGCGGTTTATGAAAATCAGCGTACCATTGATGCCATTGATGCACTGGTAGAAGCAGATGCGGAAAAATTTGGTCGTTTAATGATTGAATCCCATCGCTCCCTTCGTGATAACTACGAAGTTACAGGAAAGGAATTAGATGTTCTTGTGGAAGAAGCATTGAAGGTTCCGGGCGTTATGGGTTCCCGTATGACTGGTGGCGGCTTCGGTGGATGTACGATTACATTGTTAAAGAGAGAAGCCATCGAAATGTTTACCATTGAAGTTGGTAAGAATTATACAGAAAGAACCGGCTATTATGCAGACTTTTATAATGTAGAAGTAGGTGATGGTGCAAGAGCAATTTAAGCAGTCGGATTTTGGAGGATACTATGACAGAAGAAAAGAAATCACAGATTAGAAAAACCATTACGATTGTGGAACTGATCTTAGCAGCCATCCTGGTGGTTTATCTGGTTTATGGTATTGCAACCAAAAACAGTAATGAGCTGATTTTTAATGTGTTGGCGATTTTTGTTGTGGTTGCTTATGTTATTTTAAATGATTTGGTAGAACCATATTTAACAGAAGTATTTGTAAATATGGATGATTTCCGAAAAGATGCTTACAAAAAATATCTCATGTGGGATGTGGCTTCCATGGCTGGTTTATTGTTCTTTGTGCTGAATTTTTCACAGGAAGGAAGCATGATGCTCTACATTGGTCTGGTGCTTTACTTTATCGGAAGCAAACAGAAACGTCCATACCAGTCTGCTTATCTGGGTGATGTGACCAAAGAGGATGTGGAAGCTGCAAAAGCAGCGGTTGTGGATGTAGAGGCAGAAGACGTGCAGGAACCAACAGAGGAATAAGATGGATTTATTTGATTATATGAGAGAACAGAAGATGGAGGGGGAATCGCCTTTGGCATCCCGCCTTCGTCCAACCGTTCTGGAAGAGGTTGTAGGACAACGACATATTATTGGAGAAGATAAGCTGCTCTATCGCGCGATCAAAGCGGATAAACTGGGCAGCGTTATTTTTTATGGACCGCCGGGCACTGGAAAGACAACACTTGCGAAAGTGATCGCCAATACCACCAGTGCGGAATTTACCCAGTTAAATGCAACGGTTGCTGGGAAAAAAGATATGGAGGAAATCGTTCGCGGTGCAAAAGACCGTCTTGGAATGTATGGGAAAAAGACGATTTTATTCGTAGACGAAATTCATCGCTTCAATAAGGGACAACAGGATTATCTTCTTCCATTTGTGGAAGATGGTACATTGATCTTAATTGGAGCGACAACAGAAAATCCATATTTTGAAGTCAATGGGGCGTTAATTTCCCGTTCCTTGATTTTTGAGTTGAGACCTCTGGAAAAAGAGGATATTAAGACACTGCTTCGACGTGCTGTTTATGACAGAGAAAAAGGCATGGGCTCTTTTCATGCGGAAATAGATGAGGAAGCACTGGAATTTCTTGCAGACATTTCCGGTGGGGATGCCAGAAATGCGCTCAATGCTATTGAACTTGGCATATTAACGACAGACCGCAGTATGGATGGAAAGATTCATATTACATTGGATGTGGCATCAGAATGCATTCAAAAACGAGTAGTTCGTTATGATAAGACTGGAGATAATCATTACGATACCATCTCTGCATTTATTAAAAGTATGAGAGGGTCAGATCCGGACGCGGCAGTTTATTATCTTGCTAAAATGCTCTATGCAGGGGAAGATGTGAAATTTATTGCCAGAAGAATCATGATCTGTGCGGCAGAAGATGTTGGGAATGCAGATCCGATGGCACTTACCGTAGCAGTCAGTGCAGCCCAGGCAGTGGAGAGAATCGGTATGCCGGAATCTCAGATCATCTTATCACAGGCGGCTTCCTATGTTGCATGTGCACCGAAAAGCAATTCTGCATGTAACGCAATTTTTGCGGCAATAGACAGCGTAAAAAGTGTAAAAACTACAGTTCCGGTACATTTGCAGGATGCTCATTACAGAGGGCATGAAAGCTTAGGACACGGTATTGGATATAAATATGCCCATGATTATCCGAATCATTACGTAGAACAGCAATATTTGCCGGATGAAATTAAAGACGCAAAATTCTATATCCCATCTGAAAATGGATATGAAAAAAATATCCGGGAACATTTCAAGAAAATCAAAGGAACCGATTAGATAACAATCGGTTCCTGATAATCTGATCCCATAATTTCTTTTTTACTTGCCTGAAATTCCCAGAAATAATCTTCATTTACATCAATCCATTCATGAGTAGACTGATCATAGACCTGAAGATAGTTTGCCATTTCAGGGTGCTGACGTACAGTGTTTGTCAAATATTCTTTTCCTGTCAATGGGTTAATTTCGCCCAAAACTTCTTCTTTTTTAAACAAATCAGGAATCTGCATGGTGCTCCCATCTGCAGTTGTCACTTTTTGTGGCTTCAGAGCTTTTGGAAGAGTGACAGGGCGAGGAATATTCTGACGTACCGGCTGAATAGGAATGGTGTCCTGTGTCACATTTGTCAGTGGTGTCAAAGATACGGACACCTGATAGCCAAGCATAGCGGCAATCATATGCATATCCTGTTCAGGGAAATTATCACGTTTTAATCGCTGGCTTAAATTCTGGCGGGTCATTTTCTGTCCGGTCTGCATTTCGTATAATTCTGCCAGATCTTGTATCGTCATATTTTTTCTTTTTAAAATAATCTTAATCTGTTCTCCAAATGATAGTTCCATAAGTATAAATCCTTTTCAGCATTTGTCTGATTTTGTGCTTCAAGTATAATGCAAACAAGTTGAAAAGTAAACTAAAAAGTTTCTTTTGTATTTGGGACTTTGTGGATTGAGAGCCTAAAAACCTTGAAAATAAAGGAAAAAACGCTTACATGCCTAAAAAAATAGTGTTATAATATAAAAAAAGAAAAGTTGTGTGTATTTATGAGACAAGGAAGTGATAAGAAATGTTTCAAGTAAATGACGTAGTCATCTACGGACATCATGGCGTATGTGAAATTACAGAAATCGGTAAGCTGAAAATGCCGATGGCAGATCAGGAAAAATTATATTATACCTTGAGACCAGTTTATCGCAAAGAATCTGCTGTGTATGCACCGGTTGAGAATCGAAAGATTATCATGCGATCGGTGATCACCAAAGAAGAAGCAGAAGTGTTGATTAAACGTATTCCGGAAATTGAGACAGTGTGGATTTTAAATGAGAAGGCAAGAGAAGTACAGTTTAAGGAAGCTTTGCATACCTGCGACTGCGAAGAATTGATAAAGATTATTAAGACATTGTATCAGAGAAAACAGCAGCGTATTGAAAGTGGTAAAAAAGTCACGGTAGTAGATGAAAAATATTTCCGTCAGGCAGAGGATAAGCTTTATGAGGAGCTTGCTTTTGTTCTTGGGATGGAAAAAAGGGATGTAAGTACCTATATTTTAAATTATATGAAAACAGTTGAGGAATAGTTATTTTAGGGGATTTTCAGAGAACGAAGATCCTCTTTTTATGGGAAGAAGAAAACTTAAAGAAATATTAAGAAATTTTGAGCAATTCTTTCACATATTTTCTGCAAAAACATGTTATGATAGCTTGGAAATTGAAAAAACTTGTGAGTCTATTTAAGAGGATGATTATGAAAAAAAGATTGAGACAGCTGACGGCACTTGGTTTGGCAACAATGCTAATCTTGAGCGGCTGTTCAGGAGATACAAAAGAGGAAAATATCGCACCGGTCACACCGGAAGAGGAAGTAGTGGAAACGGTTGTTCCGGAGGTGGAAATTGAAGAGCCGGAAGAAGAACTCCTTCCTTTGAGTGTAAACATTGCGACAAATCATAAAACCTATTATTTTGAAGGTGGAGAACAGGCATATTTGCATCTTCAGTACTGTGATGCAGAGGTTGAAGGGGATGAATATGCGAGTCTGAAACGCAACGTGGAAAAATGGTCTATGGAACGTAGTGAGGGACTTCGAAGCTTATATTCCACATTTGAAGAAGTTGCTGTAATGGAAGCAGAAGGAAATGAAGCATTTGACGGTTATAGTTTGTATCACACACTTTCAGCGTCAAGAGCAGACGAAAAAGTACTTAGTTTAAGAGATGATACGTACCAATACATAGGCGGAGCCCATGGCTCATTTTATAGATATGGTGTTGTGTTTGATTCTGAAAACGGAAAAAAACTTTCTTTGCGAGACATCATTTCTGACTGGGAAAATTTTTCTCAGGATGCGATTTCCTATATGTCATATCAATTAAATGAAAATTATGGAGAAGATCTGTTTGATGATTATGTAACCACTGTTGAGGGACTGTGGGCGGAAGATGCAGAACCGGATTGGTATCTGGATGCTACTTCCATCGTTATCGTTCTGCAAGAATATATGGTAGGTCCGTATGTCATGGGGACTCCGGAAATACATTTGTCATATGCAGAATTTGCTCCATATATTAAAGAAGCGTATTTGCCGGGAAATGGCGATGGAATTGCATCTTTTGCCGTAAATCAGGAACTGTTTTTAAAACTTTCCGGAAGTTACGAAGAAGTTCCGATGATGCTTCAGTATGAATCCACAGAAGAGAATACAAGCTGTTCTTTGTGGTTTGGGGAAAATGAGAAAATTTTAGATGATTATATGGTCATTGAAGATTCTTATCTGATTCAAAGAGGAGATGAAGTTTACTGCCTGATTGAAGCAGATATGGCATCTGATGATTATGTGACCTATGTATATCGCCTGACAGAAGGTGTGATTGAAGAAGTCACACAGCTGGGAGCGGCAATCGACCAGGGAAATGTGAATTCAGAAAAAGTAGTGATGGAATCCTGGGTGTACTTATTGGGAACCTACGGCGGAGTTAAAACATATCATTTTGATGACAATGGTGATTTTGTGACAGATGATACAGAATACCTGCTTCATAAGAATACCTATGCATTAACAACGACAGTGGATTTGCCGGTGATATTGGAGGCTGCAGAAAGCACACTTCCGGCCGGAAGTCATATTGTGTTAAATGCAACAGATGGGGAAACCTATGTGAAATTTACTATTCAGGAAACAGGACAGACCGGTGTTCTGAATGTTGAACGTAATGAAACAGATTATTATAATGTAACAATTAACGGTATGAATGAATACGATTGTTTCGTAGAGCTGCCGTATGCCGGTTAATGAAATTAAGAATCTTTAGAAAATGTTTAGAATTTTCTGAAGATTCTTTTTTGATTTACCATTTATGATATACTCATACATGAAGCATAGGTGCAGGAGGAGAGAAAAATGAAGGAAACATATCATGTATTGGTCGTGGAGGACGATGAACAGATTCGTGACGGGATTGAGATTTATTTAAAAAGTCAGGGATATGAGGTGTCTAAGGCGGCTGATGGTATCGAAGGCTTGGAAAAGTTAAAGGAAAAAGAGGTTCACTTGGCAATTATTGACGTCATGATGCCAAGGATGGACGGAATCCATATGGTGATGCGCCTTCGAAAGGAATATGATTTTCCAGTCATTATGCTTTCTGCAAAATCAGAAGAAGTGGATAAGATCATGGGACTGAATATGGGAGCAGATGATTATGTGACCAAACCATTCCAGCCACTGGAGCTGCTGGCAAGAGTGAATTCTCATTTAAGACGTTATAAACGTTTTCTGGAAGTGACAGGGCAGGGAAATGAAACACCGGAAAATGTGTACCGCATCGGAGGTATTGAGTTGAATGAGGATACCAAAGAGGTACTGGTGGATGATGAACCGGTGAAAATGACTCCAATGGAATTTAAAATCTTAGCACTTTTAATGAGGAGCCCGGGGCGCGTGTTTTCAGCAGAGGAGATTTATGAAAGAGTCTGGAATGAACGTGCCATCAATACGGACACTGTCATGGTTCATGTAAGAAAAATTCGGGAAAAAATAGAATATAATCCGAAGGAACCAAAATATTTAAAGGTGGTGTGGGGCGTTGGATACAAAATTGAAAAAATCTCATAAACTGAAAAATCTAATTATTGCACTTGTGGTGCTCATTCCGGCACTGGTGCTGACCTGCCTGTACCCGCAGATGGAAAGAGCTATGCTGGACAAAAAGGAGCAGCGGCTGACTGAGTGGGAAGAACGCAAGGCAGAATATGAAAAAGAACGGGAAGAAAATATAAAACTGTCAGAAACACCTGTGACGGAAGAAACGACAGAACTTGTAGCAGCAGAGCCAATGGATGCTCCGGTAGAAGAAAGGTTTTATCTGCAGGATGAGTTTGTAAATTATGCGATAGAAGCAAGCTATTATCAGTATGCTATGCTTTTGCAGGATGCAACCGATGCAGAAAGTTATATAGAAGTTTTGGATGTGCATGGATGGATTAATGATTTCTATGAATTAACTGCAAATACACCATATTATGCAAAATATACCCATAGAGCTTCGGATGATGAGCCAGCGAAAGTATTTGAAATGGCAGAAAATCCGGTATTCATGAAAGAAGAATTGGAAAAACTTTTTGCAGGGCAGGAATTGGAAGAACCACGTGCAACACAGTTGAAACAATCGGGTTATCTGGGCTATCTGGTATTAAACTATGACAGCTATGGGAAATTGAAAAATATCAGGATTGATGTGGAGGACAATGTCGTATATGATAATGAACTCTATCAGAGGGCAAAAGAATCCATCGAACAATATGAAAACAATGCATTTTATTATGTGCAGAATAATCTGGAAAACAATGAAGAAAATGTAAACATGGCAATGCAGGTCTGCCCGAAGAACTTCCAGGCAATCTATTTGATTTATGCAGGGAATGAACGATTTGTAAGAGACGAAACCTATGAAGAACCGCCGGTTGATCTGTACTATACGGTGGAACCATATTATGCGCCATATGAACTTTATTTTGCAACAGGTGCATACTGGATCGTGCTTGCGCTGGCAGTTTTCGTATTCCTTGCAGCGATCATCTTACCGTTCTTTAAAAAGCTGGAAACAGGATGGGAGAAGATTTTCAGTATTCCAACGGAAATTATGCTGTGTATTGCAATGGCAGGAATTGGACTTGCGTATGGTATGTGCATTTTGATGAGTGTTACCACTATGACGGAGCTACAAGACTTTATCATAACCCGTAACAATGAAATTGCTCTGTTAGGATATGAGTTCAGTGTCAGCCAGTGTTATTACATCATGCTTGCAGTCAACTTCCTCGGTTGGGCCGCAGCCTTTTTTATGGAATATATTTGCGTGGCACAGCTTCGTCAGTTTTTCTGCGGACCGGTTTATTATATCAAGAACAGATTGCTTGTAATCCTATTTGTCCGCTGGATTTGGAAAAAATGTAAGAAACTTTATCGTTATGTGACAGATATCGACATTAATGAAGACTTACATAAGAGCATTATAAAAATTGTTCTTGCAAATGCTGTGATTGTATCAGTGATTTGCTGTATGTGGTTTGTAGGTATCTTCGGAGTCATTGTTTATTCGATAGTATTGTACATTTTGCTGAAAAAATATGGGCAAAAGTTACAAGGACAGTATCAGAGTATTTCAAATAAGAGTCAGCAAATGAAATATGAACTCATTACCAATGTGTCCCATGACTTAAAAACTCCGCTGACAGCTATAATCACTTATGTAGATCTTTTAAAAAATCCAGATCTTACAGAAGAAGAACGAAAGTCCTATGTCGAAACACTGGATTTAAAATCCCAGCGATTAAAGGTACTCATAGAAGACCTTTTTGAAGTAAGCAAAGCCAATTCAGGGAATGTGCAGATGAACTTCATGGATGTGGACGTAGTAAAACTGATGAAGGAAGTTCGTGTGGAAATGTCCGATAAGATTGAACAGAGCAATTTGGATTTTCGATGGAATCTGCCGGAAGAAAAAATGGTTTTAAGTCTTGATGGACAGAGAACCTACCGTATATTTGAAAATCTGTTAAATAATGCAATTAAATATGCTATGCCATTTACGAGAGTTTATGTGGACATTGTTAACAGAGATTCAGATGTTGTAATTACCTTTAAGAACATGTCCGCACAGGAACTGAATTTTGATGCAGAACATTTGACAGAACGATTCGTCAGAGGCGACAGCTCCAGAAATTCCGAAGGCAGCGGTCTGGGACTTGCAATCGCAAAGAGCTTTACAGAACTGCAGAACGGACAGTTTGATATTAGTATTGATGGAGATTTATTTAAGGTCACCATTCGATTTAGAAAAAAATAGTAAGAAAAAGCCCTCGAATTTTCGAGGGCTTTTCTTCGTTTAGATTGACAGTAAATGTGACAAAATGTATAATAAAGTAGCATTAAAAATAGGAGACTATGCCCATGAAGAACTATTCTGAAAACGAAAGCAAACAGTATCATATTCAGGTGGGAAAAGGTGAGGTTGGCAAATATGTCATCCTTCCGGGCGATCCAAAACGCTGTGCAAAAATTGCAAAATATTTTGATGATCCGCAGCTGGTGGCTGACAGCCGTGAATATGTGACTTATACAGGATATTTAGACGGAGTGAAGGTGAGTGTAACCTCTACCGGAATTGGAGGACCATCTGCGTCAATTGCAATGGAAGAGCTTTATAACTGCGGTGCGGATACATTTATCCGTGTGGGTACCTGCGGCGGTATGCAGCTGGATGTAAAAAGCGGGGATGTGGTCATTGCAACAGGGGCAATCCGTATGGAAGGCACAAGCAAGGAATATGCACCGATTGAATTTCCGGCAGTGGCAAATCTTGACATTACCAATGCACTGGTAGCGGCTGCAAAGGATAAAAAACAGGATTATCACGTGGGTGTTGTACAGTGCAAGGATGCATTTTATGGACAGCATGAACCGGAAACAAAGGCAGTAAGCTATGAACTGATTGCCAAATGGGAAGCATGGAAGCGTCTGGGATGCCTTGCATCTGAAATGGAATCCGCAGCACTCTTTATCGTGGCAAGCAATCTGGGAGTTCGTGCAGGAAGCGTATTTTTAGTGATGGCAAATCAGGAAAGAGAAAAAGAAGGATTGTACAATCCGGTAGTTCACGATACTGATATGGCAATTCAGGTGGCAATTGAAGCCATTCGTAAGCTGATCAAAGAGGATCAGGAAAATAACTTGGATTAAACCGGGCCAATGTCCGCTTTAATATATAATAATTTTTCCAAAGGAGAAACAATATGAAAAAGAAACTTTTAGCAGTTCTTATGGCAGCAACTATGGTACTTTCTTTAGTAGCATGTGGCGGCAAAGAAGAACCAGCAGCAGAAGCTCCAGCAACAGAAGAAGCTGGCGAAGCAGCTGAAGAAGCAGCTCCAGCAGCTGCAGACCTTAAAGTAGGTCTTGTAACAGACTTGGGTGGTGTAGAAGACCAGTCCTTCAACCAGTCAGCATGGGAAGGATTACAGAGAGCAGCAGAAGACTTCGGTGTAGAAGTTCAGTATTTATCATCAGCAACAGATGCTGACTATGCTCCAAACATTGAAACATTTATCGACGAAGAATTTGACCTGATCATCAGCGTTGGTTTCTTATTAGCAGATGCTACAAGAGCAGCAGCTGAAGCAAACCCAGATGTAAAATTCGCTATCATCGATGATGCAACATGTGCAGATCTTGACAACGTTGCTTGCTTAACATTCAAAGTTGAGCAGGCTACTTACCTTGTAGGTTACGTTGCAGGTATGATGACAGAAAAAGACAACATCGGTTTCGTACTTGGTATGGCTGGTGATGCAATGCATCCATTCGGTTACGGATACTTTGCAGGTGCACTTGATGCAAACCCAGATATCACACTTCAGATGGCTAACGCTAACAACTTTGGTGATCCAGCTACAGGATCTTCCCTTACAACAAACTTCGTAACAAACGGAGCTGACATCGTATTCCATGCTGCAGGTGCAACAGGTACAGGTGTTATCTCTGAATGTCAGGCAAAAGGCATCATGGCAATCGGTGTTGACTCTGACCAGAGCTACCTTGCTCCAGAAACAGTTATCACATCTGCTATGAAACGTGTTGACAATGCTGTATACGCTACAGTTGAAGCTTTAGTAAACGGCACATATGCTGGTGGTTTATCTTCATTCGATATCCACAACGGTGGTGTTGATATTGCTCCTACACAGGATTTATTAACAGAAGAAGTTATCACAGCTGTTGAAGATGTAAAAGCAAAACTTGAAGCTGGCGAAATCACAGTTCCTGCAACAGCAGAAGAATTTGACGCTGCTTACGGTGATGTTTACACATTAGACTAATTTTTAATTAGCTTACTGTAAAAAGCAAAAATAACCGCTGCCCCGCTTGCGGGGCGGCGGAAATTTTATAAAGGAGGAAACATTATGAGAGACATTTCCATGGAACGCGTAAATAAAACGAGAGAGGCTATCCTTGAGACAATCAAAAACCCAACAATGACTCATGAACAGAAAGTATGCGCTACATCAGGACTTGCAGACTCCCTGCTGGAAGTGTTGGACCTTCCGGAAGGACTTGATGAGCTTTTGAATGTTCCAATCGACCGCAAATGTATCTGTGACTTGAACGAAGGTCATGCACCAATGCGTCCACGATACATTATCCCGGATTATGCGAAATTCATGAAAGAAGGAAGCAAATTTTTGCAGCTTCCGCCTCCAACAGATCTTTATGAGGCAGTAAACAGCCTTTTAATCTTCTACAAACATGTACCAAGTATCACAAACTTCCCGGTATATTTAGGACAGTTAGATGAATTGCTGGACCCGTTTATTGATACAGTGCCAGAAGAACATGCAAAGAAACTGATCAAGATGTTCTTAATTCACATTGACAGAACCATTCTTGATTCATTTTCTCATGCGGACATCGGACCAAAAGCTACAAAAGCAGGCTATATGATTCTGGAAGCTGAAAAAGAATTAGAACAGGCGGTTCCAAACCTGACTATGAAATATGAAGAAGGTTTGACAGAAGATGCATTCGGAATTGCAGCGGTAGAATGTGCGCTTCATAGCGCAAAACCAAGCTTTGCAAACCACAAGATGTTCAAAAAAGAACTGACAGAGGATTATGTCATTGCCAGCTGCTACAACGGACTTCGTGTAGGCGGCGGTTCTTATACATTATCCCGTCTCATTCTTGGCAACATCGCAAAACGTGCAGAAAATATCAAAGATTTCAAAGAAAATCAGTTGCCATATGTAATGGATATTATGGCGAGATATATGGATGAGAGAATCCGTTTTGAAGTAGAAGAAAGCGGTTTCTTTACAAGTAATTTCCTTGCAAAAGAAGGATTTATCCACAGAGACAGATTTACAGCTATGTATGGTCTGGTAGGTCTTGCGGACGCAGTAAACATTCTTTTAGAAAAAGAAGGAAAAACCGGAAGATTCGGCCATGATGAATACGCCAACGACCTTGGTGTGGAAATCATGGATATGATTGATGAATTTAATAGAAACCATAAAAACATATACTGTGAGGTAACAGATAATCATTTCCTGCTTCATGCACAGGTAGGTATTGCGGAAGACATCGGGGTAACTCCTGGTACACGTATTCCAATCGGAGAAGAACCGGAAGAACTGATTGATCACTTGCTGGTACTTAGTCGTTTCCACAAATATTTCCCGTCAGGAACAGGGGATATTTTCCCAATTGATTTGACAGTGCACCGCAATCCGGAATATGTGCTGGATATTGTGAAAGGTTCTTTTGCAAAAGATTTAAGATATTTATCCTTCTATTCCAGTGACAGCGATGTTGTTCGCGTAACAGGATATCTTGCAAAACGTTCCGAAATTGAAAAATTAAAAGCCGGAAATGCTGTATTACAGGATACAACCATGTTGGCAAAAGGTGCTTTTGAGAATGGGCATATTCCTGACAGAAAGGTACGCTAATGCAGGCAGTTGTCAATAAAATCATTCCATTTAGCAGTGTGGATGGACCGGGGAATCGTACGGCAGTTTTTTTACAGGGTTGTAATATTAATTGCAGATATTGTCATAATCCGGAGACGAGAGCACTTTGCGTAAGCTGCGGACTTTGCGTGGAAAAATGTCCTGAAAATGCCTTGGAAAAGTCAGCGAATGGGAGAATCATTTATCACCCGGAGAAATGTGTTCAGTGTGATACCTGTATTCATGTTTGCCCACATGACAGTTCACCAAGAACTGCAGTAATGACACCGGAAGAAACTTACAAAAAAGTAAAAAAGCAGATTCCATTTATTCGCGGATTGACAGTATCCGGCGGGGAATGTATGCTAAGACCGGACTTTTTAAAAGAACTTTTTAAACTTGCAAAAGAGGACGGGTTAAACACCATGATTGACAGCAACGGAACCATTCCTTTTTGGGAATATCCGGAACTTTTGGAAGTGACAGATGGTGTGATGCTGGATATCAAAGCATTTAAAAACGAAGACCATATCAGGATTACCGATGAAAAAAATGAAACTGTTTTAAAAAATGCGGTTTATCTTGCAGAAAATAAGAAATTATATGAAGTGAGGGCAGTCATTGTTCCTGATTTGTATGATACAAAGGAAAGTATTAGACAGATGGGAGAATTTTTGGCACCTTATCTTGAAACGAAAGAGTTTCGAATCAAATTAATTGCTTATAGACCTATGGGAGTAAGGGAAGAGTACGCACATTATCAGGTGCCGGGTCAGGCTTATTTAGAAGAGCTTGCCGACATTCTAAAGACTTATGGGTTTAAAGATATTGTAATCATTTAGCGAAGGAGGAAGGTCAAATGGGAAGAGTGAGTCATATGGACGAGAGCACAGTTGTAATCGCCATGAAAGACATCGTGAAAAAATTCGGCGATTTTACTGCGAATGATCACATTAACCTGACCGTACACAAAGGTGAAGTACATGCCATTTTAGGGGAAAATGGTGCAGGTAAAAGTACACTGATGAACGTACTTTGCGGTTTGTACAAGCCAACAAGCGGACACATTGAATTAAATGGAAAGGAAGTTACTTTCCACAGCCCGAAAGATGCCATCGATATGGGAATCGGTATGGTTCATCAGCATTTCATGCTGATTCAGCCATTTACAGTAACCGATAATATTATTTTGGGTGTGGAACCGACAAAGGGACTGACAGTAGACAAAAAGACAGCCAGAGAAAAAGTTCTGGAATTGTCTGAACGCTACAACATGAAAATTGATCCGGACGCTAAGATTGAAGATATCTCCGTAGGTATGCAGCAGCGTGTAGAAATCTTAAAGGTTTTATACAGAGGTGCGGATGTGCTGATTCTTGACGAACCAACTGCATCTTTAACTCCACAGGAAATCGAAGGCTTGATGGAAATCATTCAGAACCTGACAGCAGATGGAAAGAGTATTATTCTTATTACTCATAAATTAAAGGAAATTACAGCTTCTTCTGACCAGTGTACAATTATCCGCCAGGGTAAATATATTGGTACAGTAAAAGTGGCGGATGTAAACGAAAATGACCTGGCAGCCATGATGGTAGGTCGTGATGTAAACTTTAAAGTAGATAAAAAAGAACAGGAAGCGGGAGAAGTTGTATTGGATGTAAAAAATATCCATGCAAAAGACTACCGTGGTGTAGAAATATTAAATGGTCTGAACATTTCTGTACGCAGAGGTGAGATTGTTGGTCTTGCCGGTGTTGACGGCAATGGTCAGACAGAGCTTGTAGAAATCTTAACAGGTCTTCGTAAAGCTGACTCCGGTGAAGTGAAGATTCTTGGAAAAGATGTATTTAATGCGACACCAAAGGAAACTTTTGATGCAGGTATTTCCAGTATTCCTGCTGACCGTCAGAAACATGGTCTTGTGTTGGATTTCTCGAATGAAGATAATATGATCTTACAGCACTTCGAAGAAGCTCCTTTTGCGAAAAAAGGTTTCCTTGACAGAAAAGCTATTCGTGAACATACGACAGCATTAATGGAAAAATTCGATGTTCGCCCGAGAGGTACAGAAGGTTCACCATCCGGTACATTATCAGGTGGTAACCAGCAGAAAGTTATCATTGCCAGAGAAGTAACCAATGATAAAGACTTACTTATCGCAGTAAACCCTACTCGAGGTCTGGACGTTGGTGCGATTGAATTCGTACACAAATATCTGGTAGAACAGCGTAATAAAAATCGTGCGGTACTCCTTGTATCCTTTGAGCTTGACGAAATTATGAGCTTATCTGACCGTATTGAAGTTATCTTTGATGGTCAGATTACAGGTAGTGTGGCTGGTAAAGACGCAGATGAAAAAGAATTAGGATACTTAATGGCAGGAGGAAAACAAGCATGAAAAAGAGAAAAAGTTTATTAGAATCTAACGTGCTGTATACAGTCATTGCCATTATCATTGGTTTTGTCATTGGGGCAATTTTCCTTGCAGCAGCAGGAATCAGTCCTGCGGAAGCATATGGAAAACTTTTCAGTGGTGTATTTGGAAAACCAAAATTCATGATCTGGACATTGGTTTACGCTGCTCCACTGATCTTTACAGGGCTTAGCGTTGCCTTCTCTTTACGTACAGGTGTATTTAATATCGGTGCAGAAGGACAGTTTGTTGTAGGTGCTATGGCAGCCTGCGCATGCGGAATCTTAGTAAAATTACCACCAGTGCTTCACGCAATTGTGTGTGTGATCGTAGCTGCAGTGGCTGGATGCATCTGGTCATATCTGGTAGGTCTTTTAAAAGTAAAACGCGGTATTCATGAAGTACTTTCCTTCATCATGTTTAACTGGATCGCATTCTACTTATCAAACTTCCTTGTAAACACAGTAGCGCTTCACAAAGAGGGCAGCGGGGAAGCTACAAAGAATGTACTTGATTCAGCAAGACTTTTATTCCCGGAAGGAATTTTAAAAGCTCTTGATTGTACAGGTGCAAACTGGGGATTCATTTTAGCAGTTGTGGCAGCAGTTGCAATGTGGATCATTATTGAAAAAACAACTTTAGGTTATAAATTAAAAGCAGTAGGCTTTAACAAAGATGCAGCTACATTCGGCGGCATCAATGCGAATAAATCTATCTTGACAGCCCTTGGTATTTCCGGTGCCCTGGCAGGTATCGGCGGTGCGGTTCAGGTTCTTGGTATGTCGGGACGTATCAGTCAGTTCGCAGGACAGGAAGGATATGGTTTCCAGGGTATTACTGTTGCCCTCATCGCAGGATCCAATCCTTTAGGATGTATTTTAGCAGGTATCTTCTATGGTGCCATGAAATATGGCGGAGCAAAACTTACTATGGTTGGGGCTCCGGAAGAAGTTATTGATATCATCATGGGTTGTGTAATTATCTTTATTGCCATTGCAGGTGTATTCAGAGCATTATTTATGAAATTTGGTAAGAAAAAGT
>JBGVRS010000074.1:0-3822 GCA_045128635.1 Lachnospiraceae bacterium
AGCCACCTGAACCGAAACAAAAAACATCATATACAACGTCATGGCGAAGTAGCACCTTCGCTCTTTTGTCATGTCATTTTTTATTTCTTACTCATTATACACTATCTTTTAGATTTTGCGAACTTTCCTATAAAGCAAAAAAAGTGCCACTGCAATGTGGCACTTTGCACGTTTTGCTATTTTATTCTTCCTTCGCCCAGCCGTAAGCATATCTAACAGCCTTGTTCCATCCTTTGATGCGTTTACATCTGTCCTCTTCTGCGATTTCCGGTTCAAATGTGGCGTCAATTGCCCAGTTCTTGATGACATCTTCTTTACTCTTCCAGTATCCAACAGCGAGACCTGCAAGATAAGCAGCTCCCATAGCCGTAGTCTCTACACAAACCGGTCTGTTTACCGGAGCATCAATGATATCCGCCTGTGTCTGCATAAGGAAATCATTAGCGCTTGCCCCGCCGTCAACTTTTAAAGCAGCAAGTTCAATTCCCGAATCTGCTCTCATAGCAGCAAGCACATCATTTACCTGATATGCAATGGATTCTAAAGTTGCTCTGATAATATGATATTTATTTACCCCACGAGTGATTCCCACGATGGTTCCTCTGGCATACTGATCCCAGTGTGGAGCTCCAAGTCCTGTAAATGCAGGTACTACGTAACATCCATTGGTATCTTTTACCTTTTTCGCCATATATTCAGAATCTGCTGCAGAATCAATGAGACGCATTTCATCTCGCAGCCACTGGATAGATGCTCCTGCTACGAAAATGGAACCTTCCAGTGCATAGTTTACTTTTCCGTCCAGTCCCCATGCAATGGTTGTTACAAGTCCGTTATTGGAAAATACCGGTTTTTCTCCTGTGTTCATTAAGAGGAAACATCCTGTACCGTAAGTATTTTTCGCTTCCCCCGGTTCAAAACAAGTCTGACCAAAAAGCGCTGCCTGCTGATCCCCTGCCGCTCCGGCGATTGGAATTGGACCGCCAAGGAATGAGGAGTCTGCATTGCCATAAACGCAGCTGGAAGGTTTTGCTTCCGGAAGCATACATTTTGGAATATTTAATTCTGCGAGAATTTCTTCATCCCATTCTAATGTATTGATATTAAAAAGCATGGTTCTGGATGCATTGGAATAATCAGTTACATGAACTGCTCCTTTGGTTAGCTTCCAGATAAGCCATGTTTCTACCGTACCAAAAAGCAAGTCTCCTGCTTCCGCCTTTTCTCTCGCTCCTTCTACATTGTCTAAAATCCATTTGATCTTTGTACCGGAAAAATAAGCATCAATCACAAGACCTGTCTTTTCACGGAATTTATCAGTCAATCCTTTTGCTTTTAAAGTGTCACAATATTCGGAAGTTCTACGGCACTGCCATACAATGGCATGATATACAGGAATGCCTGTATTTTTATCCCAAACAACTGCTGTTTCACGCTGGTTTGTGATACCGATGGCTGCAATATCTTCTGCCGTCGCCCCAATCTTATTCATGGATTCAACTGCAACTCCCAGCATACTTGCCCAGATTTCATCCGCATCATGTTCTACCCAGCCTGGCTGTGGGAAATACTGTGTAAATTCTCTCTGCGCCACGCTGCACATTTCTCCTTTTTCGTTAAAGAGAATACAACGATTGCTGGTTGTTCCAGCATCTAACGCCATAATATATTTTGCCATAAGAAACCTCCTTATTCAGATAACTCTATAATTTTACGATCAATACCGGAATCGGCGGATTGTTCGGTCTATTGGCATATTCCGAAACGATTACTAAATATTTTTTTGCATCCAGCGCCTTTATATAGGAAAGAACTGCATCTTTTTCATCAAAACCACTGTCACCGCCACTGTAGATGCAAACAGTCATCAAACCTTTTTTCTTCAGAAGATTCAGTCCCGTTTCGATGGCACGAATGCTGCTTTCTCCTTTGGTAGCTTTTGCATGGTCTCCACCTGGTAAATAACCTAAGTTAAAGGTAATGCAAGACACCGTATTATCTTCTGCATATTGTGCCATGACTTCGTGAGATTTCAGATGAAGTTCATAGTTTTTCGGACATTCTTCTTCCAAAAGTTTTTTTGTTGTGTTATCCAGTGCCATTTGCTGGATATCAAAGGCAACAACTCTGCCTTTTTCTCCGGCCAGTTTGCTAAGCAATGCAGTGTCATTTCCATTTCCCATAGTGGCATCAATACAGATATCTCCCGGCTGCACATGGTCTTCTAAAAAATGATGTACCCAGCTTGTAATCTGATAATTTTTCATCTTATGCCTCGTAGTTTTCCATAAATGCAGCAATGTCCGCTTCGCAGGAACGCATTGCTTCAATTGTTTTTTCCATTAAAACATCCAATTCCCATCCAAGACGTTCTGCACCCACTTTGATCACATCACGAGAGCAGCCTGCGGCGAAACGTTTGTCTTTGAATTTTTTCTTTAAACTTTTTAATTCCATATCCATCACACTTTTTGATGGTCTCATAAGCGCCGCTGACCAGATAAGCCCTGTTAATTCATCTGCCGCAAAAAGTACTTTTTCCATTTCATGCTTTGGTTCCACATCGCAGCAGATTTCATATCCATGGGAACAGATAGAATAGATCATATCATCTGCCACACCGCCATCTTTCAGCAATTCCGGTGCCTTTTTACAATGTTCTTCCGGATAAAGTTCAAAATCGATGTCGTGAAGAAGTCCAGTGATTGCCCAGTATTCTTCGTCTTCCCTGTATCCTAAATCATTGGCAAACCATTTCATTACACCTTCTACTGTCAGAGCATGCTGGATGTGGAATGCTTCTTTGTTATATTTATGAAGCAGTGCGTATGCTTCTTCTCTTGTTAAATTGCTTTTCATATTTACTCCTCCGTAGTACAATATTCATATAGATTTATTATATCAAATTCAATATTGAAAGGAAAGATGCTATGAAACTTAAGAAACATTTGCAAAAGCTGCTTAGTTTCCTTTTACTTTCTGTGTTTTCGCTAACACTTTTTGTTGGTTGCGCTCAGGAGGATATAGAACTTGCTGCAGATGTATTAACTGCAGTTTTAGAAACTCAGTTAGAGGAAGATGGTATCTACACATCGAAAGAAGATGTTGCTGCATATCTGCATGAATACGGACATCTGCCTTCTAACTTTATTACCAAGAAAGAAGCAAAAAAACTTGGATGGATTAGTAGTGAGGGAAATCTTGATGAAGTCGCTCCAGGCATGAGTATTGGCGGTGATTACTTTGGTAATTATGAAGGTAATCTTCCCGAAGCAAAAGACCGAGACTATTACGAATGTGACATTGACTTTGACGGAACATACCGCAACGGAAAACGAATTGTCTTCTCTAATGACGGCCTCATCTATTATACCGAAGACCATTATGAAACCTTCGAACTTCTTTATGGGGAGGAATAGACATGAAGCGAATTACTTTAGATGGAAATATTCTGGCAGATGCTGCAAAAGTTCATGATTATTTAATGGAAATTCTGGAGTTTCCGGAATATTACGGGAAAAATCTGGATGCATTGCATGACTGCCTGACAGATTTGGAAGATGTGGAAATTACAATTACTTCTCCAAAAGAGGAGGGGGCTATTTTCCAACGAATTGTTCGTGTGTTTAGAGCCGCTTCCCGAGAAGCCGGATTTTCACTTAACTTACAATAACTTTATTTACAATCAGCACCACCCGTCTAACGGGTGGTTTGCTCTGCGGCTATAAGCCTTTGTTACCGGCCAGCGCCTAAAGACGCTGGCTTTCACTTCGTTCAAGCCTATCGCCTTTGCCGCCTTCGCCACCCCTAGAAGGGGTTACG